>NZ_VCJS01000249.1 GCF_005893125.1 Nonomuraea basaltis | reverse complement strand
AGAAACAATCTTCATGCCCTGTCCCGGGCGGAGTCTGCGCGGCAGGTTCGCGCGCACCTGGCCTGGCCGTCTACGCGCCATAGGCCTTTCGTCGGTTCGAAGTCATAGCAGCCATCCTCCCAAAGAAAGCCGCAACGATCAACGCGACCCCGGGATCCTGCTGGAGCAGGGCAACCTGTTCACTGACGGAGCACCGGTCCGCTCCCGCCCGGGCAAAGCAGGCACCTCCACGAATGGACACGAGCGCGGACGGGCCAGCCAATCGGGATCCCGCTTCGCCGACCTGCAGCACCTGGCCCCGTTTTCGATCCGCACCGCCGAGCAGCAGCGCACCTGGATGTCGCTGGTGCGTCACTTCGAGAGCAACCTGATCCTGCTCGATCACCAGCCCAACGCTCTGACCCTGCATCATTGGCGTTACCTGCACGAACGCACCTCCGGCTATATCGGCGCGCTGTCCATACTGTTCAAAAAGGCCGCTCACATGGCGATGGACCCGGGCGTCGAAGCGCTCACGCGCGACACCCTCGACCGCGTGGTGCTCGGCCACGACGACGAGGTCGACTACGCCAAGACCAGAGCCCGCCGCCAGGCTGCTGCTCGGCGCCGCACCAAGAAGGCCCCGGCCCCTTCCGACCAGGACACAGGCACCGGATGATACGGCACCACCTCGAACTCGAGGAGCGGCAGCCGGACCGGCCGCCGCTGCGGCGGCTGGCCCTGGTGCCGCCGCTGGCGGACGGAGAGGCCTTCCACTCCTGGTTCTTCCACCTGGTCGAGGCACACCACAGCCAGCGCGACACCATCGCAGCCCTGCTTGGCCTGCCTCCCTACACCCCGCAGCGCTACATCCTGGGCGATGACTTTCTCACCATCTATGACGGCGAGTACGTCTTCGAAAACCTGCGGGATGCCACCAGCCTGCGCGCCTGCGCCATGATGCGCATGGCGCTGATGGGCCAGGGCGGCCAGTTCATCACCCGCAGCTGGACCGGCAACACCACCACCCGCCCCTGGCTCTGGCGCCTGGACACCGCCGCTGTCTGCCCGCGCTGCCTCGCCACGCCTGATCCGGTCTGGCGCGTCGCCTGGCACTTGCTGCCCTGCGTGGTCTGCCCCATCCACCGGGTCTATCTGACCGGGTGGTGCCCGAGCTGCCCACGTCGTGCCCGAGGCGGGCCAGAAGCAGCGCGGTGGCCGCGCCCGCGGCGCGTGCGCCCACAACAACGACGTCATGGCGGTGGTGGATGGGCATGGGGACGTGACTCCAGATCTGCTGGTCAAATGAGTGAGATCAAGCGGCAGGAGGAGCGGCGAACCACGCTCGCCACCGGCGGACCGGACCGTCGTCATCGTCGTCGATGACGTCGGCAATGGATTCCTTGGTCAGCCCGTACTTGTGGAATGACTCGATTTCGATTCGCGTGAGTGGCCATGGCATCATGCCCGGCCACTCGTCCTCGTCCCGCGCCTTGGCGATGACCAAGAGCCGGCCGCCGGGCGCGACCAGCTGGGCGAGCCGGGCGAAGGCGGCACGTCGTGTCGCGCCGGTGAGGACCTGTAGCGTGAACACCTCGATCACCAGGTCGAACGCGCCGGCCCAGGACCTCGGCGGCGACAGCAGATCGGCGGCCACATACTCCACCGCGGAGTGGGGGAAGCGGCGCCGGGCTTCGGCGATCGCCGTCGGCGACACATCAAAGGCCAAGGTAGTCAAGCCCAGCGATGCGACGTGTTCGGCATCGTCGCCCAACCCGCAGCCGACCACGACGGCGCGCCCGCCCAAGGGGAGACCGGCCAGCGCCGAGACCAGGCGTGGACTGGGCGCCAAGCCAGCCCACGGCACCGTCACGACACCCTGTTCGGCCGCCGCATACAACATCTCGAACCAGCCCGTGGCGTCACCGCGGGCGAGAGATTCAGCGGCGAGTCGCCGCGCGAACCAGCGACCCGCATCCGTGGCCGCGTTTGTCGTCGCCCATGAGGATTCCATCGACTACACCTCGTCTGCGACATCGTCGATCGGACGGCCGAACGCGACCGCGTCGCGAACGACTCCCGGCACGCTGGAGCGAAGGGCCGCATCAGGGCGTACGCCCAGCGCGTCGTTGACCGTCGAGAACGCCAGGCGAAGAGCCACGAATGCGGTGATCGTGAAGATCTGCGAGTCGCTGAATCCGGCGTCACGCAGCTCCTGCGCATCCGCCGCGGTGGTGCCATTGGGCTCACGCGCCACCTTGCGGGCCCACGTGGCCATGGCTCGCTCGCTGCTGCTCAGGCCGTCGTCAACACCTGTCAGCACCCCAGCGGCGGTCTGCGCATCGCTCGCCTCGGCCAGCCTGCTTCCCCACACGAGTGAGCAGTAGGAGTCGCCGAACGCCGACGCGCACGCGGTCACGAGGACGTGGCGTTGACGCAGGCTGAGGCGATCCACGGTGGTCACCTGCCGCAGCAGGGCGAACAGCCCGGCCACCGTCGCGGGCTGATAGGCCCACAGACGTGAGACGCTCATCACGTAACCCAATTCGGCGATGTCCTCGTCGAAGATCCGCTGGGCCTCAGCGGTGGCTTCGGGGACACTGAGAAAACCGATCCCGTCCATGGTCTGCGAGGCAGAACCGTCAGGGTGATGTCCGGATGCCATGAGACTCCTCAGAAAGCCTTGTAGCTGCTGTCTTTAGAGAGGCGTGACATCCCGTTCCAACGGTGTCGGCGACCACCGCGGGCGTGGCTGGGGCTGGTCCCACGGCGGCGGGTCGAACGCGCGCAGCGCGGGCTGACGTCCCGGCTGCGGCCCCCTTGCGGTGTCCACCCGGCGACCCGCCGAGGCGGGCCAGCCGCGCGGCGATGCAATAGCTTGCAACCATTCAACAGCTTCCTCGAACCGCACTCGGATCGCACTGTCACTTTGAATGTCGTTCGGTCGAGTTGGTTAGATGCCGACGAACGCCGGCGGGCGGCCGGAGAAACATCCGCGCCGGGATGCCGAAGGTGCACCCCTCTCGACGCACGCCACAGGCGGCGATTCTGTTCACCACCATCGCTGTCGGCCTCATCACGTTCGTCTCGCTGGTTCCCGGCAGCGGGCGTTGCTGGGCGGAACGACGTCGCTGCTCCTGCTCGCGGCTTTCGCGGCCGTCAATGTATCCGTTCTCGTCCTGCGCAGGGACGAGACGACGGTGGAACACTTCAACGCGGGCCGCGTCCTCCCGGTGGTGGGGACGATCATGTGCCTCTACCTGGCAGCTCACCATCCTCACCCGCCGTTCCTTCGCTCACTGCCAGTTCACAGTGATGCGCCCGCGCACATCACCAGGTGCTGGCCGGTAACCGCGCCTCCTTCCGGTCCGAGGAGGAAGGCCGTCAGTCCCGCGACCTCCTCGGGTCTGATGAACCGGCCCAGCGGCGGAACCCGTGGCGGAGTGGCGGCACGTCCGGGATCCCGCAGCATGGGGGTGTCGGTCGGGCCGGGGGCGACCACATTGACGGTGATGCCACGCGGGACCAGTTCCATGGCCCAGGAACGGGCCAAGCCCACAAGCGCGGCCTTGGTCGCCGCGTACTGACTCTTGCCCGCCGCGCCCGCCATCGTGCGGCTTCCGATCAGCACAACGCGGCCACCTGGGCGGATCGCGTCGGCGAGGACGTTCACCAGAACGGTCGCGGCCTCGACGTGGACCCGCCACATGAGGGCGCCGTCCTGTGCCGAGAGGCGTCCGAGCGGCGCGGAGCGTTGCACGCCCGCCGCGTGAACGATGGCGTCGACGGCGCCCACCGAGGCTGATGCGTCGGCCAGCTGGTCGAGGTCGGTCAGGTCTGCCCGGATCCACGAGTAGGCCGGGGTGTCCTGGCGGTGCTCCGGAGGGCGGGTACGGCTCATCCCGGTGATTCTCCAGCCCTCGCGGAGCAGGCGTGTGGCGACGGCCCGGCCGATGCCGGAGCTGGCCCCGGTCACCACCGCGTGCTGCGGCTCGTCCGAGGTCCGTCCGGTGCGGCCGTCTGGCGCGGCGTCCATCGGCACGTCAGATGCCTTCGGCGCGGGCGGCCCACTCGGGTCGTACTCGGACGTACTTGATGACGCGGCGGTGGTAGGTGAAGACGATGTGCAGGTCACCGTCGGCGCTTTCCTGGATGGACGGGTAGGAGAACTCTCGGTTGAGGCCATCGCGGGAGTTGTTGGTCAGGCAGTAGCCATCGCCTACCTCCAGATCGCGGCGGATCGGCCACGTGCGCCCTCCGTCGCGGGACACCGCGAGGGTCATGGGCGCACGCGGGGCGCCCCAGAACGCGGTGCGCTCATCGCTCCCGGCGGGTGCCGGCTCTTCGCCGGTCCGACTCGCCGGGGTCCCGGTGAGGCCGTCATCGTCGATCTCGTCGTACAGGGACGCCCGGCGCTCGGTGGCGTCGGCCGCGCTGCTGGCGTTGAACACCAGCGCCAGCCGGCCGTCACGCAGTGTGACGTACTGGATGGAGGAATTGTTGTTGGGCAGCTCGGTGGCAGCGGGAACGCTCCAGGTCATGCCCTCGTCTTCCGACCGGCTCGCGTAGATCGAATCCGCCCAGCGGCTGCGGAACAGCGCGAGCAGCGTGCCGTCGGCCAGCAGGTGGGCGTTCATGTGGACGCAGCCGACGCTGTCCGGGACGGGCTGTTCGCGCCAGGTTCGTCCCTCGTCGTCGGAGACCATGAGAGAGCTGGTGTCGCGGTCGCCGACCCAGCGCTTCCCCGGTGTGGTGACGCAGTTGAAGACGGGCAGCAGCCATCGGCCGGACGGCAGCACGAGCACGGGCTGCCGGACGAAGACGCCGCCGCGGCTCGTGGCGGGGAGGAGGGTGTGCACGGGTCCCCAGGTGTGACCGTCGTCCTGCGAGATGCGGCAACGGACTTCGGCGGTGTCCTGGTTGCCCGCGTGCTGGGCGGTGTACAGCAGCCACAGCTCTCCGGCGGGAGTGAGGAACAGCACCGGGTTCTGCTCGGAACGCGTCGGGTCGTCGGACAGCCGCGTCGGCGTGGACCAGGTGTCCGCCCCCTTCTGCAGCCGGGAGAACCAGATGGAGATGTCCGAGACGCCTTCCTGCGTGCCGCCGAACCACACGCAGCCGAGAGCGCCGTCGCGTAGCGACATGATGTTGGCCGCGTGGTTCTGCACGGCAGGCGCGATCAGATACGCCTCATGGCGGTCCGGATCGTCGTCGCGAACGCGGATCATGCCGTCCATGGGCAGATGGCCGGGAACGACGGGCCGGCTCACTGTTCTCCTCGGCGAGACCGGGCTCGGGCGTCGGTCAGGTGGGACTTCGCGGCCTGTTCGAGGTGGACGAGGTCTGAGGCGATGGTGGCGAAGGTGTATCCCTCGGCCAGGCGCTTGGCGGCGGTCCCGCCGTCGGGGGTGTGTATGCCGGCGGCGACGCCGGCGGACCTGGCGGCTTCGCGCACCGTGACCAGCGCGTCCTCGAACGGGGAAGCGATCGCGGGGTCGCCGGGGAAGGCGCCGCCCAGGGCCAGGCACAGATCGGACGGGCCGACGTAGACGCCGTCCAGGCCGGGGGTCGCGCAGATCGCCTCGATGTTCGCCAGCCCCTGTGCCGTCTCGATCATGACGAGGACCAGCACTGTGGCGTCGCTGTCCGCGGGGCGCGGCCCGATGCGGAGCGCCGAGCGCATCGGGCCGTACGAGCGGCGCCCCTTCGGCGGATAGCGGGTCGCGGAGACGGCCGCCGCGGCGTCGTCGGCGGTGTCGATGAGTGGCACGATGACACCTGCGGCTCCCGCATCCAGGGCACGGCCGATGTGGCCGGGGTCGTTCGCCTCGACCCTGACCAGGCCCGCGGACACGCCGCCCGCGTCGATCGCCATCAGGCCGCTCAGCAGCCCCGAGTAGCCCAGCAGCCCGTGCTGGGCGTCCAGGCACACGTAGTCGTAGCCGAGGCGTGCGATGCGTTCGGTGGACACCGGCGAATCCAGGACGGACCAGTAGCCCAGTGCGGGCTCCCGGGCACGGATCCTGGCGGTGAAGTCGGTGATGCTCACTGCTGGTCTTCTCCTCGGCGGTCGGCTCTCATCGGTTGTAGGCGGGCATGGGTCCGCGCAGCGCCGCCCCGACGCGGTCACAGGCTGCGACGACATCCTCGGGAAGCGGTCCGGCCGCGGCGGTCGCGATGTTCGCGCGCAGGTGTTCGGCCTTGGAACCGCCGAGCAGGACGGCCCCCACGCCGTCGCGATGGAGCAGCCACCGCAGAGACAGCTCGATGAGGGGGATGCCCGACTGCGCGGCGATCTCGCCGAGGGCGGTGACGGCCTCGAACAGCGCCGGGCTCCAGTACCGCTGCCGGTACATGGGAGCGAGCTTGGAGTCGCCGAAGCGGCCGGCGGCGGGGTCCTGCTCGAAGGTGTGACGCCCGGTGAGCAAGCCCCCGCCGAGCGGGTTGTAGACCATGGTCGTCAGGCCGGCGCTCCGCGCGAACTCCAGGTATTCCTCCTCTACCCTGCGGGACAGGAGGTTGTACAGCTGTTGGGCGACGACAGGCCGCGGCGCGCCGACGGCGTCGGCGGCGTGGTTGATCTCCGAGATCTGCCAGGCAGCGTAGTTGGAGACGCCGAGCGCGCTGATCTTGCCCTCGGCGACGAACTCGGCGATCGCGCCGAGCGTCTCGGCCGGCGGCGTGCGGCGGTCGGGCTGGTGCAGGTAGAACAGGTCGACGTGGTCCACCTGCAGGCGGCGCAGGCTGCCTTCGAGGCTGGCTCGCAATCCTCTGGCGGACAACGGCGCGTGATCACCGGCGTCCGGATGGGGCATACCGGCCTTGGTGGCGAGGACGACCCGGTCGCGCCGGGTGGCGAGCAGCGGCGCCAGGATGGACTCGGTCGCGCCGCCCGCGTAGGCGTTGGCGGTGTCCACACCGGTGATGCCGGAGTCGAGCGCCACGTCCAGCATGCGCGCGGCCTCTTTCGCGTCCGCCGTGTCGCCGAACGTCATGGTTCCCAGCACCAGCCGGGACAGCCCGATGTGCGTCCCGGACGGTGTCGCCGCCGGTACGGAGATCGCCGGTACGGAAGTTGTCATCGGTCGGTTCCTCGCTGAACGGGTGCTCCGGGGGAATGGGTAGTGGACGGGGCCCGCACCAGGTCGCGCGGCTTGCGCCCGTGCATCGTGGCCGGATCCAGCGCGGCCCTGCGGAGTGCGCGCGTGTAGGGGTGGGCCGGGGCGGCCAGCACCGTCCGGGTCGGGCCGGACTCGACCAGGCGCCCTTTGCTCATGACGACGATGTCCTCGCTGATCTCCCTGACCACACCGAGGTTGTGGGAGATCACGACATAGGTGAGGCCGGTCTCGGCCTGGATCTTCACGAGCAGGGCCAGGACCTGCGCCTGCACGGACACGTCCAGTGCGCTCGTCGCCTCGTCGCAGACCAGGAGGTCGGGTTTGGAGGCGAGGGCTCTGGCGATGCCGATGCGCTGGCGCTGGCCGCCGGAGAACTCCGGCGGGCGACGTTCCAGGGCCGTGGCGGGCAGGCCGACCTGGTCGATGAGCCTGGCCGCCTCCTTGGCCCGGGCGCGTCTGTCGCGCATTCCGCGCACCCGCAGCGGTTCCGCGACGATCTCCTCCGCCGACAGGTGCGGGTCGAGCGATCCGTACGGGTCCTGGAAGATCATTTGTACCCGGGTGCGCATCGGGCGCAGCTGTTTCTCCCTCAGCTGGGCGATGTCGGTGCCGCCCACCACGATGCGGCCTGCGGTGGGCTTGACCAGCCGTACGATCGACCGGGCGATCGTGGACTTGCCGCAGCCTGACTCCCCCACGATGGCCAGGGTGCCGCCCCGCCGCACGGTGAAGCTGACGTTGTCGACCGCGCGGAACACGCCGTGGGCGACGGGATAGTCCACGACGAGGCCGTCGACCTCGAGGAACGCGTCGGTCATCGGGATTCTCCCACGGCGTCGTCGAGGGGCGCTTCCAGGGACTCGCCGTCTTCGTCCCAGGGGCCCAGCCGTGGGACCGCTGTCAGCAACTTCCTGGTGTACGGGTCGCGGGGTGCGTCGACGATCTGCTCGGCCTCGCCCGACTCGACGAATCGCCCGTCCTTCATGACATGGATGCGGTCCGAGACGAGCCGGGCCACGCCGATGTCGTGAGTGATCATGAGGATGCCGATGCCGGTGTTCTCCTGTACTTCGAGCAGCAGGTCGAGGATGCCTGCCTGGACGGTGACGTCCAGGGCGGAGGTCGGTTCGTCGGCGACGAGCAGCCCGGGCGATCCGGCTAGCGCGATCGCGATGAGCACACGCTGCAGCATGCCTCCCGACAGCTGATGCGGATACCTGCGTAGCTGGGACTCCGGATCGGATATGTGCATCCGGGCCAGCAGGTCGACGGAGCGCGAGACGGTTTCCGACCGGGACAGGCCGCGGTGGCGCAGCCGCACGGCCTCGCGGAGTTGCCGCCCGATGGTGTGGACGGGGCTGAGCGCCGTCATGGGATCCTGCGGGATGAGCGAGACGGTACGCCCGCGCACCTTGCGCACCGCGCCGGGGTCGGCGATGACGTCGACTCCCTGAAAGCGGGCCTTGCCAGAGAGGACCGCCAGCTCCGGGGGAAGCAGCCGCAGGATGCCCATGGCCGTGGTGGACTTGCCCGATCCCGACTCGCCGATGATCGTCACGGTTTCGCCCTGGCGGATGAGGAAGCTGACACCGTCGACGGCGCGGACGATGCCGGCTTCGGCCATCAGCTCGATCTGCAGGTCCTCGACCTCCAGCAGGGGACGATCGGCCCCGTCGAACTCGGCTGTCATGCCCGGCTCACCTTCCCTTCCGCCTGCGGACTCGGTCCCGCAGCCCGTCTCCGAGCAGGTTGACACCGACGACAAGCAGCACGATGACCAGTCCGGGCAGCGTGACCAGCCACCACGACGTCGTGATGTAGTCCTGGCCGTCGGAGATGATGCGGCCCCAGGTGGCGAACGGGCGCTGCGGACCGGCGCCCAGATAGCTCAGCGCGCTCTCCAGCAGCACGGCCTGGGCCAGCAACAGCAGGATCACCAGCGTGGCCTGCTTGACGACGTTGGGCAGCACGTGCCGGAGCAGGATGGTGATGCGATGCAGGCCGAGCACCCGGGCCGCGGCCACGTACGGTTTCTCCCGCTCGACGAGCACCAGAGAACGGGTCAGGCGGGCCACTTCCGGCCACTGCGCGATCGCGATCACGAAGGTGATGACCGGAATGGACGGGCCGAAGAGCGCGACGATGAGCAGCAGCATCAACAGCAGAGGCAGCGACAGCTGCGCTTCCAGCAGACGCGAGACCATGGCGTCGACCCAGCCACCGAAGAATCCGGCCGCGGCGCCGGCGATGAGACCGATGATGCCGGACACGACGATGGCCAGCACGCCGACGGTGAGCGAGACCTGGCCGCCGTGCAGGACCCGGGAGAGAAGATCTCTGCCGAGCTGGTCGGTTCCGAACAGGTGCCCGCCGGTCAGCGGTGGCAGGCGACGCAGGCCGAGGCTCTGCTCGTCCGGCCCGGGGATCGGCAGGATGTTGGCCAGGGCGACAGGCACGACGACGAGGGCCACGCACACCGAGCCGACCCATGTCTTCAGCCGCGCGCTCTTGCGGCGGCGGACCGCCGCGGATCGGGCGAGATCCTTGGCGGAGACCGCGCTGGGCCGCGCGGGAGGCTCCGCGGTGTCGCGGCTGCCGAAGCCGTCGGCGGGGCCGGCCGCCGTGGCGGTCATGAGGCCACCGCCTTCCCGAGTCGTACCCGCGGGTCGAGCAACGGGTAGGTGAGATCGATGAGCAGCTGAACGGCCACTGTCAGGATGGCCGTGACCAGGACGGTCGCCTGGATCAGCGGGTAGTCCCTGGTTTCCAGCGCGCGCACGACGAGCGATCCGACACCCGGCCAGGCGAAGACGACCTCGACCACCACCACGCCGTTGAGCATGGCGGCGAACCGGGTGCCGAGCGCGGTCACCACCGGGATGGCCGAGTTGCCCATGGCGTAGCGCCAGGTCAGGCCGCGTTCGGAGACGCCGCGGGAGCGGGCGATCATCAGGTAGGGAGCCGCGAAGCCCGCCCCCATCTCCCGGCGTACCATCCGGGAGATCAGCGCGATCTGCAGGATGCCGACGGTCACGGTCGGCAGCACCAGGCCAGCCCAACTGGTGAAGCCGGATGCCGGGAGGACGGGGACGAGCACGGCGAAGATGGTCAGCAGCATGATGCCGCTCCAGAACTCCGGCATGGACTGGCCGGCGATCATGGCCACGTTGGCCCCCAGCTCGCGGCCGGTGTCGGCGCGCCGCGCCATCCAGACGCCGACCGGGATGGCCACGACCGCGGCGAACAGGATGGCGGACACGGCGAGCATGACGGTGTACGGCATGCGGCTGAGGACGACGTCCAGGGCGGGGGCCTGGAAGGAGAAGGACGTGCCCAGGTCGCCGCCGAACAGGTCACGCACGAAGATTCCGTACTGCTGTATGAGCGGTTTGTCCAGGCCGAACTGGACGCGGATGCGGGCGAGTTCGGCCGTGGTGGCCAGGGGGCTGGCGTATGCGGCGGCGGGATCCCCTGGTGCCAGCCGCACGACGACGAACACCGCGGAGACGGTCAGGAAGATCGCCAGGATGCTCTGCCCGGCACGCTGGGCGACGTAGCGGATCACGACTCATCCACTCAGTCGGACGGATGCGAGGTCGTAGGAGTTGGTGGGACTGAGCAGGACGTTCTGCATGCGCTTGCGCCGGGCGACGACGGTCTTGGGGACGAAGGCCCACATGCAGGGCCAGGTGTCCCAGATGTCCTTCTGGGCCGTGGCGAGGAGGCGCTCCCTGGCCGTGTTGTCGGATTCCTGTGAGGCCTTCTGCAGCAAGGTCGTGATCTTGGGGATCACGTAGCCATGGTAGGTGTCCCGGGTGGCCTCCTTTTCCGCCGTGCCGGCGAACATGCCCTGCAGCGGAGTCAGCGCCAGCCCGGTCGGGCCGGGATAGCCGTTGCCGAGGACGTCCCAGTCGCCGGCCCGGCCCTGGCGCCACTTGGTGATTTCGCCGCCCGGCTGGAACTGCTGGAGTTCGGCCTGCACACCGACCGCCTTGAGCATCTCCACCACCGCCTCCATGACGCTGGTGTCGTTGGCGAACTCTCCGGTCTCCCAGATGATCTTGATTTTGAGATCTTTCACTCCGGCGGCGTCGAGCATCTGCCTGGCCTTCTGCGGGTCGTAGACGTACTCGCCCGTTTGAACCGCCCCGGTCAGGGTGTCCGCCACCACGCCTCGGGCCTGGGTGACCGAATCGGCGAAGACGTCCTTGATCAGGGCGGGACCGTTGACGGCGTAGCTGAGCGCCTCGCGCACGCGCACGTCGGCGAGCGGGTGCCCGGAGGGCTTGCGGAAGTTGTAGAAGAGCTGGCTGATCCGCGTGCTCGGCACCTGCTGTATCTCCACGTCGCTCAGACCGGAGAGCTGGCTGATCGCATCGGGGGAGATCGAGTCGATCACATCGACCTCGCCGCTGCGCAGGGCGACGACGCGGTTGGCCTCCTCCGGGAGGAACCTGACCTGTACGGTCTTGATCACGGGCGCGGGACCCCAGTATTTGTCGTTGACCTGCAGCGTGTACTCACCGGTGCCCCGGTTGGCGGAGGTGACGACGTAGGGGCCCGATCCGATGCCGCCCTGGAGCTCCTCCGGTTTGTTGGCGGCAGCGGGGGTGATCAGAATGTTCGCCATCAGGTAGTCGAGTGTCGGCACCGGGTTCTCCGTCACGAGCTTGAAGGTGCTCGCGTCGACGGGGGTGACGGTCGGCCATTCGGGGAAGAGGCCGGCCAGGAACGATCCGAGGACCTTCTGGTACATCTGCAGAGCGGTTGAGACGTCTTCGACCGTGACCGGGCTGCCATCGGAGTAGTGGACGCCGTCGCGCAGCTTGACCGTCCACTCGGTGGGAGCCGTCAGCTCGAACCTCTCGGCCAGGACGGGCTGCACGGTGAGCTTCGGATCGATGAAGGTCAGCGCCTGACGGACGCCGCGCTGGACGGTGACGGCGGCATCGAACTGGTTGAGCTTGTTGTCCAGCGACACGAGCGAGCGGTTGAGCGCCAGCGTGATCCCCGAGCCGGCGGTGGAGCCGGCGCTGGATCCCGCGCCGGGGGCGGGCCCCGGTCCCGCACAGGCGGCGAGGGGACTCAGGGTCATGGCCGCACCCGTGAGAGCACCGAGACGGAGAAGACTGCGACGGGAGAACTGGGGGGCGCTTCCGAGATGAGTCACTGGGGTTCTCGCTTTCTGAACCGTCCGCAGCGGTGCGCCTCTCAGCAGCGGCCGCCTGCCAGGTCCGGATGTTTCCCACGTCACAACGACGTTGCTGCACCATTACACGCATGCGCACTTCGCGCAAGAGGTCTAGCGCATTTTGTGCAAGCTGTGACATCATCCGGTCAAGACGAAGGCTGCGCCGACGTGCACGCCTCGCTCCGGAGCGGATCGCGCAAGAGGTTCGCGAGGACTGCGGGAGCCTGCCTGACGTGCAAAACCTGACTGTATCGGGGGTTCCTTGAAGCCCAAGCCCAGCACGGCCGCGGACGGTGTCCTCGTCGTGGCCGACGACCTGTCGGGTGCGGCCGAGGTCGCAGCACGCATCATGATGCGCACAACACGCACAAGGATTGTTCTCACTGACCACGCCGTGCGGGGCGAGCGCGATTCCGCCGACATCCTCGTCGTCGATACCGACTCCCGGCACCTGCGTCCCGCCGAGGCTGCCGCGGCGGTGCGTTCCGCGGTCGCCCTGGCCTCCGCCGGGCGTCCGCGGCTGGTCTTCAAGAAGATCGACTCGCTGCTGCGCGGCAACGTCGCGGCGGAGGTGGCCGCGCTGACGACGCCTGGGGCCGGCATCGTCGTCGCCCCTGCCCTGCCTGGCCTGGATCGGGTGGTGCGCGGCGGCGTGCTGCACCTGGCCGGAGTGGCCCTCCACCGGGCGAACGCCTGGGCGGTGGACGGCGTCCCGGCTCCGACGTCGGTCGAGGCGGCGCTGGCGCCGCTCCGGGCCCGCGTGCTGGATCTCGCGACCGTGCGATCGGATCGTCTTTCCGACGCGATCGCCTCTTGCTCCGAGGAGGCGTGCATCGCGCTGTGCGACGCGGAGACCGATCAGGATCTGGACGCCGTGCTGCGTGCCGCGCTGGCCGTGCAGTCGGTGCGACTGGTGGGATCCGGCGGGCTCGCCGACGCGCTCGGGCGCCATCTGCGGAGTCTCGGTACGGCCGTCGAGGAGCATGAGCCCGCCCCGACGCACACCGCGCGGCGCAGGGACGCGGCGCCGCTCGTCGTGGTGGGCAGCGCCGAGCCGGTCGCGGCCGAACAGGTGCGCCGGCTGGCCGAGGCCGGAGCCGTTCCCGTTGCCCTGCCCGTGACGGCGCTCCTCGGCACACCTGCCGGCCGGGAGCCCCTCCCCCACATCCCGATCGGCGACCGGGCGGTCGTGGCCTTCCTCGACTCCGCCGGCTCCGTCCTCCCTGCGGCCTCCCGTGACATCGCGCGCCGGCTGGCCGAGGCCGTCGCGGACGCGGTGCGCGCGTCCGCGCGGCCGGTGAACCTCGTGCTGACCGGCGGAGAGACCGCCCGGCGCGTCCTCGACGCCCTCCAGGTGCGGGAACTGACACCTGTCGGGCAGGTGCACCCGGGAGCCGTCCACTCCCGGACGCCCGAAGGCCGTTCAGTGGTCACCCGCCCGGGCAGTTTCGGGGAAGGCGACTCGCTCGTCGAGATCGTCAGGGCGTTGGCTCCGCACTCCCTCGGACCTCTTGACCCCACTCTTCTCCCCCTGAACCAAGCGAAAGGTCCCGTCGTGAGCATCAGCACCGCCGCCGTCGGCCGACAGCCGCGCACAGCGGCCACTCCGATCATCGCCGTCACCATGGGTGACGGGGCCGGGGTGGGTCCGGAAGTCATTGTCGGCGCCCTCCAGGACCCCCACATCGCCGAGCTCTGCCGTCCCGTCGTCATCGGCGACGCCGTACGGCTGCGCCAGGCGGCCTCCATCCTCGGGACCGCCACCGAGATCGTGGTGGTCGACACGGTGACCGACGCCGTGTTCCAGCCTGGACGCGTCAATGTCATCGACCTGGGGCTCCTGCCGGAAGACCTGCCCTGGGGGCAGATCTCCCCCGTGGCGGGGGCGGCCGCATACCACTATGTGCGGGTCGCCAGCGAGCTGGCCATGGCCGGGAAGGTGCAGGCGATCTGCACGGCGCCACTGAACAAGGAAGCCCTGCACGCGGGCGGCTACATCTTCCCCGGGCACACCGAACTCCTCGCGCACCTGACCGGGACCGACGAGGTGTCCATGATGTTGTCCTCGCCGAAGATCCGCGTCATCCACGTCACCACGCACATCGGACTGATCGACGCCATCGCGAAGATCGAACCCGGCCTGGTGGAACGAACCATACGCCGAGGCCACGAGGCGCTGCGGCGCGCCGGGATCGAGAACCCGCGCATCGGCGTGTGCGGCATCAACCCGCACGCCGGGGAGAACGGCCTGTTCGGCTACGGCGAAGAGGCCGAGAAAATCGTTCCCGCCGTCGAAGTCCTGAAGGCCGACGGCATCGACGTGCACGGGCCGCTGCCCGCCGACACGGCGTTCTTCGTCGCGGGGCGCGGAGACTACGACCTCATCGTGGCGATGTACCACGACCAGGGCCACGGTCCGGTGAAGATCCTCGGCATCGAGGCCGGGGTGAACATCACCGTGGGCCTGCCCGTCATCCGGACGTCCGTGGACCACGGAACCGCCTTCGACATCGCCGGGAAAGGCACCGCCGAAGTAGGTAGCATGATCGAGGCGCTGCGGCAAGCCGCCCAGATGTCTCCCAGCCCGGCGATCTGACCCCGGAACGTTGAACGACAAGCCGAGAAGGAAGAGCGTTGCCCAGGAACTCTGACCGTCGGCGCGCCGAGATCGTGCGCCTGGCCACGACCAGCGGTCTGGCCAGTGTCGAAGAGCTGTCCTCGACGTTCGCCGTGACACCCTCCACCATCCGCCGTGACCTCGCCCGGCTGACCGCGCAAGGACTGCTGGCCCGCACATACGGCGGCGCGATGGCCGTCGTCGCCCATCCCGAGGACTCGTTGCGCCAGCGCGTCGGTGACGCCTTCGAGGCCAAACGCGGAATCGCCAAATGGGCGGCCCAGCAGATCGGAGCCGGGGAGTCCGTGCTGCTCGACGCCGGCTCGACCGTCGCGGCGCTGGCTCACGAGCTGCGCTCCAGCACCCAGCTCCTGATCGCGACCACGAGCCTGACGGTGCTCAAGGAGCTCGACGACGTCGAAGGCCTCCATGTGGAGTGCCTCGGCGGCAGGCTGCGCCACCTCAGCCAGGGGTTCGTCGGCCCCACCACCGAGGCTTGCCTGGAGCGGATGTCGTTCGACCGCGTCTTCCTCGGGGCTGACGGAGTCACCGCCGACCGCGGGATCTGCGAGGCCGACCTCCAGCAGACCCGGCTCAAGGAGCTCATGGCCCGCAGTTCCCACAAGACCTACGTGCTGGCGCATGCGGCCAAGCTCGGGCGACGTCCGTTCCACGCCTGGGTTCAGCTGCCCCGGCCCTGGACGCTTGTGACCGACGCCGGCGCCCCGGAAGACGCGCTGGCCCCGTTCTCGGCTGAGGGAGTCGAGGTGGTCGTGGTCGACGCCGAAGGGCAGATCAGCAAGCCGAAGCCGACCGCGGGTCAGCCGATCGCCCCGTAGCGGCCCGCACGCCCGGCCGGGCCGGTTGGCCCCGTGCGGGCATCGGGGTCGCGGTGGAGTCGTGCATCCTTCCTGATGATCAAGGGGGACCTCAGGTCAAGTGTCCGGAGAACAGGGGGGAGCTCAGAATGCCGTTCGGCCAAGCAGATTAGACATTGATCTAAAGGGCAATTCCCTGGTCAGCGATAGGTTTCACTGTCATGTTCAGCGCCGCCAGACATCTGTCGGTGTCTGAGGCGCTTGCAGATGTCAGTACGGCGCAGGAGATGTCAGCGGACTTGGCACTAGGCCATCGGGGATGTCAGTAGGCGCGTGTCCGGTGTCCGTTTCTGGGCGGATCTTGCAGCGTCTCACTGTGGTGCCGGCATCGGTGGGAGGTTCTCGGCCAATGGTGCAGATCACTGTCCGATTCATCCTGTTCACGCTAGCTTGCGTCTCATCCGACCTGGCATTTCTCACCAGACTCGACAGCGAGGGCGGGACCCTGCGGATGTCCTCTTCCAGCCGATGAGCGAGTACCCGGTCGAAGGCGCGGCTTCCGCAGCCCGTCGAGGAGAGCTCGGCGAGATCCCCACATCCGAGTCCGTGGAACCCTCGACGGCCTGCCGCTTTCGCCCACGGACCGCGACCCACGAGGCGCCGGTACGCGACCGTCCTCAGGGAGGCCGAGCGCGCCTCCGAGCCGTCAACCGGCAGGGGTTTCGCGCATCGGTTACCTTCTCCCGTCGTCGCCCGTCATGTAGGTGACGGCCGAGTATGTCCGAGGTCGTCGGACCGACAAGTGGAGTGGAGAACAGGGTGCTGACAAACATCATGTATGTGACGATCTGTGTCACCGATCAGGACCGCGCGTTGAAGTTCTATACCGAAGGGCTCGGCTTGGAAAAGCGGGTGGACTATCCGGGGCCTGATGGACGCTTCCTTACCGTGGGCGTTGCGGGCAGTCCGGTCGAGATCATCCTTTGGTCGCATGCGCCCGCCTCGGGGCAGCCGGTCGAGGCGCGGCCGGGCGCGCTCATCCTGGAGTCGGACGACCTGCGGAAGGACTTCGAGGTGCTTCGCCGGCGAGGCGTGCCCTTCGACCAGCCCGAACCGGAGGACTACCCGTTCGGGGTCCGCATCGAGGCGGTGGATCCGGACGGCAACCGGATCTCGCTCCGTCAGCAGCGCCGCGCACGTCGTGACGGCTGAACGTCCGCAGACCCGCGTGGCCGGCGCTGCCCGGCGCCGGCCACGCCACGATCCCGGCCCGTCATCACCCGGGATCAAGCCCATCCGAGGAGGGTGCAACATGACCGACGCCGGCCCGACGGATTTGGTCGCCGAGGCGTTCGAGGCGCAGCGCGATCGGCTCCGCGCGGTCGCCTAACGCGTGCTCGGATCGCACGCCGATGCCGAGGACGTGGTCCAGGAGGCCTGGATGCGGCTCGCGCGCCAGGACACGGCGATCATTCAGAACCTGGCAGCCTGGCTGACCACGGTGGTCGGCCGGATCAGCCGCACCGGCACCGATGTGCACCCCCGCCCGGGCCCGCAACAAGGCCCGCCTGACCCCCAAACGGCGGCAGGCCAGCAGCAGCACCAAGACGTTCAGCTGTGTGCCCGACCGGCGCACGGTGCCCGCCCCCGCCCCCGGCACGCCCGGGACGGGACAGCGTCCGGCGGGCCAGGCACCCCAGGCGCCCCGCCCACCGGCGGGGCGTACAGGGCCTGTACGCGATCCTCACCACCGGACCGGCTTCCACCTGTCTCTTTTACACATCT
>NZ_VCJS01000248.1 GCF_005893125.1 Nonomuraea basaltis | reverse complement strand
CGCCCGCGCCGCCCGCGCCCGCATCAGCGTGACGGCGAGCGGCACCGGCGAGATCCCGGTCGAGGCGCAGTTCGCGGTGAACGGCGACCCGGTCGGCACCCGCACGGCGACCCTGTCCGGCCGGACCTCCTACACCCGGACGCTCACCCACACCTTCAGGTCCCGCCCCTGCGGCTCCACGGTGTCCGTGAAGGTGACCGCGGGCGGCCGGACGGCCACCGCGCGGGCCTCGGTCCCGTGCCCGCCGCAGGTACGGCGGGTGTCGATCCTCCGGGCCGGCCCGGGCGACGGGCTCACGGCCGCCGTCCAGGTGCTCACGTCGAGCACCCAGCCGGTACGCCTCGACGTCGCGTTCTCGGCCGGCGAGGCCGGGGACACCATGTCGGACACGCTGTCCGGCCAGACGTCGTACACCAGGACCTTCACCTTCCCCGTCAAGCAGCTCCCCTGCGGCACGAGGTGGTCCGTGACGGCCTCCACCGACCCGGCGGCGGGCAACGGGAGCGACACGGCCGGCGGGAGAACCCCCGAGTGCCCGTCCGAGGAGACGCCTACGAAGACGCCGCGCCCCAATACGTCCGACACGCCCGACACGCCCGACAAGATCGACTAATCTTCATAATTCAGACTTATCGGGATATGGGTAGGAAAAGCGGTTTCCTCGGTTAAGCTACGGACCGTCTGATGTGGGTGGGGGCCCAGACAACTCCAGAGGAGACCGTTATGCACGGTGAGGGGCGCTGGGGGGTCCCCGGCTACTCCGAGGTTCGCGAGCTGGGCTCGGGAGCCGCGGGGCGCGTCGTGCTGGCCACACGCGACTACGACGGCGCCGAGGTGGCCATCAAATATCTCAGTGACGAGCTGAGATCCGACATGGGATTCGTCGCCCGGTTCCGGCACGAGGCCAGACTGCTGGCCACGCTGCAGAGCGCGCACCACGCCCGGCTGATCGACTACGTCGAGACCGGCCAGGGCGCGGCGATCGTCATGGAGCTGATCAACGGGGTCTCGCTGCGCGAGGTCCTGAGGTCTGAGGGCCCCACGGGGCCCGAGGCCGCACTGACGGTGCTCAAGGGCTCGCTCCAGGGCCTGGCGTCCGCGCACTCGATCGGCGTCGTGCACCGCGACTTCAAGCCCGAGAACGTCATGGTGCAGCGCGACGGCGTCAGCAAGCTCGTCGACTTCGGCATCGCCGTCCGGGCGGGCGAGGAGGCGAGCGCGGCGGGCACCCCGCCGTACATGGCGCCCGAGCAGTGGGCGGGCGCGGCCGCCGGACCCGCCACCGACGTGTACGCCGCCACCGTGGTGTTCTTCGAGTGCCTGACCGGCGCCCGGCCCTACCGGGCGCCCAATATCGCCGCATTGGCCCACCAGCACCAGAACGCGCCGGTCCCGGTTGAGGAGGTGCCCGCGGCGCTGAGCGGCCTCGTCGAGCGCGGCCTGGCCAAGGACCCCGCCGAGCGGCCGCCGTCGGCGGAGGCGTTCCTGACCGAGCTGGAGGCAGTCGCGGCCGGGGCATACGGCCCCGACTGGGAGGAGCGCGGGCGCCGCCGCCTGGCCGCCCTCGCCGGCCTGCTGGTCCTGCTCTTCCCGAGCGCGCTCGACGAGCCCGCGGAGACGCAGACGTCGCTCGCCGAGACGCGGTTCCGCGACCCGTCCGGCGTCCTGCGCAAGTTACCCACGAAGATCGTCATCGCCTCGGTCGCCGCCGGCGCGCTGATCGTCGCCGCCGTGGTCATCGCCACCTCCTCCGCGGGCGAGCCCGTGCTGCAGGCGCAGACCACCGAGGTCACGCCGAGCGCGGCCACGCCCTTCACCGAGGAGCCGGACGGGCCCGCCGAAACGGAGGAGCCGGCGCCCGAAGAGACCACGCCGGAGTCCACGCCGACCGCCGCGCCCACGGCCACGGAGAGCGCCGCGCCGCCGCCCGTGCAGCCGACGAGCACCCAGCCCACCGAGACGGCCACGCCCAAGCCCACGCCGACCAGGGTGAAGACGCCTCCCAAGACCAGGAAGCCGACCCCGACCCCGACGCCGACGGCCGAGCCTGAGCTGAGCGGCGAGATCACGGTGCCGGACGAAACCCGGCGGCCGCCCACGCCGACCCCGACGCCCACCACCAGCGCGCCGACGACCCGGCCGACCCGGTCCTCCGCGCCGCCCTCTTCCCAGCCGCCGACCTCCCCGACAGGAGACGGCGGAGAGGGCGAGCCGACGGTGGAGCCCCGGCTCGACACCGTCGGCAAGGCACAGGCCGCACTGGTGGCGCTCGGCCTGATGACGTCCGGCGCGGTTCCGGTCACACTTGCGGTGAAACGCCGGATGGCGGGACGCCATAGAAGGAAGCGCTAGACGCGGCCGGGGGGCAAAACGGCGATGAACAACCCAGAACACGGTATCGCCGGATTCCGGCTCACCGAGCACACGTGGATGACCGAGCTGGGCAACTGGATCGACGCGATCTCGCCCGACGGCCGCAGGGCCGGGGCGCTGCTGTTCGACCCGAAGATCATCGGGCTGCCCGGCGTGCGCGACCGCGTCGTGAGCACGGTCATGGCCGACCAGCGGCTCGTGCTGGGCGGGATGACCGGGCTGATCCCGGTGGCGGACGTGGTCGCGGCGGGCGACCAGGTGTGGCTGCTCACCGGCCAGGCGGTCAGCCCCACCCTGGGCGACCTGCTCGCGGACGGGGCGATCGACCCGTCCGGCGCGGCCTCCGCCTTGGTCGAGACGGCCCAGACCTTGATCGCGCTGCACGCCGCCGGGGTCACGCACGGCTCCGTGCACCCGGGCACCGTGGTGATCACGGCCGAGGGCGCGGCGCTGCTGTCGGAGCGCGGCCTGTCCGATGCCATCCGCGGCCAGGTCTCCCCGCCCGAGCGGGACGCGGCCGGCTGGGCGGCGCTGGCGCGCGGGCTGGCCGCCTCCTTCGGGCAGGGCGCGCCGCGGGCCGCCGGCCTGTTCGAGCGCGTCGCGGCCATGGCCGGCACGCTCGGCCTGGCCGCCGCGCGCAGCACGCTGATCGCCGAGCAGGCGGCGCTGCCCGGCGGCGTCATCGGCAGGGAGGGGCTGGCGCGGGCGGCGCGTGGCAGGTCGGTGTTCGCGCAGCCGCCGGCGTACCGGCAGGCGCCCGCCCTGCCCAGGGACGAGGGCGACATCGTCACGCTGCTGCACGTGCCGGGCCGCTCGGCGGACCCCCTGCGGTTCGGGCCGGGCATCGGCACGCAGGTGCAGCGGCCGGAGACCACGGCCGAGCGGATCTGGCGGGCCGGCCGGAACGAGGCGTCCACCGTGCACCGGCCGGGTGGCCGGCCGGCCAAGGCGTCGCGGGCGCGGCGGTGGCGCACGCTCTGGTCCACGGCCCTCTTCGCCGCGATCATGGCGGGGGCGATCTTCGCCTGGTTCAAGCTGGGCAACGCACCCGAGCTGGAGGTCAAGTCGATCGACGTGGTGGCGGCGAAGAAGACCTACGGCTGTAACAGCTCGGCGCTGGTCACGGGTACGGTCGTCACCAACGGCGCGGCCGGGGAGATCACCTTCGAATGGCGCAAGAACCTGGACGGCGGGATCGTCCCGGGCAGGCTGCGCACGAGCTCCGGCCAGACGTCCTACCCGGTGTCGCTGAGATGGGCGGTGGGAGGGAAGAGCAACGTCAAGGCCACCGCCACGCTGCGGATCCTCACGCCGGGCCCGGTGCGCACGGACAAGGCCAGCTTCACGTACAAGTGTTGAGTCCCGTCCAGCAATGCATATCAAAGCGGTTCTTACTAATCTGGCGAACATGACCACGCAGACCCCCGCGGGCTGGTACCCAGACCCCTACGGCGAACCCCGGCTCCGCTGGTGGGACGGCAACCAATGGACCGACGCCACCCACGCCCAGGAGCAGGGGCCCGCGCAGCCCCAGCAGCAACAGCAGCCCACCTCCGGGCCGCAGCAGCAGCCGGACTGGTCGGCGACGCCCGCGAACCCCACGCTCCAGTACGGCCAGCCCACCCATGGCCAGACCGCCTACGGTCAGCCCACGCCGCCGCCCCAGCAGCAGTGGGGCGGCGCGCAGCTGCCGGGGCCCGGCTACGGCCCGCCGCCCAAGCAGGGCAACCCGCTGCCCTGGGTGTTCGGCGGCCTGGCGGCACTGGTGGTGGTCGCGCTGATCGTGGCCGCCGGGATCTTCTTCGTCAACCGGAGCAACACCGACTCGGCGCTCCCGACGCCCAGCGACACGTCCGAGACCCAGGCGCCACCCACCAACGAGCCGCCCAGCCAGGGCACCGGCGAGCTGCCCAAGCCCGTCGGCGACCGCGTCACCGACCCGCAGGCCGGGATCTCCTTCCAGGTGCCCGGCGACTGGACGGTGCCCGCGGCCATCAATCCCCCCAACCCGACCCCGACCCAGCAGCTGTGGACGGCGGGGGTGCAGGCCGTCTCGCAGGAGAACTTCGACGGCCAGAACGAGGACTGGATCGGCAACGTCTACACGGGGCAGCTCAACGAGTTCTATTCGTATTCCGGCGCCTCGGGCCTGGGCGAGACGGCGAAGGCCGTCTTCGTGGACTTCTCCACCAGGTACTACTCCCTGCCGCACGAGAGCAAGGTCGTGCAGGACAAGGCGATGAAGATCGGCGATCGTGACGCGTGGGTGTTGCAGTTCGAGCTCGACTTCACCAAGGTGTCGGAGGAGAAGGGCTACAAGTGGAAGAAGGAGAACGGCGCGATCGTGCTCATGGATCGCGGCTCCGGCGAGCGCCCGGCCATCCTCTACGCCTCCGTGCCTGACAATCTGGGCACCGACGTGGTCGGCAAGGTTCTCAGCTCGCTCAAGCCCGCGTGACCTGTGGCACTAGTCTGGTGGGGTAACAAGCGGGCGGATTGCTCCGAGCCGCTGGGCGAGGAGATCGAATGAGTGACTTGCTGGTCTGGATCGACTGTGAGATGACCGGACTCGACCTCGGGCGCGATGCCCTGGTCGAGGTGGCGTGCGTCATCACCGACAGCGAGCTCAATCAGCTGGACGAGGGCGTCGACGTGGTCATCAAGCCGCCGCCGGAGTCGCTGGAGCAGATGTCGGACGTGGTCCGCGAGATGCACACCGCCTCCGGGCTGCTGCCCGAGCTGGCGAGCGGGGTGACGTTGTCGGAGGCGGAGTCGCTCGTGCTCGACTACATCCGCCGCCGCGTGCCGGAGGCGAAGAAGGCGCCGCTGTGCGGCAACTCGATCGGCACCGACCGCACGTTCATCTCCCGGGACATGCCCGGGGTGGACGCCTATCTGCACTACCGGATGATCGACGTCTCGTCGATCAAGGAGCTGGTCCGCCGCTGGTACCCTCGGGTCTACTTCGCCGCGCCGGAAAAGCAGGGCGGGCACCGTGCCCTGGCCGACATCACAGAGAGCATCAGGGAGCTGCGTTACTACCGCGCGGCGATCTTCGTGGCGCAGCCGGGACCCGACTCGACGACCGCGAGAGCGCTGGCAGAACGTGTCAGCGGCTAAAGGAGTGGCGTAAAGACTCCCGAATCCCGCTACACTTTTCCTGTGCCGCTATACAGCGGGCGGCCATGGTGGGTGTAGCTCAGTTGGTAGAGCGCCAGGTTGTGGTCCTGGATGCCGAGGGTTCAAGTCCCTTCACTCACCCCAGTGCACGATGGCCGGTCCTTCGGGACCGGCCATCGTCGTTTTCTCCCAACAACGCCCCCAAATCATGACAATGCGAGTTATGCTCGCTGTCTACCGCTAACGCCGGAAGCACGGGGGCCCTCGGCGATCTGACCGTCTTCGCGCCCCGGAGGCCGGATGAGAGTCGACGACGCAGCGTTCGATAGCGTGTTCACGTCCCTGAGCAAACGCGAGGCCGAGGTCATGGACCTCATCGCCACGGGCCAGTCCAACGGCCAGATCGCGCAACGGCTGTTCCTCAGCGAGAAGACGGTCAAGAACCACGTCAACCGTATCTACGCCAAGCTCGGCGTGGACTCTCGCGTCACCGCCATCGGCCTCTGGCAGTCCCGCCGGCAATAGCGGGGTCTGGCTGCGGGCCCTCTGGCACGGAGAGGGCCTCTCTCCGCCGCGCCCACCCGCAGGAAGATCGCCGGATGCGGGCGGCCGAGGCGTACGACGGTGGTCACTCTCGCGGGCATGCCGTGATCTCCTCCTGTGAACACGGTGGCCGGCTTCCGCCACGCGGGGCGGAGTTCAGGAGTCGGTGGCGGGTGTTCGGGGAAGGGAGTGCGTCATGGTACGCAGAACGCGGGTCATCGTGGTGGGTGCCGGCTTCGCCGGACTGGCCGCCACCCGGGAGCTGGCCAAGAGCGGGGCGCTGGTGACGCTCGTCGACCAGCACCCGTACTCCACCTTCCAGCCCCTGCTCTACCAGGTGGCCACGGCCGGGATGGGCACGGCGGACGTGTCGTACCCGATCCGCACCTACGCCGCCAGGTGGCCGAACGTGCGGGCGCACCGGGGCGCGCTGAGCAAGGTGCTGCCCGGGGAGCGGCGGGTGGAGTTCGCTGACGGCAGCGCGCTGGACTACGACTACCTGGTGCTGGCCACCGGCGTCACCACCAACTGGCTCGGCGTGGCGGGCGCGCGGGAGAACGCGCTGCCGATCTACTCGCTCAACGACGCGGCTATCCTGCGGCGGCGGCTCCAGCACTGCCTGGAGGACACGGCGGCGGGCCGGCGCGAGAGCTGCCACGTCGTGGTGGTGGGCGCGGGCTCGACCGGGGTGGAGATCGCGGGCACGCTGGCCGAGCTGCGCCGGCGAACGCTGCCGCTGACGCATCCCGAGATACGCCCCGACCAGACGAGCGTGACGCTGGTCGAGCGCTTCGACTTCGTGCTGGCGCCGTACAAGCCGCGGCTGCGGGACGCGGCGGCGGCCGCGCTGCGCAAGAGAGGCGTACGGCTGCGCCTCGGGTCCACGGTGGCGTCCGTGGAGCCGGACGCGGTGGTGCTGGACGACGGGACGCGGCTGCCGAGCGACGTGACCGTGTGGGCGCTCGGCGTCACCGCGCCCGATCAGGTGGCCGACTGGGGGCTGCCGCAGGGCAAGGGCGGCCGGATCACGGTCACCGAGGCGCTGACCGTGCCGGACCATCCCGAGATCTTCGTGGCCGGCGACCTGGCCGGGCCGCCCAAGCCGCTGCCCCAGCTCGCCCAGCCGGCGATCCAGATGGGCGAGCACGTCGGCCGGCAGATCCTGGCGGCGGCCCAGGGGCGGCCGCTGCGGACGTTCCGGTACAGCGATCCGGGGATCATGGCGACCGTGGGCAAGGCGGAGGCGGTGCTCCAGTTCCCCAACGGGATGACCATGCGCGGGCTGCCCGCCTGGCTGGTGTGGATCTTCGTGCACGTGTCGTACCTGCTGGGCGGGCGCAACCGGATGAGCGTGCTGCTCAACTTCTTCTGGCGCTACATCGGGCCGCGCCGCAGCGCCACCAGCGTCACGCAGTGATGGCCCCGGTGAGTGTCAGGGCCAGGGCGTGCAGGCCGTGGTCGAGGTCGGGTTCCGGGATGTTGAGTGCCGGGCGCAGGCGTACCGAGCGGGGGCCGCAGGGCAGCACGAGGACGCCGTGCTCCTCCCTGAGCGTGGTCACCAGGGCGTCGCGGGCGGCCTGGTCTGGCAGGTCGAACGCGCACATCAGGCCGCGGCCGCGGACGCCCGACACGGTGTCGGGGCGCTCGGCCTCCAGCTTGGTGAGCCGTTCGAGCAGCACGCCGCCCAGCGTGGCGGCGCGCCGGATCAGGCCGTCGCGTTCGATGATCTCCAGAATGCCCCGGCTGCGGACCATGTCGACCAGCCCGCCGCCCCACGTCGAGTTGATCCGGCCGCTCAGCTGGAACACGTTGTCGGTGACCTGGTCGACCCGGCGGCCCGCCATGATCCCGCCGACCTGGACCTTCTTGGCGAACGCCACCACGTCGGGGGCGAGCCCGAGCTGCTGGTACGCCCACGGCGTCCCGGTCGTCCCGCCGCCCGTCTGGACCTCGTCGAGGATGAACAGGGCATCGTACTCGTGGCACATGTGCTGCATGGCCTGCAGGAACCGCGGCCGCATGTGGTTGTCGCCGCCCTCACCCTGGATGGGCTCGGCGATGAAGCAGGCGATGTCGTGCGGGTTACCCTCGAACGCCTCCCGCGCCTGCGCCAGCGCACGCTCCTCGGCCGCCTCGACGTCGCCGAAGTGGATGGCGGGCACGTCGATCCGCGGCCAGTCGAATTTGGGGAAGCGGTCGGTCTTGCCCGGCTCGGTGTTGGTCAGGCTCATGGTGTAGCCGCTGCGACCGTGGAAGGCCCTCGTCAGGTGCAGCACCTTGGTGCCCAGCTCCCGCGGGCGGCCCGCGGCCTCGTTGCGGCGGCTCTTCCAGTCGAAGGCGGCCTTGAGGGCGTTCTCGACGGCCAGGGCGCCGCCCTCGACGAAGAACAGGTGCGGCAGCTCAGGGTCGCCGAGCACGCGGACGAAGGTCTCCACGAAATCGGCCAGGTGCTCGGTGTACATGTCGGGGTTGGCCGGCTTGTTGCGCGCGACCTGGCCGAGGAGCTGGACGAAGTCGGGGTCGAAGGGCGGGTTCACGCCGAGCGGCGCGGAGGCGAAGAACGTGTAGAAGTCCAGGTAGCGGCGGCCGTTGCGGGCGTCGACGAGCCACGCTCCGCGGCTGAGCTCGAGGTCGAGCACGAGGCGGAAGCCGTCGACGAGCAGGTGGCGGGCAAGGCGGGTGTGTACGTCCATATCGCCTCCACTATGGGCAGATCAGTCGCACATTCCTCCGGAGGAACGCCGACACATACGTAAAATTTACGGTACGCCTACCCACAAAGTGAAGTTCTTCAACGTGGCATCATCCCTGCGAGTAGACCACGATCGAGACCGCTATGTACTGGACGAGGTACGCGGCGATGGTGAACGCGTGGAACACCTCATGGAAGCCGAACCAGCGGGGCGACGGATCGGGGCGGCGCAGCCCGTACACGATCGCCCCGGCCGAATAGAACAGGCCGCCGACGGCCACCAGCACGACGGCGGCCACGCCCGCGCCCTCCAGCAGCTGCGGCATGACGAAGATCGCGGTCCAGCCCAGCACGAGGTAGAGGACCGTGTAGAGCCAGCGCGGCGCGTTCATCCAGAACACCCGGAACAGCACGCCCGCCAGCGCGCCGCCCCAGCAGACGCTCAGCACCGCGATTTGGGCCGCCCCCTCCAATGCCAGCAGGGCGAATGGCGTGTAGGTGCCGGCGATGATCAGGTAGATGTTGGCGTGATCGGCTCTTCGGAGGAATTCGGCCAGCCGCGGGCCGAGCGTGCTGCGGTGGTAGGTCGCCGAGATGCCGAACAACAATCCCGAGGTGATGGCGTAGATCGCGGAGGCCAGACGGGCCTGCAGGGTCGGGCCGAGCGCCACGAGCACGATCCCCGCGATCAGCGTCACGGGGAGTGCTCCGGCGTGCAACCAGCCTCGCAGCCTTGGTTTGACGGTGATGGTCGTCATGAAACCTACGGTACCGTAGGTTCGGTTCCCGTCACCTCTGGCGGTCCGCTGGACGCGGCCGCCACAGGTCACAGGCCGTTGAGGAAGCGGGCGGCTATCGGCACCGCGGCCGCGCGGCCCGCGCCGCCGTGCCGTACGAACACGCAGAAGGCCAGGTCGTCGCGGTATCCGATGAACCAGGCGTGCGACTGCTCGCCCTCCACCTCCGCCGTCCCGGTCTTGCCGGCCACCCCCTCCGGCAGCCCGGCCTCGCTCGCCGTGCCGTAGCCGACGACGGCGGCCATCATGTCCCTGAGCGCCGCCACGACGTTCTCGTCCAGCGGGGCGTCCTCCAGCGGCTCGCCGCCTTCGATGCGGACCACCTGCTTCTCCGACAGCAGCCTGGGCGAGCGCCAGGTGCCGCTCTGCACGGCCCCGGCGAGCGCGGCCATGCAGAGCGGGGTGGTGACGACCTCCCCCTGGCCGATCGTGTCCGCCGCGAACATGTTCATGTCGTCGGTCTCCGGCACGGTGCCGCAGGACCCGCCGATGCCCGTCATGATCGGCCGGCCGAAACCCAGCTCGGCCGCCGTCTCCACCAGGTCCTTCGAGCTCAGCCTGGTGGTGGCCTGCTCGACGAACGACGTGTTGCAGGAGTGCGCGAACGCGTCGGTGAGGGTGACGACGCCGCGATCGACCTCGCCGTCGTTGTCGAAGGGCCGGTAGCCCGGGATCGTGTACGTGCCGGGGCACCCGACCTGGTCCGACGGGTTGAGACCGCTCTTCAGCAGCGCCGCCGCCGTGACCGTCTTGAAGATCGAGCCCGGCGGGAAGACGTCGCGCACGGCGCTGAAGTTCTCCTCCAGGCGGTCGGCCAGCCCCAGGATCTCGCCGGTGCTCGGCCGGATGACGACGATCGTGGAGTCCTCGACGCCGTCCAGCGCCCGGGCCGCCGCCGCCTGGACGGGGCGCGACAGGGTGGTGCGCTCGACGCTCGCCTCGGGCTGCTTGCTCAGCAGCGGCCGGTCCGGCTGCCCCGGCACCTTCAGCACCAGCTGCCAGCCGTGGCTGGCCTGCTCGAACTCGGGCTTGAGCGGGTCGAGGTACGCCTCCGCGTAGCTGTCATTGGGGATCGGGTGGCCCTCGCTGGTGACCAGCTCGGCCGCCGACACGTCGATCTGGCCCAGCTCCAGCCTGCCGCCGTCCTTGAGCAGCGGGTGGAGCGTCTCGGGCGCCCATAACACCTTCCAGGCCCTGTCGCGTACGGCCAGGCGCAACATGCTGTCGAACGGCCACGCCCCGAACTCGGTGAGCTGCCGCACCCCCGCGAACGGCACCTCGGCGGCCCCGTCCCCCGCGCTCTTCAGCGGCCCGGGGGTGAGCTGGATGGACTCGACGTGCAGCTCATCCGACAGCGCGCGATGCCGGGCGACGAAGTCGGAGGGCGGCCGGTACACCAGCCGCTCCATGCCCGTCACGTCCCCCTTGCGCCACGCGTCGAAGTAGGCCGCCGCGGTCCCGGACGCGCTCCCCTTGACCCGGTTGGACGCCATGACCGCGAATGCGCCCGCCCCGACTACCGCGACAACTGCGATAACGAGCACAATCAGCCTTCTGCGTCGCATACGGTTTCTCCCAGGAGGGGATCAGCGTGACACGTGGACAGCGGGAACCGATGCCTGGCCTGTATCCAGTGACGTTCGGCGAGGTCGAACTCCTCCGGGACCTGGACAGGCAGGACGGCTGGATGCTGTCCAAGGATGGCGTACCGCAGTCGTACGTGGATCTAAAAGACCCCACATTTCTGGAATTCGAGTACGTACGTCTCATGGCGGACGTTATCGACCTTCTCGACGAGGGTCCGCTCAGCTGCGTCCACGTGGGCGGCGGCGCCTGCACCATCCCCCGCTACGTCGCCGCCACCCGCCCCGGCTCCAGGCACATCGTGATCGAGCCGGACGGCCTGCTGGTGAACCTGGTACGCGAGCAGCTCGACCTGCGCTCGGTGCCCCGGCTGAAGGTCATCGTCGAGGGCGGCAGGGAGGGCACCGCCAAGGTATGGGACGCCTCGGCCGACCTCGTCGTGCTGGACGCGTTCACCGGGGCCACGATGCCGGTGGAGCTGGCCACTACGGAGTACATGGGCGACATCGCCCGAGTCCTGCGCCCGGGTGGCACCCTGTTGATCAACGTGGCGGACGGCAAGGGATTGGCCTTCGCCAAGCGCCTGCTGGCCACGGTGACGGGCACGTTCCGGCACGTAACGCTGCTGGCCGAACCGGGGATCATACGGGGCCGCCGCTTCGGGAATCTCATCGTGGCGGCGTCGCGGACCGATCTGCCGGTGGATCTGCTGACTCGGCGTGCGGCAGGCGGACTGACCCAGGCCAGGTGCGTGCACGGGGAGGCACTGACGAACTTCGTCGCCGGGGCGTACCCCATCAAGGACGGCGACGCCGTGCTGGCCCCGGTGCCCCCGCCTGCCGTCTTCGGTTAGCGGATCGATCTTCGTGTGACGGCTGCGCCGCGAGGGGCATTCGGGGCAAGATGGTCACGGCAGGAAAGGTCACGACGATATTCCCGGGGGTAGTACGTGTCGATGGCAGCCCTCGACCTCCACTTCCAAGCGCTCGAAGACTGTGCATCGGCTGCGCGCAGGGTGGCCAGCGAGCTTGCCGAGCTGGTCAGCGCTTATCCGGCCAAGAGCACCGACGCCTCGATCTTCGGGAGCCTGTCCGGCTCGTCAGGCCTGGCCGACGTCGTCGACCAGGCCGAGAACATGGTCGACGGCGAGCTCGGACACGCCCGCAGCAAACTCCAAGGCGTCGAGCGCGCCCTGGACAAGGTGCGGGAGAACGTCCGCACGGCCAACACGGCCAGCGGAGCGGCGGCGTAATGGACCTGGCCACGCAGATCGCCCAGCTGCCGGGCTTCTACAGCGAGGAGCTCGCCGCGATCCTGCGGAGCGTCAGCGGCAGCCCCGAGACCATCCGCGGCATCGCCACCCGGTGGCGGAGCGCCGCGGGGAAGGCGAGCGAACACGCCGGCCGGATCGGCACGGCGGTCACGGACGTCGACCACGCCTGGCAGGGTGCGTCGGCCGACGCCTTCGCCACGTACATGGGCGGGTACGGCAAGGCGGGAGTCGCGCTCCATGACGCGCTGAAGAGCAGCGCGAGCTCCCTCGACGATGCGGCCCAAGCGCTGGAGACGGCCAAGTCGCAGATCACCTCGATCTGCAACGAGCTGCTCGAGTACGCGGACAGGAATTCCGAAGACCGTGAGGCCGTCGCAGGAGAGGTCAGCAGGGCGGCCTCTGCCGCCAGGCCACTCCAGACGCGGGCGGACTCGGCGGTGGCCGGCGCCATGAAGGAGATCAAGGACCACCTGGGCGACCGGGAGGCGACCTTCGCCGCCATCAAGGCACCCGGCGATCAGACCTTCGTGCCGGCACCCGGCCACACCGTCGACTGGACGCCGGCTCCCGTGCCGGAAGTCCAGCAGACGACGTTCCAGAGCGTCAGCAACGGTCCCTCCTCCAGTTCGTACGGCCCCGCCTCCAGTTCGTACGGCCCCGCCGCCGGTTCCCCGGGCGGCTCCGGAGGAGAGGCTCCGCAGGCCCTGCCGTTCGCGCCGGGCACCGGCACCGGGTCGCGCATCGTGGAGGCCGCGCGGCAGCACCTCGGCAAGCCGTACGTATGGGGAGCCAACGGGCCGTCGGCCTTCGACTGCAGCGGGCTCGCCTTCTACTCCATGAACCAGGCGGGCATAAAGATCGGCGACACGACCGCCGCCGGATACCAGGCGAGCGGGCAGCCGGTCACCTCGCCGCAGCCGGGTGACATGGTCTTCTTCGGCCATCCCGCCGGCCACATGGGCATCTACATCGGCGACGGCAAGATGATCCACGCGCCGCGCCCGGGGTCCGAGGTCATGGTGGGGAACGTGGCGGACGACGGCCGGCCCGTCAGCTACCGCCGCTTCACCTGACCGCCGTCCGGCGAGGTCACCCACCGCAGGCAAAGGATCTTGAATTACTCAACGCAGGAAAGGCGCGAGTCCCGCGCGAGGATCCTGCTCTGCGGATCGTCGATTTCGTTCATGGGCAACCTGCTCACGGGATCGGCCCCTCTCCGCGGCCGGGCTGCTATGGAGCTCATCGTGCCGACCTTCGACTTCCGCGCGGCCAGGGAGTTCTGGGGACTCGGCGACGCGCGCCTCGCCGCGCTCGTCTACCTGATAGTGGGCGGCACACCTGCCTACAAATCCCAGTTCCTGCGCGGAGCGGCACCCGCACGCGTGGAGGACTTCGACGACTGGGTGGTCAATCATGTGCTCAACCCGGCGAGCCCTCTCTTCAGGGAGGTCAGGTTCCTCCTGGCCGAGGATCCGACACTCAGGGACACCGGCCTCTATCACACGGTGCTCGCCGCAGTCGCCGAGGGAAATTGCACAAGGGGCTCGATAGCGACTCGATCACCAGACCGATGTTCGCCCAGTTCGAACAGGTACGCCCGGGCCGGACCGAACGCCTGTGGAAGGCCGCTCAGCCGCGCTTCCGCAGCGCCGTGGCCGGACCGGTCTTCGAGCACATGTGCCGGACCTGGACGCACGACATGGCGGCCGAGGAGACGCTGGGCGGCTTGGCCGTCCGCGTGCTGTCCGGCGTCGTCCACGAGCCCTCCTCCCGCACCAGCCACGAGGTCGATCTCGTATCGACGGACGAGGACGGGAACTTCCTGGCCATCGGGGAGGCGAAGTGGGGCGACACGCTCGGGATGGCTCACCTCGAACGGATGGAGAAGGTCGCGAGCATCCTTAGGACCCGGGGCGAGGAGCCCAAGGCGATCATGCTTTTCAGCGCCACCGGGTTCATGCCCGCGCTCGAAGAGGCCGCCGAGAAGAGCGGCGGGCGGGTGCAACTGGTGGGTCTCGAACGGCTTTACACGGGCGAATGACGATCGCGGAATAGTTGAAAACTAAATTGGGTTGTGTCGGGCAGATCCGCTGGAAGGAGCGCGATATGCCTGCCGTGACCGTAGAGAACCCGCTCACCCTCCCCCGCCTCCCCGAGCCGGTGGCCGGAGCGCCGGAGCGCAAGGTGCTGGCCATCGAGACCGCGCCCAGCGGGTTCGAGGGCGAGGGGTTTCCCGTTCGCCGGGCGCTGGCCGCCATCAAGCCCGCGTACCTGGACCCGTTCGTGATGATGGATCAGATGGGCGAGGTGGACTACGCGGCGGGCGAGCCGAAGGGGACGCCGTGGCATCCGCACCGCGGGTTCGAGACGGTCACGTACATGATCGACGGGGTGATGGACCACCTGGACTCCAACGGCGGCGGCGGCACGATCACCAACGGTGACACCCAGTGGATGACCGCCGGGTCCGGACTTCTGCACAAGGAGGCGCCGCCCGAGTGGCTCGTGCAGAAGGGCGGGCTGTTCCACGGGATCCAGTTGTGGGTGAATCTGCCGGGCGCCAAGAAGATGATCGCGCCGAAATACCAGGACATCGGGAGCTCCAGTGTGGTGTTGCTGAGCAGCCACGACGGTGGGGCGCTGGTCCGGCTCATCGCCGGGGACCTGGCCGGGAACGTCGGGCCCGGCAGCACGCAGACGCCGATCACCTTGCTGCACGCCACCGTCTCGCCCGGGGCGCGGCTGGTCATGCCGTGGAGGAAGGACTTCAACGCGCTGGCGTACGCGCTGTCCGGGCGGGGCACGGTCGGCTCCGAGCGGCGGCCGTTCCACAGCGGGCAGCTCGCCGTGTTCGACGGCTTCGGGAACCGGCCGGGGCTCACCACCGCAGGCGAGAGCATCACGATCACGGCCAAGGACACGCTCGAGGTGATCGTGCTGGGCGGCGAGCCCATCGGGGAGCCGGTGGCGCACCACGGGCCGTTCGTCATGAACACGCGCGCCGAGCTGGTCCAGGCGTTCGAGGACTTCCAGGCGGGCAGGCTCGGCACGATCCCGGCGGGGCACGCCTGACGGGCAGGCCGGATCGAAGACGCCCGAGATCAGGTGACAGGGAGCGCGGCGGCCGTCTGCCGCCAGATCCTCCCGTCCCTGATCACGAGGGTGCCGTACGTGGTGACGCGGTTCCCGCCGATCGTCATCAGGGCGTTGTAGAAGATCACGTCGTCGGTCACCTGGAGCGAGGTGATCTCGTCCACCTGGGGCTTCGCCGAGAGGTACGCGGCGAACAGGTCTCTGATCTCGTCGGGGCCCCCGGCGAGGCGGTCGAAGCGGATGACCGTGGCGTCGTCGTGATATTGAGCCAGCAGGGCCTCCAGGTCGCCGTCCGCGATGGCGGCGAGCTGACGGTCGAACAGGTCCTTGGCGATCATGCGGCACCTTCCGGCTGTGAGCGGAGCAGGTCGTAGGCCACCTGCGCGGCGGCGTACACGAGGATGAGGGGCAGCGCCGCCGCGGTGGGCAGGCCGGAGGTGACGAGCGCGAGAACGGCGGCGCCCAGGCGGATGGCGGCGGCGCGGCGGTCGAGCGAGCACAGGTGCTGCACGCCGAGCACGGCGAACACCAGCGCGGCCGGCACCCCGACGGACCAGCTCGTGGTGGCCGGGTGCGCGATCGCGTGCTCGATCCCGATCCCGAACGCGACCAGGCCGAGCGACAGCGGCAGGTGCGAGTAGACCCACACCTGGCCCGCCAGCTTGGTGCGGAGCACGACGGACTCGTCCATGTGCCCGAAGTAGAGCCACCAGAAGCCCATCGCGATCGCCACTCCGGCCAGGGCGATCGCCAGCGTGCCCGGTGTGACGTCGTGGCCCTTGAGCCCGACGACGACCGCGGCGACGACCTCGCCGAGCACGATCACCACGAACAGGCCGAAGCGTTCGGGCAGGTGCTCGCTCTGCGGCGGCAGCCTGTCCTGGTAGCGGCGGGCCAGCAGGGGTGTGGCCAGGTCGATCACGATGGCGACGGCCCAGAACGCGTACCGCAGGGGCGGCTCCACGGCGAGCGAGGCCAGCCAGATGGCCGCGGCCACGGCGAAGCCGGCGACGTAGCGGACGGCCAGCGGCCGGGCCTCGGGCACATGGCGGCCGGCACGGGCGTAGCCCACGATGAGCAGGATCCTGGCCACCGCGTACGCGATCGCGAAAAGCCCGGAACGCTGCTCGATGTCGCCCACGCTCGCGGCCATGGTCGCGACCGCCAGGATCTGGGGCAGCGCGAGGAGCCGGTGGCTGACGTCGTCGGTGTCGAACCTGTTGGCGTAGAAGACGTATCCGGCCCAGGCCCACCAGACCGGCACGAACAGCCCCACGAACGTGAGGATCCGGCCGAGGTCGGCGCCCTCGGCGAGCACGGCGGCCAGCTCCGCGACCGCCACGACGAAGACCAGGTCGTAGAGTAGCTCTAACCAGGTGGCCCGGCGGTGCGTGTCTTCGAAGAGCCGTAATCGGGGTGGCTGCCACTGGCGGCTGGTCACGGTGGTTCTTACCTCCACTATGTAATTGTGTAATTATGCCCTATCCGTGCCCCTCAACGCAGGGTCAGGCAGGCGACGCGGTCCCCCGCTTCGCCGGCCTTCGGACCACTGGTCACGGTGGGCCTGGAGTGGATGACGAGCGAGGCGGGCAGGCGGGCGGAGTCCAGCGCCCAGTCGTGGCGGGCCGTCGAGCGGCCCGCGCCCTCGGCGTCGGCCTTCACGTCGAGCCAGACCTCGCTGGCCGGGTCGATCTTGCCGGGCTGGTGCTGGTAGTGGGCGCCCGAGTCGCCGGGTTTCTTGCCGCACGGCTGGGTGTGGAGGTGGACGCCGTAGCGGCGGTTGGGACGCAGGCCCTCGACGATGAGGGACGTGCGGGTCTGGTCCGCGGAGGACTCGGCGGTGAGGCTGGCCTGGGCGCCTTCGGGGACGAGCTTGCGGTCGTAGGCGATGGCGGCGGTGTCGGCCGCGGTGAACTGGCCGGCGCCGGACAGCGTGACCGGCCGGCCCGGGGACGCGGCGCGCTCGTCCTGGCTCTTATACACATCT
>NZ_VCJS01000247.1 GCF_005893125.1 Nonomuraea basaltis | reverse complement strand
GGGTCGGGGAGGCAGGGTGGGGGTGGTGCTCGGAGCCGCAGACCGCGCACGGGCGGCCGTCGGCGAGGTCGCGGGCCAGCTCCGCCGCCATCCCGTCCATGCGGGCCTGGCGCAGGTCGAGCCAGCGTTCCCGGAGGGTCTGGGCGTGGTCGACGAGCACCTGGTGGGCGGCGGCGGCCGTTTCGAGCTCCGCGGCCAGGGCTTCGCGGCGGTGCGTGGCCTCCAGTGCCGCCCTGGCGGTGTCGAGCTCAGCGGACGCCGCCGGGATGGCCGCCGCCTGCGCGCGTACGTCCGCCAGGGCCGCGCCGGCGTCGGCGAGGCGTCCGGGGATCTCGGCGTCGGCGGCCGACACCTCGGCCTCGCGCTGTGCCAGCGCGTCGAGCTCCGCCGCCAGCCCGGCCAGCTCCGTGTCGATTTCGATCAGGTCGGCCGCCGCGTCGCGTACGGCCTGGGCGGCCGGGATCCTGGCGGCGTCCGTCCGCGCCCGGGCGAGCCCGGCCTCGGCCTGCTCGATGAGCCCGGGCAGGACGGCGAGCCGGGCGGCGACGTTCTCGTCGGCGGCGACCAGCTCGGCGAGTTCGCCCTCCACGCGCAGCAGGTCGCGCCGGACCACCGACAGCCTGGCCTCCTCGGTGAGCAGCTCCGACAGCCGCGCGATCTCCGCCTGCCGCCCTCGCTCCAGCGAAGCCAGCTCGGCCACCGAGGGAGCGAAGGCCGCAGTGGCACGAGAGGCGTCGCCCGTTCGCCGTTCCCGTCCCGCCTGTGGAGCCAGGAGGGGGCGGGCGCGGGCGAATGCGTCGGCGGCCAGCGTGCGGGCCTTGGAGGCGGTCTCATGGCGCTGCCTGGCGGCGGTGATGAGGGGGATGACGCGGTCGGCCCTGGTGGCGTCGTCGAGGATGGCCTGCAGGTCGGCCCGTTCGTCCGCGCGCTCGTCGAGGGTGCGGCGCGCGGTGAGCGCTTCGGCGTGGCGGCGTTGCCTGTCGGCGAGGGCGGCGGCCCGGTCGAAACGCAGGCGCGCCGCGCGCAGCGCCTGTGCCGCCGCCTCGTGCTCCCCGGCGGTCCCCGTCACGACGGCCCGCGCGGCGTCGAGCAAGGCCCCGGCCCAGCGCGAGGGATCGGTGTCGGGGGTGGGCGGCGCGTCGTCGCCGGCCTGTACGGACGACGGTCCCGTAAGAGCCGCTTGCAGGTCGTCTCCCGCCGCCTCCTCAACCCGCTGGATGGCGAAGTCCACCTGCTGCCGCAGCTCCTGAGCCTCCCGCCACGCCAGCTTCCGCTGCTCGGCCAGCCACGACTCCGCCGCCGTGAAGACCTTGACCGTGAACAGCCGCTCCAGCAGCTTGCCCCGCTCGTCCCCGTCCGCCCGCAGGAACTTGGCGAAGTCTCCCTGGGGCAGCATCGCCACCTGCCAGAACTGGTCGGCGTTCATGCCGAGCAGCCCGCCCACCAGGTCCCCCGCCTCGTCCAGCCGGGTGGTCAGCCCGTGCCAGGAGGACCCGTGCCGCTCCGAGACGACGACCTTGGACTTCTCCTCCGTGAAGCCGGTGCCGCGCAGCTTGGGCCGGTGCCAGGACGGGGAGCGCTGGATGCGGAGTAAGCGGCCGCGGATCGACACCTCCAGCGTGACCGACGGCCCGGCGGAGGGCGGGGCGTGGTCGCAGCGGAGGCTGCGCGCGCTGTTGCGCTGCCCGGGGACCTGGCCGTAGACGGCGAAGCACAGCGCGTCGAGGATCGTGGTCTTGCCCGCCCCGGTGGGTCCGTGGACGAGGAAGAGCCCGGCCTCGGCCAGGGCGTCGAAGTCGACCGTCTCGGTGCCCGGGAAGGACCCGAACGCCGTCAGCGTGAGCCGGTGCGGCCGCATCTACGCCATCGTCTCCTTCGCCCTCGACGCCTCGATGGCCTGTCTTAGCAGGTCTTCCTCCTCAGGTGCGGCAGGCTCGCCGCGAACCTCGCGAACGAAGTCGAGCGCCACCTCCGCCTCCGGCCGCCCGCTGACGCGTGCGGGCCGGGCGACGGGGGCGCCGCCGGCCGGGTCGAAGGAGAGGGCGAGGGTGTGGGGGAAGCGGGCGCGGAGCCGGTCCATGGCGGATTTGGGGCGGACGGCGTCGGTGAGGGTGATCTGGAGCCAGTGGTCTTCGAAATCCTCATATTTCGGGGAACTCAGGAGGTCCTCCAGGTCGCCGCGGAGCCGCGCGACGGGCCGGGGCACTGGAGCCGGCACGAACTCCGCCGAAGAACCCAGCGTGACCAGCCACGAGCCCTTGACGTGCCCGGCCTCCGAGAACGAGTAGGCCAGCGGCGACCCGGAGTAGCGCACGGTCTCCGACATCCGCTGCCGCCCGTGCAGGTGGCCGAGCGCCACATAGTCCGCCCCGTCGAAGGCGGCCAGCGGCACGTGCGCCACCCCGCCCACGCTGATGTCGCGCTCGCTGTCGCTGGCCTGCCCGCCGGTCACGAAGCAGTGGGCCAGCACCACCGAGGCGCGGTGGCGTGCCGCATCGGCCCTGATGCGGCTCATCGCGTACGTGATCGCGGCGGTGTGGCTGCGGTCGGGCAGCTCCCACGGCGCGCGGACAAGCTCCGGCTCCAGGTAGGGGATGCCGTAGAAGGCCACGCCGTCCACCAGCACCGGCTCCCAGGAAAGATCCGGCGAGGTGCGCACGTGCACGCCGGCCGGCTCGAACAGCGCCGAGCCGAACCGCAGCCGCAGCGCCGAGTCGTGGTTGCCGCTGATCAGCACCACCCGCGCTCCTGCCGACCGCAGCCGGGCGAGCGCCTCGTCGAGCAGGGCGACCGCGTCGACCGGCGGCAGCGCGCGGTCGTAGACGTCGCCGGCGACCGCCACCACGTCGACCCGCTCGGCCCGCACCGTCTCCACCAGGTGGTCGACGAACGCCGCCTGCCCCGCGAGTAGGCTCTCGCGGTGGAAGGTGCGCCCCAGATGCCAATCGGAGGTGTGCAGGATCCGCATGTCGCACGAAGCTAACAGTTCCCACCGACAAATACGGCCCCTGCTGTCCCACACGCCGGGAGTAGGCTGGAAGATCAGCGGGCAATTCAACGCACATGGGGAGGCCGATGCGCACTGGCCGTGGCACCTTGAGCGTCGCCGCCGGCCTGGTGCTGGTGGCTCTTGCGACGGTCGGCTACGTGCTGCCGCCCGCGTTCGACCCGCCGCCGCTCAAGGTGGATCCAGCCTTCCAGGCGATTCCGGCGCAGCCTCGGAACGAGGTGGCGCCGGTGGTGGCGGTCGACCCCGTACGCAGGCAGGAGATCTCGGTCGCGGCGGAGGGGCAGCGCCTGGAGGGCACGCTCCGGTTGCCGCTGACGCCGGGGCGGCATCCGGCGATGGTGTTCGTGTCGGGGTCGGGGAACGGCTCGCGTACCGAGTTCACGCCGCAGGCGGAGTTCCTGGCCAAGGCGGGCGTGGCGACGATCGCGTTCGACAAGCGCACGGTCGGCTACAACTTCCGCGAGCGTGACTTCGCGCTGCTCGCCGACGACGCGCTGCGCATGGTGGAGTACCTGCGCACGCTGCCCGAGGTGGATCCGGCGCGGGTCGGGATCTGGGGCGTCAGCGAGGGCGGCTGGGTGGTGCCGATCGCGGCGGCCAAGAGCGCGGCGGTGGGGTTCGTGGTGCTGGTGTCCTCGCCGAACGTCTCCCCGCTCAGGCAGGTCGCCTGGGCGCTGAACGAGCAGTTGCTCAGGCTGCGGGCCCCGATCGGCGCGCGCGACCTGCTGACCAGGGCGATGGGCGGGGTCGGCTTCAACTTCCTGCGCTACGACGCGATGCCCGCCTTAAGCCAGATCAAGCAGCCGGTCCTGGCGTTCTACGGCACGACCGACCCCTCGATTCCCTTCGTCGAGTCCACCAAGGCGCTCATCACGGCGATGGACAAGGCGGGCAACGACGACTACACGATCCGTTTCATGGGCAAGGGCGACCATGCCATGCGGGTCAACGGCGGCGAGTTCACCAAGGGCTACCTCGAGACTCTGACCAACTGGATCACCGGCCTGCCGGGCACCGCGGAGCCGCCGGTGCGCATGGCGGGCGCCACCCCCGTGCAGCGGTTCGAGGCCAGCGACGTGCCCGAGGCCCCCTGGTACGCGGGCGGCACGATGCTGGGCCTGACGATCTGCCTGGCCGCCGTCGGCTACGTGGCGGGCCCGGTCGCCGCCATGGTCGAGCGCCTGCGCGGCCGCGGCCACCTCCCCGTCGAGACGAACGCCCGGCTGTGGGCGCCGATCAGGCGCCGGCTGGTCAGGATCGCGTGGACCAGCCTGGGCCTGCTGGCGTCGGTGGTGGCGTTCATCATGCTGCTGGTGATGTTCTCGATCAACCAGGCGGGCGCCTGGCCCGCCGTGCTGGCCGGGTGGCTGGTCGTGCGGGCGCTGGCCGTGCTGATGCTCATCCAGGAGGTCACGGCGGTGGCGGCTTTCGTGTCGGCGCTGCGCGAGGGCATGCTGCCGAGCCGGTGGCAGCACGTGGCGGTGGCCGGCGTGCTCGGCGGGACCGGGCTGCTGATGGTGGCGGCGGCCTACTACGGGTTGTTCTCGTTCCCCTGGTAGACCTGCTCGGCGTAGGCGCGGGCTTCGTCCGCTACCTGTCTTCGTCCGCTGAACGCGGACCAAGATAGGCGTTCGTCCAGCGGTCGAGCTCGGCGAACACCTGCTTGCGCACCGGCTCGGCCGACAGCACCAGGTCGTGCAGGCCGTCCGTGATCCGCACGCACGTGACGTGCGGCCCGATCGAGGTGGACCAGCGGGCGATGTGCCGCGGGTCCAGCACGATGTCGGCCGAGCGCGCCTCGGGGACGAAGTCGCGTACCCGAAGGCCGGTCGAGGAGGCCAGCACCAGGACCGGCACGTCCACCGCGAGGCCCGCGTGCACCCGCCGCTGCGCCCGGCGGATGGCGGCCAGCCACATGGCGTGCACCGAGAAGCCCTCCAGCGGCTTGAGCTGCAGGTCGTAGTCCCATTCGCCGTGATGGTCGCGGTGCAGGGTCTGTCCGTACGTGGTGCTGATGCCCAGCGGGAGCGCCCGGCGCGTGTACGACAGCGGCGTCTTGAGCAGGTCGGCGGCCAGGCGGAGCGGAGCGGGGACGTTCAGGTCGAGGAACGGGCTGTTGAGCACGAGCCCCTGCACGAGACCCCGGCCGCGGACGCGGTCGGCCCACAGCGGGGCGATCAGGCCGCCGGTCGAGTGCGCGTTGATCGTCAGCTCGTCGTGGTCCTGCCTGATGACGCGGACGGCCTCGTCGATGTCGGGGAAGTAGTCGGTGACGCTCCTGATCAGGCCCCTGGTCTGGTGCGGCAGCAGCGAACGGCCGTACTTGCGCAGGTCGAGCGCGTAGAAGTCGATGCCGCGCTGGACGTAGTAGTCGGCCAGGTGGTCCTGGAAGAAGTAGTCCGTGAACCCGTGCAGGTAGAGCACCGCCCGGCGGGATCCGGTCCTCCTGGAGACCAGCGTCGCGACGACCTCGCCCTCGAAGTCGTCCGGCATGTGCAGAACGGTGATCTCGTACATGCTAGACACGATAGGGATTGTCGGGCCAGGACGGCACCCCGGGCGGCAGATCCTCACTCACCTTCGTCGGGAACTCGGCCTGCCGCTTCTCCAGGAACGCCGTCACTCCCTCCACCGTGCAGGGCCCGCCTACCAGCTCGGCCCCGGCACAGAAGGCCCGGCCCGCGCCGGTGACCACCACCGCGCGCACCTCGCCGTCGGCATCGGCAAGGTCAAAAGCCCGAATGAGCTCGGCACACATCGTCGGCGTGAACGCATTCAGCCGTTCAGGGCGACACAATGTGGGGGTGGCCACACGGGCGGCCAGGTCGTACTTGATCTCGGCAAGGCCATGCACCGAATTTTATTCGGTTGCGGATGTTCACCCTCCGATAAAGACATATTTCGTATTCGGTGCGTAGGCTGCCGCCTCATTCCAGCCTGAGGCGGGCCGTGTCCAGCGGCCCGCCTTCAGGCGGCGCGGAGCAAGCCTACGGTGAGATTCACGGGGAAACGGGGATGGCGTGCAGCAGGCAAAGGAACCGGTGAGCGCCGGCGGGGTCCTCGGCTGGCTGGTGCTGTCGGCACTGGCACCGGGGGCGGCTCATCTGCGCGCCGGCTGGCGGAAGACGGGCCTGGCCCTGATCTCCTGCTACGCCGCCGGGCTGCTGGCGCTGCTCGCGCTGTGGCTCGCGACCGACCTCGGCAACCTGATCGGCTCGCTGACCGAGAACAGCTGGCTGACCACGATCGTGGTCGGCTCCGGCGTGCTCGGGCTGGCGTGGTTCGTGCTGATCGTGCACTCCTTCGTGGTGCTGCGGCCGGGGCGGCTGCCGCAGGGCGGGCAGATCCTCACCGGCACGCTGGCCGGGCTGCTGGCCGTGCTGGTGGTGGTGCCGTTCGGGGGCCTCGGGCAGACCGTGTGGACCTACCAGCGGACGCTCAACGACATCTTCAAGGAGACCCCGGCCGACGGTGAGCCCCCCGTGGCCGAGCCGAAGCCGGAGGACCCGTGGGCGGGGCGCCGGCGGGTGAACATCCTGCTGCTGGGCGGCGACGCCGACGACCACCGGGTCGGCGTGCGTACCGACAGCATGAACCTGGCCAGCGTCGACGTGACGACCGGCAACACCGTGCTGTTCAGCCTGCCGCGCAACCTGGAGAACGTCCGCTTCCGCCCGGGCACGCCCATGGCCGAGCGCTTCCCCAACGGGTTCCGGCTGCCGACCGACCCCGGCGGCGGGCGCAGCGACCTGCTCAACAGCGTCTGGGAGTACGCCGACGCGCACCCGGAGATCTTCGGCGGCAAGCAGCGCCAGGGCCCCAAGGTCCTGATGGACACGATCGGCTACACCCTCGGCGTCAAGGTCGACTGGTACGCCCTGGTCAACATGTGGGGCTTCGCCCGCCTCATCGACGCCATCGGCGGCATCACCATCAACGTCGAGACGGACGTCGTGTTCGGCAAGTACAACGAGGGCCTGGTCAAGGCCGGCACGCGCAAGCTGAAGGGCGCGGACGCGATGTGGTACGCCCGCTCGCGGACCAACAGCGACGACTACACCCGGATGCGCCGCCAGCGGTGCGTGCTCGGCGCGCTGCTCGACCAGGCGGACCCGGCGACCGTGCTGAGCAGGTTCAACCGGATCGCGCTGGCCACCAAGGAGCTGATCAGGACCGACATCCCGCGGCCGATGCTCAAGCACCTGGTGCCGCTCGCGCTGAAGGTCAAGAACGCGGAGGTGACGAGCGTGCAGTTCGTGCCGCCGCTGATCAACACCGGCTATCCGGACTGGGACAAGATCCGGACCATCGCGGGCAAGGCCCTCCGCGACTCGGCCGTCACGAAGCCGGCCGTCGCCGCCACCGCCTCGGCCTCACCCACGGCGTCGTCCGGCCCCTCACCGAAGAAGACCCCGAAGAAGGTTGCCAAGCAGCCCGGCGACAACCCGGCGCAGGGCCTCACGGAGGGCTGCGGCGGAGCGCTGTGACCACCCGTCCTACGGGTACACCGCCGCCCAGCACGTCCACGTGCTCGAACGCGGCGGCCGGCGTGACGTCGCAGCCCATCAGCCGCAGCGCTCCCAGCGCGATCGCCGTGGTGGCGCGCGGGCTGCCGTCGATGACCTTCACCGCCACCGCGTGCCCGGACGCCAGGGCCACCACCAGCACGCCCTCCGCGCCGCCCTTGGCCACGGCGCCCGGCAGGGCCCGCATCAGATCGGTGTTCTGGTGGCCGGTGCCGCCGACGTACTCGGGGTGCGCACGCATCGCGTCCGCGACCTGCCGCGGGCCGCTGCCCGGGGCGGCCGTCACCAGGCCCTGCACCGCCCGCGCCAGCCCGGTCAGCGAGATCCCGAACAGCGGTGCCCCGCACCCGTCCACCGCCACGTGCGCGGCCTTCTCCCCCGCCAGTTCCTCGGTGACCGACCGCACCCGCTGCTGCAGGGGGTGCTCGGGCGACAGGTAGCCGGGCACGTCCCAGCCGTTCGCCACGCAGGCGGCCAGCATGGCGGCGTGCTTGCCGGAGCAGTTCATGCGCTCGCGTGAGACGCCCTGCCCCTGCCTGATCAGCTCCTCCATGGCGGCCCGGTCCTCCGGCCACGACGGCGGGCAGCCCAGCGCCCGGAAGTCCAGGCCGTAGTCTTCGAGCAGCTCGCGCACCAGGCGTACGTGGAAGTCCTCGCCCGTGTGGCTGCCCGCCGCGATCGCCAGCCGCCGGAGCTCGGGCCCCGCCAGCGCCGCGCCCGACACGAGGCAGGCCAGCGCCTGGAACGGCTTGGCCGACGAGCGCGGCAGCACCGGCGCGTCCACCAGGCCCAGCGCCACCTCGGCCCGCCCCGACGGATCGAGGCCGACGACGCTGCCGTAGTGGACGCTCTCCACGAATCCCGAGCGGATCACCTCGGCCAGCACGGCGAGTTCAGGCACGTGCGGTCCTCCTTCTGAGCGTTCGGGGCGTTCTGAGCGTGACGGGCTGGCGGGCCTCCAGCGTGCGGGCCAGCTTGGACAGCGACGCGTTGACCACCAGGTAGACCAGCGCGACGACCAGATATGTCTGGATGAGCAGGCCGTTGTAGGCGGCCAGCACCTTGCCGCTGTAGAGCAGCTCGCCGTAGCTGACGACGAAGCCGAGCGAGGTGTCCTTGAGCAGGCCGACGGACTGGCTGACGAGCGAGGGCAGCACCCGGCGGGCGGCCTGCGGCAGCACGATCAAGCGCATGGTCTGGAAGCGCGTCAGGCCGACGGCCAGGCCCGCCTCGCTCTGGCCGCGTTCGACCGAGTTGATGCCGGCGCGGAAGATCTCCGCGTACGCGGCCGCGTTCGACGCCGTCAGCGGCACGACCAGCTTCCAGAACAGCGGCAGGTCGAGCCCGTAGCGCGGCAGCGCGAACAGCACGATGTACACCAGCAGCAGCGCCGGAATCGTCCGGACCACCTCGACGTAGCCGGCCGCCGGGCCGCGCACCCACGCCCTCGGGGACAGCCGCCCCAGCGCCAGGGCCAGCCCGAACGCCATGGACAGCGCGGCCGCAACGACCGCCGCCAGGAACGTCGATCCCAGTCCGTCCAGCAGGTACCGCCACATGGGCCAGGTCGCGTACGGCTGCCAGCGCGCCGCGTCGAGCTGCCCGTTCGCGGCGAACTGCCGCACGGCCAGCGCCGCGAGCACCACGGCGGCCAGCGTGCCGAGCACGGTCGCGGCGCGGATGCGCCGGCGGGCCCGGGGCCCCGGTTCGTCGAACAGCACGCTCATCTGAGGATCACCAGCCGGCGTTCGAGCCTGCCGGTGACGAACCCGGCCGCGGCGGCGATCAGCCCGTACGCCATCCCCGCGCCCACGAAGATCGGGATGGGCTGGGCCTCCACCAGGTTCACCCGGTGGGCTGCGGCGGTCAGGTCGACGACCCCGACGGCGGCGGCCAGCGCGGTGTTCATGGTGGTCATGATGAAGATGTTGCCGATCGGCTGCACGACCGTGCGCAGCGCCTGCGGCAGGACGACGTGCCGCAGCGACTGGCCGAACGTCAGCCCGATCGCCCGCGCCGCCTCGCCCTGCCCCTTCGACACCGAGTTCACCCCCGAGCGCAGCGCCTCGCCGATGTAGGCGGCCTCGTAGACAGCGATCACCACGATGGCCGTCACCAGCGGGTCGGCCTGGATGCCGATCTCCGGCAGGCCGAAGAAGGCCAGGACGAGCAGCACGAGGAGCGGCAGGTTCTGGAACGCCTCGACGTACGCGGTGCCGAGGGCGCGCAGCACCCGTACCGGGCTGACGCGCAGGGCGCAGACCAGCGCGCCCAGCACCGCCGCGCCGGCGAAGGACGCGGCGGTGAGCTGGAACGTCACGATCAGTCCCCGCCACAGCGCGGGCAGGTGGTCGAGGAGGACGGATAAGGCGGACATCAGGACCCCGGCACATCGAGGAGGACGGACATCAGGACCCCGGCACGGAGCCGATCTGCGGCGGCTGCGGCGCGTCGCCGGTCACGACGGTGCCGATGGAGCTCTTCCAGATCTCCTGCCAGACACCCGCGTCCTGGATCTTCTTCAGCCAGTCGTTGGTGAAGGACTTGAACTGGTCGTCGCCGTGCTTGAGCCCGATGCCGTACGGGTCCACGGTGAACGGCTTGGTCACGATCTCGATCGACGGGTCCTTCTGGGCGTCGGCGATCAGGATCGTCTCGTCCTGCACGTACGCCACGCCCCGGTCCTGCTTGAGCGCCTGGATGCACTCGGGGTCGCTGCCGAACGTGATGATCTCGGCCTGCGGCGCCAGCTTCTCGATCGCCGGGATGGCCGGGGTGTTCGCGCCCGCCAGAACCTTCTTGCCGTTCAGGTCCTCGGGTTTGGCTATGCCCGTCGTGCCCTTCTTCACCGCGATCGTCAGACCGGAGGTGTAGTACGGGCCCGCGAACGCAACTTGCTTCGCCCGCTCCTCGGTGATCGTGTACGTCTGGAAGACCACGTCCACGGTGCCGTTGGCGAGCAGCGCCTCCCGGGTCTCCGACGCCGAGTTGACGATCTTCACTTTGGGCTCACCCAGGATGTACGTGGCCAGGGCCTTGCCCATCTCCGCGTCGAACCCCTCGACCTCGCCGGTGGCGGGGTTCTGCTGGGACAGCAGCGGCGCGTCCAGTGAGCCGCCCACGAGGAGCTCGCCGCGCTGCTTGATCTTCTCCATGGTGGAGCCGGGCAGGATCTCGGCCGCGGTCGCGACGGGCGCCTTGGCGAGAACGCCGCTCTTCTGGGACTCTCCGGGCACGGCCGGCACGGCTGGACTGCTCGACTCACCGCAGGCCGCCAGGGCTAACAGGGAGATGGCGGCGACAGCGACAAACTTCTTCATGAACGGTCACTTCCTTCGATTTCGAAGATAAGGCGGACCGTAGTGGGATATTTCGTAGCAAGTCAATACGTTGTCGGTGTAAGTCACGCCATGGTAGGTATCTCACATGAACCAGCGGCTGCCCGTGCAGGGGGCACAGGGCGATCTGCTGCGACTCGTGGCGACCGGCAAGGCCGAGTCACGCGCCGACCTGGCCCGCTTATCGGGCCTGGCCGCGTCCAGCGTGTCGCTTCGCGTCGAGGAGCTCATCGAGGCGGGACTCCTCGCCGAGGAGGGCTCCGGCACCTCACGCGGCGGCCGCCGTCCCCGCCGCCTGCGCCTGTCCTCCACGGCCGGCGTACTGGCCGTCGCCGACCTGGGCGCCCACCACGTACGCCTCGGCCTGCTCGACCTGAGCGGCACCCCGCTCGTGATCGAGGAGCGGGCCTGCGAGATCGCCGACGGCCCCCAGGCCACACTCGACCGCATCGCCGGCGCCTTCGACGACCTGCTGGCGGAACACGTACCCGCCTCGATCCCCCTACGCGGAATCGGCACCGGCATCCCCGGCCCGGTGGACCCGGCGACGCTGCGCGTCGTCACCCCCTCACGCATGCCCGGCTGGAACGACTTCCCCGTCGCCGACCACCTCGCCACCCGCTACGACCTGCCCATCCTCGTCGAGAACGACGCGAACCTGATGGCGGCGGGCGAGGCCCGCTGGTGGCCGGACAGCCAGAACCTCATGGTCGTCAAGGCCGGCACCGGAATAGGCTGCGGCGTGATCGTCAACGGCCGCCTCCACAGGGGCAGGGGCGCGGCAGGCGACATCAGCCACGTACGGGTCCGCTCCGACTCCTCGGTCATCTGCGCCTGCGGCCACCCGGACTGCCTGGAGGCGTACGCGAGCGGCGCCGCCCTGATGGCGACGCTGTCGGAGGCCGGCATCGAGGTGACCCGCCCGGCCGACATCGTGGGCCTGGTCAACGACGCCATCCCGGAGGCCACCAGCCTGGTCCGCAACGCCGGCCGCCGCATCGGCGAGGTCCTCACGGTGCTGGTGAACTTCTTCAACCCGGACGTGGTCGCGGTCGGCGGCAGCCTGTCGGCGGCCGAACCCTTGATCACCTCAATCCGCGCCACCGTCTGGGAACGCTGCCTCCCCCTGGCCACCCGGGACCTGGAGATAGCCCCGGCCAGAGCGGGAAGGGACGCCGCCCTGCTCGGCGCCGGCTCTCTCCTCCTAGAAGCCGCCCTAACCCAGACCTAGAGCCACCTGCATGCGCCTCCGCAACGGAGCGCGCAACGCGCGACAGGGCTCCGGACACCCGTGTGCTGGTCACTGCTCTGAGCTACTGGATTTGTCCTGTGTGCTCAGCGCCATAAGCACGAGGCTGACGAGCGAGATCGCCGCGCCCGGCCCGAACATGATGACGGTCATCCCTACCGCCCACTCCATGGACACCAGCCAGGCCGCCAGGAGGCCGGAAGCTGCGACGTGGATGCTCAGCATGATGGCCTGGATCCGCTTACTGGCGAAGGCCAAGAAGGCGAGAACGAACCAGATGACGGCGACGCCGTAGATGATGACTAGTCCGGCCATTTTCCTGCACATTCCTCAACTGCTGCTGTAATCCGGGTCCGGGAGAGAATGTTATCGAGGCAGAAGTAAGTGCGTGACGGGTTGGTTCCGGCGGCCGCGGGGACACCGGTGTCCCAGGATTGCCACTTTGTCCGGTGGTGGGATCGCACAGACCATAGGGATTCTCCCACGTCGGCGCAGCTCTGGTAAGGGTCGGGGAGCCTGCTGAAGTAGAAGAAGTTGCCGAGCACCACTGGCCGTTCGGAACGCAAGGGAAACCCCTAGAAGCGTCTTCCGTGATCAGAGTGGCCCGGTGTAGGAATCGGGCCACTCTGATCACGGAATCGGTACATGCAGGACGGGCCCTGGCGTCACCACAAATATCGATCGGCCGGGGAATGAAGTGCGCCGCCGGAGATTGGCGGATTCCCGTCAGAGGAGAAAGGCGATTAAGTCAGTCGCAGGTCTGAGTGCTGACGGGCTTGGCAGCGATCACGGCCCGGCGGGCATCGGAGGCGACCTCAGCGGCGGTCAGCACGTAGCCGGTGTCGTCCTGGCTGGTGACGGACGCGAAGACCACGCCCAGTACCCGGCCGTCGCGGGCCAGGAGGGGGCCGCCCGAATTGCCTTGCTCGACCTTGCCCCGAATGAGGTACACATCCCGCGTCACCTGGGACTCTCGGTAGATGTCGGGGATGGAGACGCTCTGCCGCGCCGCGACCCTTGCCGGCTGTGAGGTGAACCCGCGACCCTTGGGGTACCCCGCGATGATCGCGTCATTGCCCCTGTCGGCCCTGCCGTCGAAGGTCAGGGTCGGCAGCCCGAGATTCGGCACGTGCAGCACGGCCACGTCCCGCTTCGGGTTGTACAGGACCACCGCTGCTGGGCGAGGCCGCCGCTCGTGATCGACGATGAGCAACTCCTCGTCCACTCCTGCGACCACGTGTGCGTTGGTCATGATGTGATCCGGCGCGTACACGAATCCGGTGCCGGTGATGTGCTTGCCGCAGGAACTGGCGACTCCCTGCACCTGCACGATCCCTGCACGTGCCTGCTGCAGTGCGGCGCTCTTCAGCACTGCAGCGTCCGGCGGCGGAACGTCGATGGTCGGCTGACCGGCGATCGCGTCCAGCACCGGCGGGAAGTCGGATCGGTCGATGAACCGCTTGAAGGGTTTCTGCCAGTCGCGCGCCGCAGTGGGAATCGCTTGGTCAACCGTGGCCAGTAGCAGCGAGCCGCGAATCTGCTCCACGATCGGCGCCAATGAGCTGGACACCAGCAGGCTTCCGACGAGCCAGGCGATGACCAGCACCGATAAGCCGGAGATCAGCGTGCCGCCCACCCCATCCAGAATCCGGGCGGGTTCGTACCGCACATGGGAGCGCAGCACCGCCCCCACGGTGGACGTACCGAATTGGGCCATTGTCGCGGTCAGTAACACGATCACGATGGCCAGCAATGATTCCGGGACGTCTCCGTCCACGACCGCGCCCGCGATGGCCGGTGCGATGTAGATCCCGAGCACGCATCCGCCGACGAAGCCGAGGAAGCTTGCCGCCCCGACGATGAACCCTTGGCGATATCCGGAGACACCGAAGGCGACGAGCAGGGCGAGCAGAACGAGGTCGAGCAGATCACCGAGCACCAGACAAAGGTAAGCACAACATTCACCCCGCGCTCGCACAAGGGCTGATCGCGGCGCATTGCGGGTATTACAGATTCCCTGACGGCCTTCTAGATCTTGGGCAAGAGCTGTGTGAACATAACATCGCCTGTACCACCGCCAAGCGCAGGAAGGCCTCCGATCGGAGGCCCTAAAAGCCGCGTCATCTGCTTGATCGGATCCCCCATAGTCACGGGCGGTAAGCGGCCAAATGGCCTTTCAGATCCCACCATGCTGTCTCATATCCGGCGATTGTTTCGCGGAAGTTCGGATCGTCGAGGAGACGGCGGTCCGCTGGGGCGTGCGCGACGACGCGCTCGGCGGCAGGGCCGTGTGGGCCGAGGTGCTCACGACGGAGGATGCGCTGGCCGAGGTGGCGAATGCCGCGTCGCACCACCAGATGGGGATGTGAAGCCTCCGCGCAAAGATGCCGGGTCAGAGCGCAATCGGAACGACGGAAAGTGTCTTCCTTGATCCGAGTGGCCGGTGTGGGCACCGGGCCACTCTGGTCACGGAATCGGTACATGCAGGACGGGGTCCGGCCGAGCCAGGACGGTCGTTGCCGTGGGATCCCGCCGATGAATGACACCTTCCGCTACAAGATCGCATCGCGATCCCGTACGGCATTGCGCGCCAGGACGATCTGGTGAAGATTGCGGGTGACCTGGGAGGTACGGCCGTGACCCGACGCCCGCTGACGATCTTCTTCCTGCTCGTCTTCGTCGTCACCTGGGCGATATGGGTCCCGCGAGCGATCGACCCCGACGGTCCGGCAGGGGCCATCGGCGCGGTGTGGACCTACGGCCCGGCGCTCGCGGCCGTGCTCGCAGCGGCGCTGACCGGCGGCCTGGGCGATCTGGGGCGCAGGCTGATCCGCTGGCGGGTCGGCCTCGTGTGGTACGCGGTCGCGCTGCTCGGGCCGGTCGTGGTGGCTCTCATCGTCGCGGGCGTGAACGCCGTGCTGGGCGGGGAGTGGGCCCTGACCTGGGAGTCCCCCGCCGGCCTGCTGCCCCTCTTCGTCGTGCTCGCGCTCACCGACGGACTGGGCGAGGAGACCGGCTGGCGTGGTTTCGCCCTGCCCCGGATGCTTACCCGGATGAGCCCGCTGACCGCGAGCCTGATCCTCGGTCTGATTTGGGCGGCCTGGCATCTGCCGCTCTTCTGGACGGAGACGTCACCGTTGCACGGCCAGCCGATCCCCCTGTTATTCGTCTAACTACCGGCTCAGGCCGTCATCTATACCTGGATCTTCCAGCACACGCAGGGCAGCGCCCTGATCGCCATCCTGACGCATGCCGCGCTCAACACCTTCGCCTCCCGCGCGGGCGACCTCCGCCTCGCCGTGATCGAATCCGTCGTGCTGTGGGCGCTGGCCCTCACCCTGATCCTCCTCAACGGCCCGCGACTGTCGCGGACTTCCCCAGCCGGCGAAGAGTCCGGTCTGCCTGCGTAATCAGTGCGGGTTGCAACGAAACAACCGATACCCGGTGCGCCGCCGGGTCTGCCGGTCAGAGTTCGCTCAGACGGCGGTTGAGGAAACGGCGCTCGGCCTCGGTCGTGGCCAGTTCGAGCGCCTTGCGGTAGGCCGCCCGGGCCCGCGTGATGTCGTTCAGGCGCCGCAGGAGTTCTGCTCGGGTGGAGTGGAAGTAGCGGTAGGTGCCGAGGTCGAGTGCGTCGACGATGGCCAGCGCCGCACGCGGCCCGTCGATCTCCGCGATCGCCACGGCGCGGTTGAGCTCGACGACCGCGGAGCCCGTCAGTTCCCGCAGGCGATCATAGAGCGCGGCGATGGCCGGCCAGTCGATCCGCGCCTCGGTCTGCAGCTCGGCGATGGCGGCCTGCACCGCGTAGGCGCCGCGGGCGCCGAGCGCGACGGCGCGGTCGAGCAGCGCCCGCCCTTCCGAGATCTGGGCGGTGTTCCACAGCCCGCGATCCTGCTCGTGGAGCAGGACGATCTCGCCGTCGCGGACGCGGGCCGCGCGGCGTGAGTCGTGCAGCAGCATCAACGCCAGCAGCGCCATGGCCTCGGGTTCGCCGGGCATGAGACCGAGGAGTATCCGGCCCAGCCGGATCGCCTCGGCCGCCAGGTCGGCCCGGCCGTCGCCGTACCCCTGGTTGAAGATGAGGTAGAGCACCGCGAGCACCGCTCCCCGGCGGGAGGGCAGAACGTGTTCCCGGGGGATCGCGAACGGGATCGCAGCCGCCCGGATCTTGTTGCGTGCGCGGGAGAGCCGGCGCTTCATCGTCTCCTCGCTCGCCAGGAACGCCCGGGCGATCTCGGCAGTCGACAAGCCGCCCAGCGCCCGCAGCGTGAGCGCGACCTGAGCCTCGGTCCCCAGCGCCGGATGACAGCACATGAAGAACAGTTCGAGTCGTTCGTCGGGAATGGTGGTCTCGTCCATCGTCACCTCCCCGCCGAGGTCCGGGCGATCCAGCAGGCGGATCTTCTCCGCATGGGTACGGTCGCGACGAAGACGATCGATCGCCCGGTTGCGTCCGGTCACCACCAGCCACGCCCTCGGGTTGTCCGGGGGCCCGTCACGGGCCCAGCGCTCGGCTGCGATGACGAACGCCTCCTGCGCGGCCTCCTCCGCCACGTCGATATCGCCGGTGAAGCTCACCAAATAGGCGAGAACGCGGGCCCATTGCTCGCGGAAGATCTCCTCGAGCACGACCTACCGTTCCACCAGCGGCCGCACTTCAACCGAGCCGCCCAGACGAGCGGCCGGGATCCGGGCGGCGAGCTCCAGCGCGTCATCGAGATCGACCGCCTCGATGAGGTAGAACCCGCCGAAGATCTCCTTGGTGTCGGCGAACGGCCCGTCGATCAGCAGCATCTCGCCGCCCTCGACACGTACGGTGGTCGCGGTGTCGGCCGGCTGTAGTTGCTCTCCCCCGATCATGCGTTCGTCCGCCATCAGCGCGACGTACTCCGCGCTGATGGCGGCGCGCTCGTCACCGCTGAGACCTTCATAGGCCTCGGGACGTTCGTTGATCAGCAGCGCGAATCTCACTGGTGCTCTCCTCGAGATGGTTGTGTGCTCGCAGCGTTGCGGTCATAGACCAGGCGAACGGCCTGGCCCACAGGCTCGGCGGCCACGAGGTTCAGGCCGATGGGCTGTCCGGGCCTGCCGAACAGCCGCCGGCCCTGTCCGAGCACGATCGGGAACACCAGCAACCGGTACTGGTCGATCAGGTCGTACGCCCGCAGCGCATCGACGATACCGGCGCTGCCTGCGACGACGACATCTTGGCTCTGCTTGCGCTTGGACACCTCCTCGACCAGGTCACCCTGCAGGAGGGTGGAGTTCCGCCACCCGTCGACATGGTCCAGTGATCGTGAGGCGACGAGCTTGGGGATGGCGTTCATCTTCCTGGAGAACTCATCATCCCTGGAAGGCCAGATGCCGGAGAAGAGCTGCCAGGTGACGCGGCCCAGCAGCATGGCTCCCGTGTCGAGCACCTCTCCCAGCTCGAACTTGTCACCTGCCACGGCCTCGGGCCCGTAACGGAAGGCCCACCCTCCCC
>NZ_VCJS01000246.1 GCF_005893125.1 Nonomuraea basaltis | reverse complement strand
GCGTCAGCGCATAGACCTTGCGCTCCGGCCGCTCGGGCAGGCCGTCCGCCCGCTCACAGACAACGAGCCCCGCTCGCTCCAACCGGGCCAACGTCACATAGATCTGACCACGGTTCATCGACTCGCCAAGCGGGCCGAGACTGCGCCGCAGCCGAGCGTGCAAGTGGTATCCGTGCGACGGCTCCTTGGCGAGCATCGCCAGCACTGCGTCCTGCACTCCACCCCCTAACGGTTAGCCAATAGATAGCGGTTAGTCGCAAAAAGTGTCAACCGCTATACGCCCGGACATGCCGGGAGCGCGCCAGCACCGGCGCCCGCATCGCGCGCCGCCGGCAACCGCGCAGCAGGTTGGCCCATGACTCAGCGGACTCGCGGTAGCCGTGGTCAGCGCCACGAGTTCTTTGCGGCCGTCGGCGCGCACGCCGATCATCACTGGCATAACCACCCGCCAGCGGCCGTCACTACCCCACGACGCCGTAACTCCGGCCTTTCAAGCTCGGTTGCAAAGCACATCTGGGCCTTTGACGATGGGCTTCGAACCCAACCGTTTCCAGACGAACCCGCCAACTGACTGTTGTCCGGCCGCCATTGATCACGTTTTAATGACGATGAGTTTAGGCGGCCGCCGGCCCAGGGATGGGGAAGCGTGCGATCGATATTCGGGAAGCGCGCCTGCACGGTCGTGGGTAAGTGACGGCTTGGAGTCCAGATGTATGACGAACCGGCACCGGCACCCTCCCTCGCCGCGCGCGCCTGGAGCTTCTTACGCCAGGTGGGGACGCTATTTCGCCGACGCTTGGTGGTGATCGTCGTTGTTGTCGCCGTCCTGATATCCACTGCGGTACTCGTGAATTACACGCAGGGATGGTGGCCATGGGGCGGCTGTGAAACAAAGAGCGCGGACATCATCGCCATCGAAGGCGAGTGCGTCGGGCTGATGGACCCAGCCGACGGGACGATGGTCCTGGGCAAGCAGTATCGCCCGATCCTGGAGGCCATCGCGGCGGAAAACCGCACGGTCGCCAAGGACAAGGACTACAGCACGATCGCGCTCATGGCCCCGATGGGGGCAGGCCCGCGCGGACTGGTCGGCGAGCGCGCCCTCCACCAGCTCGAGGGGGCGTTCATCGGTCAGTACCGCGCCAACCGTTCGGAGACGTTCCCCAAGATCCGGCTCCTGCTGGCCAACACCGGTCACGACGGCTCGAAGTGGCGGACGACGGTGCAGGCGGTGCGGAAGAATGCCGCGACGGGTGCGACGGGGAGCCCCGGACAGGTCGTCGCGGTCACCGGAATGGGCCCGAGCCAGCAGGAAAGCATCGACGCCGCACGTGCCTTGGCCAAGGATCCCGGAATCCCGATGGTCGCCGATTTCATCACCGCGGCCGGGTTCAACACCGCCGGTGAGATCGACGACGGCGGACCTATTCCTGGTCTCACCCGCACCGCGGTCAGCACCTCGGCCCAGGTGCAGGCCATCGCCGAAGAGTTCAAGAAGAAGAAGGTCGGGGGGAACGCGGCCCTGATGTGGGCTGACGTGACCCCGCAGGGAACCAAGGACCTTTACGCCCGCTCGCTGAAGGATGCTTTCCTCGATCCGAAGCTCGGGCTCAAGCCGTACGTCGACAGGTCCGGACTCAGTTTTCCTTTCGACCCGCGTGGCGGTCCCTCGCTCCTGCGGACCATCAGCGACACGATCTGCGGGGCGAAGACCGATATGATCTTCTACGCTGGCCGCCAGGCGTTCATGCCCACCTTCCTCAAGCTGCTGCGGAGCCGGCCCTGCCGATCCACGCCCATCACCGTGGTCACCGGGGACGACGCCCAGGACCAAAATCCGAACGACCCGTCGCTGCACGACCCCGAAGCGCCCATCAAGGTGATGTTCGTGCCGCTCGCCGATCCCAAGCGGCTCGACCACCAGGACAATCCGCACCGCCAGCTCTACCGCGACTTCCGTGACGAGTTCGTGGCGCCCCACCATGGGGTGACCTTCCCCGCGGCGCATCTCGGCAGCGGGTTGGCGATCTTGGCGTATGACGCGGTGACCGCTGCGGCCACCGCGGTTCAGAAGGCCGCCATCGGCGTGGACCCGTCCCAGCTCAGCTTGCCCTCCGCCGTGGCGGTGCGCGGGCAGCTCTACCTGTTCACCGGCACCAACGTCATCCGCGGCGCCAGCGGCGCCTTCACCCTCGACTCCAGGACCGGGGAACGAGTGAACGTCACCATGCCCACGCCCGTGACTATCCCATGACCACGACGATTACCGTCAGCGCCACTGCCGCGATGAGGAAGAGCAGAAGCCACCAGCGCGCGGACATTCGGCTGAGCCGTACGCGCTCCAACTCCCCCGCCTCGGTGAGGTGGAGCACCGCCGTACCGATCGTGAACCGATCACCCGGTCGCAGGGTCGCATAGAGAACAGGGCGGCCGTCGACGAACGTCCCCAGACCGCTACTGTGGTCATGCAGCCGGTAGCCTGCGCTCACCTTGCGGACGGTGGCGTGCGCCGGGGCGATCCCCTCCCCGTGGATCACGATGTCGGCCGCGGGCCCGCTGCCCAGCGTGGTGGTCTCCTTCAGCGTTCCGAGGGTGGTCGGCGAGATCCTGGTATGTGGCACCGTCGCCCGCGCGGTTTGCGACTGATGCCCCACGAGGCGGCCGAGCAGTTCCATGGAGGTGGGCCGCCGTGCCGGATCCTTGGCGAGGCAGTCGGCGATCAGTGAACGCAGCGGCTCGGATATCACTCCCACGTCGGGGGTCTTGGTCAGGACGCGGTTGATGATGACGGCCACGTTGCTCCCCGCGAACGGCACCTTGCCGGTGGCGGCGAAATACACTGTGCCTGCCCACGCGTGCACGTCGGCGGGGGGACCCACTTCGGCGTCGACCCCTCCCACCTGCTCCGGTGCGAGATAGCCGGGGGTTCCCACGGCCGTGGTGATCGCGGCGGTCGCCTCCAGGGCACGCGCGATTCCGAAGTCCACGACACGTGGTCCGTCCGGGCCGATGATGACGTTGGCGGGCTTGAGATCCCGGTGGATGACTCCCGCGCCATGGATCGCCGCCAAGGCGGTGGCCGTATAGGTCGCCAGCCGCTCAAGCGCAGCTCCCGACAGCGGCCCGTGCGTGTCGACGAGCTCCTGCAGGGACGGGCCTGCCACGTATTCGCTCACGATGTACGGCTGCTCACCGTCGGTGGCAGCGTCGATGATCATCGCCGTGTACGCCCTGGGCACCCGCGACGCGATGGCCACCTCGTCCGCGAACCGCCTGCGCGCCCTCGGGTCGGCCGCCCCCTGCGCGTGGATCACCTTGATCGCGACCCGGCCCGCCTCGCCCTGCGCAAGGTAGACCGTGCCCTGACCGCCGGCACCCAGGCGGCCGAGCACCTCGTAGGGCCCGATCCGCCGTGGCTCGCCGGTGTTCATTCAGACTCCCAACGTGACCGCGACGACGACGGCGATCGCCGCCAGGACGACGATCAGCACCACGATTCCCCCGTGCCGGCCGCGCGAGCCGTCCCCGACTGCCGACTTCCCCCGCCGCCACGCCTCGCGCAGGTTGGAGTCGGTCTCGACGTAGATGCGTTCGGGAGTGACGAGCCACCGCCACGACTCGCACGCCGCCCGCCATCGCGCGATGTCCACCGATTCCGGTGCACCGTCCAGACACTGCCTTATCAGGCGGCGATGCCGCAATGGCAGGACCCTGGCGAGCGCGGCCTCGTCGACCGACCACGCCTCGGCGCTCTCCTGGAGGCACCGCACGACGGCCCAGGCGAACTTGTAATAGTCCGACTCCGGGGTGAATCCGCCTTCACGGGGGAGTTTCCACTGCTCGGGATCGACCTCCGGCAGGGCACCGCGGCCTCCGACCGGTACGCAGGAGTCGCAGTCCAGCAGGTATACCGCGGGTGCCGGGTCGATGGTGAAGACGGCGTTGCGCAGTTGCAGATCGCCCACCACATATCCCTGCTCGTGCAGCCACTGCGTCGTCGCGAGCAACTGGCCGAGGACGGCCAGCTTGTAGGGCGGCTCGTAGTAGCGCGTGCCGTAGTGGTCGCGAAGGGCGCTCACCCGCTCGGGCGACCGAGTGAGCTCATCCAGGTGTCGCGGCACCCGGCGGGTGCGGAGCTCGACGAACATCTGCTCGGGAGCGGCTCTGATCAAGATGCCGGTGACCCGCTCGTCCCGGACCGCCGCGACCGGCCACGCACAGCGCTGATCGAGCGTCGCTCGGTCCTGCCGGGGAAGTCCACGCCGCCAGCGCACCATGGCGAGCAGAGCGTCCTCGTCCAGCCCCGTCAGCGTCTCCTCGTCGTACCGTTTGAACAGAAACCGGCCAGGGACGCCGCTGACCTCGCACAGCGCAAGGCTGCGAGCCTGACCGCCCGGGCGCAGGGAGTAGACATCGGCATCCGTGGAGGGCGTCAGATCCGCTTCCTCGACCACATCTGGGGGATTCATACGTCTGCCGCCGCACTCCTGTCACAGGACGGCCGTGTCGTGACGGCCCGCCCACAACGCCAGAACGGTCCGGTCGTCATCGTAAGTCGACAGATGGAAATCCACATCGCGCAGGAAGCTGCGCAGCGCGGGCGGAGCACTCCACGATGTGACGAGCTGTTGGGCGAGCACGCTGCCGCCGCCACCCATGGCCGTCCCGAACCCGTCGCTGCACAGGACGAGCACATCGCCCGGCCCCCAATCGATCCGCCGTTCCCGCAGCTCACCAAGGTCGTCCGGCAGGGCGGACGTGACGTTGCCCGGTCGCTGCCCTTCAGGTGGGAAGATCTCGGTCCACGTCCCGTCGTGGAGCCACAGCGCCGGCGAGTCCCCGATGGCCGCGCAGGCGGCGATCCCAGGTCTGCCGTCCGCGGGGATCACCCCGATCGTCAGCGTCGTGGCGGGCGGATCCGATGCTCCGGCGCCGTGTTTGCCAGTGGGTTGGCCGCCGAGCCGGGCGGTGGCGCGCATGACCTCGCCGGCGACGGTGGCGAAGGCCGCGTGCCAGCCGCGGTCGGGGGTCAGGGAGAGGTTCGTGGCGGCGCGCACAGCCACCGCGGCGGCGTGTTCGGCGTGCAGTGTGCTCCCCAACCCGTCAGCCACGGCCGCGATGACCCATCGTCCGTCCGCGCTCAGCCGTACGGCGTAGGCATCCTGCAGGGGTTCGCCGCGATATCGATGGCGCCGGCCGCGGATGCTCACGGCGCGGACCGTGGTCTGCGCGAGCATGCCGCCGTCGAGTGCGACGCCCGGGGCGCGCGAGTCCGCCCCGCCCGCCAGCAGGACGGGCAGCGGCTGGGGAAGCGGACCGAGCGGTGTTCTGCCGTCGGCCGCGGTGCGGGTCCTGCGGCCGAGCAGTAACTGCCCGAGGAGTACGGCGCCGCCACCAGCGATGCCGGACAGGATCCACAGCGGCCAGCCCGCCGCCGTCCCGCCGCCCTGCCGCGGACTGGGCGTCACGGTCACCGTTACCGTCGGCTCCGGCGACGGACCAGGCTCCGCTCCCACCGGGCCGGTTCCGATAACCAGGAGTAATCCCGCCAGCGTTGCCCTGATCATCTCAGCTGCCGCATCCCGCCGGGTCCGCGCAGAACGGCCGTGTTCCTGTTGACCGAGGCGCTGATGCTGTCCGAGACGGCCTGCGCGATGCCGTGCAGCACGGTGGCCGCCCCTGTCGCGATCTCGCCCACGAAGGCCAGCACTTCGCCCCTGAGGGTGGTGGCGACCCGTCGCAGGGTGTCCTCCTGCACCGTCCCGAATCCGAGCGCCACGATGTGCGGTGCCGGGTGAAGGCTCGCCAGCCGGTCCCGCGCGGGGCCCCAGATCTCGACGTCCTGATGGTTTTCGCCAACGTACGGCTCGCCGTCGGTGATGAAGAAGACAACCGGCGCCCGCACGTCGAATTGCTTGGACAGCTTCCGGTAGTCCTTCTCAACGATCTTCACGAGCTCGCTGAAGACCGCCAGATAATCCGTCTGCCTGCCGCGTTTCAGGGCCGGAACCCTGATCGCGTCGCACGGCCTGGTCAGCGGAAGCACCAGCTCGACCTTGTCGGAGAAGGACACCACGGCGACATGCGCGGCCTCACTGACGCCCGGATCGCCCGCCTCCAGCTCGAAAAGCAGCTCACCCACACAGTTGGAGAGAACCTCGAAGGGGGTGGGCCGTCCATCCTCGCGGGCGGTGTGCATCGAATGCGATACATCGCACACGATGTAAAAGGGGAAGGCGCGAGGGCGCCCGTTAGCCGATCTCATCGGCTCTTCATCCTGATAGGGATTACCGGTCTTTGCAAGGTTGCGAACAGAAGGATGGCTTCGGCGGGTTCGCGGCTAACAGCCGGGATTGCCGTCGCTCGTCCTCGAACCGGCGCTGGTTGCGTCTTCAGGGCGGTGTAAATAGCTCGGACACCCTGGCGGCCAACGCTGGCGCGTCGTCGTCACGCCCAACGGTAGGCCAGCGCGCCGCCGCGGTCGTAGTCGTGGTTGACGCGCATCATCCGGGCGGCGCCTGGCGGCAGGGTGGGGTGGCAGCGGCAGCGGGCCTGGATGGAGGTCTTCTCATCAGCGCTGATCGACAACCAGCTCATCGCCTTCGGGCGGCGTTACAACGCGACCGCTCGGCCCTTCCGATGGAAGTTCACCCGGCCGACCTCGAGGACCTGCTGGCCCGGATCGAGCGACACGAATCCGTGTCCGCCCCCTTCCGTTAAGGGCAGACGTTCTGGTACGGCGCTCCGCCCAGGTACCGCTCCCACTCGACGGGCGACAGCGAGCGCCCGACCCGCGCGCACACCTCCTGCGCGACCCGTTCTCCGTCAACGGAAACCGCGCGGACGGCCCCCTCCATCCCGACGTACACGGCCGCCCCGTCGGCGCTGAACGCGAGCGACCACGGCTGGCCCTCCTGCAGCAGGTAAGACCCGCCGAGCCGCCGCCTGGCCTCGACGTCCCAGAGCTGGAGCAGGCCGTGCGTCGAGGCGGTGGCGAGCGTCTTGCCGTCGGGTGAGAAGGCCAGAAAATCGACTTCGTCGGCGGCCCGGGGCAGGGCGGGGCGCAGTGCCTCCGGCCCGTCGACATTCCACAGCCCGACCCGCCCGGTGGTGCTCTCGTACGCGGCGAGGAGCCCTCCCCTGCTGATCGCGAGCGCGTCCGTGGGCCCGAACCCGGCGCCTACCGGCTTGCCGGTGCCGACGTCGATGAACCTGCCGCTGTCCGGCGACACGTACGCTGTGCCGCCCGGCAGGAACGGCCCGCCTCGGGAGCTCGTGTCGAACGAGCTCAGGACGTGCCCGTCGGCGGCGTCGAGCACCACTTTCTTGAACACCGGGGTCCGCCCGTACATGACGGTCATCGCGAGCCGCCGCCCGTCCGGACTGAAATGCGCGTCGATGGGGGCGCCGCCCTTCCCGGGCATCCGCACCGACCAGAGCTTCGCCAGGGTACGCAGGTCCCAGAGTGTGATCTTGCCGTTGACGTCCTTGACGGCCAGCTTCGTTCCGAAGAAGTCGGCGGGCTCCTCGTTGTCCGCATCGACGGAGAGGCGGCCGGTCTCCTTGCCCGCGCCCACGTCCCAGATCCGAAGCTGCTTGCCGGCTCTGATCGCGGCCCACTTGCCGTCCCCGCTGAGGTAGGTCAATCCGGGCACGGCCGTCGCGTGGGTGCGCGGCCGCAGGTCCAGGCTGACGACGGCGTCGTCCACGATGTACCGGAGCGTGCTGCCGTCGGGGTCGAACGCGACATCGGTCAGATCGCCCTCGGCGCGGTAGTCGAGCACTATGTTCCGGGTACGCAGATCCCAGACCTGCACATCCCTTCCACGGAAGGAGGCGAGGTGCCGGCCGTCCGGGCTGAAGCGCAACTGGCTGTCGGACCCGCAGGCGCGGCAGGGCATCTTGTCGCCGAGGGCGCGGCCCGAGGCGGCGCCGACGAGGGCGATATCTATCCCGTCGGCGCACGCGAGCGTCCTGCCGTCCTGGCTGAACGCCACCGCGTTGGGGCGATCCGCACAGGTGGGGAACGGCCGCTCCATCCGCCACCCGGGCAGCGCGATCTGGTCGAGGCGGTCTCCCGGCAGCAACAGGCGCCTGCCCGTGGAATCCAGGAGCGGATGGCTCACCGCCTTCCCCCCGCGGAGCTCGAAGACGCCCTTGCCGAACCGCTTGCCGGTCGAGACGTCGAGCAGGTAGTGGATGTCATGCAGGCTGTACAGCACCGTGAGGGTGGTCTCGTGCTCGCCGAACACGGCGCTGTAGCCGAACCCGCCCTTTAAGGGAAGCGGCCGTTCGAGCAGCTTCTTGCCGGTCTTCAGGTCCCAGACGCCGAGCTTCTCGGTAGTGGTCTCGGCCAGCAGCCGCCCGCTCCGGCTCAGCGTTGGTGGATACGTGATGGTCCCCCTCAGAGTCATGTGGGGCCAGCTCGCCGTACGCCTGCGGGCGCGCACGTCGTACACGTTGACCCCGCCTTCGCTGGCGCTGACCAGCGTGCGGCCGTCGCGGCTGAGCACCCGCCGCGCCGCGCCGTTGACCGGCGGGTCGTGGAAGGCGGCCGTCTCATGCTGCTGGAGTGAGGCCGTCATGCTGGAGCGGGCCTCCGGCTGCGCCGGCGAGACCCGCCAGGCCGCCACGCTCAGCAGCATCGCCAGGGACGGGTCGATGGTCCGCTGCCGGTCCGCCTCGGCGGCCGCCTGCTTGGCGGCCAGGATGTCTCGTTGCCGTGCCGTCTCCTGGCGCTGCCAGACAGCCAGCCCGCCGGCCACGAGCGACACCACCAGCAGCCCGGCCAACGCGACCGTGGTCAGCGTCCTGCGCCTGGCCCGCCGTCTGGTGAGGTCGGTGCCGGCGCGCAGGAAGTCTTGTTCGAACGGGGTCAGCGTGACGTGCCGGCGACCGGTCGCGGCCCAGCTCAGCGCCTGCTCCAGGTGGCTGCCCTGGAGCACGTCGGCGTCGCGCCTGCCGTTCTCGGCCCAGTGGCGGGCGGCGGCGTTGATGCCGTTCAGCTTGGCCAGCCCGTCGCGGTCGGCGTCCACCCACATGCGCAGTCTCGGCCAGGCACGCAGCAGGCCGGGTCGTGACAGGGACACCGTGCCGTCGCCGCTGACAATCATGTACGAGAACGCGTCCAGCACGCGCCTGACCGCCGCCGACTCCCGCTCAGGGCGCCCCTCGAACAGCTCGTCATACCCGGCCGACCGTCCGGCCTCGTGCCCGTCCTCCCCGACGGCCACCAGCCGCAGGAACACCTCGGCCGCCACCTCCCGCTCCTCAAGGTTCAGCGACTCGTAGGCGTCCTCGGCGATCGTCCCCAGAGCGGGATCGCCCTGCGGCGCCGACCCGTGCACGCCCCGTGCGGTCCTGCTGCCCGCCGCCAGCAGCCCCTTGGTGTCGGCGCCGTTCCCGCTGACCAGCGCCAGCAGCAGGTCGCGGGCCGTGGGACGGGCCGCCGGGTCCTTGGCCATGGCCGCCTCGACCAGCGAGGCCAGGCGTGGCGGCAGGGCGCTCAGGTCGGGCCGGTGCGACAACACCCGGTGCATGACGGCGCCCAGGTTGTCGGCGGCGAACGGCTCGCGCCCCGTGGCGGCGAACACCATGATCGCGCCCCACGCGAACACGTCGGCCGGCGCGCCCGCCCGCTCCCCGATGAACACCTCGGGCGCCATGTACGCCGGCGTACCCGACACCTCGCCGGTCCTGGTGAGCGACATGTCGAGCGTTCGCGCGATGCCGAAGTCGATCACCCTTGGTCCGTCGGGCCCGAGCAGCACGTTGTCCGGTTTGAGGTCACGGTGCACGACTCCCGCGTCGTGGATCGCCGTCAGCGCGGTGGCCACCGCCGTGGCCAGCCGGTACAGGTCGTCACCGGTGAACCGGCGTCCGTCCCGCACGGCCGCACCCAGGCTCGGCCCCGGCACGTACTCGGAGACCAGATACGGCATGCGCCCGTCCAGATCGGCGGCCAGCACGCGCGCCGTGCAGAACGACGACACCCGCCGCGCGGCCGTCGTCTCCTTCGCGAACCTGTCGCGGACCGCACGATCGCCGGCCGCGTGCAGCACCTTGACCGCGACCCGGTTGCCGTCGGCGTCGTAGGCGTCGTACACGACGCCCTGCCCGCCCGAACCGAGCCGTCCGGCGAGCCAGTAATTCCCGATGCGCTGGGGATCCCCCGCGCTCAGCGCTTCCATGGCGGTTTAGATATCATTTTTTTCGCGGAAGTTGTCACAGTAAGGGGAGTTTGCCACCTCCTCCTCACATGACCCAGAGAATCAACTTCGCGAAGAACGTCCCCGAGGCGCACCACCACTTCATCGCCGTGGAGAAGCTGCTCCACGAGAGCGAGCTGCCGACCACCACCATCGAACTGCTCAAGCTTCGCGCCAGTCAGATCAACGGCTGCGGCTATTGGGTGGACATGCGCAGCCGTGACCTGAAGAGGGCCGGTGAGAGTGACGAGCGGATCTGGTCGCTGGTCGGTGGACGCGCTGGTCGTTCGGCGCGATGGATGGCAAGGCGGAGGCGCCTGCGCGGCGACGAGTCGTCGTGCGCCCGGACCGTGTAACCGCTGCCGCAGACCCGGTCGGCGAGCTCGAACACCTGGGCGACTGTCAGCACCGGCCGCTCCGGTGCCTGCTCTTGGTCCCCTTCCTTGATCCGGCACGGATTGCGACTGATCATCTTGTTCCTCAGCCCCAGCCCACCGGGTGACGTGGTTAGGGCGCATCTCCCGAGGCGTCCAGTCCTGATCACCGCCGTTGTCGCCGAGCTGCCCCACACGTTGGCTTTACACCCAGTTGTCACGTGTGGTGTAAGTGGGGCGCAAGTGACGATCAAGTGTTGGTCCATATGTTCCTCTCGTTAGGAAAACCTACGAAAGGACGGTCCCTTGCCCGCTTCTGCGGCGAGTCCAAGCTCGTCGCCCGCTACCGTGCATCTACGGCTGCGGCGTTCGGGCTCTGTGCCCGCGCGATTGGTGAGCGTCCCGGGACTTCTCTACTCGAAGTGACGTTAAGAATACTTTTGGTTATCAGTTGAGACGCATCCGGAGGATCGCCGTGAAGAGCATCAAGAGAATCGCCCTCGTCTCCGCCATCTCTGCCTCCCTGGTCACCATCATGGGCGGTGCCGCCAACGCCTCGATCTCCGCGGCCCCCGGCTCGATGTACGTGGCCTACGAAGGGCCGGGCTTCACCGGCCGGACACAGGTCATCAGCCAGTGCGGCACGACCAACCTCCGCTACCGCGGGTCCTACAAGTGGTACGGCTCCGGCCAGGCCGGCCGAATGCACAACCAGATCAACGCCAGAGGGCCGGTGCACTTCAAGCTCCCCACCAAGGGCAACGCGCAGCAGAACAAGGCCGTCGGTTGGAAGAGCATCTTCAAGGTGTGCTGACGCCCGCCCCTTGACACAGCAGCCTCGCCCTGGAGATCGGCAGCTACGAGGAGGACGGGGGAGAACCAGGCGACGGCTTCGCGCATCGGGACTGACGGCCACGTTGACGGCAGCATTGATCAGGCGTTTGATCTCGGCGACGAACTCGAAACTCTCGTTGCGCAGGATCGCCATCACAAGATCGCATCGACCATCGGCGCATCGTCCCAGCTCACCCAGCGAATGGCGGCTGCCGTACTAGAAAGATCAAAAGCCCAGGCCGCTGACCTGGGCTTTTGTATGTATGGAGCCTAGTGTGCACGCTTGCTCTAGGGCGTTGTCACTCACTTTGGCACCTGAACAGCGCATTACGAAAGGCATGTGCTTCGCTGTGCGGGTTCTACTGTCACCCGGGTCGGCGCTCAGCCCTAGCTCTCGCGAGCCCTGGTCACTCCGTAGAACGCCGCCGCCGCAACTCGGCACGCCGCCTTCTTCGTCTTGGAGAATTTCACGCACACGTTCCCCATATCGAACAGGAACGCGTCATCGACGGGCTTCTTGTAGGTGTTCTTCCACTTGCTGGAGCTCACGAGCCGCTTGACGTTGCGGTAGCCGAAGTCGTGGCGAGCGCAGGGCGTCTGGAAGACTCCCTTCCAGTAGTCTGAGTTACCGATCTTCTTGGGCACCGTGCAGCCGTCGGTGTTCCAGTTGAAGCCCCACCTCTTGACATAGGGCTCGTTCTTGTTGCGGCGCATGTTGGCCCAGTAGGTCTGGCTGCTCGAGGTGTTCTTCGTGAGCGAGAGGGCCACGTTCAGGTTGTAATCCGCTGCCGTCGCCGGTGTGCTGATCAGGGCTAATGCCGTCGTGGCGGTCACCAGTGCACCAGAGATGATTGCCGTCGTCTTCACAGGTGCTCCTTGTCGAGGAAGATGATTCACAAGGGTTACGGCTCGTGGTGCGGAACAGCAAACAATCATGGCCAGCGCGGCACGCGAACATACCCCCGCCATACCGCCCCAGGTGATCCGCTTGTAAGCGGAGCCGGAGCGCACGGCCGGAGAGGGTGCGGAACTGCGTGACGCTGACCTCCATCTCCTCGCCAAGCCCGGGAGTCGGGCTGGATTCAGGTGAGCCGTGCCGCCCCCGGCAGGGAATGGACCGACTCCGGGGAAGCGCGCGATGCGCGGCGGCTCAAGCACCGACCCGAAGGGAAGGCCGAGATCTGGAACGCCGAGGATCGCGAGCACGCTCAGGCGGCGGTGAAGGACTTCCAGAACGCCTACGGCGCCAAGTATCCCAAGGCCGTCGCCAAGGTCACCGATGACCTCCTGCCGCAGCCCGCGCCCTATCTTGGGCTTCCCAGAGCAGCCGAAGCTCCTTCCAACGCGAGCAGGCAGCTTGAGGATGGCCGAGACTAGGGCAAGCAGCCCAAGGGCCAGAGGTCAAGGTGAAGCGCCCAACTGGACGAACGACCTTGGCCCCTGGCCCTTGGGCTGCTGGGCTCTGCCTGGACGTGGCGGGCGGGAAGATCAGGCTCACCTCAGCCACTGACAACCTCGACCGGTCCACGCTGGCGATCAGCCCGGAGTGAAGTCCCCGCCGGAGGCGCTCTTGGCCTGAATGTTGTCAGGGATCCATAATCGCGAGATGTCCGTCTTCAGGGTGATCGCTGTATTCGTTTGCGGGCAGGTCGTCGTTGTAGGTGCCGTCTTCGAGTTCTTGGCTCTTGCACGCGCGAACGGTGAAGACCGGTTCGTTGTCGGGCCCTACAAGACAGCGGGCTACGTTGCGCTGGTCTTGAGCTTCGTACTTGACGGCATTCTGGCTGTGTGGTCGATCAGGCGAGCCGGGAGACGCCGACATGACGCGGCAGGTGAAGAATGAGACGTCGTCGGCGGGCAAAGCGTATCGTCGTGATCCCCGCACTGATCATTGACGAGCTGCGGGCGCACGTGAAGGCCTTCACCCAGGACGAACCAGAGGGCTTGGTCTTCGCCGGTCCCGATGACGGGCCCATCCGTATCCAGCACGATCACTGGGTGGGTCGTACGGTTCTCGCCACACTCCAGGCTGAGATACCCGGTCGAGATCAATCGGGAGAGTTCGGGATGTCGCCGTCAACGCCGCCGTCACACCTCCAGAGAAGGAGGGACCAGTCAGCGTCCTCGAATCGCTGCCTCGACCCGCAGGCCCAACCAACCAGGGTCATGAGGATGAAGACGCCAAGGACCTGCCACGGTGGCTCGCCATCCTCAAAAAGCAGTGCACCACTGCATCAAAAGCCCAGGCGGCTGACCTGGGCTTTTGGGTGAGTGAGCCGTTCACGAATAGGTCTGAGCTGAGCGAACGCGCGGACTCTTGTGGTCGCTTCCCAGATCGGAGGTGATCGTTTCCCGCAGGGGAAGCCCTGGTGCCATGATCGGGTCGAGGGTGGGGTTTATGGAAAGGTGGCGTTTTACAGGCCAGTGGCGCCGTCGATGAGTTCACGCAGGATGTCAGCATGTCCGGCGTGCTGGGCGGTCTCCTCGATCATGTGGGTGTAGATCCATCTCAGCGACACGTTGCCAAGTCGCTTTGACGGCACCGTATCGTCGAGTGTGAATCCGGCTGCGATATGCCGGTTCTCCTCACAGACCTTGTCGTACTCCGCGATGAGGCTGTCGAGAATGTCGTCGGGGCTCAACTGCCAGCTCTGGTCGTCTCCGCGGGAGTTGCCGGGGATGTCCGCGGGGTCGCGCTGCGCCAGCTGACGTTGAAACCAGTTCCTTTCTACTGCGGTCAGATGCTTGATCAGGCCTGCCAGGGTCGTCATGGACGGCACGATCCGTCGTCGCGCGTCCGCTTCGGAGACCCCAGTGACCTTTGCCTTGATCTGCCGGCGTTGGCAGTCGAGGAACGCCTCCAGAACCTCACGTTCGGTGCCGGTGCTGACAAGTTCTTCGGGCCACAGCGGCGTAGACACGATCGCACCTCCGTTGTGCAGTGAACGGGACATGCTTACGGCGCCAAAAGGCAAGACCTGCGATGTTGTGCATGCGGATCAGGAAGTTGGCTGGTGGTGAGGGCTTTACCGATGGCGCTGGGGCTCGCGGTCTTGGTGGCAGTTTCCCGTCCAATCGGGCACGCGACGGGCACGCCGTAGGCCCTCATTGTGGTCGTTTCGGGCGCTCAGCTACTCTCATTCCACCTTGAAGCAGGGAGGCGGCAAGTGGCCGTAAGGCGCGCGCGATTCGTTCTGATGTGGATCGGCTGCCTGGTTCTCGTTCCTAGCACCCTTCTCGAACGATGCGCACAGGATGCCAGAGAGAGGGCCAGATCTAGCGAACACTTGACGCTGATGCAAGAGAACCAGTATTTCGGAAGCACGCCGCACGCTGATGCGTCCTATGAGTCCTTGATCATTAGTGGATGGATGGGCATCGGCCTTGGCGCTCTCTGGATTCTGGCCGCTATAACGTGTTTCTTCCTCGCTCGGCCCCCGTTGGACCTCACACCATCTACAAGGAAACCGAGGAAGTCCGGTACAGGCACACCTATCATTCGGTCCTTTCCCTGATCTTCCCGTCGCCGTCGTCCCACCCGTCAGGGGAGCGGGCCAGAGGGCAGGGGTGAAGGTGGAGCTCCCCGTTGGAAGAACGACCTTCGCCCCTGCCCTCCGGTCTGCTCGGGCTTGTCCTGGGCGACGGCGACGGGAAGATCAGGCCCTCAGCCACTGACTACCTGGTGCTTGTCTCGATCATCTCGGAGCCTGAGGCCCCCGCCGGAGGCATAGCAGTTCACCTGCGGCTGCGCAGCATCACCCACGTGAGCCAGATCAAGGTAGGCAGGAGCATCAGAAGAATGCCGACACCCAAGCTGAGATCCAATGCGTCCTCATAGTGAGGTACATGGATGTAAGCGTCGTCTTCGTCCACAGGGCGACGTTACCAAGCGCGAGCGAGTTCGGCCGGCGACGGCGCGGTTGTTCTGTGCGGCGGTGCGGCGCTTGGTCGGCGGGTTCGGGACGTACGGCGGGGCGGGCGTACGGCGATGCCCCGCGCGGCGCTCGCGCGAGAACGGCCCCCAGGCCGCACGCGCAGCGCGGGACGGCGGCGCGGGGCGTACGGCGGCGCGCCGCGCCGCCGCTTGATCCCTATAAGCCCAATTCGGCAAGCTCTGTGAGTGCGCGCTTCCACGGGTAGGCGTCGATGCGGTCGCCGCCAGAGCTCGGCGGATGCGGCTCGAACTGGCCAGGGCCGAACAGGACGCGGACGCCATCAGCGCGTAGGTCTTCGACGCTGCGACGGAACGGTGTGCGAGAGGCAAGGGCGCTGTTGACGAAGGGCAGGACGACGACCGGTATGCCCAGCCCCGGGGCTTCGGAAAGGACGCCTAGGGCGTAGGTGTCGGCGATGCCCTGGGCGAACTTGTTGAGCGTGTTGTAGGTGGCGGGGGCAACGATGATCGCATCGGCGCGGGGCGACCTCGGTTCGTCCGGCTTGCGGTACTGGCTGCGGACGGGGCGGCCGGTCTGCTGTTCGAGCTGGGGCACGTCGATGAAGTCCAGTGCCGGTGGGGTGGCGATGATCTGGACAGTCCATCCCTGGTCTTGAGCCATGGTGACGAGGCGGCCGACGTCTCCAGCCGGTCCGGCTGCGCACACGATGATGGAGAGGACCTTGCCGTGCTGGGTCACGCGCTGACTCCCAGGGACTCGGCGTATTCGCGGGCTTCGCGGCGCACACTGATCGGTGCGGTGGCCAGGATGTCACGGACCAGGCGAAGCGCTGCGGCGCGGCCGGAGATCTCCTCGGGTGCCAGGTCGCCGGCGGCTCGCAAGATGTGCAGGGCCTTGTCGTGCTGGCCTCGCATGAGGAACGCGCGGGAGGTGTCGAGGAGGAGTGTGGCTTTCCGCTCGTTGATCGGAAGCTGGTCGATGGCGACTTGCCGGGCGTAGTCGATCGCAATGCCAGCGTCGCCGAGTCGGAGGGCGATGTTCACACGGTGGCACAGGACGTTGTTCGGGCCGAACGCGGTCCACATGTGGTTCCCGTCGTGACCCAGTCGCGTGCCTGCCTCTGCGGCTTCGTCCAGCAGTTCAGCGATGTTGTGGCGGTTGCCGCTGTAGGCGGCGGCAACGGCTCCCCGGAGTAGGAGCGATCCATAGATGGATAGATCGTTGGGGGACGGGTCGGTCAGATCAGCGTCCATCCGAAGGGCGGCCGTGCGGGCCGTATCCGTGGCGGCTCGATGGTGGCCGCCATCCATGAGGGCATGGGTGATGATGCGGGAGCTTGAGCCGATCATGAGCGGGCTTTGGCTGGCATGTGCGGCTTGGACGCTGCGGTCGGCGGCGAGCCATGCCAAGCCCTTGTCCTCCTGCTTGAGCAGGACTGAGGCGGCAACGTGATGGACCTCCGCGGAGAGGGCGTGTGCTCGTAGTCGGGCGTCGCCATCCAGGACTGTGCAGGCGGTACGCAACGTGCGCAAGAGCGCCGGTAGTCCGTTAATCACCTGGGAATATCGGCAGGCTTGGTAATCCTGCTTGGCCGTTGCCACTGCGGCGGCGAGAGATGTGAGGTCCACGGGGCTGTCTGTCGGCGGGGAGTAATCGACCAGGACGGAGGCAAGACTCTCGATAGAGCGGCCTGCGTCCGTCACGCTTTCCGATGGCCTGAGAACGGCATTGAACAATGCAGCTCCGGTAAGTCCGACGAATTCCCGGCGTCGCACGTCGTTCTCGTCCTCCCCTAGCGCGGCGGGATCTACGGGACGTGTCCCGTTTGCGAGGTTAGCAACCTGGCTGGGGGTTTGGATGGGTGGTGGTGCGCTGCTGGCGCGGGCTCGCCGGATTGGTGCAAGTCCCAAGTCTTCGAGGTCCTGATGCGTGACCTCCTTGATCGCAAGCCTGTACGGCTCATGCGGCCACCGAACCTCTCCCGTTTCCCAGCGCCGAATGCGCTCCTCGTCGCAGGTCAGACCGTGCTTGACGCCATTCACGCTCAGATTGATCATTTTCGCCATTTCGGCGCGGGTCAATCGTGCGCTCTCGCGCCATGCCCGGAGCTGAGCGTTCGGGGTCGGCTTTGTCATGCTCGGTCTGCTTTCCGATTGGGGGATCGAAAAGGGGCTGAGAGGGGGCCTTCTTGGCGGGTCTCGTTAAGCCCTTTTGCCGGTGGACTTGCCATCAACCAACAAGCCTCGATAGTTCACGCGTTCTGGTGGCTTCGCCGAGCGTGATGGCTGAGTGATTTATTGATCTTCATCTGCGGTTTCGGGCAGGCACCCGCGTCGGCGGTCACGCCGATGGTGCCGGTTCCACGAGC
>NZ_VCJS01000245.1 GCF_005893125.1 Nonomuraea basaltis | reverse complement strand
GGTAGAGGGCGGCGGGGTCGCCGTGCTGGCGGCGCCGTACGCGAGGGCGGGGCGTCCAGCCGGGGCCGGAGACGGCCAGGCCGTCCACCAGGACCCAGCCGTCCGACTCGATTCTGATCGTGTTGTCGCCGGGGCGCACGAGATGGGAGACGTCGTAGCGGCGCATCCGCGGGAGGTCCGCCTCCGCGTAGGGGTCGAAGCCGCCCTGCCGGCCCGCTTCCACCCCGTTGACCAGCACCCGGCAGGACGCGGTCGAGGCCACCTGCAGCGGCTCGGCTCGCGGGGTGTCCACGCGCACGGTGGTCTCCAGCGGCGTGCCCGCGATCCACTCCGGGCGGGCGGCGTCGGCGGGGTCGGCCACCAGGCAGACGTAGGCCCGCAGGTCGAGCTCTTCGTCCGGGACGAGCAGCAGCTCCAGGAGATGCTCGCCGGACGCGACGGGCGAGCGCGTGACCGCGGCGTACCCGGCGTCGTCGAGCGACTGCTCCACTCCGTCGATCCAGAGCCTCTTCGCCGCCCCGGCTCCGACCGCCACCCAACCGCCAGGGCCGGTGAGCAGGGCGCGGAAGCGGGCCTCGCCACCGCCCGTCACCCGGCCGAACGTCAGGAACTCCACCGGTACGTGCCCCTTGGGCCCGAGCGTCTCCCGGTGGATCGGGTCCTTGCGCAGCCCTCGCGAGTCCGACCACACCGAGGGTGTCCACGGGCCGTCGCCGGCCCGCTGCTCGCCGCGCGGTCCGAACGTCACGTCCACGGGGTCCCCGTCCGGGGTGCGCAGCGTCCAGCATTCGACGGTCGCGCCGCTCCCGAAGTCCGACCAGGTGTCGTCCAGGGTGGGGACGAGCTCGACGTCCCATTCGTCCCCGAGATCGATCTCGACCGGGTACGAAGGCCGCGGAGCGGGCGGCTCCGCGACCGTCCCGTCGAACACCAGCAGGGCGGCCGGCCCGTCGTCGAACGGCACGACGACCTCCACCGCGTCGGCGTCCCGCGTGTGCGGCAGCGGCACGGGATCGCCGCCTGCGAAGGGGCGGACCAGCAGCGGGGTGCCCGAGACGTCGCGGACCGTGATCCGCATCTCGCGGGCGTATCGGCCGGGGTCGAAGTCGATGACGGCGTCCAGCCAGCCGAGCTGCACGCCGCGCTCCTCTGGTCGCCCCACTCCGATCCTGCTGGCCATGGGGAACGCCGCGGTCAGGAACACCAGCGTGGTCTCGCCGACCTCGCGCACCAGCGCGGGCACCGGCGCCTCGACCCGCCGCTCCAGCCCGGCCAGCGCCTCGCCCAGGCGATCGGCGGCCTCCACGTAGCGGGCGTCCACACCGTCCGGGCGCGCGCCGACCGCGACCAGCAGCCCACCGTCCGCGGCGAACGCGGCCAGCCGGGCGGCGACGTCCGCGTCGAGCGCGGTGACGGCGGGCAGGATGACCGCCCGGTAGGCCTCGGTGGACACGGTCAGCCGCCCGTCCTTGACGACCGCGCGCCGTACCGAGTCCTCGTCGATCACGTCGGCGTCCAGACAGAGCCGGTCGAGGACGCCTGGCTTGGCGGCGAACCAGGCCATGTCGCCCACGATCTCGCGGTAGACCTCCTGCGCCCGTGCGGCCCGAGCGTCCACCCCATCTGGGCCGGTCCCGGACTGGACGGTGGCGGTGGGCAGCAGGACCGCGACGTCGCAGGCGTGACGTCCCAGGGACAGGGCGGCGCACAGGCGGGTGACGGCGTCGGCGAAGACCCGGTGGTGCCGCCAGTACGGCTGCCGCCAGTCGGTGGCCGGCGGCGCCCACTCCCACCAGCCGCGCTTGGTCGTGTAGTAGACCGCGTGCGGGTTGTACAGATTTGCGCCTGCCCGCAGCCAGGGCAGCAGCCAGTCGAAGGTCTCCTCCAGCGTGCCGCCCCAGCCACTGGAGTGGAACGCCTCGATCCAGGTACGCGGCCGGCCGTACAGGTGGGCCAGGGAGGCGTGCAGGCGGGCATCGCCGTGGTGGTCGGAGCCGGGCGCGCTGAACCAGCGGTGGGTGCGCGCGTAGTCGGCGTACAGTTGCACGCCCTCGACCGGATGCCCGGCACGGGCCGGGTCCTGCTGGTCGCAGCCGTTCAGCAGCCCGTGGCGCTCGTGCCATTCCGCCAGCGGGCGGAAGAACGCCTCCTCGGCCAGCTCGGCCCGGGTCCGCTGGTACGCCTGCCAGTCGGGGTCGTCGAGCGAGAACGGCTTGCCGCGGCGGGCGTCGTACTCGGAGGCGAACTGAGCCGACCAGGTGGGCAGTGCCGGCAGCTCATCCTGGAACGACCCGGCGATCACCCGGCCGAACCATTGCCCGACGCGCCGCTCGAACTCGCCGTGCACCCGGTCCAGCAGCACCGCGCACGCCTCGCGCGAGAGGTAGTCGAAGCCGCGCAGCGTGACGGACCCGTCGGCGGCCAGCCACTGGCCGGCGAACTCGGGCCGCTCCAGCACCAGGCGGGCCTGGAGGTCGGCGCCGGAGAAGCCGAGCTGGTCGTAGAACCACAGGTGCGCGCCCAGCTCGTACGCGTCGGCGCACACCCCGTCGAGCAGCTCCCACCACGCCTCCGACAGGAACGGCGGGTCGTCGGCGTCGGCGCCGAACATCGGCCCCGAGGGTGCCAGGTTCAGGATGACGAGGTTGCGCACTCCGCCGGCGACCAGGCGTTCCAGCTGCCAGCGCAGCCGGTCCCGGCGCAGTGGCTCGCCGCTCCACCACCAGATGGCCGCCGGGGAGAACGCCCGGGGCGGCTCGCGCACCGCGTCGAAGACGTTCATCCCTTGAGCCCGCTGGAGAAGCCCTTGATCACGTAGCGCTGCAGGGCCAGGAAGACCACCACGATCGGCAGCGCGCCCAGCACCAGGCCGGCGAAGACCAGGCCGTGCTGGGAGACGTACTGGCCGACGTAGGCGAAGACGCTGACCGGGACCGTCTCGAAGCCGGACCCGCCCAGGTAGACCAGCGGGGTGAAGAAGTCGTTCCAGATGAAGACGGCGTTGAGGATCAGCACGGTTCCCGTGATGGGCCGCAGCAACGGGAAGACCACGCGGGTGAACGCCACCAGGTGCGAGGCGCCGTCGATCTGCGCGGCGGCGGCGTAGTCGCGGGGCAGCGCCCGGATGAACCCGGTGTAGAGGAAGACGGTGAAGGGAAGCTGGATGCCGGTGTAGAAGAGGATCATCCCGGCGTGCGTGCCGATCAGCCCGAGGTCGGTCACGAGCTGGTAGAGCGGGATCATGCCGAGCTGGAACGGCAGCACGATGCCCAGCAGGAACAGGATGTACAGGCCGTAGCCGAGGCGGGTCTGCACGCGGGCCAGGAAGTAGGCGGCGAACGAGCCGAGCGCGATGAGCGCGACCAGGCTGGCCACGGTGATCACGGTGCTGTTGACCAGGGACGGGCCGAGTGCCGCCGCCGACCAGGCGCTGGCGAAGTTGCCGAAGGTGGGCGGGCTGGGCAGCGCCAGCGGCGACTGCGCGATCTGCGCCGGGTCCTTCAGCGACAGCGAGACCAGCGTGTAGACGGGGAACAGGAACGCCACCGCCACCGCGATCATGACGATCTCCAGCAGGAACGTCCTTCTCACACGGTCACCTCCCGGCGACGCAGGTAGTAGACCTGAACGAGGGAGACGGCGGCCACGAACAGCGCCAGCACCAGCGCTATCGCGGTGCTGTAGCCGAACTTGCCGAACACGAACGCCTGCTTGTACAGCACCGTGGACAGGGTCTCGGTGGCGTAGCCGGGGCCACCGTTCGTGGCGGCGAAGACCTGGTCGAAGAGCTTGAGGCCGCCGATCGTGGACAGCATCAGGTTGATCGTCACGGCGGGGGCCAGCAGCGGCCAGGTGACGTAGCGGAAGCGCTGGAAGGTGCCCGCGCCGTCGATCATGGCAGCCTCGTGCAGCTCCTTGGGCACGCCTTCGAGCCCGGCCAGGAAGATGACCATCGAGTAGCCGGCGTACTGCCACACGACCATGCCGGCGATCGACCACAGCGCCACCGACGGGTCGCCCAGCCAGTCGACGTGCACGCCGAGCATCCCGTTCAGCCCGGCGGAGGGGTCGGGGTTGTAGATGTACTTCCACAGGAACGCCACCATGACCGGGCTGACCACGACCGGCGCGAAGAAGATCACGCGCAGCAGCGCCCGGCTCTTGAGCCTGGCGTTCACGCCGAGGGCCAGCAGCAGCCCGACGCCGTTCTGCACGGCCACGATGGCCACCGTCAGCAGCAGCGTGTTGCCGATCGAGCCCATGGCCTGCTCGTCGCGCAGCAGCGCGCGGAAGTTGGCCAGGCCGGCGAAGGACATGTCCTCGCCGATCCCGCTCCAGTCCGTGAACGCGTACACCACGCCGCTGATCGCGGGGTAGAGCACCACCAGCGCGTACACCACGAGAGCGGGGGCGGCGAACAGCCAGGGCGGGGTGGCGGGGCTGAAGCGCCGCCGCGCGGAGCGGGCGGGCCGCGCCCGCCCGGCGGTCAAGAGGGTCACTTCTTGTACGCCTCGTCCATCTTCTTCAGCGCCTCGTCGATCGTGGAGTCACCGGCCAGCAGTTCCTGGACGACCGCGAAGTGCACCGGCTGCACCTCGGCGTTGGGCCAGCGCTGGTCCATGAACGGCACCGCGCGGTCCTTGGTGAACGGCAGGAAGGACTGCACGGCGGGGTCGATGGTGGAGCCGGCGTCCTGGGTGAGCGGGATGGCGGCGATGGCCTTGGCCCAGGCGTTGATGTTCTCCTGCTTGCCGAGGAAGTCGATGAACGCCTTGGCCTCCTCGACATTCTTGCCCTTGGCGCTGGCGCCGAGCCCGACGACGACGCCGGCGGGGATCCACACGGAGTTCGCGTCGTCGGCGCCGGGAACGGGGAACATCGACAGGTCGTCGGGCGAGGAGGCGGCCTTGCGGAAGTCGGGCAGCACTGCCGAGACCTGGACGGCCATGGCCGCCTTGCCGGTGGCCACCATGGAGGTCTGCTGCTCGAACGTGGTGCCGTTCGGGTTGTCGTTGAAGTAGCCGCGCTTCTGCAGCTCCAGGTACATCTCCATGGCGTCGCGCCAGCCGGACTGGGCGAAGCTGGTCTGCCCGGCGAGCTGCTTGTCGTCGAACGCCGGGTCCTTGGCGTAGACGGTCGAGGGCACCAGCGCGTACGTGATGAGCTGGGTGATCCACGGCGTCTGCGCGCCGAGCGCGATCGGCACCACGCCGGCCTTCTTCAGCTTCTCGCACAGCGCCAGGAACTCGCTCCACGTGGCCGGCGGCGCCTCGATCCCCGCCTTCTCGAAGACCTTCTTGTTGTAGACCGCGCCGATGACCGACGACCCGGCCGAGTAGATGTAGGTCTTGCCGTCCAGCTGGAATGCGGGCTTGAACCCGGCGGGGATGGTCTTCGTCCACGCCTGGGCGGACAGGTCCGCCAGCAGCCCGGCCTTGGCGATCTGGGACATCGACATCGCGCTGCCGTTGCCCGGGTAAACCACGTGCAGGTCGGGGGCGTTGCCGGCGCCGAGCTGGGTGCGCACCGAGGTCTGCACCTGGTCGGTGGGTGCGTAGGAGGCGGTGAGCCGCACCGCCGGCCTGGCCTTCTGGTAGGCGGCCACGAGCTCGTCCATCGGCGTCTTCTGGTCGGAGACGCCGAGGAACTTCAGCTCGGTCACGGCCTGCCCGCCGCCGGTCGTGGCGGTGGTCTCCGGCCTGGTGGAACAGGCGGTGGCGGCCGCGGCCGTGGCCAGGCCGCCCATCATGCGCAGGAACTGGCCGCGGCTCACCCTGGCGTCGTGCAGCAGGTCGGTCATGCTACGTCTCCTCGGTCGTGCGGAAAGTGTGATCCCCCGAGAGCACCTGGCGGACCTGCCCGCCGAGCGGCTGGACGGTGGGGAGGCGGCCTCCCCGTCGATGCGAACGTTTTAATCTCGGGCGTGCGAGGGTCGCCGGAGATCGTGCGCATGCCCTCCGCTCCAGGAAGGGGCGTGCGAAGGTCGCGGCACACACTGCGCGGCCGGACGGGACCCATGACCACCTCCAAGGAACGGGGTTGTTACTTTTAACAAGCTTTTTGTTAAAAGTGGTGGTGCTGGGGAGAGTATGAGTCGCTCCAGCGGGGTGTCAAGAGTAGGATTCGCAGCCGTCCGAGCAGGGTGGAGACCAGGGTGAATTTGCCGCAGCACACCTTCAGCAGGTCAGCGCGATGGCATGGCATGGCCGAGCACATCGTGCGCAGGGGCTCCGCCTCCGTGACCGAGCTCGCCGAGAGCTTCGGCGTGAGCGTGATGACCGTCCACCGCGACCTCGACGAGCTGGAACGCCAGGGCATGGTGCGCAAGGTCCGCGGCGGCGCCACCGCCCAGCCCAGCAACGTGTGGGAGAGCAGCATCGCCTACCGGCTCAACGCCCACACGGCCGAGAAGGACGCGATCGCCCGGGTGGTGGCCGGCATGATCGAGCCGGGCAGCTCGATCATGCTCGACGACTCCACGACGGCCCTGGCCGTCGCCCGCCACCTGGGCGAGCTGGCCCCGCTGACCGTGGTGACGAACTTCCTGGAGGCGATCAGGCTGCTCGCCGGCAACCGCGACATCCGTCTTATCGTGCTCGGCGGCGAATATCACGCCACCCATGACTCCTTTCTCGGCGTGGGCTGCGTGGACGCGGTCGAGGCGGTGAGCACCGACGTGGTCGTGGTCTCCACCTCGGCCATCTCCGACCAGTACGCCTTCCACCAGGAGCAGGAGATCGTCCTGGTGAAGCGGGCGATGCTGCGCTCCGGCACCCGCCGCATCCTGGCCGTGGACGGCTCCAAGCTGGCCCGGGTGGCGCTGCACCGGGTGGCGCCGCTCGACGACTTCGACGTCATCGTGGTCGACTCCAACGCCCCGGCCGACCGGCTCCAGCGGCTCCGCGACCGGCACGGGCACGTCGAAGTGGCCCAGATGTAACCCCGTAGGCCGTTATTTGTAACTCGTATCTTGTTAAGAGCTTGCCTGCTTGCTAGAAAGTGAGGGCTTTCCCCCTCAGCTTAGGAAGCAGCATGCAGCAACCCTCGCGCCGATCCTTACTCGGGCTCGGCGGCGCCGCGCTCGCCCTGGCCTTCACCGCCGACCTGGCCGACCCGTGGACCGCGCGGGCCGGGGTGAAGGGCGACTACCCCTTCCAGCTCGGCGTCGCCTCGGGTGACCCGCTGCCCGACCGCGTGGTCCTGTGGACGCGGCTGGCCCCCAGGCCGCTGGAGCCGCTCGGCGGGCTGCCGTACAACAAGATCGAGGTCGGCTGGGAGATCGCCGAGGACGAGGCGTTCACCCGGCGCGTCCGGCGCGGCTCCACCTGGGCCGCCCCCGAGTACGGCCACTCCGTCCACGTGGACGCCAAGGGCCTGCGCCCCGGCCGGGAGTACTTCTACCGCTTCCGCACCGGCGGCGAGATCAGCCCCGTCGGCCGCACCAAGACCGCGCCCGCGCCGGCGAGCAGCCCCGAGGCGCTGCGGCTGGCCTTCGCCTCGTGCGCCCTGTGGCAGGACGGCTACTACAGCGCCTACCGCCACCTCGCCGAGGAGGAGCCCGACGTGGTCTTCCACCTCGGGGACTACATCTACGAGTACGGCATCGTGCCGACCGGCGGCAATCGCAACACCCCCGTGCCCGAGCAGTTCCGGGTGCAGTGCGACACCCTCGACCGCTTCCGCGTCCAGTACGGCCTCTACAAGAGCGACCCCGACCTGCAGGCCGCCCACCACCGCGCGCCGTGGATCGTCACCTGGGACGACCACGAGGTGCTCGACAACTGGGCCGGCCGCTACGGCCCCGGCGGCGAGGTGACCGAGCAGGACTACCTGGTGATCCGCGCCAACGCCTTCCGCGCCTTCTGGGAGAACATGCCCGTCCGCGTGCCCGCCGTGCAGGGCCCGGACGCCCGCGTCTACCGCCGGTTCGCCTTCGGCGACCTGGCCGAGTTCAACGTGCTCGACACCCGGCAGTACCGCGACGACCAGGCCTGCGGCGACGGCCAGCAGGTCGACTGCGCCGCCCGTCTCGACCCGGCTCGGCAGCTGCTCGGCGCCGAGCAGGAGAGATGGCTGCTCGACGGCCTGGCCGCGTCCCGCGCCAAGTGGAACGTCCTGGCCCAGCAGATCGCCATGATCCAGCTCGACTTCGACCCGGGCCCCGCGCAGAAGCTCAGCATGGACCTGTGGGACGGCTACAAGGCCGCCAAGGACCGGCTGCTCACCGGCATGACCGAGCGCCAGGTCAGCAACCCCGTGGTGCTGACCGGCGACATCCACTACAACCTGGCCGGCGAGCTCAAGGCGAACTTCGACGACCCCGCCTCGCGCACCGTCGGCGTGGAGTTCGTCGGCACCTCGGTCAGCAGCGGCGGCAACGGCAACGCCACCGCCGGGTTGCCGCCCGGCGGCAGCGACCCGGTCAACCCGCACCTGCGCTTCTCCAGCTACCAGCGCGGCTATGTCTCCTGCGAGGTCACCCGCGCCCAGTGGCGAGCCGACTTCAAGGTCGTCCCGTACGTGGACCGGCCCGGCGCCCCGGTCTCCACCAGGGCAAGCCTCGTCACCCTCGACGGCGCACCCGGCCTGCACGCGCTCTAGGAAGGAACGATCATGCGCCACCTCGCCGCCGCGCTCGCCGTCGCCGCCGCTGTCACGCTCACCACGGCCGCCGCCTGGGACCCCGAGCCGCCGTCCACAGTGTCCGTCAAGGTCAGGCCGGGCGTCTCCAAGGGCACCGGCAAGCTCATCCCTCTCGCGGGCGCCGACCGCCTCGTCGCCCCGCTCGGCGTGGACCCCGCCTGCCCCGCCAAGATCGAGATCGGCATGCGCAGCGACGCCAAGAAGGCCGCGTACGCCACGATGAACGTCGAGATCGACCCGCCGCTGACCGCCTCCCGCTCCATGTTGACCAGCTACCTGCCGCCCGGCTACGAGCTCGGAGCGAAACTGCTGGTCGCCGTCCCGCCGGAGACGAAGGAAGGCAGCTACGGCCTGCGCCTGCGCACCCCCGCACAAACGCTGGAGGTGCCCGTCGAGGTCGTGCCCGTGGACCGGCTCGACAACGGCGGCAACCTCGCGCTGCGCCGCCCCGTCACGGCCTCCTCCCAGCACGTCAACGCCAACTACCCGCCCTGCAGCGTCGCCGACGGCGACCGCTCATCCAACGGCTGGGCCGGCGGCAACGGCTGGAACGACGCCACCGCCCGGGCCTGGCCCGACACCCTGGCCGTCGCGCTGGGTGGCGCCAAGCAGGTCTCCCGCGTGGACCTGTACACGCTGCACACCGAACGCTACCCCGCCGCGACCTTCGGGTTGCGCGACTGGGACGTCCAGGCGCAGGTGAACGGCCAGTGGCAGACGGTCGCCCAGGTACGCGGCAACGCCGCCGGCAGCGCGCGCTCCGACTTCGCACCCGTCACCGCCGACGCGGTCCGCATCATCGCGCTCGCCTCGAACGGCGCCAACGACTACACCCGCATCATCGAGGTCGAAGTCCGTTGAACGAAGGGAGAACCCCGGTGGACACGTTCACCCGCATCACGCCGCCCCGCACCAAGGTGGGTCTCGTGGCCGGAGGGCTGGGGGCGTACTGGCCGCAGTTCCCCGACCTGCTGCCGCAGCTCCAGCGCTCCTCCGCCCGGGTGGCCGAGCGGATGAAGGCGCTGGACTGCGAGGTGGTGGACGCCGGCTTCATCTCCGACGCCCAGGAGGGCGCGGCGGCGGCCGAGAAACTGCGGGCGGCGGGGTGCGACGTCATCGTCGGGTTCCTCACCACGTACATGACGGCCACCATGCTCGTGCCGATCGCGCAGCGCAGCGGTGCGCCCATGCTGCTGATCAACCTGCAGCCCACCGAGTCGATGGAGCACGCCACCTTCGACACCGGGCAGTGGCTGGCCTACTGCGGCGCCTGCCCGCTGCCGGAGATGGCCAACGCGTTCGCCCGCTGCGGCATCCCCTTCCGCTCCGTCTCCGGCTACCTGGAGGACGAGCGGGCGTGGAAGCGGATCGGCCACTGGGTGCGCGCGGCGGGCGTGCGCGCCGCGCTGCGCCGGGGCCGGCACGGCCTGATGGGCCACCTCTACCCCGGCATGCTCGACGTGGCCACCGACCTCACGCTGGTCACCGCGAACTTCGGCGGGCACGTCGAGGTGCTGGAGTTCGACGACCTGCGGGTACGCGTGGAGAAGGTCACGGACGACGAGACCGAGGAGCGGATCAAGCTGGCCCGGGACGTGTTCGAGCTGGCCGACTCGGTCAACGGCGACGACCTGTCGTGGGCGGCCCGCGTGTCGGTCGGCCTGGACCGCCTGGTCGAGGACTTCGCGCTGGACAGCCTGGCCTACTACCACCGCGGGCTGGACGGCGAGATCCACGAGCGGCTCGGCGCGGGCATGATCCTCGGCGCGTCCCTCCTCACCGCCCGCGGCGTGCCGGCGGCCGGCGAGTACGAGCTGCGTACCTCGCTCGCGATGCTGATCATGGATCGGCTGGGTGGCGGCGGCTCGTTCACCGAGTTTCAGGCACTCGACTTCCACCGCGGCCACGTCGAGATGGGCCACGACGGGCCCGCCCACCTGGCGATCAGCTCGCGCCGGCCGCTGCTGCGCGGGCTCGGCGTCTACCACGGCAAGCGCGGGTGGGGCGTGTCGGTCGAGTTCGACGTGAAGCGCGGGCCGGTCACCGCGTTCGGGCTGCGGCAGGCGCAGGACGGGAGCTTCGGGTTCGTCGTCTCGGAGGGCGAGGTCGTCGAAGGCCCGCTGCTGCGGATCGGCAACACCACGTCCCGGGTGGACTTCGGCTGCGACCCCGGGGAGTGGACCGACGCCTGGAGCGCCAGCGGCATCTCCCACCACTGGGCGCTCGGCACCGGCCACCGCCTGGCCGACCTGCGCGCGGTGGCCGACCTCCTGGGCGCGGAGGTGACCCACGTCCAGCCCTGACCATCAGCGACCGCTGCCGGATGAGCGGTGGGAGCTGATGGCAAAGTAAGCGCCTGTCATAGGGCAGGTCGAAACCGAGTCAGCACTCGTCCCGCCGATGTCGAGCCGTCTCCGGCGCTCCGTCGTCCCATGGCTATAACGGAGCGGCATTGATCTTCGTCGCGAGGGCCGGGGGACAAGCTGATGACCACTCTAGGACGAACGGCTACCGTCGTGAGCCTGCTCGCCGCTCTGTGCGTGCCGGGGCAGGCGGTGGCCGAGCCTCAGGCGCCCTCCGCGGGTTCGACGCCCGCGGCTCCGCAGCCGGCGTTGGACCTGGTGCTGGATGGCGATTCGCTCTCTCTCCGGGACGCCTTCGCGATCCTCGAGGGCCGTCCGGTCTCCGCGCGGCTCGCGGCAGGTACGCGGGAGAGATTGGACAGTACGCGGGCGGGAGCGCTCGCGGCCCTGAAGAACCAGCGGGTGTACGGCTGGAACCAGGCGCTCGGGCCGCTGAAGGACCGTCCGCTGTCGCCCGAGCAGGCAGTGCAGTTCCAGCGCAACGTCCTGCGCTCGCACGCCGCAGGCGTCGGGGAGCCACTGCCCGACAACGTGGTCAGGCTGGCCTTGATCCTCAAGGCGAACCAGATGGCCAGAGGAAAGGTCGGGGTACGGCCCGAGGTGCCCCAGCGTCTACTGGACCTGGTCAATGCCGGGGTCGTGCCGCGGATGCCGCAAATCGGCTCGCTGGGCACCGGGGACCTGCAGCCGCAGGCGGCGGCCGGATTGGCGGCGCTCGGGGAGGATGCGCCGGTGCGCTACAGGGGCGAGGAGGGACCCGCCTCCGAGATCCTGCCGAAGGCCGGGCTGGCCAGGGACTTCGTCTTCGAGGCCGGGGAAGCGCTGCCGATCGTCAGCGGCAGCACCGTCCTGGCCGCCACGCTGATGGACGCCGTGCACCGGGCCACCGTGCTTGCCGACCAGGCAGAGGGTGCCTTCGCCCTGTTCATGGAGGCGACCAGGGCCGAGCGGGGATCGCTCGACGCGCGTACCCACCGAGAACGCCACATCCCCGAGCAGGACACGGTCGCCGCGCGGCTGCGGGCGATGGTCGCGGGCTCGGGCTGGATGACGGAAGAGGGGCGCAAGCGCCTCGACCCGGCCAACTACCACCCGCGGGTGCAGGACGCGGTGTCGGTGCGGGCGGCACCGCACATCATGGCCGGGCTGCGGCATGCGCTTGCCGACGCGCGCCAGACCCTGGTGCGGGAGGCCAACTCCTCGAACTCCAACCCACTGATCTTCAAGCGCGAGCAGGGAAGCGGGTACGAGTTCGTGATGGGCGGCAACTGGGACGGCTCCGTCATGGGGCATCTCGCCGACACCTTGAACGCGGAGATCACTGACGTCGGGGTGTTGTCGCAGGAGCTGTCAGGGCGGCTGCTGTCACCCAGGTGGAGCTACGGCCTGCCGGCGAATCTCGCCGGTGGGACGGTCGGGTTGAACTCCGGGATGGTCCAGGTGCAGACGGTGGCCGCCGCGCTGATCCCGGAGATGCAGGCCAGGGCCACGCCGGCGGGAACGCTTTCCCGACCGGTCAAGGACGGGCAGGAGGACCACAACACGATGGCGATGGCCTCGGTCCGGCACCTGCACGAGAACCTCGACCGGCTCGAAATGGTCCTGGCGGTCCAGTACCTGATGTCGGCCCAGGGCATCGACCTCATCGCGCAGAAGATGTCGGGCCTGCCACTCGGTGCCGGCACGCGCACCCTGCTGGCGGAGATCAGGCAGTACATCACACCCCTGGCCGACGACCGCTATATGACCCCTGACCTGGAGCGGGCCATCTGGCTGGTGCGTAACCGGCACCTGGTGCCGTCCATTGCCGCGTGACGTACAGACCCGCATCCAGGGGTGGGCGCCGGTGGGTCAGGTCGCGATGCGCGCCCGTCCGGTGAGTTGGTCCTGATAGCCCGCGTGGGCGGCACGCAGGGCCGGGGCCGGCCAGTCCGGCGGCAGGAGCGGGCCGGGCAGGACCGGGTCGGTGAGCAGGTGGCGGAACATGGCCGCGATGACGGCGAACCGGTCGGCGGGGCGATCGGCGCCGGTGCAGGCGGACAGCAGGGCGTGGCCGGTGCCGGCCCAGCTTTGCAGGTCCCACAGCGTCTCGGCGAGTTCGGCGGCGGGCTGGTCAGGACGGCCGGTCCACCGCTGGACGAGCGGCGCCAGGTGGCCGGGCCAGGATCGGACCAGGTTGGCCGGGCGGGTCCAGACTCCTTCGCGTAGTTCGGCCAGCCGCAGTGCGGCCAGGTCTGCGCGCAGTTGGGCGCGTTCGGCGGCCCCGCGTCCGGTGGCGGTGATGACGACGATCTCCCAGTCGCCATCCCAGGCGCGGGTGCGGGGATCGAGCGCGGCGTCCTGGCGTCGCTGGCGTTCCAGGAGCCGATCACTGAGCCGGTACGTGCTGTCCAGGCGCCGCAGGTCACCGGAGGCCACCATCCGGGTGAGCGCCACCCGCAGGGTCGCCGAGGAGATGCCGAAGGGCTCCACGACGCGTACCAGTTCGCGTACCGGCATCTGCGGAGGGTGCGAACCCAGCAGCAGGCTCAGCACGACCGACCGCGTCGACAGCGGGCGCAGCCCGGCCTCGGCGGGTGGGGATCCCTTCGTAGGCATGCGGCCATTGTGCCCGTTTTCCGATCGCCGGCTGGACGGCCGCCCTTGGGTGAGTCCCGCGGGCGCCCTCAATCGAATATTACATACTTGCCGCAAACGTAGAAGATTCGTAATATCGGGGCGTGACAACCCAGGAGATCGAGCAAGCCGCCACGCATGAGGTGACCAACCAGGCACCGCCGCTGCCGCCGTACGACGCCGCCGACGACATCGCCCTGGTTGAGGGGCTGCGCCGGGAGGGCGCGGAGTGGGCCGAGCCGGACATACGGCGGGTCGGCCGCGTGGCAGGAGGCGTGGAGGCGCAGTCCTGGGCGGAGCAGGCCAATCGGTACGAGCCCGAGCTGCGCACGCACGACCGGTTCGGCAACCGGATCGACGAGGTGGAGTTCCATCCCAGCTGGCACAGCCTGATGCGGGTCGCGGTGGCCGAAGGGCTGGGGGGCGCGGTGTGGGCGGAGCAACGGCCCGGCGCCCATGTGGCAAGGACCGCGACCGGGCTGGTGTGGGGGCATACCGAGTCCGGGCACGGCTGCCCGATGGCGATGACGTACGCGGTGGTGCCCGCGCTGCGTCACCAGCCCGACCTGGCCGCGGTGTACGAGCCGCTGCTGGCCGGCCGCATCTACGATCCGGTCCTGGCGGTGCCCTCGCGCAAGCGAGGCCTGCTGGCGGGAATGGGCATGACCGAGAAGCAGGGCGGCTCCGATGTGCGGGCCAACACCACGATCGCCACGCCGACCGGCGAGGCCGGCGTGTACGCGCTGCGCGGACACAAGTGGTTCACCTCGGCGCCGATGTGCGATGTGTTCCTGGTCCTGGCGCAGGCGCCCGGTGGCCTGTCGTGTTTCCTGCTTCCGCGGATCCTGCCCGACGGCAGCCGCAACGTCTTCCGGATCCAGCGGCTGAAGGACAAACTCGGCAACCGGTCCAACGCAAGCAGCGAGCCGGAGTTCGACGGGACGCTGGCGTGGCTGGTCGGCGGTGAGGGGAACGGCGTCAAGACGATCATCGACATGGTCAACCTGACCCGCCTGGACTGCGTGATGCACGCCGCCACGCTGATGCGCAAGACCCTGGTCGAGGCCGGTCACCACGTCCGGCACCGGACCGCGTTCGGAGCGCGGCTGCTCGACCAGCCGCTCATGCGCAACGTACTGGCCGACCTGGCGATCGAGTCCGAGGCCGCCACGGCGCTGACCCTGCGGCTGGCCGGCGCGACCGACCGGGCGATCGGCGGAGACCAGACCGAGGGGGCGCTGCGCCGCATCGCCACCGCGGCCGCCAAGTACTGGGTGACCAAACGAGCCCCGGCGTTCACCGCCGAGGCCTTGGAGTGCCTGGGCGGCAACGGCTATGTGGAGGAGTCGGGGATGCCCCGCCACTACCGGGAGGCTCCGCTGCCGTCGATCTGGGAGGGATCGGGGAACGTCCAAGCGCTGGACGTGCTGCGGGCCCTGGCCCGCGAACCGGACACCCTGGACGTGCTGCTCGCCGAGTTGGCCCTGGCCCGCGGCGCCGATGCCCGCCTGGACACCGCGGTGCGGCGGTTGCGCGACGATCTGGCCGACACCGACCAGATCCAGACGCGTGCCCGCCGCCTCAGTGAGCAGATCGCGCTCACCCTGCAGGCGTCACTACTGGTACGGCACGCGCCGGCCGCCGTCGCCGACGCCTTTTGCGCCACCCGCCTGGGCGGCGACTGGGGCCACGCCTACGGCACCCTCCCTCCAGCCGCCGACATCACCACCATCCTCGCCCGCGCCCTGCCCACCGAACCGTGACCGACGTGATCCCGAAGGCAGGCATCGGTTCGCGACCGTGATCACCAGGGCGACGCCTGTGAGGGCCTGGACGATGAGCTCGGGTGCAGACTGATCGGCGAAGGGCCACCGCACACGCCCGTGGAGCGTAAGGATGCCGGGGGACGGCCACTGCACCGGACGCCGCGGCGAAGACCATCGACGGGGCGGCCGGCGACCAGAGGTGTGCCGGCCGTTCCCCAACGCACTGGAGGGTGCCCTGATGACCGCGTACCGGATCCTCGCCGTCGACGACGACCCGGCCATCCTGCGCTCGCTCCGGCGGGGCCTGCGGCTGGAGGGGTTCGACGTGGACACCGCCGGCTCCGGTGGGCAGGCGCTGGAGGCGATCGGTGAGCACGAGCCCGACGCGGTCGTCCTGGACGTGTCGATGCCCGGGCTTTCGGGGATCGAGGTGTGCTCCCGGCTGCGCTTATCCGGCGTGGACGTGCCGGTGCTGATGCTGTCGGCCATGGACGAGGTGGCCGACAGGGTGGCGGGGCTGGCGGCCGGCGCGGACGACTACGTGGTGAAGCCGTTCGCGCTGGACGAGCTGGTGCTACGCCTGCGCGCGCTGCTGCGCAGGACCGGACGCGTCCCCGGCGCGCTGGTGCGGGTGGGGCCGCTCACGGTCGAGCCGGAAGCCCGCCGCGTCACCATGAACGGCCGGGAGGTCGAGGTCACGCGGCGGGAATTCGACCTGCTGGAGGTGCTGGCGTGCAATACCGGCATCGTGTTGTCCCGCGAGGTGCTGCTGGAACGGGTCTGGGGCTATGACTTCGAGGTGACCGGCAACGCGGTGGACACGTTCGTCGGCTACCTGCGGCGCAAGCTGGAGGCAGCCGGCGAGCCGCGGCTGGTGCACACGGTGCGCGGCGTCGGTTACGTGCTGAGGGAGCCGCGGCGGTGAGGCTGTCGACGCGGTTCGCGCTCTGCCTGGCCGTGTCCGTGCCACTGCTGGTGTCGGTGGCGGGGCTGCTCGTGCTGGGCCTGGTCTCGGCCGACCTGCGCGCCGAGCGTGACAGGCAGCTCGGCGCGCGGCTCCGGGCGCTGACGCCGGTGGCGAGCTCGTACGCGTGGCGGACCCGCGTCCTGCCGGATGTCCCGGCGAGCTGGCTGAAGCAGCGGCTGATCGACGCGGCGACCGGCGTGAACAGCCCGGGCGGCGTGTACGTCGAGGTGGACGGCGCCGAGCCGCTCTCCGTCGGCGACGTGCCTGCCAGGCCCCCGGCCGCCGGCGGGACCGGGACGATCGGGCCGGCGGACTTCGATGAGGGCGAGCGCCGGTGGCGGTACGTGATGACCGACCTCGGGCGGCGCGGCGACGTCGGGGCCCGGCTGTGGCTGTTCGATCCGGAGGAGCGGCTCGGCCGGCAGATCGGCATGCTCACTGAGCGGCTGGTGCAGGTCACGGTGGCCGCCGCCGCGGTGGGCGCGGTGTCGGGGCTGCTGCTCGGCCGGTTCGCCGTCCGGCCGCTGGCCAGGCTCGGCGGCCAGGCCAGGGCGATCGGCACGCGGGACCCCACCCCGGCACGGCTGGAGACCACTTCCCGCGTCACCGAGATCGACGAGCTGGCCCGGCTGCTGAACGACCTGCTCGACCGGCGGGACGCGGCCGTGGCCCGTACCGGGGAGGCGCTGGAGACCGCGCGCGCGTTCGCGGCGACCGCGGCGCATGAGCTGCGGACCCCGCTCACCAGCATGGGCACGAACGTCAGCCTGCTCGGCCATCCCGCACTGGACCCGGCGGAGCGGGCCGAGATCATCGCCGACCTGGGCGCCGAGCACGGCCGTGTCCAGCGGCTGATCACCCTGCTCCGCCAGCTCTCCCGCGGCGAACTGCTCGACCCGGCCTCCTTCCGCGAGACCGACCTGAGCGAGATCGCGGGCGAGGCGGTCGAGCAGGCGCGCCGCCGCCACCCGCTGGCTACCGTCTCCGCATCGCTCGCGGCGGACGTGCGCGTGCGTGGATGGGACGAGGGGCTCCGCCTGATCGTCGACAACCTGCTCGACAACGCCGCCATCCACGGCGTGGACGGCCAGGGGCGGGCCCGCGTCACGGTGACCCTGGCGGCAGACGGGCCGGACGCGGTCCTCACCGTCGAGGACGCCGGGCCGGGCATCCCGTCCGGCGAGCGGGACGCGGTTTTCACCCGCTTCCACCGCCGCTCGGGCAGCCCCGGCTCAGGTCTCGGCCTCACCCTGGTACGCCAGCAGGCGGTGCTCCACGGCGGCCGCGTCACGGTGACGGCCGGCGCGGGGACGCGCATGGAGGTGCGCCTGCCCCGGGACCACACCCCGGAGCCGCCTGCCGGCACGCGGTCCTGGCTGGAATAGCCCGGCCGTGCCAGGAATTCGCCGGACAAACGCCGTGCCAGGAATTTGCCAGACAAGTGCGTCACCATCCCTGCGCTGACCCGACGACAGTCACCAGGAGGAGACGTGCCCAGCACCCTCATCACCCCGCTCGGCCGGCGGACGTTCGCCGTGGCCCTCGCGCTGACCGCCACGGTGGCCGCGCCCCCCGCCTCCGCGAGCGCGCCGCCCAC
>NZ_VCJS01000244.1 GCF_005893125.1 Nonomuraea basaltis | reverse complement strand
GGAGCATGACGATCGAGTCCTTGCCCCCGGAGAACAGCAGACACGGACGCTCGAACTCCGCCGCCACCTCGCGCATGATGTGGATGGCCTCGGCCTCGAGTACGTCAAGCTGCGACGTCGTGTAGTCGCGCTGGAGCATGGGAGCTTCCTCCGGCGTTTAGCGGTGCAGGTCCCGAATCCCGGCGAGCAGGGATGCCGCCAGATCCGGTAGGGAAACCAGAATATCTGGTAGTGAGGGGTCGGCTTGGTTGTAGGTCAGCTCAGAGCCGTCGATGCGGCTCGCGTGGGCCCCGGCGGCCAGCGCGACGGCGACCGGCGCGGCAGAGTCCCATTCGTACTGGCCTCCGGCGTGTACGTACGCCTCGACCTCGCCGGTGAGCACCGCGGAGATCTTCGCCCCGGCGGAGCCGATCGGCACCAGGTCGGCGCCCACGAGATAGCTGAGCCTCTGCACGAAGTCGGGCGGCCTGGTGCGGCTCACCGCGATGCGGAAGCGGCCCCCGTCGTGGGCGGGCGGCTTGGGTGGGTCGGCGGTGGTCAGCGTACGGCCCTGGGCGGGCAGCGCCACGGCGCCCGCGGTCAACCGGCCGCGCTCCCACAGCGCCACATGGACGGCCCAGTCCGCCCGGCCCTCCGCTGCGCCTGTGGTCGCGCTCCCTTCGGCCCCGTCTTGGTTACGCGCGCTTCCGGGGCCGGCTCGCCGCTCCGCGAACTCACGGGTGCCGTCGAGGGGGTCGACGATCCACACCCGGTCGGCCTCGAGCCGGCGGGGGTCGAGGCGCTCCTCGCGGGTGGCCTCCTCGGACAGCACGCTGTCGCTCGGCCGCAACCGGGCCAGCGATTCCATGAGGAACACGTGCGAGGCCCGGTCGCCCTCCGCCTTCAGCGCGGGCGCGTCACCGAACCCCAGGCGCTCGCGAATCCGCAGCAGCCTCTCGCCTGCCTCGGTCGCCAGATCGGCGGCGAGAGCGTGGTCGTCGCGAATCGTCATCAATATGCTCCTTGCCCGCGGGCGACGGCCGACCATGTTTTCCACAGGATCTGCAAGTCCAGCGTGAGGGACCAGTTCTCCACGTAACGCAGGTCCAGACGTACGGATTCCTCCCAAGATAGGTCAGATCTACCACTGACCTGCCACAGCCCGGTGAGCCCCGGGCGTACGAGGAGCCTTCTGCGCACATCGTCACCGTAGCGCGCCACCTCTTCCGGCAACGGCGGCCGTGGGCCCACGAGCGACATGTGGCCGAGCACGACGTTGATGAGCTGGGGCAGCTCGTCGAGTGAGTGGCGGCGCATCAGCGTGCCGAGCGGCGTGACCCGCGGATCGTTCCGGATCTTGAACAGCAGCCCGTCGCGGTCGCTGACCAAGGTGATCTTCTGCTGCTCCGAGCCATGCCGCATGGTGCGGAACTTCAGGATCGTGAACAGCCTCCCGTCCCTGCCGACCCTGATCTGCCTGAACAGCGCGGGTCCGGGGCTCGTCACGCGTACGGCGACCGCCAGCCCCGCCAGCAGCGGCGCCAGCAGCACCAGCAGCCCGGCGGCCACCAACCTGTCGAAGACGTTCTTGACGAGTTGCCTGGCCCCGGTCAGCTCGGGATGCTCCACGTGCAGGAGCGGCAACCCCGCGGCCGGCCGGATCATGGTCCGTGGCCCGGCGACGTCCATCAGGGCGGGGGCGACCACGAGCTCGGTGCGCGTGCGCTCCAGCCGCCAGGCCAGCCGCCGCAGCGCCTGCCCGTCCATCTCGGGGCAGGCCAGCACGGCCACGGTGTCGGCGTTGTACTGGTCGACCGCGATCGGCACGTCGCTGAGGTCGCCGGCGACCGGCACCTGGGCCACCCGCTCGCCGGAGGCGGCGCGCAGGAGGCAGGCGGCCACGACGTCCATGCCGTGGTGCCGCTCCCGGCGGAAGAACTCCACCAGCTCGGCGATCGAGGCGGCGTGGCCGACCGCGATCACCCTGCGCATGCACTGGCCGGAGGCCCGGCGCCGATGCAGTGAGCGGCGCAGCGCGTACCTGAAGACCAGGGTGAGCAGCGTGACCAGCGGCAGCGCGAGCACCACGTAGCCGCGGGCGACGTCGGTCTTGGTCACGTAGGAGCCGATGGCGGTGCCCGCGGTGAGCGCCACGCCGGACTGCACGACCCTGCGGAACTCCTCGGAGCCGATGCCGATCATGCGCGGCTCGTATGCCCGGTGCAGCGCCACCGAGCATGTCCACACCACCGGCAGCGCCAGGCTGACCAGCAGGTACGGCAGCACGTACGGCGTGAGCCCGCCGAACCTGACGGAGAAGGCGATCGCGGCCCCGATGCCGGCCCCGCACAGGTCGGCCACCACGGCGCGCAGGCGATAGGAGTGGACCCAGGCAGGCGTGCGCGGGCTCACCCGCCAGGAGACCACGTGACCGGATCTGTCGACGGTCATGAGCTCCTCACCGCGAGCTTCGCCGCGCACGCACGCCTCCAGGTGACCATTCCTGCACGAACAGTCACCGACTGTAGCGGCGCGGAACGCGGCGAACCGGCGAACGACTCAATGCGGCGATCAGCGAGGAGGGCCGGAAATGTGCAGATCGGCCCGGTGGTACTCGTTCTGGGTGGCCTCCAGGCCGCGGGCCACCAGCGACTCCACGATGTCGGCCGCCCGGTCGACGAGGAAGGGCAGGTCCTTGCGCTCCATGGTGGCGAAGTCCTTGAGCACGAAGGCGGCGGCGTCCATGCGGCCGGGCGGACGCCCGATGCCGAAGCGGACCCGCAGGTAGTCGCGGGTGCCGAGGACCTTCGTGATCGACTTGAGGCCGTTGTGGCCGTTGTCGCCGCCCCCGAGCTTGGCGCGCAGCGCGCCGTAGGGGACGTCGAGCTCGTCATGGACCACGATCAGCCGCTCGGGGCCGATCTTGTAGAAGTCGGAGAGCGCCTTGACGGGCCCGCCGGACAGGTTCATGTACGTCAGCGGCTTGGCCAGGATCGCGGCGCGCGTCTCGCACACCTCGGCCCGGCTCTTGTGCGCCTTGAACCGCCCGCCCGCCCTGGCGGCCAGCTCGTCGAGCACCATGAAGCCCGCGTTGTGCCTGTTGCCCGCGTAGTCGGGCCCCGGATTGCCGAGTCCGGCGATCAGCCAGCGGTCCATGTGCTCCCCTTGCAGCGGAACTTACAGCGGAACGGGGCGGCTCGCACTGGGCCACCCCGTTCACTGGAAAACGCGTTATTCGGCGCCGGCCTCTGCGGTCTCGCCCGCGACCGGAGCCGCTGCGACCGCGCCCTCGACGCCCTCCTCGCCTTCCTCGGCCTCGACCGGCTTGGCGCTGACCTGGAGGATCACGGCCTCCGGGTCGGCGGCCAGCTTGGCGCCCTGCGGCAGCTGGAGCTGGCCGGCGGTGATGGCGGTGCCGACCCGCAGGCCCTCGACGTCGACCTCGACGCCGGTCGGGATGTGGGTGGCCTCGGCCTCAACGGCGATCGAGACGAGCTGCTGGTCGAGCAGGCCGTCGGAGTGGACGTCGCCGACGGTGGTGACCGGGATCTCGACGGTGACCGTCTCGCCACTCTTGACCAGGATCAGGTCGACGTGCTCGACGAAGCCCCTGATCGGGTCGCGCTGCACGCCCTTGGGCAGGGCCAGCTCGTCCACGCCCTCGCCGTGAAGGCGGATCAGCACGTTGGGCGTGCGGAGCGCGAGCAGCACCTCGTGGCCGGGCAGGGTCAGGTGCTTGGGGTCGATGCCGTGCCCGTAGAGAACGGCGGGCACTTTGTCGGCGCGGCGGATCTTGCGAGCGGCGCCCTTGCCGAACGCGGTGCGCGACTCGGCGGCGATACGTACTTCAGACACGACATCTCCTAGGGATGCATGGGAATCGGTTCGTTGAGCGCTCACCCTCACCCGCCCTAGCGGAAGGCGTTACGAGCGCAACCTGTTCAGTTTACAAGGCTTCGGTGTCAACCTCGACCAGCTCAGGTGTCACCCTCGAACAGGCTCGTGACGGAGCCGTCGGTGAAGATCTCGGAAATGGCGCGGGCGATGAGCGGCGCGATGGACAGGACCGTCAGCTTGTCGAACCTGGCGGCCTCCGACAACGGCAGCGTGTTGGTGACGATGACTTCGGAGATCCGGGAGTTCTTCAGCCGGTCGACCGCCGGGTCGGAGAAGACCGCGTGGGTGGCGGCGGTGATCACGTTGGTGGCGCCCTGGTCGTAGAGGGCGTCGGCGGCCTTGCAGATGGTGCCCGCGGTGTCGATCATGTCGTCGATCAGCACACAGGTGCGGCCGCGCACGCGTCCGACTACCTCGTTGACCTTGACCTGGTTGGCCACGTCGAGGTCGCGGCGCTTGTGGATGAACGCCAGCGGCGTGCCCAGCGTGTCGGCCCAGCGCTCCGACAGGCGGACGCGGCCGGTGTCGGGCGAGACGACGGTCGTGTTCTCCAGATCGAGCTTGTTCTTGAGGTAGCTCTCCAGCACCGGCATGGCGAACAGGTGGTCCACCGGGCCGTCGAAGAAGCCCTGGATCTGCGAGGTGTGCAGGTCGATCGACATGAGCCGGTCGGCGCCCGCGGTCTTGAACATGTCGGCCATCAGCCGGGCCGTGATCGGCTCGCGGCCGCGGCCCTTCTTGTCCTGGCGGGCGTAGCCGAAGAACGGCATGACCACGGTGATGCGCTTGGCGGAGGCCCGCTTCAGCGCGTCGACCATGATGAGATGCTCCATGATCCACTTGTTGATGGGAGCCGTGTGGCTCTGGATCACGAAGGCGTCGCAGCCGCGTACGGACTCCAGGTAACGGGCGTAGATCTCGCCGTTGGCGAAGTCGATGAGCTTGGTGGGGGTGAGTGAGACGCCGACGTGCTGGGCAACCTCTTCGGCCAGCTCCGGGTGGGCCCGGCCGGAGAAGAGCATGAGGTTCTTCTCGCCCGGCTGTTTGATGCTGGTCACTGCTTAGTCTCCTGCTGCTCTTGCCCGGCCAGCGCCCGCTCGGCGGCCGCGGCCGATTTCGTGCCCGCGCGCCTGCGCAAGACCCATTTCTCGATGTTGCGCTGCCGCGCCCTGGCCACTCCGATGGCGCCGGGGGGCACGTCGGCGTTGATGACGGACCCCGCGGCGGTGTAGGCGCCGTCGCCGATCGTCACCGGAGCGACGACCATGGTGTCGCACCCCAGGAACGCGCCGTCGCGCACGGTGGAGCGATGCTTGTCGACCCCGTCGTAGTTGACGAACACCACGGCCGCCCCGATGTTGACGTCATCGCCGATCGTGGCGTCGCCCGCGTAGGACAGGTGCGGCACCTTCGAGCGCTCGCCGACCTGCGTGTTCTTCATCTCTACGAACGTACCGGCCTTGGACCTGCGCCCGAGCACGGTGCCGGGCCGCAGGTAGGCGTAGGGGCCGACGCTGGCCTCTGGGCCGATCTCGGCGCCGTCGCAGACGGCGTTGCGCACGACCGCCCCCTCGCCGACCCGGGTGTCGGTCAGCGTGGTGGCGGGGCCGATCTCGGCCCCGGTCTCGATGACGGTGTCGCCGTGCAGCTGCGTGCCGGGATGGATGACGGTGTCGGGCCCGATCCGCACGCCGACGTCGATCCACGTGCCGGCCGGGTCGATGATCGTGACGCCGGCGCGCATGTGTGCCTCGAGCAGGCGCTGGTTGAGCACCTTGCGGGCGGCGGCGAGCTGCACGCGGTCGTTGACGCCCTCGACCTCGACGTGGTCGCCGGCCACGCAGGCGCCGACCCGGTGGCCGTCGCCGCGCAGGATGGCCAGGACGTCGGTGAGGTATTCCTCACCCTGGGCGTTGTCGGTGGACACGCGCTTGACGGCGTCGGCGAGCAGCTCCCCGTCGAAGGCGTAGATGCCGGAGTTCATCTCCTTGATGGCGCGCTGCTCGGGGCTGGCGTCCTTCTCCTCGACGATCTCCAGGACGGCGCCGCCCTCGTCGCGGATGATCCGCCCGTAACCGGCCGGATCGGGCACCTCGGCGGTCAGCACGGTGACCGCGTTGCCGTCGGTGGCATGCCGTTCGAGCAGCGCGGCGAGGGTCTGGGTGCGCAGGAGCGGCACGTCTCCGTACGTGACCAGCACCGTGCCGGAGATCGTGCCGACCTCCTCGAGCACGGTGCGGACCGCGTGGCCGGTGCCGCGCTGCTCCCGCTGGACGACGGCGCGCGCGTCGGGGCTGGTGGCGGCCAGGTGGCCGCCGACCTGCTCCAGCGCGTGGCCGATGACGACGATGAGCTGCTCGGGACCGAGGTCGCGGGCGGCTGCGAGCATGTGGTCGACCAGCGCGCGGCCGCACAGCTCGTGCAGGACTTTCGGGGTCTGGCTCTTCATCCGGGTGCCCTCGCCGGCGGCGAGGACGATGACGGCTGCCGGGCGCGGCACACTCACGGACTGAGGCTCCCTGTGACTGGACGGATCAGGGCAATCGGTACGTCTACCGCACCGCTACCCTCCCGACACCGTGAGGATACCTGGCCCCATCCCGAACATTCTCGCCGGGCACGACCTCAAAGCTCCCGGAAGAGGACTCGAACCCCTACAAAGTGGACCAAAACCACTTGTCCTGCCGATTAGACGATCCGGGACCGGCCGGACGCGTGACGTCCGGCACGCCCCTACGATACCGAGCCCGCACCCCGGCGCGCGCCCGTAATTCGGCCCCGCAACCGGCGCAAGCGAGAACTGCCCAGGTGACAGGGGCTATACGGCGCGCGCGCCGTATAACAGACCACCCATAAAGCCGCAAGGCGCGACTCCCACGCATCTCGCTGGGTAGCGCGTCACCTTCCGCACATCTGCGGCTTAGGTCTTCCTTACTTACGATGGCGTAGGTTACGGTTGCGTAGCCCGGACATTCATCCTCATACATGCCGTTGGAGGTCGCCCATGACCGTTACCGCCGAGCGCTCCGCATCCGCCCCGAAGCCCGATTTCGAACCCGAGCCCAAGTCCCGCGCCGAGATGATCATCTTCGGTCTCGTCGTCGGGTTGCCCCTGGTCGCGATCGCCGCTGCCGTACCGCTGGCCTGGGGATGGGGACTCGGCTGGACGGACATCGCGATCGCGTTCGTCTTCTACATCGTCTCGGGACTCGGCGTCACCGTCGGGCTGCACCGCTACTTCACACACGGCTCGTTCAAGGCCAAGCGGCCGCTGAAGATCGCGATGGGCATAGCCGGCAGCCTGTCGCTGGAGATGTCGGTGCTCGACTGGGTGGCCACCCATCGCAAGCACCACAAGTTCTCCGACAAGGAGGGCGACCCGCACTCGCCGTGGCGCTTCGGCCACGGATTCAAGAACATGTCCAAGGGCCTGCTCTACGCCCACATGGGCTGGCTGTTCGAGAGCGAGCGGACCAACCGGGAGAAGTACGCGCCCGACCTGTGCAAGGACCCGGACGTGGTCAAGCTGCACAAGTGGTTCCCCAGGCTCGCCATCATCTCGATGACGCTCCCCGGCGTGCTCGGCCTCCTGCTCACCTGGTCATGGCAGGGCGCCCTGACCGCGCTGTTCTGGGGCACCCTCGTCCGCATCGGCCTGCTGCACCACGTGACCTGGTCGATCAACTCCATCTGCCACGTCTTCGGCGAGGAGGACTTCCAGGTACGCGACAAGTCCCGCAACGTGTGGTGGCTGGCCATCCCCTCCTTCGGCGAATCGTGGCACAACCTGCACCACTCCGACCCGACCTGCGCCAGGCACGGCGCGCTCAAGGGCCAGATCGACCTGAGCGCCGGCCTGATCCGGATCTTCGAGAAGCTGGGCTGGGTGTACGACGTCCGCTGGCCGACGCCGGAGCGCCTGGCGGCGAAGCGCGTTGCCTGAGGCACTTAGCCCGCTTGACATCGATAATCCAATGAGCGGTCATGGATCCGTGGCCGTCATTATGGAGACCGTGACCGAACCCCGATCTCGCAGGCGCATGTCCGGTAGCGAGCGAAGAGAGCAGCTGATCCGCATCAGCCGCACACTCTTCGCGGAGAAGGGGTTCGACGGGACCTCGATCGAGGAAATCGCAGCTACCGCGCAGGTGTCGAAACCCGTGGTCTACGAGCATTTCGGTGGCAAGGAAGGCGTCTACGCGGTCGTGGTCGACCGCGAGATGCAGAGACTAATGAGCATGATCACCGAGGCGCTGTCGGCGGCCCATTCCCTGATCAAGCTGGAGCGCGCCGCGCTGGCGCTGCTGCGGTACATCGAGGAGAGCAGCGAGGGCTTCCGCATCCTGGTGCGCGACTCGCACGCCGCCTCGGGCACCGGGTCGTTCGCGAGCCTCATAAGCGACATCGCCAGCCAGGTCGAGGACGTCCTGGCCGACGAGTTCGCGGCCCGCGGCTACGACCCGAAGCTCGCGCCGATGTACGCCCAGATGCTGGTCGGCATGGTGGCGCTGACCGGCCAGTGGTGGCTGGACGTGCGCAAGCCCAGCCGCGAGGAGGTGGCCGCCCACCTGGTCAACCTGGCCTGGAACGGCCTGACCGGGCTCAACCCCAACCCGGCGATCACCGCGGCGACCCGCGATCACGCGCCCGCGCCCCCCGCCAAGCCGCGCACCAGCGAGAAGGAGCTGCGCGAGTTGGAGAGGGCCCGGGAGAAGGAGCTGAAGGAGGCGGAGAAGATCCGCCAGCGCGAGCTGCGGGAGGCCGAGAAGGCCCGGGTTCGCGAGCTCAAGGAGCGCGAGCGGCTGCTGAAAGAGGCGGAGAAGGCTCGCGAGCGCGAGGAGAAGATCCGCCAGCGGGAGGCGAAGCTGGCCGAGCGCACCGCCCGCCTGGAGCAGGTAGATTCAGCTGAGTGACCGCTTGAACGGTTCGCACAGCGTGAGTGACGATTGTGTTGAGCGGGGCTGACCTTCTGGAGTGAGCCGTTGCGGCTCCGTTAACGTTCTGTTCAACCAATCAGGGCAATATAGGCGATATGTCCGCAGAACCGTTGCATCCTGCCAACGACCTGCCGCTACCTCAGGAGCGGTTTCTCAATCGTGAGGAGAGCTGGCTCCAGTTCAATGAACGCGTGCTCGAGCTGGCCGAAGACCCCAATATCCCGCTGCTGGAGCGGGTGCGCTTTCTGGCGATCTTCTCGAGCAATCTGGACGAGTTCTTCCGCGTGCGGGTGGCGGGTCTCAAACGGCGCATGGCGACCGGTCTGCTGCTGCGGACGAAGAGCGGGCTGAAGCCGCGCGAGGAGCTGGCCAGGATCGCGGCGATCGCGGACGAGCTGGCCAAGCGGCACGCGGCCGCCTTCCACGAGCAGATCTGCCCGCAGCTGGCGGGCGAGGGCATCGAGATCGCACGGTGGGACGACCTGGGCCGCGAGGAGCGCACAGAGCTGCGCAAGCTGTTCAGGGAGCGCATAAGGCCGGTGCTGACGCCGCTGGCGGTGGACCCCGCACACCCCTTTCCGTATATTTCCGGGCTCAGCCTGAATCTCGCCGTCCTGGTGCGCAATCCGGCGACCGACCACACGGTCTTCGCGCGGGTCAAGGTCCCCTCCCAGCTGCCCAGGTTCGTCCCGGCGTCCAAGGACAGGTTCGTCCCGCTCGAGGACGTCATCGCGGCCCACCTGGGGCAGCTCTTCAAGGGCATGGAGATCCTCCAGCACCACGTTTTCCGCGTCACCAGGAACGAGGATCTCGACGTGGACGAGGACGTCACCGAGAACCTCATGCAGGCCCTGGAGAAGGAGCTGCTCAAAAGGCGCTTCGGCCCGCCCGTGCGGCTGGAGGTCGAGGACACGATCACCCCCGAGGTGCTGGCCCCGCTCGTGGAGGAGCTGGAGCTGGCGCCGCACGAGATCTACCGGCTGCGCGGGCCGCTCGACCTGTCGGGTCTGCACGCCATCGCCGACCTGGAGCGTGGCGAGCTCAGCTACCGCTCTTTCGTGCCGGCGGAGGTGATCAACGCCGAGGACGACATCTTCTCGGTCCTGCGCGAGCGCGACGTGCTGCTGCACCACCCGTACGACTCGTTCGCCACCAGCGTGCAGCGCTTCATCGAGGAGGCCGCGGCCGACCCCAGGGTGCTGGCGATCAAGCAGACCCTCTACCGGACCAGCGGCGAGTCCCCCATCGTGGACGCCCTGATCGACGCGGCCGAGGCGGGCAAGCAGGTCGTGGTGGTCGTGGAGATCAAGGCCCGCTTCGACGAGCACGCCAACATCTCGTGGGCCAGGAAACTGGAGCGCGCCGGATGCCACGTCGTCTACGGCGTGGTCGGCCTGAAGACCCACTGCAAGCTCGCCCTCGTGGTCCGTCAGGAGCCCTCGGGCGAGCTGCGCCGCTACTGCCACATCGGCACCGGCAACTACAACCCCAAGACCGCCCGGCAGTACGAGGACTTCGGCCTGCTCACGGCGGACCCGCTGGTCGGTGAGGACGTCACGGACCTGTTCATCCACCTGACCGGCTACTCCAACCACTCCGCCTACCGCAGGCTGCTGGTCGCGCCGCACTCCATGCGCAGCGGGCTGCTGGCCAGGATCGAGCGGGAGATCGCCCACCAGCAGGCGGGCCGCCCCGCCCGCATCCGGATCAAGACGAACTCGCTGGTGGACGAGCCGATCATCGACGCCCTCTACCGGGCGTCCAGGGCCGGCGTCCCGGTGGATCTGTGGGTCCGCGGCGTCTGCACCCTCCGACCAGGGATTCCGGATCTATCCGAAAATATCCGCGTAAGGTCGGTTCTGGGGCGATTCCTGGAGCACTCCCGGGTGTACGAGTTCGGCCTGGGCCGGCGGCCCGAGGTCTGGATCGGCAGCGCCGACCTGATGCGCAGGAACCTCGACCGCCGCGTCGAAGCCCTGGTCAAGGTGACGTCACAGCAGCACAAGGCCTACCTCATCGAGCTGATGGACCTGGCCATGACCGAGACCACGAACGCGTGGTGGCTCAACTCCGATGGCACGTGGGCCCGCCATCAGGGCGAGGACTCGCAGAGCCGTCTCATCAGCACGCGGCGCTGGAGGACCGTTGATGACTGACCCGCTCCGTGCCGCCGGAGCCGTGGTCTGGAGGGGCGCGGAGAGCCACCCCGAGGTTGCCGTCATCCATCGCCCCGCCTACGACGACTGGACCTTCCCCAAGGGCAAGCTGAAGACCGGGGAACACGTGATCGCCGCCGGCCTCCGCGAGGTACGCGAGGAGACCGGCATGACGGTCGCGCTCGGCCGCGCCCTGCCGCCCGTCCACTACATCAGCAGGGACCGGCTCAAGCGGGTCGACTACTGGACCGGCCAGGCGGTCGCCGACGACGGCTTCGTCCCCGGCGAGGAAGTGGACGAGCTGCGCTGGCTGCCGCTGGAGAAGGCCAAGGCGCTGCTGACGTACGAATGGGACGCCGGGCTGCTGCGGGCCCTGGCGGTGGCGCCGCTGGAGACCGTGCCCCTCGTCCTCGTACGGCACGCCTCGGCCGGCTCCAGGAGCGAATGGACGGGCGACGACGCGCGGCGCCCGCTGGACACGGACGGTGCGTCCCAGGCGGCCACCCTGGCCACAGCGCTGCCCGCGTACCGGCCCGAGCTGCTGATGAGCTCGCCCAGCGCCCGGTGCGTGCAGACCTTAGAGCCGTACGGAGCCGAGATCAAGATCGAGTCGCTGCTCAGCGAGGAGAGCCAGGACCCGCGCAAGACGCCCGCGCTGGTACGGGAGATCGGCGTGCCGGCGGCCGTGTGCAGTCACGGCAAGGTGCTGCCCGGGCTGATCCACGCCCTGAGCGGCAAGGACGTGCACCTGCGCAAGGGCGCGTTCGCCGTGCTGCACAGGGCCGGCGAGCAGGTGGTGAGCGTGGAGCGCTACACGGCCTGACGGCTCATCCCGCTTGATGGCTCACCACGTCACCGGGAGTTCGGCGAACCCGTCGGCGATCCTCCCTTCGCTGCGCCGCAGCTCCGCGGCGGGTACGGCCAGCCGCAGCGTGGGGAAGCGCTGGAACAGCCTGCTGAACACGGCGATCAGCTCGACCCTGGCCAGGCTGGCGCCGATGCAGAAGCGCGGCCCGTACCCGAAGCTCAGATGCGGGTCGGTCTGCGGACGGCGGATGTCGAACACGTCCGGATCCGGATAGATCCGCTCGTCCCGGTTCGCCGGGCCCGGGAGGATCACGACGGCCTCGCCCCGGCGGATCGTCCGGTCGCCGAGCCGGATGTCCTCGTGGGCGTACCTGGGCAGGCCGTGCAGGCTCGTCGTGACCATGCGCAGGATCTCCTCGACCGCGCCGGGCGCCAGCCCCGGGTCGGCCTTGAGCAGGTCGAGCTGGTCCGGGTTGGCGAGCAGGAGCAGCACGCCGAAGTCGATGCGGTTGACCGTGGTCTCGTGCCCGGCGAACAGCAGCGCGCCGGCCAGCTGCGCGATCTTGCCGTCGTCGTCCAGCTCGCCCGCCAGGTCGGACAGCACGTCCTCGGCGGGCTCGTGCCGCTTGCGCTCGATCAGGCCCGCCATGTACGCGCTCAGCTCCTCGCGGGCGACCTGGCTCCGCTCCGGGTCGAGCATGTCGCCCATGCGCTCCGACACGCCGCCGAAGTACTCCCTGTCCTCGTACGGCACGCCGAGCAGCCGGCAGATGACCAGCACCGGCAGCGGGAAGGACAGCTCGGCGTGCAGGTCGACCGGCGGCGTCAGCTTGGCGAGGTGGTCGAGCCGCTCGCCGACCAGGGCGCCCACGTGATCGGTGAGCGCCTTCATGCGGCGCGCCGAGAACGACGGCATGAACAGCTTGCGCATGCGGTCGTGCTCGGCCTTCTCCGTGGCGATGTCGCCCTGGGGGCCGCCGAGCAGAGCCGAGCCCGACAGGCGCGCGGCCTTGTCCGGCTCCGGGTGCGAGCGTCCCAGCCGGCCGTCGTTGAACAGCTTGCGGGCGTCCTCGTACCCGCTGACCAGCCAGACCTCGTCACCCATCCGGGTGCGTACCTTGGCGATGCCCTCCTTGACGCGAAGCTCCCGGTACGCCGGGGGCACTTCGAGCAGATCGCTACGTTCGAAGGGAATGACCGGAAGATTGCTCATGTAGAACCTTCCCCACTGCTTTGACAGTTTCGGCCCATACCCTGGGGAAGTCGGCGTGTGCCCGCTCTGCGGTGTTGCGTTCGATCCCGACGAGCAGCCCGTACGTGAACGTGTCCTCGCCTGCCTGCCGGGCGTTCTCCGCCTCCTTCGCCAGCGTTTCCTGCGCGACCACGCCGTCCTGGTGCGTCCCCAGTACTTCCTGGATGTCCTCGGCCAGCTTGGCCAGCCTGGACATGTTCTTGCCGAGGGTGGGTTGGAGCGCTTCGGCGGTGTAACGAGCGCGTTTGGCCGCCTTGCGCACGTCGTGCATGGCGATCTCGCGGCGTTCGAGGTCCTCGATGGCCTGGGCGGTGTCGTACGCCCTGGTCACCCGGTCCCAGCCGGCCGCCGCGATGGCGCTGAGCCGTTCCTCTGCCGGCTTGGCCGCCGCCTTGCCCAGGTTCGGGTGAGAGACGAGCTCGTCGAGGGTGTTGAGCAGGGTGTAGTAGCGGTCGCCGCTGAGCGCGTCCTTGATCCGCTCGTACCCCTCCTGCTCGCGTTTGTACAGGTCCGAGCCGAGCCTGGTCTGGATGGGGCCGATGACCAGCTCGGGCGCCAGACGGGCGAGCGCCTTGCCGAACCTGGCTCTGGTCACCTCGAGGTCGCGGACCTCGCCGAGCACGTTGCCGAGCCACTGCAGCTCCTCCTGGAGCGGCTCGGTGCCGACGACCACGGCCTTGAACGCCTTCAGCGCGCTGCGCAGCCTGCGGCACGCCACGCGCATCTGGTGCACGGCGTCGTATTCGGCCCGGCGTACCCGCGGATCCTGGGAGAGGAGGGCGGCCACCTGGCCCGCCAGGTAGTCGACGACGGCCTCGCCGGCCGAGCCCGGTTTGGTGAGGGCCTTGGCGGGAGGGGCGGGTTCGAGCAGCTTGGCGAGCTTGCTGGTGGCCTCGGAGGGCGTGGCGCCGGCCTTCCTGAGCCGCTTGCCGACCTTGGCCAGCAGCGCCTGGCTGCCGTCGAGCAGCTCGGCCTCGACCTCGCGCCACCGTACGACCTTGCCGTCGTCTCTGTGGTCGACTCCCTTGACGCGGTCGTCGGCGATCTCGATCAGCCTGGTCTCGCCGTCGAGGAGGAGCGTGACGCTCCTGCGGGTGTCCAGCTCCGCGACCACCTGGAGCTCGGCGCCGCGGGTGTAGGCGCGGACGAGCTCGGCCAGTTCCGGGGGCACGATCTTGGTACTGCGGGTGAGCGGATGCGTGATCTCCTGCCGCACGCCCTTGGCCTTGGGCAGCTTCAGGTGCCAGCCGGCATCGTGGCCGCCTCGTCGTCGCCTGAGCGTGACGCCCCGGGCGGCCAGCCGCAGGTCAGGGGTGTCATAGTAGAGGGCCACGAGCTGGTAGCTCTTCGGGCCCACGATGTCGGCCAGACCGCTCAGGTCCGGGAGAGCGTAATCCGAGGAGACGTCGAACTTGTCCTCGATCTCGATGCTCACTACACCTCACAAGAGTCCGATTTCGGACAATGATGCCACTACCAGGTGAACATCACACGGGGTGGAGGAGTTCGATTCTGTTGCCGACCGGGTCGGGGCACCTCCCGCAGGCCCAGCACGCCCGCGTAGAAGTCCCGCAGGAGCGGCTCGCTGTCCCTCGGCGCGGCGAGCTGGACGTGGTGCAGTGCTCGGATCACTTCTGCGCCACTACGAAGATCCGCCGGAACGGGAAGAGGGTGCCGTAGCTCCGGGCCGGGTACGCCTCCGCGAGCGGCTTGGCCAGGTCGGACTTGAACCGCCGCTGCTCGTCCGGATCGAGCCGGTCGAGGATCGGGCGCAGGGCGGTGCCGGAGACCCAGTCGAGTACCGGGTTGTCGCCCTGGAGCACGTGCACGTACGTCGTCTCCCAGGCGTCCACCTGGGCGCCGCCGTGGTGGAGCAGGTCGAGGTACTCGATGGGGTCGTCGACCGGGTTTCCCCTGGTGAAGTCGCTGAGCTTGTCGGACCAGGCACGCGAGGCGCACAGCTCGCGAATCGCGACGTGGCTCGGCGCGTCGAAGTTGCCGGGCACCTGGAAGGCCAGCCAGCCGCCGGGGGCCAGGTCCTCCATCCAGTGTTCGAGCACGTTGCGGTGCGAGGGCACCCACTGCAGGACGGCATTGGAGACGATCACGTCCATCGGCCGGTCCGGACGCCAGGTGGACACGTCCGCGACGGCGAACCTGATGGACGTCGTCAACTGGCGGGCCTGGGTGATCATCGCGGGCGAGGAGTCGTAGCCCTCGATCGTCGCGCCGGGCCAGCGATTGCTCAGCTGGACGGTGAGCTCGCCGCTGCCGCAGCCCGCGTCCACGACATAATCGGGGTTGACCGCCCCCACCCTGGAGATCAGCTCGATGAACGGCCGCGACCTTTCGTCCGCGTAAACCGCGTAGGTGACCGGGTCCCAGATATCTCTTGACATAAAGATAATTGATATCGAGAGAGATATCTCGATGTCAAGACAGTACACTTCTGTGTCATGACGGAGGATGCTAGAGACGAGGTTGATCGCCTCGTCGCGGCTTGGCGAACGGAACGTCCCGACCTCGACGTCGAGCCGCTCCAGGTTCTCTCTAGAGTGTCACGACTCGCCAAGCATCTCGACCGCGCCCGGCGGGCGGCGTTCGCCGAGCATGATCTGGAGCCCTGGGAGTTCGACGTGCTGACCGCGCTGCGACGGGCCGGGAAGCCGTACGAGCTCAGCCCAGGCGCCCTGCTCCGCGCCACGCTGGTCACCTCGGGAACCATGACGAACCGCATCGACCGCCTCGCCGCCGCCGGGCTCGTGCGGCGGCGGCCGGACCCCGAGGATCGGCGTGGCGTGCTGGTCTCCCTGACGGACACAGGGCTGGCCAGGGTCGACGCCGCCTTCGCCGACCTGCTGCGGCGCGAGCGCGAACTTCTCTCCGGCCTCGGCCGCCGCGATCAGCGTGATCTCGCCTCTCTCCTCCGCATGCTCCTCACCCCGTTTGACTCGCCCCGTTGAAAACTCTTGGGCTGGTCAAGCGCCCAGGCGGCCGATCGAGTGGTCAGTCGCCCAGGCGGTCGGCTAGGTCGAGCCACTCTGCTTCGATCGTGTCCTTCTGGGCGATGATCTCGCGTAGTTCGGCGTCGAGCGTGCCCAGCTTGCCGTAGTCGCTGGCCGCTTCCGCCATGGCGGCGTGGAGGCGGGCCTCCTGGTCGGTTAGCTTGTCGAGCTGGCGTTCCAGGCGGTTGAGTTCCTTGCGGAGCTCGCGTTCCTCCTTGGCCGACAGCTCGGGTTTGGCCTGGTCGGTGGCCGTCGTCGGTCGAGGGGCGCCTGGGCCGGCGGGAGCCGCAGGAGTCGGTGATGCGGTGGCCAGGCGGGCGGTCAGGGCGGTGCCTGCCGCGCGTCGTTCGAGGTATTCGTCCACTCCACCGGGCAGCAGTGACAGCTTGCCGTTCCCCAGCAGCGCCACCGAGCGATCGGTCACCCGCTCCAGGAAGTAGCGGTCGTGGCTCACCAGGATCAGCGTGCCGGGCCAGCCGTCCAGCAGGTCTTCCAGCTCGTTGAGCGTCTCGATGTCGAGGTCGTTGGTGGGCTCGTCGAGCAGCAGGACGTTGGGGTCGTCCATGAGGAGCCTGAGCAACTGCAGCCGCCGCCGCTCACCACCGGACAGGTCGCCGACGACCTTCCACTGCTCCTCGCCCTTGAAGCCCAGGCGTTCGAGCAGCTGGGAGGCGGACCACTCCTTCTTGCCGAGCAGGAGGTACTTGCGCACTTCCTCGACCGACTCCAGCACCCGCCGCGTCGGGTCGAGCTCGTCCAGCTCCTGGGACAGGTGCGCCAGGCGTACCGTCTTGCCCCTGACCATCCGGCCGGAGTCGGGCTTGATCGTGTCGGCGAGCAGCCGCAGCACGGACGACTTGCCGGACCCGTTCACCCCGATCAGCCCGACGCGGTCGCCCGGGCCGAACTGCCACGTGCAGTGGTCGAGCACCAGCGGCCCGCTGCCGGGTCCACCGGCGTGCAGGGTGACGTCCTCGAGGTCGTAGACGGTCTTGCCAAGCCGGGCCGCGGCGAACTTCATCAGCTCGACGGTCTCACGCGGCGGAGGCTCGTTCGCGATCAGCGCCTGGGCGGCCTCGACGCGGAACTTCGGCTTGGACGTGCGGGCGGGCGGGCCGCGCCGCAGCCAGGCGATCTCCTTGCGCATGAGGTTCTGCCGGCGCTCCTCGGTGGCCTGGGCGATCCGCGCCCGCTCGGACTTGGCCAGCACGTAGGCGGCGTAGCCACCTTCGTAGCGCTCGACGCGGCCGTCCACGACCTCCCACGTGCGGGTGGACACGGCGTCGAGGAACCACCGGTCGTGCGTCACGACCACCAGCGCGCTCTTCCGGTCGGCCAGGTGCGCGGCCAGCCACGCGATCGCCTCGATGTCGAGGTGGTTCGTGGGCTCGTCCAGCATGATCAGGTCGTGGTCGTCGATCAGCAGCTTCGCCAGCGCCGTACGCCTGCGCTCGCCGCCTGACAGATCGGCGGTCCTGGAGTCGAGGTCGAGGTCGCCAATCAGGTTTGTCAGGATCTCGCGAACCGCCTGGTCCCCGGCCCACTCGTGCTCGGCCATCCCGCCGAGGACGATCTCGCGCACGGTGGCGGCCGGGTCGAGCGTGTCCTGCTGCGAAAGGAACCCGACCCGCAGGCCGCGGGTGTGGGTGACGCGGCCGCCGTGGGGGCGGATGTCGCCGGCGATGACGGAGATCAGTGTCGTCTTGCCGCCCCCGTTGCGCCCGACGACGCCGATGCGCTCCCCTGCCTCGACGCCGAGGGACACGTCGCTGAGGAGCGGCTTGGGCCCGTAGGCATGGGAAACCGACTCAAGATTGACCAGATTCATGACTTTCCCAGGGTATCGGCTCCCCACCGCCCCAACTCCCACCCGCAACCATCGCCCGGTCGGGGGGCGGGACGGGGCGTTCTGCGACCGGCTTGGGCACGAAG
>NZ_VCJS01000243.1 GCF_005893125.1 Nonomuraea basaltis | reverse complement strand
TATAATCCATACAGGCGCCATTCCAGCATTGGAATGCACAGCCCCGTCACGTACGAGAGCCTCTACCGGCCCTCAGACACCGCCGAGTGACCTCACCTCAGGTGTCCGTGCAACGGGGGGAAGCTCACAGCGCCTTCTGCTCGCTGACGTTGGCGTCATTGGTGAGGGCCTCGAGTCGGTTCGCCGTTGTGCGTTCGAACAGGTACTCCACGAGTAGTCGCTGTGCAGTCGTTCCGATCCCGTGCCCGCGGTGTTCGGGCATGATGGCGATGCCGATCTCATAGGTCACGCCGAGCGGAAATCCGCGAGGCTTCCAGGTGGCGATGCCCATGGCGACATCGTCCGGGCCCACGACCGCGACTGCTGCTGATTCCGCAGAGACGTAGCCATCTTCTTCCCAACGACGGCGGAAAGATCGGGGATCGGCAAATCCTGGCCATTCGAACTCACCGAGCGCGTGCCGGTCGGTGCCGAGCCGGTCCAGGAAGGGGAGGTCTGCCTCGACGAACACGCGCAACTGCACGGGTCCTGCGGACGATGTTGCTGTCATAAGCGTCATTCTCGCAACCGATTGATCGAACAACGCCCTGAGGTCATTGATCTCTTCGATGCGGAAGCGGGCGCTCAGGCGGCCTGTGGTGAGATAGGCCGCCGTCTGTTCCAGGCCGGCGTGGCGCTTTTCCTGGTCAGGCGCCTGGTCATGAGCGTGATCGAGGCCCACGTCAAATGCGCCTCGCTGTGCTGTGGCAGTCGAGGCACGCCCAGCCGCAGTTCGGCAACCCGTGCTCAGAAACAGCTTCTCCAGGGGAGAAGCATGATCCCCATTGCTCCACTATTCCTGCAGCTGGAACCGGTAGACCACCGACTCCCGCCGTTGAAAGCCGACACGCTCATACAGTCGGTTGGCAGCCTGGCGCGACGGTCGCGACGTCAAGTCCACCGTCCGAGCTCCGGACTTCCTCGCCAACTCCAGGGCATGCTCCGTCAGCGCCGCGGCAACGCCCCGCCCGCGAGCGGCCTCATCCACCACCACATCTTCAATCCGCGCCCGAATGCCAGCGGGCAGCGGAAGGACTACCAGGGTCAAGGTGCCTACGATCTGCCCTTCCATGCGAGCGACCAGCACCGTGTTCGCTTCGAAGGCTAGCAGCCGGCCCACAGCGGGCTTGCAGGAACAGACGCACGTCGATCGGTCGGGTCATCGTCTCGGCGGTGCCGGCAGCCGGGCTGGGCCAACAGCGAATGTTCTCGCGAGGGTGGTCTTCCGGCCAGATCGAGCCCGCCGACCAGGATCCGGATGGTTTCCTCCTGTACGACTCATCAACGGCGACGAAACCCGCCGAGACAGGCGTTCAGCTGCGGCTGGGCCGTGCTCCGCCCGGAACGGGGGTCTCAGCGCTGGGCGGGGCGGCGAGCCAGCACCACTTGGAACTCGACCTCCTCCAACAATGGGCCGTCGGAGGCCGGTTGCTGAACGTCAGCCGCTCCACGATCTACAAGTACGTGCCCGGACTCGCCACGGGCCGCCCTGTCATCGAACAGCCAGCAGCGCGAGCAGAGCTGGAGGCTAGCGGCTGATTTCCCAGGTCAGCGCCTACTTGGCGGCTGATGGCGCGTTGGTTAACGGCACCCCAACAAGGGGGCGATGACGCCCGGGGTCACCGGGGAGACCGTGGACGGCCCCCCGGGGCCGTTGTCGCCGGTCCCGCGGCTGAGGAGCTGAAGTCCGGGACGCTGCCTGCCGAGGCCGTTGACTGGCTGAAGAGCAACTTCCTCAAGACGGAACTCGAGCTCGGACACTGCCTACGCCTGCCGACCGAAGGCCCCTGCGAATGCGACCTCTACCTGACCTGCGCCAAGTTCGTCACCACCCCCGACTACGCCCCACGACTCCGGGCCCGTCTGGAGGTCGAACAGCAACTCGTCCAGGACGCCGACGAACGCGGCTGGACCCGCGAAGTCGAACGGCACACCGCCAGCCCATCGCGTAGTCACCTCCAGCTGTCCCATCTCGTCGCGGCGAGCACCAACAGCGCAGGGCCGTCGAGCGGGCCGCGAGACAAGGCAGAGACGATCTGGCCGCACTTACAGGAGGAAGTCGCCGGTTGCGCCATACGACGGCCGGTCGCGTCGCTGGGACACGTCAACTTCGAGAGCCGGAATCCTCACAGAAGTACCATCCGCTGCCCGAACGGATCCCACTTCACGACCACGAGTCCGCCGTATCGCTCGGCCAGCCTGTGACGCAGATCCTGGTCGAAGCTGTTCGTCTCGAGGATGACCCGGTTGGCCTCCGCGTCGATCCCCGCCCCGAGGGCGCTTGGCTCGTCAAGCGGCCCGTCTTCGTCATCGAGCACCTGGGTCAGTGCCGCCTGGCTATTCGCGACCCGCCGCACCTCCGGCACGATGTCGTACCTGACCTGCTTCCCCTCAGACCAGTACGCCCCCGAGAGCACCGCAGCGGCCAGCGCGCGCCCTCGCGCCGTGACATAGGGGGCGACGAGCCGGTAAGGCCCGCCGTGGGCGATGTAAGGGGGAGCGAGGTCGTCCGGATACGCCTCGGCCCGCTGCTCCGCCATTATTTGCGCTCGGTTGAAAGGCTCGATGCCCTCGTACGACCTGAGCATGACAGGTGAGACGGGCTCGTAGTACACCTCGGCCGCGTCGTTCGTGGCCGGCTGAACGACCACCCGCAGCTCGCCGGGCAGAAACAAGGGTGCCGCCGTGACGGCGTAGACCAGGAGCAGGATGAAGATCATCTTTAATCGCATGCGCGCAGAGCTTAACGGGAAGCCGCACCGCCGTAATGACCACGAGGCAGATCGACGTCTCTGCGTGGGCGATGGGTGGCCAAGGCGCAGCCCTTGACGGTGTCCATATAAACAGCGACATCGTGTTCGGCCTGCTCACCTTGACCGGGTACGCCTACGCACCGCAGCTGGCCGACCTGCCCGACCAGAAGATGTGGCGGATCGACGCGCGCGCCGACTACGGCCCGTTCACCGACGCCGCGCGCGGCCGCATCGACCTGGGACGCATCGAGCGGCACTGGGAGGACATCCTGCGGATCATCGGTTCGATCCACACCGGCGCGGTCCGCGCCCACGACGTGATCCGGATGCTGTCGCGCGACGGCCGCCCCACCCCGCTGGGCGATGCGATCGCCCATCACGGGCGGATCGCCAAGACGCTGCACATCCTGCGGATGGCCGACGAACCCGGCTACCGCCGCCAGATCAAGGCCCAGGCCAACCTGCAGGAAGGCCGCCACGCCCTGGCCCGCAAGATCTTCCACGGCCGCAACGGGCAGCTCTACCAGAACTACCAGGAGGGCATGGAGGACCAGATCGGCGCGCTCGGCCTGGTGTTGAACGCGATCGTGCTGTTCAACACCCGCTACATGGACGCCGCCCTGACCCACCTGCGCACGAGCGGGTCCGAGGTGCGCGAGGAGGACGTGGCCCGCCTGTCGCCGTTCGTGCGGCACCACATCAACCTGATGGGCCGCTACTCCTTCCAACTCCCGGAGATGCCCGGCGGGCTCCGCCCGCTAAGTCCCGTGCCGTGAGCAGACGGGAAGCGCTCGAGCCCCGGAACCGGCAACGCTCCGGGGCTCGTGGCGGGCCCCAGCAGGGGCGTTACGCCTCGGCCTTCTCCGGGGTGGAGGGGGTCGGCTGAGGTGCTGCGGGCGCATGGTGGCGTGCGGTTGTCAGGTGGTAGAGCAGCGCCAAGGTCGTGACACCGGCGGCTGGCAGCCCCAGCGCGGCGGGCACGATGGCAAACCACTCCTGGGCCAGTCCGCCCAGGCCGCCACCAAGAGCTATCCCGACGTAGATGGCCGAGGAGTTGAGGCCGAGCAGAACCGGTGCTGCGGCCGGGCTGAGGGCGATGAGTCGGTGCTGTTGGGGCACGACGATGACGCCCAGGGCTGCGCCCCAGATCGCGGCCCATGCCAGGGTGGACACGAGCGTGGCGGTCGCCACCGAAGTGAGGGCAAGGGCGACGGCGGCGATGGTGAGGGGACCGGTCAACACGTGCGCGGGGTCGTGCCGGTCGACCAGCCGTCCGGCGATGATGTTTCCGGCCAGGACGCCGATTCCCCAGGCCAGCAGGATGACGGCGAGCAGCGATTCGGAGCCGCCGGTCGCATCCTGTAGGGCCGGGCCGATGTAGGTGTAGAGGGTGTAGGCGCCGAGGAAGACCAGCGTGGTGACGGCCAGCAGCGCGAGGACCCGGCCCTGCTTGAGCGGGCGCAGCCGGTCGCCCAGTGAGGCAGCGGGGAGCGTCACCTTGGGCAGGCCGGCGGCGATCCCGAGGGCCGCGACGAGGCCGATCCCGGCGACGGCCCACAGGGTGATGTGCCAGTCGGTACGGCCGATCAGCGTGCCGAGAGGAAGACCCAACGCCGTCGCCAACGTGAGGCCGCCCAACACGAAGGCCAGGGCCCTGCCTCGGCGCTCCGGGGGTGCGATGGCCCCCGCAGTGCTGGAGGCGGCGGAGTTGATCATGCCGGCCCCGACCGCGGTGACGATACGGGCGATCATCACCACCTCGTAACTGGTGCCCAGGGCGGTGACAGCGTTGCCGACCACGAAGATACTCAACGCGATCAGCAGCGCGGTCCGCCTGTCCAGTCCACTGGTGAGCGCGCCCATGACGGGCGCCGACAGGGCCATCACCAGGGCGAACACCGTCACCAACTGCCCGGCCGCGGGAGTGGAGACCTGCAGGTCGGTGGCGATGGCGGGGAGCAGGCCCGCGATGACGTAGCTGTCGGTGCCGACGGCGAAGGTCGCCAGGGCCAGCGGAAGAAGTCGTTTCAACACCGGATGGTGCCACCTTTCCAGAGGAACCTCAGAAGTACCGAGGGGAACCCTAGGCAATATATGGATACTTGTCCATGTATCCATATATTGGTAGCGTGGCGGGTGTGCGGAACACAGGGGGCGGCGATGCGTGAGGTGTCACAACCGGCGACCGAGGCCATCCGGCTGGTGGAGGTGCTGCGCGCTCTGGCCGATCCGGTACGGCTGGACCTCGTCCTGCGGCTCGACCGGATGGGCGAGGACTTCTGCAACGCGATCGGCGCCGAAATCGACGTGCATCAGACGACGCTGTCGCACCACTACCGGGTGCTGCGCGAGGCCGGCGTGACGTGGACGAAGGTGCAGGGCCGATCCCGGCTGGTACGGCTGCGCCGAGAGGACCTCGACGCACTGTTCCCCGGCCTGCTCGACTCTGTACTGAGCGCACAGCGCCGAACACGCGATACCACGACCACCGGCATCCGGCGGCTCCGTCGATGAGCGCCGGTCGAGCGGCGCGGGCACGCCCGGAGAAGGTATCGGCCACCGCCGCCGCACCCCGGACCAGCCCCGACGCGCCTGTGGCCACGGTCGCGCTGTCGGCGCGGAGCACGACGTCCGGGTCGAGCAGCACGAGCAACGCCTCGAAGTCGCCGCCGCGCGAGGCGGCGCCTGCGCGAGCCGGTCAGCGCCTGGCAAAGGTCATCGGCCGCAATGGAGAGCGACTGGAGCCGGCTGCCGAGGTGTGCGGTGTGCTGCTGGCAGCCGACGCCTTCGGCGGCCGGCCTGTCCACCGTTCCTGGCACGCTCTCACCGGCTGCTGGCAGGTAGGCCGATCGCGTCACGAGCGGGACGGCGACAGCGGCCAGTGTCTTTGGCAGATCAAGGAGAGTACCCATGACTTCTCCCACCGTCTACACGCTCGCCCTCGCGCTGATCGAGTCGTGCGCTGCCGAGCTTGGCTGGACATCCACGCCCAAGGCGATAGCCTGCGCTGGACACTACGACCGGATCTGATCGCCAATTATGCTGGCGACCGTTGTGCCGCTCAGCCGGATGCCGTCTCGGAATGTCCGAACGGGCTCAAGCGATCGGTCAGGAAGGCCACGATCTCGTCCCTGGCCTTCAGCGTGGGATGTCCTTCCTCATCGACGAGGTGGGCGGTGACAACGCTGTGGGGGGACCCGACCACGTCGGCGAAGAACGGTGGCGGGCTAGTGTTCGCGGAACTGCCCGGAAGAACACGACCGTCGAAGGCGTCGCCGAGGAGTGCCTGGTAGGCGGCGAAGCGCTGGCCGGTGCACCAGCGGTCGCCGTCGAAGCGGTAGGCGAGAACCTTTAGCCCGTCGCGCGCGATGCGGTCTCGGACCCCGCGCGCGTCCTCGTCGCTGATCTCGAGTCCGGCAGGGTCATCCAGCGGCAGCGACGGGTGGTTGACCACTGGCGCGATGACAGCTGGCTCAAGCGCCATGGTGAGAGCGAAGTTGCCGGTGAAGCACAGTCCGATGGTGCCGACTCCCGGACCGCCGCATTCGGCATGGGCTTGGCGCGCGAGCCCACGTAGCCATGCCGTGACGGGGCTGGTCCCGCCCCCGGCGAACGCACGGAACTCGGCACTGACACACGCGCGGCGGACGACCTCCGTACCACCCTCGACCGTGGGATAGGCACCGTCGATCCCGAAGAGTGAGGGGACATAGACGGTGAAGCCCGCATCCCGCAGCCACCGCGCCAGTCGAAGGACGTCAGGACTGATGCCAGGCATCTCCGGCATCAATACGACGGCCGGCCCGGAACCCGCGGCGTACACCGTCTTCACCACCCCCTCCACGTCCACGAGTCGGCGGGAGAAGTCCATGATCATGTCGTCAAGTCGTCCGCTGGCAGCGCTCATGGTGACAGCGTGGACCGATGCCCCCGCACAAGGTGAGAGGCCAGATCGCCATGTATGGGGGTAATCTCGCCGTAGGCTGGTGGTGAGGAGGCGAGCGTGAGCACACTGCGGGTTGGCGTCCTGGCCTATCCAGGCTGCTTCGCGTCCGAGGTGTTCGGCGTACCCGATCTCCTGACGATGGCCACGCACATTGCCGGACCGGACGGCTCCGGATACGAGGTGTCGATCGTTTCGCCTCGTCGTCGTGTCGCCGCATCGGGTGGTGCGGCATTGGACGTCTCTCCGCTGCGCGAGGTAGATGTCCTTGTCGTGCCAGGGTTCGAGCTCCTGCCGAGCCTGGATGTGGACGCGAAGCTCGCACCCCTCGCCCTTGAAATTGCGGCGATCCGCTCACACGCTGCTGCGGGCACTGTCGTCGTCTCGATCTGTGTCGGTGCGTTTCTACTCGCCGAGGCTGGACTCCTCAACCGACGCCGGGCTACGACAGCCTGGCTCCTCGCGGACGAACTGGCTCGACGCTGTCCGGACGCTGACGTCCGACCCGAGTGTCTGGTCGTCACCGACACGGGGGTGACGACAACGGCGGCGTTCAGCGCCATGTACAACTTCGCGCTGGATCTGATCCGCCAACACAGCGGTGCCGGCGTGGCACGGACAACCGCGCGGGTGGCGCTCGTCGACGATGCGCGATCGTCCCAGACTCCATACGTGGACGCGCGACTTCTTCCGCAGCCCGGAAACGAGTTCTCCCACAAGGTCATGAGACAGCTCGACCAGAACCTTGCCGCGCGATACAACCTCGTCGCGTTGTCGGACACGTTCAAGGTCAGCACTCGGACGCTGCTGCGGCGCTTCGCGGACGAGATCGGCCAGAGCCCGCTGGAGTACCTGCAGTCGTCGCGTGTCCGTCGTGCCCGCCACCTCCTTGAGACCACGAACCGAACCGTCGCCAGCATCTCCGCCGCGGTCGGGTACAGGGACCCCAGCACGTTCGCTGCCCTCTTCGCCAAGCACACCGGACGACGCCCGAGGGACTACCGCGCGGCCTTCCGGCGTGTTGACTGATCATCCGACCCCGAAGTCCTAGCCCGGACACCAGCGAGCAAGTAACCTGCCGGAACAGCAGGAGGCGTCCGAAGATCGCTTCCCATGTGTGGCTCCGCGCGCGTGCGCGCGTAGGGCCTCCCGAAACTCCCGGAACGGATCATCGGGCTTACGCCCTTTCTCTACGTGCCTGTTCCTGCCGCCGGGCCTTGGTCTCGGCGATGCGGGCGATGAGGTTCTCGATGACGGCTTCATTGTGGGTCAGGTTCACCGGACCACCCTGCGGGCCGGATACCTCCACCGCCTTCACCTGTCGCCACATGTCGGGGAACATCCGCCAGAGAAGGTCCAGGGCAATCCGGCCGTTCGGCTGACTCCAGGCTCGGTCTCGCGTGCCGTCCGGCCGTTCAGCCTCTCGGACGAGCACGCCTCCCACAGCGTCAGCCAACGCGGCGGCGATCAGGACATCGGCGGCCTTGGCGCGAGCCCGCGTGACCGCCGCCCGAAACGCTCTCAGCTCGGCGGGGGCGTCATCCTCCTCGCCTTGCGCCATCCAGCGGTGAACCGTCGAGCGGCCCACGCCACACAGTTCGGCTGCCGTCCCCAAGAAGTGGCCTGCCTCCAAGTGTCGGCAGAGCTGGTCCTGGAGGTCGTCAGTGAGTTTGGTCGGCCGTCCCATCACGCATCTCCTCGGGGTCGCGCGGCAAGGAGGTCTGCAAGGGGGCGCTCGGCGGCCGTAATGGCTGCCAGGGTGTTGGTCATCCGCGAGCCTCCTCAGGGACGTACGAGAGGCCAAGCATCGAGGCCAGCTTGGCTGTTGGGATCAGGATCTTCCGGCCGATGCGGATGGACGGGAGATCGCCGCGGCGTACCGCGTCATAGGCGGCGTCGCGATGGAGGTCCAGGAGTGCGGCGGCTTCGGAGACGCTCATGGTCGGCCGCCCGGAGAGCTGAGAGATCGTCACGAGCCGATACCTACAGGAATACCGGGCTTAGCGGCTGCTCTGGCCTATGAGGACCGACGTCGGCCGGATCGCCCGCTTGCCTTCCTGGAAGCCTGGAAATGGTGACAAAAGGCATTCCGTTCCCTCTGACCTGCGTCGATGCTGTCATCGGCTGTGGTGACCGAAGCGACCTTCGCCCTCTCGTTGGGGCCGCCTCGATGGCCCGGAGATAGCCGTAGTCCTCCAGCAGGGACAGAACGCGGGTGACGTCCTCCGCGGAGTCGAACTGGCGCTGGTGTGCGCGGTGGACCTCGCGTGCGCTGAATTGGGTGCGACGACCCTTGACGATCCAGTCGCGCAGGGCCAGTGCGCGATCCTGGAGCGGGTTCGACCGCATCACACCGAAGGCCGCCAGAGCGTGATCGACGAAGTATCGGGCGAGTCTGATGGCATTGCGCATGGTGTCGCCGCTGATCGGCTTCTGGAGGCCGCTCATAGCATGCTCGGCCAGGTGCAGCAGGCCCGCCAGCCGAGCGGTGTGCCCAGCAAGCTTGCTCGCCCATTCGCGCAGCGACGCCAAGTCCCCGGACCCGCGACGTAGGCGAGGCTCGATCTCCACCCGCCACTCGGTGTGCGCCTTGAGGGCTTCGGGTGCCAGCTCGATGATCTTCAGTTCGGCCAGTTCTGCCAGGTTCACGACCAGGCCCTTCAGAAAGTTCACGTACGTGAGGCGCACCTGCTCGTCGAGGTTGGCTGTGTTGTAGACGTCGCGATATCCGACCAAGTCGGGCGGCAGGCTGAACAGCAGGCGCGCCAGCGCACCGCGCCCGTGCATCTGCTTGGACCCGGCCAGGTCCTGCAACATCTGCGGCTGGATGCACACCCCCACCGTGAGGGCGGGGCGCTCGACCGCCTCCTGGCGGCCCCGCCGGTCAACCTGGAGCCGGTCCCCGGCGTGCCCCTTCAGGACGAGTTCGAGGTTGGACCGCCCATTGCTGTAGCGCCCCAAGACGTTCTCGTAATAACCACCCTCGGCCGACAGGATGGCAAGGCGGCCGCCCTGCTCGACCAGCATGGACGCAGCCGTCTCGGGTGTGATGTCGTCGGCGGTGAGCCTGGGCAGAACGGGGATCTCCATCTCCTCGGCCCGCTGCATCGCGTCGGCCGCTGCCTCCTGATCCTCCGGCGACTTGCCCTTATGGCGAGAGGCCTCCGCCCGCGTCTTGGCACGGCGTTGTTCGGTCTCCAGCTCCTTGATCTTCGGCCGCACCTGGTCCTGGAGGTGCCGTTCAGCGTCGAGGACGGGTCTCATGATCTCCTTGAACACTGGGGACTTGCCCGTCCCCGGTGCCGCCGCAATGGCGATGTGCAGGTTGAGCGGCTCCTCCCACCCGCCCCGCACATGCACCTCGGCGCGCCCGCCCGCGCCCGTGGCCAGGGCCGCGAGCACCAGGCCGCCCGGAAGGTCCGCGGGCACCTGCAGCTCGGCGGCCACCCCGCGCACCATCGCGGCGATAGACACAGGGAACACCTCGACCGGGAACTCCGGCAGCGAGGCCAGAGCATCCAGCGGGATCGGCTCCTCCCACTCCGCAACCTCTTCGTCCGGACGGCCCGGGCCCAGGCGATCGTGCAGCCGAGTGATCGAGGCGCGGGCGTTCAGATCGTGCAAGATGCCCTCGGCCTCAAGCGGTGCGGTCATGCGATCCCCCGTGGTTGAAAGGTCCCGGCGGTAAGGCCGGAGCGAATGGTGGTGGCCGCCTCGCGAAGGGACAGGCCGTTGCCCTGGGCGGCGGTCATGAGCGCCCGCTCGGCAAGCTCGGCCGACAGCAGTCCGGAGGCGACGAACTGCCCCAGCGCGAAGGCGGCGGCGTTGAGCGTGTGGTTCCGGACGCCGGGAACGGCGTCCAGAACGCGCTGCACCTCGCCTCGCAGAGCGGCGTACACGTATCCCGCCGAGCGTCCGCCGAGCGTGGCCAGCACCTCGCGCGCCGATGCCGGTGTGCTCTCGCCCTCGAATTCACGGGGCGTCAACAGCGTGGCCAGCCACGCCGGGAGTGGAGCCGCCGGTTCGGGGTTGATGATGTCGTACGAGCCGACGCCGTCCGGAAGATCCACGAAGCTGCCCGGCCCGACGACGTAACCGCCCCGCGCTCGGGTGTCGATCAGCCAGCCGAGCCGCCTGGCCGTGTTGCCGAGTGGCCTGTCGGTGGGGGCGGCGAAGTACAGGTGCATGCCCCCGCGCCGGGTGCGGACGGTGAACGTGTCGAATGGCAGCGGCTGCCCCGATCGCTCGCAGATCAGTGCCAGCACGTCCGCGCCCTCGTTGACGCCCGGCTGGTCCCAGGCGGCCGGCCGTTCTGCCGTCTTCGGCGTGTCCAGGTCGACCACGACCAGCCGCGATGGGCCGCAGGCGATGCCGATGTTGTACGGCGCCCGCGACCAGCAACGACGGATCAGCTCCTGGTCGGTCGTGGCCTCCCGCTCCCAGTTCGTGAACCCTTTGAGCGGGCACTTCTCGCCAGGCGTCAGGGGGAAGACGTGCCAGCCGTGCTTGGCGGCGGCCAGGGCATACCGGACTTGACTGCCCATGTCCTGCGACGGGCCTGCCTGTAGCCTGTTAGGGCTCGTGCCATTGGTGGGTGCTGAGCTTCCGGGCGGGTCCGTTGCGAGCGGGCCCGCCCCGCCCTTCTCAAGATGCGCGGTCGAGCGCATCACGCCGACTCCGCGAATCGGCTGTCTTCCCAGGCCACGACGTCCGAGAGCCGGTAGCGGACGTACTTCCCAGCCCTGTAGTAGCGCGGACCGTCCCCTCGGGAGTTCCAGGCGTAAACGGTGGCGAGCGGGACCTTCTCCCGGTCGGCCAGTTCCTGCGGAGTCAACACGTCGTTGCCCATGACTTCCTCCAGATGCTCGTGGCACTGATGCCACGGGCACCATAGATCACGGATGATGCTCGTTGCAAATCCGCCACAAGCACCGTAATCTCTGCCGCATGAACGACAATCAAGAGGGGGGTCCGCCAACCGTTGCGCAGCTTGTCGGGCTCAACGTCCGCCGGCTCAGGGAGGCGAAGGGCAAGGTCTTGCGGGATCTCGCCGAAGCGGCCCGCACGTTCGGGGTGAAGTGGGACGCCTCCGCCGTATCTCGCATCGAGACCGGCCGACGGGATCTCACCGTCGAGGAGTTGCTCGTACTGCCGCACGTGCTCACGCTGGTTCTCGACGAGCCGGTGACGTTGCGGGATCTCCTGCCTGACGGGGACCCGATGCAGGTGACCAGCTTCGACCGGAAGGTCCCCACGTCGCGCCTACAGCACCTCCTTGCCGAACCTGGCCTTGCCTGGCTCAACGTGCCTGGGCACGAGCGGGTGACCGAGGGCGTGAAGAAGTGGCTCACGGAGGACAAACGGAAGGCCCAACTCCAGCGCGGCGGCGAGGCCGGCACCGAGTCGTACGAGGAACTCCAGGCACTGGCCGACGAGCTGGGCGTGGGGAACGGACACCTGCTCCTCGCCTACCGGGATCTCTGGGGGGAGTTCACGGGCAGCATGGCGCAGGAGCGGGAGCGGCGGCTACTCGAATCTGGCGCGGACCTGAGCCAGCCGACCAAGGTCCGGACCCTCCGCGGCCACATCACCCGGCAGCTGATGGCCGAGCTGCGTGACTACTTCGACACCAAGAAGGGAAGCGATGGCCCGCGTTAAAGACCTCTGGACCAAGACCGTCACCGGTCCCAACGGAGAGAAGAGGAAGGAACCAACCAGCCGCCACGGCAACGGCAAGCGCTGGCTGGCCGTCTGGCCCCGCCCTGATGGCAAGGAGCAGACCAAGGCGTTCGCCAAGAAGAGCGACGCGGAGAAGCACGCCACGACGATGGAGGCCGACCAGCTCAGGGGCACGTACATCGACCCCAAGCGCGGTCAGGTCAAGCTGCACCAGTATGCGGAGGAGACCTGGCTACCCGCCCTGGTCCACCTACGCGCCAATTCAATGGAGACGTACCGGTCGCACCTCAACACCCACATCTACCCGGCGTTCGGCGATCGGCGGATCGGCTCGCTCACCCGCACCGACATGAAGAGCTTCGTCGCCACCCTGAAGGGCCCCCTCGCGCCCTCCACGGTCGGCACGGTCTTCGCCGTCCTGCGTGCACTCATGCAGGCGGCGGTGGACGACGGCGCCGTACCCGCCAATCCCTGCCTGAGGGTTCCGCTTCCCCGGGTGGAGGCCCGCGTCGTCGAGCCCCTGCCGACCCAGTCCGTGCTGGCGCTCGCGGACGCCATCACGCCGAGATACCGTCTGGCGGTCTGGCTCGGGTTCGGCCTCGGCCTTCGGGAAGGCGAGGCGCTCGGCCTCATGGAGGCGAGGGTCGAGTTCCTCAAGCGGCGCATCCGCATCGAGCAGCAGGCTCAGAAGGGCGCCCTGGTCGAGCTGAAGACGAAGGCGTCGCGGCGCACCCTGCCCGTCGATGACGGAGTCCTGGACGAGATCACCAGGCACATGCAGCTCTACCCCCGCGGTCCCGAGGGCGTGCTCACCACCAACCGCATCCGCAAGATCCCCCGGCGCTCCTCGTTCGGGGACTGCTGGCGCGAGGCCGTCGAGAAGGCTGCCCTCCCCAAGGGGACGCGGTTCCACGACCTCCGCCACTACTACGCCTCGACCCTGATCGCGGCGAATCTCAACCCGAAGAGCATCCAGCGCCGTCTCGGCCACGCGACCATCAGCGAGACCTTCGACACGTACGGGCACCTGTTCCCGGACGACGAGGACCTCGGGCGCGGCGCGATCGACGCTAAGATCGAGAAAGACCTAGCGGAACAGAGCCGGAACAAGAAGGAAGCATGAACCCTCGGCCCCTGGTCAGAGGGGTGTATGTGACGAGTCGGCCTGTAGGCCGGGTTCTGTCCTTCGTGTGAAGGGGCGACCATCCATCTAGGACCGCCGTTGCCGGCGGTCTCAAGCGGTCTACCCGCGCGGCTCGGGCGGGCAGCCCTCGAACGTCGCGCGCGGAACGCTCCGGAGAGCGTCCCTTCTTGACCTTGCTCCGGGTGGGGTTTACCTAGCCGCCCACGTCACCGTGGGCGCTGGTGGTCTCTTACACCACCCTTTCACCCTTACCCCCCGTCAACCGGGAGGCGGTCTGCTTTCTGTGGCACTGTCCCGCGGGTCACCCCGGGTCGGCGTTACCGACCACCCTGCCCTGTGGAGCCCGGACCTTCCTCGGCGGGCCTGGTGGGCCCGACGCGGTCGCCCGGCCGACTCGTCTGCAGGAACTGTATCAACTTTCAAGCGACTCCCAAGCCAGCCGCAAGGGTGATCCGGTGGGATGGGGACGTCATCGCCCGAGGGGGGCGATGCGCAGGCGGCCGTGCCGGGTTGATCTGGCGGAACCCGGCACGGCCCCGAACTCAGCGCAGGTGCGAGGTGTCGTTGAACGACTTCACCACGGCAGGCCCGTCCGCGTAGTACTCGATCAGCGACAGGCACGCGAGGTCGAGATGCATCCGGTAGAGGGACTCCAGCGGGGCCATGAGAGCGAGCCTGAGGAGCATCTTGATGGGGGTCACGTGGGAGACCGCAAGAACGGTCTTGCCTTCGTACCGCTCCACCAGCCGCTCCCCCGCCGCCTGGACGCGGTGTGCGGTCGTGGCGAAGCTCTCGCCGCCGGGCGGCGCGGTTTCGGGGTCAGCGAGCCAGGCGGCGAGCTCGGCGGGCCAGCGGCGTTGCACCTCGGTGAACGTGTGGCCCTCCCAGGCGCCGAAATCGGCCTCCCTGAGGTCGTCGTCCACCTCGACGTCGAGGCCGGTCCGCTCGGCGACCGCGGCCGCGGTCTGCCTGGCGCGCTTGAGCGGCGAGGTGACGATCACATCCGGCCGGTACGGCTCCCGCGACAGCCGCGAAGCGGCCGCCGAGGCCTGGGCCAGGCCGTTGGGCGTGAGCTCGGCGTCGCCGAGGCCGGAGAAGCGGCGTTCCACGGACAGCTCGGTCTCGCCGTGCCTGAGCAGGAGCAGCGACGTCGCCACCCGGGTCGGCGGTGCCCAGCCGGTGCCCTTGCCGCGCTGCTGGGCAGCCGCCACGGAGGCGGCTGGAGCGGATATTTCGGAAATGTCGCCGACGTCCAGGAGGTCCGTCTGCCGCGCGACAGCCGGGGCCGTGGGCAGGGCTTCCCCTGCGGCCGATGCCCCCAGCAGGGCCGCGCCGCCCGGCCCGGCCGTGGGCGGGGCTTCCCCGGCGGCCGATGCACCCCGCGGAGCCACGCCCCCCAGCCCTTCCGGTACGGAGGTGCCGCCGGCTTTCCAGGCCAGGCCCTTGGCGGCGGCGTCCATGGCCTCGTTCGCGAGGCGGTCGGCGTGCTTGTTGCGTTCGCGGGGGATCCAGGTCCACTCCGTCACCCGCAGCCGGCGTACCAGCGCCCCGGCCTCCAGCGCGAGCGGGCGCAGCCCTTCGTTCTTGATCTTCCAGCGGCCCGCCATCTGCTCGACGACCAGCTTCGAGTCCATCCGTACGGCCACCGACGCGCCCTCGCCACCGAGCCGGAGCGCGGCGGTGAGCCCGGCGATCAACCCGCGGTATTCGGCGACGTTGTTGGTCGTGACGCCGATCGCCTCGGCCACCTCGGCCAGCACCTGGCCGTCCGAGGCGTCCATGACGACCGCGCCGTAGCCGGCCGGGCCGGGATTGCCCCGGGAGCCGCCGTCCGCCTCGATGACGTAGTGCGTCACAGTCCCGACTCTGCCGTGCGTACGAGGATGCGGCGGCACTCGTCGCAGCGGAGCACCTCGTCGTGGGGGGCGGCCTTGATGCGGTTCATCTCGGCGATGGACAGGGCCACCTTGCAACCCTGGCACCGGCCGCCGCGCAGCATGGCGGCGCCCACGCCGTACTGGTCTCTGAGCTTCTCGTAAAGCTTGATCAGATCGGCGGGGATCTCGCCGGCGAGGGCGGAGCGGCGGCTCTTGACCTCGCCCGCCTCCTTGTCGATCTCGTTGAGCGCGGCGTCGCGGCTGCCCTCGGTGACGGACAGTGCGGCGGCCAGCTCGTCGCGCTGCGCCGCCAGGTCGGTCGCCTTGGTGTCGGCCGCCTCCCGGCGCTCCATGATCTCCAGAACGATCTCCTCCAGGTCGCCCTGGCGCTTCTGCAGCGAGATGATCTCAGACTGGAGGCTCGCCAGGTCGCGCGGGGAGGTCACGGCGCCGGATTCGAGGCGCTTGCGGTCGCGGTCGGCCCGCGTGCGCACGGCGTCCACGTCGCTCTCCGCCTTGGTCTGCTCGCGCGCCAGGTCGCCGGCCTCGGTCTCGACCTCGATGACCTGGGTGGAGAGCTTGGCGTACAGCTTCGACCGCTCGTCGATCTCGGCCAGCTCGGGCAGGGTGCGGCGGCGGTGTGCCAGCCGGTCGATCACGGAGTCGAGCTCTGCCAGGTCGAGCAGTCTTTTCTGGGCTTCAGCAGCTGCTTTCATGATCAATATCCTCTTGTCCAAGCATCGGTGACCGTGGCGGAGACACGTGTTTCAACGGTAACGCCACTGGCGTGCAGGATGGACGCCGCGCTGTCGAGCCAGGGCCACTCGGTCGCCCAGTGCGCGGCGTCGATCAGCGCGGGGCCCCCCGACTCGATGAACTCGCTCGACGGGTGATGCCGGAGGTCGGCCGTGAGGAACACGTCGACTCCGGCGGCCGCGGCCGTAGCGAGGAGGGAGTCGCCCGCGCCGCCGCTGACCGCGACGTGCTTGACGGGGCGGGACAGATCGCCCGCCACGCGGATCCCCCCTGGGGTTCGCGGCAGGCCCTTGGCGGCCAGAGCCGCGAACTCGCCCAGCGTCGTCGCCTCCGGCAGCTCCCCGACGCGGCCCAGCCCACGCCACGGGTCGTCGGGGAAGGGCTGGAGCGGCACCAGGTCGCCGGTCAGCCCGACGGCCCTGGCCAGGGCGTCGGACACGCCAGGATTGGCGACATCGGCGTTCGTGTGAGCGGTGTAGAGGGCGATGTCGTTCTTTATCAGGGTGTGGATGAGGCGGCCCTTGGGGGTGGTCGCGGCCACGCTCGTGGTGCCGCGCAGGTAGAGAGGGTGGTGGGTGACGATCAGGTCGGCCCGCCACTCCAGGGCCTCCTCGGCCACGGCCGCGACCGGATCGACCGCGAACAGCACCCGCCGCACCTGCTGGGCCGGATCCCCCCCGACCAGCCCCACCGCGTCCCACGACTCGGCTCGGGCGGGCGGATAGGCCGTCTCGAGCACCTCGATCACGTCCGTCAACGTCACAGCAGCCACCTGCGAAGACTACCGCCCGAGGGAGGGCCTCGCGGGGGTTGGAAGGGGTGTCGATGGAACAGGGTTCGGCGTAGTGTAAGTGGATCCTGACACGCGGAGGGCGGCATGGCACCAAGCGTCGCGATCATCGGAGCGGGATTCGGCGGGCTGTGCATGGCGATCCAGCTTGAACGGGCGGGGATTCGCTCGTACACGGTGTTCGAGAAGGCAGGCGACGTCGGCGGCACCTGGCGCGACAACAGCTATCCAGGGGCGGGGTGCGACATTCCCTCGCATCTGTACTCGTACTCATTCGAGAAGTACGCGAGCTGGACCCGCCGATTCCCGGAACAGCCGGAAATCCTCGGCTATCTGGAGCATTGCGCCGATAAATACGACGTCAGGCGAAAAATCCGCTTCCACACAGAGGTCCGCCGAGCCGTCTTCGACGGCTCCAGATGGCAGGTCGCCACGACCTCTCACCCGGCCGATCCCGAATCCGCTGGTACGTCGGGGGCGGGCGGCGGCGAAGAGCGCACCGAGGCGTTCGACGTGGTCGTCATGGGCGTTGGGCAGCTCAACCGGCCCCGCCTGCCGGACATCCCAGGCATGCCAGAGTTCGGGGGCGTTTCCTTCCACTCCGCGCGCTGGAACCACGATCACGACCTCGCCGGCAGGCGCGTCGCCGTGATCGGGAACGGGTCGTCGGCCGCGCAGCTCATCCCGCGCGTCGCCGACCGGGCCGAGCGGCTGCACGTCTTCCAGCGCACCCCCAACTGGGTGATCCCCAAGCCGGACGCCACGTTCGGGCCGCTGGCCCGGCTCGCGTTCCGCTTCGTCCCCGGTCTCCAGCGGACCTACCGCGAGTGGATCTACCGGTACGCGGAGGCCACCCTCTACCCCGCCCTCGCCCAGGGCTGGAGCGCGGAGCTGCTCAAGAAGCGGGCGCTACGGCACCTGCGCGATCAGGTGCCCGACCCGCAACTGCGGGCCAAGCTCACGCCCGGCTATCCGCCCGGGTGCAAGCGGGTCGTCATCGACAGCGCCTTCTATCCGGCGTTGACCAGGGAGAACGTCGACGTGGTCACCGACAGGATCGTCCGGATCACACCGAAGGGCGTCGAAACCACCGAGGGGCTGCGCGAGGCCGACACGATCGTGTACGCGACCGGCTTCAAGAGCACCGAGTTCCTCGCGCCGATGGAGGTCACCGGGCGTGGCGGGCGGGCGCTGCGGGAGCAGTGGGCGGG
>NZ_VCJS01000242.1 GCF_005893125.1 Nonomuraea basaltis | reverse complement strand
ATAAGAGACAGCGCCCGAGGTCGTCGTGCTGACGACCTTCGACGCCGACGAGTACGTGCTGCGCGCCCTGCGCGCCGGGGCCAGCGGCTTCCTGCTCAAGCACACGCCGCCCGCCGAGATCCTGCGCGCGATCGTACGGGTGTCGGCCGGGGAGCCCATCTTGTCGCCGACGGTGACCCGCCAGTTGATCGCCCACGTCGCCGACACCGGCGCCGCCGCCCGGCGGCAGCACGCCGTACGCGTGCTGAGCCTGCTCAGCGAACGGGAACGGGAGGTGGCCGTCGCCGTGGGCCGGGGCAGGTCCAACGCCGAGATCAGCGGCGAGTTGTTCATGAGCATCGCGACCGTGAAGGCCCACATCTCGCGCATTCTCGACAAGCTCGACCTCAACAACCGCACCCAGATCGCCCTGCTCGCCCACGACGCCGGCCTGACCGGCTGAACCTCACCCCGGCGGCACCTGACCCGGATGCCCGCCGTCTCGCCTCCCGGGCGCGTTCTGGGCTCATGTGAACCCCTACGGCCGGTTCCGCCTTGACATGGAAACCCGGCTCGACCTGACGTTGCCGTGAGCGGGTCCCCGCTTCACTGCCGGGTGCGCGGCCGCGGCAACCTCGGCGAACGCGGGGCTCTCCAGGACGGGGATCTTCGAGGTGGCCGCCGGGTCCTCGAACAGCAGCACCCCTCGGGGACGCCCTCGGTCCGGATGAGGAGGCCAGCCTCGGTGAGAATGTGCCGCAGCCACGGTTATCTCGGGTTCTCAGGCGAAGTAGCTGGTCAGCCGCTTGAAGGCCTGTCAGGCACGTAAGGCAAGTAGCCCCAAGATCCAGGGTTCATCGGAACCGCAACGGGTGCTCGTCCGGGGCCTGCTCACGCACCCAGACGCTCATGTCGTCCCCGCAGGCCGACAGTCGACGTCCGCTGCGTCGGCGTTGGCGATTCGCCCTGTTGCTCAGCGCTACTTTGCGGCTGGTGACGCGGACCCGAGTGGGGGCCATGAAGGACTGGTCGTTGTCGCAGTGGGTGGGATGCCTGGGAGCATCCCGGCGACGGACCGGACGGCGAAGGGCTGGTTCATCGACAACATCAGCGTGAGCCCGAGCTGGTGGGTACGGAGTGGCTGGTAGGGGAACACCGAGGGTCCGGAGGCGGTACAGCAGCACAGGCCGGCGAAGCCCGCGCCGATGATGATCACGTCGTGGTCGGCCTGGTGCGGCATGGCGCCTCCATGGGTACTAGAACGTCCCTCTAAAAACATGCCTCACGCCAGGATGAGAATGGCCGCGACCACCACCATCACCGCGGCGGTGAGGCCGTGGACGCCGAACGCCACCGCCCGCGAACCCCCGTTCCTGAGCACGACGACCATGTCGCCCAGCGGGGCGAACACACTGGCGAGAATCAGCCAACCGAGCATGTGCTGGTTTCCCGTCACGAGGGCCGGGAGCACGACGAGCCCAGCCGTGATGTCCCGTACGCCCTTGACGGTCAGGTACGCGTTCATGGACACGGGAACCCCGTAGCCCTCCGCCGACGCGACCGGCCGCAGCAGGAAGCGGATGCCGATGAGGATGATCCCGATGGCGATCAGTCCGGCGAGCCAGGTGGCGATGGTGACCATGTCGTCTCCTTCGATCGTTGCTAGAGGTGTTAGCGACGCTAGCTTAACGGCGCTCATGTGTCTAGCGGTGCTAGAATCTGGAGGGTGTCCACACAGCAGCGCAGAGAACGCGAACGCGCCCAGCGCCACGACCTGATCGTCAAGACCGCCCGCAAGCTGGCCGAGTCCGAGGGCTGGGACGCCGTGACCACCCGCCGCCTGGCCAACGAGATCGAGTACAGTCAGCCGGTCCTGTACAGCCACTTCGCCGGCAAGGACGCCATCGTCGCGGCGGTGGCGCTGGAGGGCTTCACGGAACTGGCCGTACGCCTGCGCGCCGCGACCCGGACGGGCGAGCCGCGGGCCGCGCTGGAGGGGCTGGCCAGGGCCTACATGGCGTTCGCCGAGGAGAACCCCGCGCTGTACGACGCCATGTTCACGATGGCCGTGGACCTGCCGTTCGGCCAGGACGACACCCCGGAGCCGCTCCGGGACGGCTTCCAGGCGCTTTTGTCCGGGGTCGCGCAGTTCGCCGACGGCCGCGACCCGGCGATCCTGACGGAGGTCGCCTGGAGCGCCCTGCACGGGCTGATCGTCCTGTCCCGCGGCGGCCGACTCCCCGCCTCAGGCCGCGAGGCCCGCCTGACGCTGCTGCTCGACCAGCTCAGCGCCACCCGCTGACCCAGCCACGTACGGTCCGTCGTTCCACACGGCGGCGACCTGGGACGCGACCTCCAGGCCGTGCCGGCGGCCCGCTCGGGCGGCCGGAGCGCGGCGGGCGGATGACGACCACCCGGTCAGGCCCGCCACGAGGCCCACGACACCGCGAACGTTTCCAGACTCAACTCACGCCGGACTCAGCAGTTCCACACACACCCGGGCTGATCTGCTCAACCGTCACCATGAGCTTCCCAAATGACGGAACTCGCCTGTGGTTCTGTAGGCGAGCAGCGACAGCGTTTGTTGGTCGGTGGTGAAGTCGGCCCGGGGCCGACTTCACCAGTTGTTCTGTGACAGCGAAGATTGAGCGCGCGCCAACGAACCTTGATCGGCATTACCCCGCTTGGTCAGCTGGTGGGGGCTCGGACTGCTTGATCCGAGAAGGAGTGTGGCGGAGTTGGCATTGACGCTCGCTGGACTGCATCCCCAAGTCGATTGTCCTGCAGAGAGAGTTTCGGGAGATTCCGTGTGCTTCTGGTCAACCTGGGGTGAGGCTCAGGGAGTGTCAGGGGTGGTTTTCACCGACGAGAGGAGACCGGGTGGACGCGGATTTCGTGGACTTCGTGCGGCACCGGGGAGACCATCACCTGAGAACGGCTGTCCTGCTCACCGGGGATTGGCAAACGGCTGAGGATCTGGTGCAGTCCTGCCTGGGCAAGTTGTACCAGGTGTGGCATCGGCTGGACACCAGCAGTGAGCCCGACGCCTACTTGCGCCGCATCCTGGTCAACACCTACCGATCCTGGTGGCGTGCCCGGTGGCGCCGTGAGATCCCGCGCGCCGAACTGCCCGATCTGCCCGGTCCCAACGACTTGGGGGAGGCGCGGGCCGTGGCTGAAGACGTTCGGAACGCGCTGGCGAAGCTGCCGGTCAGGCAGCGGACTGCTTTGGTGCTGCGGTTCTTCGCAGACCTGCCCGAAACGGAGGTCGCCGATCTGATGGGCTGCTCGGCGGGGACGGTGAAAACCCATACGCATCGCGGTCTGCAAGCCATGCGGCGGCTGATCTCGCCCGACATGGTGGTCAACGGAACCGAGGCGGAGGGGAGTGGGATCCGGTGAGACACCAACACGAGGAGCCGTCCATGAACGAGGAAGAAGTGCGCGCACTGCTCATCAAGGCCACCGAAGATCGGCCGGCGGGCATCGATCTCATGCCGACGATGCCGAGAGGCAGGCCGGCCCGGGTTCTGGTCCCGATCGCCTCGCTGGGCGTCGCAGCGGCGGTGGGTGCGATCGTGCTAGCGCTAGTCCTGCCCGCGAGCCCGTCTTCGGCGCAGGCTCAGGTGGCCGCCGCAGTCGAGAACACCAGCCAGGAGAGCTACCGTATCCACGCCACCAGCGGTGCCAAGACGTTCGACGGTGCCTTCGACCCCGTACGGCGTGTGGGCGTTATCACGAGGGTTGGGGACGGGGCCGAAACCCGGTTCATCGGCGACCTGATGTACATCCGGGAGCATCGCGAGGGGAAGTGGATGGTCTCTTCGCGCAGCGAGGTGGAGTTGAAGAGCGTGCCCGCGGTCATCGCCCTGGTCAAGCTCGCTCCGTTGGACCCCCAGGAGGCTCTGCAGCGACTCCGTTCGGCCACTGACGTGCGTGAGAACGGCTCCGCCTCCGGCCAGGGCTGGACCGGCCGGCGGTTTGCGTTCTCGCTGGAGGACGTAGGCGAGTACGACTCCGAGGAGGCCGCGGGCAAGTCGCTGGAGGCCACAGGAGCCGTGGAGGTGGACGACCAGGGACGGATCCGGCGTCTGGAAGTCGCCTTCAGTGACACCAGCCAGCGGAATGTCATGGACTTCGACGACTTCGGCACCCCGGTGACGGTCACCGCCCCGCCCGCCAACCAGGTGGAGCAGCCGTCGCCCGACAAGCTGAGCGACAAGGCGACCGACAAGCCAATCGTCAAGAAGTCCTGACCAGCCATCCGGCACCCATCTGACCATGTGCCTGGGCCGGAGCGGATAGTGCTCCGGCTTGGGCCACGGGGCCGGGTTGCGGTTAGGCAGTCTGGCGAGCGTCAACGCCAGCACCGCCACGCTCTTTCCCGGATCATGCATGGCCGGTGACCTGGGCTGATGTCGATTAAGGTTCATTGGCGCGCTCAAGCTTCGCTGACACAGGACACCAGTCGGCTGTGACAGCGATCGTTTGTAGGAATAGGCGATGTCGCTGAGAAGTAGCAGCGCTCTTGGGCTTGCGGTGGGACGCAATCCATGCCAGAGCCCTGGCTCGTCGGTCACATTCGGCGACCCTTGGGGCGGATCTTGATGTCGCGCATGTCGGTCACCGCGAGCTGCAAGATCTCATGCGGGTGCCCGTGCGCCTCCAGCGCGGCCATCGCGCCAAGCGCCGCCTCGTCCTGGCCGTCGTCCGGGCCTGCTGGCACCTGGCAGCGGAAGGTGAAGGCCGTCACGCTCTGATCGTGGGTGAAGGCCCCGCGCTCGGTGTAGGCGATGCCGCCTGCGGCCAGGACGGCGGCCCGACCGGTGTCGTCGAGCCCGGTGAACTTCCCTCTGATCGTTACCCTGAACAACTGCTCATTCCTCTCGTACGGCATAGCCGAGTAGGGGCTCCCCCATGAGCTTCTCCACGGTGTCGATCAGCTCCAGCACTTTCGCGGCGATAACGCCCGGCCGCTCGCCGGCCTCGGTCCGCCTGCCGATCTCCGACAGGACCATGCTGTGCAGGCTCCCAAGCTGCCAGGCGACAGCCTGAGGCAGCGGGTCGCCGGGCGCGGCGCCGGTCTCCTGGACCAGCTGGTCGGCCAGCTCGGCGGTCATCTGGTGGGCGAGCCACTCCAGCCGGGCGGTCAGCGTGGGCGCGGCCCGCATCATCTCCAGCACGCGGCCGAACCCCTCGCTCAGCCCGAGCCTGCGCTCACGCCCGCGCACCTCCTGCCGCAGCCGCGCCAGAACCGCATCGGCCGCCGACTGGCCGGGTCGGCGCCCGCGCACGATGTCGGCCAGCCGTTGCGGGGAGGCCTCCTCCGGCGGCAGGACGAGGTCCTCTTTGGCCTGGAAGTAGTTGTAGACGGTGTTGACCGACACCTCGGCAGCCGCGGCGACCTCGGCGATCGTGACGTTGTCGAAGCCGCGCGCGACGAACAGGCCGATGGCCACACCGGAGATGCGTTGCCGGGTCTGTCGCTTCTTGCGCTCGCGCAGCCCTTCAGACATACGTGGAGTCTACTCAAAGTTTGGAGTCGATTGCAGGTTTATGGCTTCCACACGGTCTTGGCGGCCAGGGCCCTCGAGCCGCGCCTTACGCACCTCGACGGGATAAGGAGGGGCGGCTCGCTCCAGCCCGGGTGTCCGCGGCCCGGGCCGCGATGCCCGTTGTGTACACAAACGAACGCCGTTCTTGATCGTCCGACGCTAAGCCTCGTCCCGGTGGGCCTTGCCGGTTCTTCGGACGGCCACGACCCGGGCCAGCCAGGCCCGCTCCATGGCCGGCGTCGGGTCGTCGGGGTGCGGGGTCTGGTCGTCGGACTGGTACGGCAGTTCGTGGCGGCGGAGGACTTCCCGCTGAAAGACCTCTGACGGCTCGGTCATTAAGGAATAACCCCTAGGTTCGCGAGCGCCTCTCCAGGTCCTCTCGCCCCAGGACCAGGGCGTTCTCCATGCCAAGCACGTCGCTCTGGCGATTGAAGGGATCTCGGGATCGGTGAAGCTTCTCCCTCGTCGCTGCGGTTTTTCAGCAGCGGTGAAGCCGAGGAGTCGCGTGCCGGCCCGGCGGGGCATCTCGGCCCCAGTGCCGAGTGTCGCCCTGGCAGAGAACACCTGCTCACGCGGGAGCGGCTCCAGTACACCAGCTCAGGCACACCGGCCGCGATCGTTATCTGGGGTAGTTGGCCTCTTCCTGCAGGTCAAAGAGAGATGATCTTGTCAGGCACGTGAGGCAAGCAGGCCCGCCGGATGCGATCATTGCGTGGATGAGCGACTGCACCTTCTGCAAGATCGTGGCCGGTCTGTTGCCGTCCTATCGGGTCCTCGAGGATGAGCACACGCTTGCGTTCTTGAACATCAGACCTGCGTCTCCGGGACACACGTTGGTGGTTCCGCGCATGCATGCGCGCGACGTGTGGGAGATCTCCAAGATCTCTCACGGCGAGGTCGCCGACATGGTGCATCGAGTCGCCGCTCTGCTGAAGACGACCCTGGCCCCGAGGGCGTGAACGTGAAGCACAACACAGGCGAGTCCGCCGGCCAGGACGTCTTCCACTACCACGTGCATGTGGTTCCGCGCTGGCGCCGGGACGGTCTTCGTCTGACGTGGAGCTCCCCGCTGGCTCCGGCCCACGAACTGGAGCAGGTCTTGGAGCGGGTCGCCGCAGGTCGCTGAAGGGCGGGAGCGCTGGACAGATGATTCTCTCTTGAGAGCGGTCAGGATCTAGGGTGCCTCCATGAAGATCCGCGCCGCCGCGGCAGAGGACGCCGGCATCCTGGCCCTGCTGAACCCTCACGTTCATGCGGTCCACGCCGCTCACCGCCCCGACGTCTACCGCGTCGACCCACCCGCAGACGAACTGACCGACTACTTCGCGACTCTCCTGGTCAAAGACGTCACGCGTGCTTTCATCGCCGAGATTGATCGTCCAATCGGGTATGCCGTGGCTGCCATCGTGCGTCGCGAGGAAAACCCGTTCCTCCGCGCCGAATCCTTCATCCTCCTCAATCAGCTGGCGGTGGATCCACAAGCCGCCAGACGCGGGGTTGCGAGTCAGCTGATCGAGGCCGTGCGGGATGCGGGCAGGCGGGAGGGCTGCCAGAGGCTGCTGACCGACGTGCTGGACTTCAACGAGGACGCCAAGGCCTTCTATGCGGCGGCCGGATTCGCTGAGTTGAAACACGTGCTGGAGCAGCCGCTTTGATGCTTGCGCGGAGTTGCTCCGCCGCAGGTGAACAGTGAGTCAGCCGGTCTCCCCTCGGACGGGCGTCGAAACTCATCGACGCGTCCGAGACGACGACTAACTCGCCTGATGCCGACCTGCCTCGATGGCCAGCGATGCCCTCAGGTTAGGAGACCCAGGGTTTCGGGCGCTTCCCAGGCTGTCAGCTGTTCTTCCTGCGCGCACTGGTTGATCAGCTCGGCAAAGGCTTGCCGGTCCTGTTCGGAGAGGCTTCGAGAAGGTGTGGCTGCGCAGCACCGGCAGCGGCGGCGTGACGTACGTCATCCACCCGCCGGAGCCCAAGGGTGCATGACCACCCAGACCATCCCAACCGTTCGGCATCGACCCTTGGGTTCGCGGGAACTCTGGGCTTTCCAGGGGGCAGACCCAGTACGGGAGAAAGGGGCAGTCATGTCTCTGACCATGGCTAACACGTGGCCCCGGCAACGTGGGGCGCCACGATGGCATGCTCCGGAGGTGACGATGGCCCCGACGCGGTGCGCGGGGCAATCGTCGTCGTGGCGGGTCTGGGTTTGTTCTCACGTGGTGGCGGCCTGGAGGAGTTCGATCTCGATGGCCAGCACGCCGAGCGCTTCCTTCTCGGGGCCGTAGATGCGGCGGATGTTGGCCAGTTGCTGCTCGCGGGGGCTGTCGGGGTTGACGTTGGCGGCGCTTTCGGCGTCGAGCATCTCCTCGAAGCTGGTGGAGCGGGCCACCCGTTTGACGCAGGTGAGGGCGTCGTCACCCTGTGGCCCGATCGCGCTCGCTGGGGCAGATCACCGACGCCCTGTTCGAGGCGGGCGGTCAGTACCGCCGCAACGTCTAGCAGTAGCTGGCGCCGTTGAACTTGCGCGGCGCCTTGGGCACGGTGCTGGAGATGGTTTGGCCGGGGTTGACGGTGAAGCAGCGGCCGTCGGGCCCGTACGACCAGTCGATGCGGTAACGCATCCGGACGCCGCACTCGTTGCGGGCGTGGCCGGTCTTGTTGACCCAGCCGCTCTTCTGCCAGATGACGACGCAGGCGGGGGTGTTGCCCTGTGCCTTGGCGGTGTCGGCGACGGCGCCGGTCGGGGTGGCCGTCAGCATGGCGATGGAGGCCGCGCCTCCGATGGCCAGGGCGGTGAGCGACTTGCGAAGCTTGATGCTCATCGTCGTCTTCTTCTCGTGTGTTGTGGCTGATGAGAGGAAGGTAGGTGCGGCCGTGTTGACTCCATGTTGAGGATTCGTCAAGGCCTCTGGGAGGCCCTCGCGCCAGTGCTGCGAGTCGGCCCTCCGCTCCCGACCGTGTCCCAGCCGCCAGGTAGGTCTTGATCTCGCTGCGGGTCTTTCCTCACCAACCGGTGGACGGCTGACGGGCTCGACGAGCGCGGCGGCGCTGCCTGAGCGGTCTCGATCCTTGGCGCCTCCACCCTGCGCCAGTCCCTGGACACCCAGCTCGACTCCCTCACCAAGGCCGGCGTCACCCGGATCTTCTCCGAGAAGATCTCCACCCGCGCAACGAGGCGGCCCGAACTCGAACGGGCCGTCGCCCTGGCCCGGGAGCTGCGGGCCTCCGGCGTCGCGGTCACCCTCGCGGTCCACGAGCACAAGCGGCTCGGCCGGGGCATCGACTTGGCCACCCTCGCCGAAGAACTGCGGGCGGCCGACGTCGGCCTGGAGTTCCTCACCGGGGAACTGCAAGGCTCACACGATCCCTCCGGCGTCGTGTTCACCGTGCTCGCGGCCCTGTCGGGGATGGAACGCGAATACATCCGCGACCGCACCCTGGAAGGCCACGAGTCCGCCCGCAAGAACGGCAAGGCCATCGGCGGCGCCACCGTCACCGACCCCGCCATGCTGTCCATGGCGCTGCATCTACGCGACCAGGACCTCAGCCTGCGCGAGATCGCCTCCCGTCTGGTCATCACCCAGGGCGCCAAGAGGGGCCGGCGCCCCTCCCCGGCCACCGTTATGCGTATGCTCCGCGACCACGACACCAGCATCGCCGAGCTGGACGCCGAAGCCGACGATGCGAGTAACGGCCGTAGTCCCTGGCCGGTACCCGAGCCGCGAACTGTCCTTGGCCATGATCCAACACCGTGATCAAATCGAGACCAGTCAGAGGCCCCTGCGTTATCGCAGGTCATCGGTATATCCGGTGAAAGTTTCTTCATTGCTAACGACATGGGACGCGCAATGTCCGCATAATGTCCGGTCGCCACTCCTGGACTTGCCCCACTCGTTGATCGACAATTCTGACAGGAGAAAGTCGTCCCGCCACAGCAACAGAAGCCCTCACAGATGTTACGACACCGGCAACTAGCGCCACAACGACGACCCCAGGCCGCCGCCAAATCGTGTGCATCATGACACTGGCTAATCGTCATTAGCCCCGAACTGCCTGGGGCTGCTCGTGACTCGAAGTCGCACCACCCCCACCGGAATGAGGCTCCATGCGCTCCACATTGAAGAAGCTTTACCTGGTCACAGCCGCGGCCATCATGATGACGCTACCGATCTCGACCGGCACAGCGTACGCCGCCGAAACCGTAGTCAACGGCAAGAAACAATGGCTGACGGCCAATCCAAATTCAGGGATGCCTATGAGCTCCTTCGGCCGCGAGATCTGGCTCAAGGGAGGCACCTACGGATGGTTCACTTACGTTGCGCCTGATGCCATTGGCACCTGCAACAACTACACCGGCAACATCGGGGAGGGGACGTACCAGTGGAACCAACAAATCTGGCCCGGCGCACCCTCGGCCGGATACTACAGAATCGATAGCTATCTCTGGCACAAGGACGGCGGCGCGGCGTACTCAATCAGTTGCAAGATCCAGCTGCCGCGTGATGGCGACTACGTCTGGGGCAGCGCTCTCGATCCGCACTTCTAAATGGCCCAGTACGCTCCTGGGAGACATTTGTGTCGTGACCGCTTGGATCTCTTGTTACCTGTTGACCCAGATCGACTCGACCGCCACGGTGCTCGCGTCGGACGACGCCTGACGCACCCGGTAGTCGATCCGGCGCCACCCCGACAGCAGCTCGTCGTACATCTGCGACCGGTAGCCGGACAGGACGATCGCGCCCCGGCAGGAGTTCAACAGCTCCAGCAGACGGACGTGCTGGTCGTCGGCATCCATCTCCTTGACGTAGCCGCCCGCGTTGGTCCTCGTGCTGCGCAGGTACGGCGGGTCCAGGTAGAACGCCGTCTCGCGCGAGTCCATGCGGCCGATCAGCTCCAGCGCGTCGTACTGCTCGATGAACGCCTCCCGCAGGCGGGCCGCGTGCCATCGCAGTGCCGCGCCAGCGCGCTTCGTACGGGGGGCCGTTCACTCGTGCGCGTGACGTCGGCCGCCGCCACGACGCGCCGGCCTCACCGCTCCGGCTCTGGGTGCACTGGATCCACCAGCGGCGCGCCCGCTCCAGGTCGCTCGCGGTGGTGTCGCCGAGCTTCGCCGCGATATGTTCGGCGCGGGCGTACGGGGTGAGCTGGATGGCGCGCTGCAGCTCGCGCGGCCGGTCGCGGAGGGTCCGCATGAACGCGATCAGGTCGCCGTTGACGTCGTTGATTGTCTCGATCTTCGCGGGGTCCTTGGCGAAGAACACGGCGGCGGACCCGGCGAACGGCTCGCAGTACACCTCGTGCTTGGGCAGCAGCGAGGCGAGGAACGGGGCGAGCTTACCCTTGGCGCCGTAGTACGCGAACGGGTGCCGCGCGGTGCCCAGGTTCGTCCTTTAGGCGGCCTCAGCCCCTGACCTGCCTCGTCGCGTCCGCCGGATCACCGGCAGGAAGTCGACCAGGAACGCGGTCTCGCTGGTCACCGTGGCCGGACGACCGCCGGCCGCGAGCCCTTCGGCCCACCGTCCGGCCGGGGTCTGGTTCAGTGTGCCGTGCACCTGGCCGTGATAGGAGGCCGCCGCCAGGGCCAGCCACCTGTTCAGCTCGGCGACGGTCAGCACTGCGCTGGCCTGGCTGTCGTAGCTGCCGCGCTCGGCCGGGTTGGAGAAGGTGGTGCCGGCAGTTCATGCACCATCAGCATCATCGTGCCGGTAGGGTCGGCCGAACAGTGAGGTGCCAGTCCTGTGTGGGCTGGTCCTTTTCCGTTCGGCCTCCCTCCGAACCGGGCGGACCCGTTTCCGAGTACCCGGCTCTCCGGTGATCTACTGCGTGAGCGGTGTTGCAGGGTGCCCGTGGATCAGGTCGTGGCAGTCGCCGCAAATGATGAGCGCTTTGCGGCGGATCTTGGCCATGACCTGGGCCCATGCGGGCTGTGGCAGGCCAGGTTCGCCGAGGTCCGCGAGTCGGTGGACGTGGTGGACTTGGATGTTGTCCGTTCGTCCGCAGAGCTCGCATTTCCCTTTGAGCAGCCGGGTGACCAACTGCCGGTTGGGGTAGGCGGGTCCGGTGTGCTGGCGGTCGGTGAGGACCGCGTTCTTCTGCCGTTTCAGCGGAATGCCGCCGAACCAGGCGACCAGTGCCTTCCTGCCTTCGCGCTCGATGCTGGCCTCGAACCGTGTGCGCAGTCCGTGCGGTGTCAGGATCTTGGCCTTGTGACGGACCGCCATCTTGGTCACCGACGAACGGTGCTTTCTGGCCAGGGTCTTGAGCATCGAGGTCTCCATGACCCACCGCAGCCGGTGCAGCCGGAAGACGTCGCTGGCAAGGAGGTAGTACTGGACGACGCCCCGATACTCAGCTCCATATCTGGCGACGATGTTGTAGTCGCTTTCGTTGACCATGGAGTTCCGGCGCGCGGGTTTTCCGCGCGACAAGTACGGGGCGGACTTGGCCCTGACCACGGTGGCCGGGACGCGCAGGACGATCATCCCGTTGATGGACCGACGGTTGCGCTTGTCGGTTCCTCCGGGTCTTCTCGTCCTGCGATCGCTTCCTGCGACCGAGATCTCATAGCCGAGGAATTTCGCCCGCTGGGTGCGGGCATGAGTGATCAAGGTCTTGTCCGGCGAGAGCTCCAGCTTGAGGTCCTCACGCAGGAATTCCGCCAGGCGCCGCTTGATCTCCTCGGCTTCGGCCTTGGGTCCGGCGAACCCGAGCAGGGTGTCGTCGGCGTATCGGCAGTAGCGCAGCCTCCGGTAGCCGGGATCACGAGGGTCCTGGCTGGGGAGGCTGTGCATCCGCCGGTAGAGGGACCGCAGCAGAGCGCGGTCGCCCTTGCGGCGGGCTTTGACGATCGCTCCTTCCACCTCGCGATACTCCGGGCTACGGACCCGGCGTTCGCCTCGGGTGTATTCCGGGATGAGTACGTTCTCGACGAACTCATCCAGTTTGTGCAGGTAGATGTTCGAGAGGATGGGCGATGCGATCCCGCCTTGGGGAACCCCGCTGAGCGTGGCGCCCCACCTCCAATTCTCCAGATATCCGGCTGTCAGCATGTTGCGCAGCAGCCGCAGGAGCCGGTTGTCGTGGATCTTCTCCGACAGGATCCTGATCATCACGTGATGATCGAATGATCCGAAGCAGTCGGCGATGTCACCTTCGACGAACCAGGCCGTTCCCAGCCAGGTGTGGGCCACCTCTCGTAACGCGGTGTGGCAACCCCGGCCGGGACGGAACCCGTGGGATCGATCAGAGAACGTCGGCTCGTAATACGCCTCCAGCAGGAGTCGGACCACTTCGCCGACGAGCTTGTCCGACCAGGTCGGCATGCCCAGCGGGCGCGTCTTCCCGTTCTTCTTCGGGATGTGCACCCTTCGGACCGGGCGGAAGCGGTAGCGCTCGTGACGCATCTCGGTGACAATCCGCTCGATCTTCTGCAATGACATACCGTCCACGGTCTCCCGCGTGGCCCCCGGCGTCATCGACCCCTTGTTGGCGTAGATGCGACCGTAGGCCAGCAGATACAACTGCGGGTTGAACATCTGCCGATACAACTCTTCCAGCGGCAGGCCGCGCCTGCCGCGCTCACGCAGGACACCCAGCACCGTTGCGGCGCTCTGCATTACGCATACCTCGCGATCTCTCGGTGTCCGATCACCTGGCCCCCTTCGCCCATGTGGACGGCTTTCCCGTCCTCCTTGGCCGGTCGTGACTCCGGCGACTACTACGAGGCCTCCGTCGCCGTAGGACTCGCGTCCCGTAGGCGATCCCACGTTCGTCACGGTCGTACGTATCAGCGTGATTTAGACGTCCCGTTCGTCTCCTTGAATGCCCTCGCTGGGCATCGCTCCATGGCCCCGGAGGTTGCCGCTCGGCTGATTCCTCGGAGCGGGCAGGGCTGGCACCGGTTTCAGGCGTCTTTCCGGTGGATGTGAACTTCCATCTTCTGGAGACTGGGATTCAGGCAATCCAGCTTTCGCCATGTCACGCGGGTCCCCCAGAGCACCGTCCCTGACGCTGGGCCCGGTCTCTGGTTTTCTGGCATGCTCTTGTCCCCGTAAGCCTTTCGGCGCTGGGTAAGCCATCAGACCCAGGAACCTCCCTCCGAGTTCCTCCCGGCTGAACCAGGGATACGACCATGCGCCTCGTGGCGCACATCAGCCGCTCAATGATGCCGCCGAAGTGCGGCATGCCCTTGGGCCGGTACGTCAGCATGATCCCGTGCTGAGCGCAGCCCCGGCGCAGCGCCTCACTGCGAAACTCGGTGGCGTTGTCCACATGGATCTCATGCGGCTTGCCGCTCATCGGCCAGGCCACCGCCTCGACTCCGAGCCGCTCCAGCCACGGCCGCTTGTCGCACACCGTGTGTGCCAGGCACAACCCGACCGATAGCGCCGAGGGCGCCTCCAGCGTGACCACCAGGCCGACCACGCAGCGGCTGGCCATGTCGATGGCCGCGGTGAGGTAGGGGCGGCCGATCGGCAGGCGATGCCGCTCATCGACCACTTCCAGGTCGACGGGCGTGTGGTGATTCCCGAAAGCCCAGGACATCCGTGCACCCGACTTCGAAAAGTGACAATCGTTTTAGGGACGGCGCTCCGGGACTGGTCAGCGGCGTCGGCGCGCCGCCGGGTCACGGCTTTGTTGCCGGGCACCATCTCCACCATCGAGGGCAACACCGGCAACGGTAAGGTCGAGGAGCGCGTCCGGCCGAAGTCACAGGTCGTCGGCTACGGCTACCCCGAGTACGCCGTCTGACCCCCGCACGACAGGGCACGGGCGCGCGTCCCGCACGGGGCGCGCGCCCGCCGCGTCTCACCCGTCCATGAGCGCGAGGTAGCCGTCCTCCAGCGTCGGCTCGGCCGGCCGGGCGCGCGGGTCCGGCGGCGCACGGCCGTTCCGGGTTCACTCCGATGAGAACCACGCCATGCCCGCGGGATGATCGTTGCTCCCGTTTCGCGGCACAAGAGCAACACCTGCCGATATTGATCAAATCACTTGATATCTCTCGCCACTCGCCTCCCGGTGATCGATCTGAAACGATCTTTGAAGCATTGTCAAGATCGAGAGGAAGTCAGACATGCGTGTACGAGCAGCGCTGGTAAGCATGGGAATCGCCGCCCTCGCCCTCTCCGGAGCCGCGCTCCCCGCCCAGGCGGCCGCCTGGGAACCCCACTCCCGCTACGGGAGCTACCGGGCATGCGTCGACGCGGGTCAGATGTACGTGCGTGAGAACTACGACGAGTACAAGTGCACGGAAGGCCCCGGCTACTACCAGCTCTGGCTCAGGTGACCTGGCAGCCCGGTCCTCGGCGGCTCACGCCGAGGACCGGGCCCGCCCGCCGGCCCTCGCGGGTTCACTCCAGGAAAAAGCGCGCCAGAGCGCCGGTGACCGCAGGAGCGTCGTTCTCCATCGGAATGTGGCCGGCACCCGGAACGCGGACCAGGGTGGTGTTCGGGATCTCGGCGGCGAACCGCTCGGTCACGCGGTGGGCTGGTTGCGCCGGCACCAGGCGCGCTCGACCAGCGCCGCGTGAAGCCGGTCGCGGCAGCCGAGGTCGGGGATGAAGACCTCAGGTCGCCGGATGCCCGCAGGAGCGCCCGAGCCCCGCAACATGCTGTGAGAGCAGGTCAACGTGCCTTAGGTGCCAGCAAAGATCATCTCGCTCCCCGCTAGACGCGTACCCGGGGCGTCTCTCCCATCTTCGCCGAGGAGATGACACCCGTGCGATACCCGGCGAGCACGTAGTCCACGACGTGGCGGACCAGCGTGGAGAGCAACGCGGCGGCCGCCGGGTTCGGTGTCGTTCCGTCCGCCCTGGGCCGGGCCGAGTCGAGGAAGATGCGCCACCAGGGCACCGTCCCCTCGAGGATCGATGGAGGATAGGTTCCCGGCGTGGTGGGAGGCGGGTTGAGTACGGCGGCCACGGCCGCTCCGATCTGCGCCGGCGTCGGCTGGGCCACCGCGATCTGTTCGGTGATCAGGCGCAGCAGCTCCGCGTTGCCGGCGAGGTTCACCGGCTCGGGGGTCGAGCCGTCCTGGCTGTAGATCGGGCGCGAGGCCAGCGTTGGCGGGACCCGCTCGACGTAGGTCACGCGATGCAGCACGCGCCAGACCGGGTTGGTGGCGTCCAGTTCGCGGATCGCACGTGCTGTCGCGTCATTCGACGTCTCCCGCCAGACCGGGTCGACGATCGCGGTGAAGACCTGCGCGTACTTCCGGTCCGCTGGCAGCAGGAAGCTCATGAACCGGTACTGGCGTACCTTCCCAGGACAGGGGCCCGGCCGGAACGCCCCGTCGCCGTCGCAGTAGACCGCCTTCGCGTCCGGATCCCAGCCCGACAGGCATGCCTCCACGTCCAGCGTCACGTCGAGCCCCACGCTCTGCTGGTCGTCCTCCTGGAGCCCGACATGCACGTCCACCATGTGGGTCGTCATGAGGTCCAGCGAATAGGGCGAAGCCGAGGTAGAAGAAGAACTCGCCACTGGAGCTGACCCCGCCGCCACCGCCGATGTCGCGCCAGCCGGTGAAGCTCCGGCTGGAGACGCTGGCGTAACCTTGCTGCTCGACGTGAAGCCCGATGTCGGCGCTCCAGACGTACCTGTTGACGATGCCGGTGGCGGGGACGGCCTGCGGCTCCTCGCCTGGTCCGCCGTCCCAGCGGACGGGCAGGTTCGGCTTGACGTCGGACACGTCCGCCGTCCCGTCCTGGCCGCGTCCCTTCCAGTCGAACTGGGCGGCGTACGCCTGCCGGCTCTGGTTCTGCGCCTCGATCGAGGCGGCCAGCGCGTACGCCTCGGCAGGGCGGATGTAGCTGCCCCGGCTCGCGTCAGCCGACGGCCAGGACGGGTCGTTGACCAGGCCGACCTTGCCGTCCAGGGTTCCGTTCTTGGTGTAGGCCTCGTCGATCGGGAACATCAGCAGGTTGCGGTCCGGCGGGATCGCCAGGTTCGGCACGATGATCGTGCCGATCGCGGCTCCGGTGGCGTGATAGACCATCGCGTAGAAATCGGCGGTCAGCGACTCGACCAGCGCGTAGCCGAGGTTCTCCGGCACGAACTGGCGTCCCACTTGCGGGTTGAGGTATTGGCTCGCGTCGGCCTGATACGGCTCCCAGTCCCCGCCCAGCCCGATCGTGTCCCGCTGGCTGGTGGTCCACTCCCCGCTGAGTTCGGTGTCTTGCTTGTCACCGAACGTGGCCTTGGCGGAGGCGGCGACCTGCGCGACGGCCTTGAGGTCATACGCCGATGTGTTGACCAGCATGATCTGCCACTCGGTGTAGGAGTTGACGCCGAAGACGCCGAAGGCGGACTTGAAATCCACGTCGGTCGTGCTGGTGGTGTTCGAGCTGTATGCGATCCTTTCGCTGCCCTGCTGCGTGAGGGTGGCCGTGGTGGCGTCGTTGTAGGTGGTGTAGAGGGAGCTGGCTTGGTTGAGGTAGTACGGCCGGGACAGGTTCTCGCTCGGCACCGGCGGGGCACCCTCGATGTAGCCGATCAGCGTGGGCTGGGTCTGCACCTGTCCGATGTAGACCAGGTCGACCTGGCCCACGTAGATGGGGTCGGCGAAGGACTCGTTGGCGTCCAGGACGTACTGCCGCTTCAGTGTGGCCTGCGTCTTGCGGGCGTCGCCGGGGCGTCGACGTAGGCGCCAACGGCGATCCGTCCGGTCGTCGATCGTGAAAGGTCGGTGATGTCGCCGCCGTACACGTTGCGGACCAGCGCGCCCTCGGAGGAGAGCGGGATGTTGTCGGCGTGGATCAGGCTCGGGTCGATGGGCGGGCTCGGTCGTTGCCGCCGCCGGTGCGGTCGATACCACCGGCGGAGAAGTCCCAGTACGCCAGTAGCTGCGGCTCGTCGCCCGTGCGGGGAGTGAGCCGCTGGTCGCGGATCGTCTCGGGCGTCCTCGCCAGGCCCCAGAGGCTGACCGGACCGAGGTCGCCCTGCAGGCCGGGAACACCGCCCTCGGCTGGTGCGCCGAGGGAGAACTGGGAGTTGGTGGCTGGCTCCAGTGTGGTGCCGTAGGGGACCACGCTGGCGACCAGGCTGCCGTTGGCGACGAATTCCACGGTGGACGTGTCACGCAGGCTGCACCAGGGCGCGGAGGAGGTGAGGATACCGTCACAGCCGCCCACCGGGTCGTCGGCGACCATGCCCTCCTGCTCGCGGAAGGCCCACTGCGCGGCCAGGCCGGGCGGCGGACCGTACTGCGGAGCGTCGGCGAGCTCGGGAAACAGATCGTCGAGGCTCGCCGGGGAGTTCCAGAACCGCAGTTGACCGAGCGTGCCGCGGACGAGCGCCATCGTCTCGATGGCCTCGTCCGTCCCGGCCGGAGCTGACGCCGTACGCCCGATGAGCACATCTGTCTGCGACGTGACCAGCTGCAGCGTGGCCGTCTGCACGCTGCCTGACTTCTCGCCGATCGTCGTGCCGTCGGCGAGGTTGACTTCCGTGCTGGTGACGGAGTCGGTCTTGATGGCTCCCTGATCGGTGTCGTACATCGCCACGGTGAACACCAGGTCGCCGGTCGGGTCCACCGCGAGCTGATAGCACTGGTCCTAGTAGTACTTTGTTAGTTTGGAATTTGGTGTGAGATGATCTTTGCGTGACTCCGGCTGAGCTGGCTGATGTTCGAGGCCGTCTTGAGGACTTCGCGGGCGAGGTGTTCACTTCCTTCGCGCGTC
>NZ_VCJS01000241.1 GCF_005893125.1 Nonomuraea basaltis | reverse complement strand
CGCCCCGGCCGCCCGCCGAGGCGGCCCCCACCAGCGGCTGCACCGCCGCGCAGCGGCTGGAGCCCGGCCGGCACACCCTGACCCACGGCGGGCTGGAGCGCCGCTTCCTGCTGTCGGTGCCGGGCGGCGAGGGACCCCACCCGGTCCTGCTCGACCTGCACGGCCTCGGCTCCAGCGCCGCCCGGCAGAGCTCCTACAGCCGGCTGGCCGCACAGGGGGCGCGGCGCGGCTACATCGTGGCCACCCCGCAGGCCGCCGAGGGCCGCATGGGCTGGACGCTGCCGCACACGGGCGGCCCCGACGACACGGGATTCCTGGGCGCGCTGCTGGACCGGCTGGAGCGGGGGTTGTGCGTCGATCCGCGCCGCGAGTTCGCCGCCGGCATGTCGTACGGCGCCGGCATGGCCGCGGGCCTGATCTGCGCGCTGGAGGGCCGCCTGGCCGGCGTCGCCGCGGTGGCCGGGCTCAACATCGTGCGGCCGTGCCCGCAGCCGCCGCCGACCACGATCGTCGCCTTCCACGGCACCGCCGACCGGATCGTCCCCTACCGCGGCGGCCATCCGCTGCGCGACGCGTCCGGCGACCTGCGCGCCCTGGCCGACCTGGTGGTGCTGGCGCCGGTGGAGCAGGCCATGGACGGCTGGGCGACAGCGCTGGGCTGCTCCGGCCGCACCACGGGCGGCCTGAGCGAGCAGGTACGGCTGCGCGGCTGGAAATCCTGCCCCGGCGGGGCCACACTGCGCCTGTACACGATCGACGGCGGCGGGCACACCTGGCCGGGCCCCATCGAGGTGTCCTGGCTGGGGGCCACCGCCCGCGACCTGGACGCCACCGCGCTCATCCTCGACACCTTCGACCGGGCCCCCTCCCGGTAAACACCATTGTCCGCGGCACAGGCCGCATCCATCAGGAGAGTCCATGGACGACGTACGCGTCACGATCGAAGCGGTCCCGCGCGCCGGGCTGAGCGCGCAGCGGCTGCGCCAGGCGGTGGCCGAGCACCCCGAGGCGCTGTCGGCGCTGGAGGTGGCCGACCCGGCCAGGCTCAGCGTCGCCTTCGCCCCCGGCCTCGGCCACGACCCGGGCGAGAACGCGCCGTTCCAGGCCACCGTGTTCGACCCGGTCGGCAACCGCGCCGTCGAGCTGCGCGGCACCCTGGACCGGCCCGAGCGGGCCGAGCTGCGGCCCAGCGCCCACCGGCCGCCGCCCAGCCGCGAGGAGCTGGTGGCCGCCGCCGCGATCCTGCGCGCCGATCCCCGCTTCCCCGGCGGGGACGACGTGGTCGTCTACCGGCCGATGCCGCCGCTGGCCGACGCCGAGAACCCCGACGGCACCACCGTGCGCCGCCCCACCCTGGGGGTGTACACGCCGGGCGAGCCCACGGGGCTGCGCCACCGCATCGTCGCCGTCGACCTGGCGGGACGGGCCGTCGACTGGACGCCCGCCGGCGTCAACGTGCGCATGCACCACGACTGCGAGGACAGCGTCCCGGAGGGGATCGACGCGCTGGCCGACCGCGGCGGCCCCGACCAGGTGAGGGTGCGCGTCCACCGCGGCTCCACCGAGTTATGGAATCTGCTCGTGGTGCGGCCGCGCGCCTCGGCCCCGCAGAACCCCGGCATGGGCGGCGGCGTCGAGCTGCGCGAGGTCCGCTACCGCGGCAAGCTCATGCTGCGCCAGGCGCACCTGCCCATCCTCAACGTCGAATACGAGGAGGGCACGACCTTCCGCGACGACGTCGCGTTCGAGACCCGCTTCTCGGCCACCGGCGCCGACCCGGTCGGGTGGGGGTGGCGGCTGTGCACCAGCGCCCCCCGTACGATCCTGGAACGCCCTTCCACCGACGCCGGCAACTTCCAGGGTGTCGCCTTCCACCACGACGGCGAGGAGCTGCGCATCGTCAGCGAGCTGGCCGCGGGCTGGTACCGCTACGCCAGCGACTGGCGGCTGCGCGACGACGGTGACATCCTGCCGCGTTTCGGGTTCGCCGCCACCGCCAACCCCATGACGTGCCTGGTCCACCGCCACCACGCCTACTGGCGGCTCGACTTCGACGTCCACGGGGCCGCCAACGACGTCATCGAGCAGATCGACGACACCGGTTCGCTCATCCCCGAACCCGTGGCGATCATCCGCGAGACCTCCCGCAAGCGCCGCCACCCCGCCCGCTACTGGCAGGTCCGCGACAAGTCCTCCGGCCGCGGCTACCAGATCCACCCCGGCCCGCATGACGGGACCGCCGACGCCTACGGTGTGTCGGACCTGTGGTTCCTGCGCCACCACCCGCGCGAGCTCGACGACGGCAACCCCGGCCCCCGCGACCGGGCCGCGCTCAACCGTTTCCTCAACGGCGAGCCCGTCAACGGCGCCAACGTCGTCGTCTGGTACGCCGGCCACTACTACCACGACCAGGCCCATCCGCAGCCGCATCAGGGAGAGCTGATCGGGCCGCGGCTGGTGCTGATCTAGCCGCTACCCTTGTCGCTCATGAGTCAGGTGGGACACGCGACGGCCCGCGCTCTGCTCCGCAGGCTGGCCGTCGAACAGGCCGAATGCAGGGTGCCGTCGCTGACGGCGGCGATCGTGCGCGACGGGCGCACGGCGTGGTTCGGCGGCCGCGGCCGCGTCGGCGACGCCCCGCCGACCGCCGCCATCCAATACCGGCTCGGGTCGATCACCAAGAGCATGGTCGCCGTCGTGGTCATGCGGCTGCGCGACGAGGGCGCCCTCGCCCTGACCGACCCGCTGGAGTCCCATCTGCCGGGCACGCGGCTCGGCCACCTGACGATCGCGCAGCTGCTGTCGCACACCGCCGGGCTGACCGCCGAGCCGCCCACCGCCTGGTGGGAGCGCACTCCCGGCATCGCGGCCGGGCAACTGCTGGAACGCATCGGGCCGGGCGAGCTCAAGCACCGGCCCGGCCGCCGCTTCCACTACTCCAACGTCGGGTTCGCGCTGCTGGGCGAGCTCGTCGCCCGCCTGCGCGGCACCACGTGGCTGCGGGCGCTGCAGGCCGAGGTGCTGGCGCCGCTCGGCATGAACGACACCACCGCCCGCCCCCGCGTCCCGCACGCCACCGGCTACGCCGTGCACCCGTGGGCCGACGTGGTGCTGGCCGAGCCGGAGCACGACGCCGACGCCATGGGGCCGGCCGGGCAGCTGTGGTCCACCCCGCACGACCTGGCCCGGTGGGCGGTGTTCCTGTGCGGTGACACCTGCGGCGTGCTGTGCCCGGACACCCTGGCCGAGATGCGCGAGCCGGCTGGCGTGGCCGACGGCGACGCCTGGACCGGCGGGTTCGGGCTCGGCCTGCAGCTGGCCCGGACCGGCGGGCGCCGCCTGTCCGGGCACACCGGGTCGATGCCCGGGTTCCTGGCCACCGTGTGGGCCGAGCCGGGCGAGGGGGTCGGGGTGCTGTTCATGGCCAACACCACCTCCGGCATGAGCGGCAGCCTGGCGACCGACCTGCTGGACATCCTCGACGAGCACGAGCCGCGCCTGCCCGACGAGTGGCGGCCCGTCCCGGCCGACCCCGGCCTGCTGGCGGTGACGGGGCTGTGGCACTGGGGGCCCAAACCGTACGCGCTGCGGCTGCTGCCCGAGCGGGGCCTGGCGCTGGAGCCGGTCGACGGCGGGGGGCGGGCTTCGCGGTTCGTGCCCCAGGCGGATGGGACGTGGCTGGGGCTGGACGGCTACTACGCCGGGGAGACGCTGCGGGTGGCGGCCGATCATCTCGACCTCAACACGTTCATCTTCACCCGCGAGCCGTACGACCCGGCGGCGCCCGTACCGGGCGGGGTGACCGGCTGGCAGGCCTGACCTGGGGCGGTGGGTGACGATACGACGGCGGGTCGCGGCCCGAGCCGGGGCGGGCGATGACACGACCCAGGGCGGTGATCTTGCTGGGGCCGTCTCCCGTCAGGGGGACAGGTCGCGCGCCAGGTCGGCGGCCGAGCCCGGGGGCAGGGCGCCGTGCAGGAGCTCGACCCGGTGCACCAGGCGGGGCGAGGCCAGCGGCACACCGCGCGCCGGGTCGGGCGTACCTGACACGGACCGATTGCGGGCGGGCAGGGCCGAGGCCGGCAGGAGGGTCAGGCCGTGGCCGGCGGCCACGAGGTTGACCACCGTGTGCACGTCGTCGCCCCGGTAGTCCAGCGCCGCCGGGAACCCGTCCCCCACCAGGTCGCGCAGTCGCGTCAGCGGGCACAGCGGCGTCTGCAGCCAGCGCGCGTCGACCAGGTCGGCCAGGTGCAGCGCCGCCCGCCCCGCGAGGGGGTGGCCGGTGGGCAGGGCCACCATCAGCTCCTCCTCGGCCACCCCCGCGGTCGTCATGGGAGCGGTGTCGGGCAGCCGCAGCGGGTCGCTGGGCGCGGCGATGCCGTCGGCCAGCCCCAGGTCCGCCTCCCCCTCGGCCACCATCGCGCTGACCTGCTCGCGCCCGCACGTCAGGAGCGTCACCTCCAGGCGCGGCTGCCGTGCGCGGGCCCGCGCCAGGCGGTCGGCCAGGACGGCGTTGACGGCCAGCGGAGTGGCGGCCAGGCGCAGCCGGTGGCGGGGCTGGGCGGCGGCGCGCAGTACGTCGGCGCGGGCCGCCCGCAGGCGCAGCAGCAGCGGCCCGGCGTGTTCCAGCAGCCGCCGCCCGGCCGGGGTCGGCGCGACCGGGCGGCGGCTCAGCAACGGCAGGCCCAGATCGGCCTCCAGGGCGGCGATCTGCTGGGAGATCGCCGACTGCGTGTAGCCGAGCTCGGCGGCGGCCGCGGAGAAGGATCCGTGCCGGGCGACGGTCACGAACGTGGTGAGCAGATGCGGGTCCATTAGTGTTGCTTATAGCAGGTGCAGGTTTCATCGTTGGCGCTTAAGGGGCGCCGGCGGCCACGATGGGGGCATGAGAATCGCCCTTGTGGGGGACCGCTCCCCCAGCGTTCGCTCGCATGTCCGCATCCCGCTGGTGATGGAGGCGCTGCGGGAGCGTGACGGCATCGCGCTCGACCCGTACTGGATCCCCACCACCGACGTGACCGGCCTGGACGCCTTCGACGGCATCTGGATCCTGCCCGGCAGCCCGTACCGTGACGAGGCGGGCGCGGTCGAGGCCGCGCGCGTCGCCCGCGAGCAGCAGATCCCGTTCCTGGGCACATGCGGCGGGTTCCAGCACATGCTGCTGGAGTTCGCGCGGCACGTGTGCGGGCTCGACGTGGCCCACGCCGAGAACGAGCCGGGGGCGCGTGAGTTCCTGCTCACGCCGCTGGCGTGCTCGCTGGCCGGGCACGAGAGCCTGGTACGGCTGGCGCCCGGCTCGCTGATCGAGCAGATCATGGGCGTGCCCACCACCATGGAGGCCTACGTCTGCTCGTATGGGCTCAACGAGTCCTACAAGCAGAGGCTGGAGGCGGGCGGGCTGGTGTTCTCCGGCCACGCCGAGGACGACGGCGCGGTACGGGCGGCCGAACTGCCCGGCCACCCGTTCTTCCTGGCCACGATGTTCCAGCCGGAACTGGCCGGCGACGGGCGCAGGCCGCACCCGGTGATCTCGGCCTTCGCGACCGCGGTCAGCCGCCGCCGCCAGGCCGTACCGGCGCCCGCGACGCCGGCGTGACCCAAAGATATGATCTTGTCAGGCACGTAAGCCGCGGCCGTGGCGCGGGCGGCGGCGTCGTAGAGGCGCATCCCACCCTCCGCATTAAATTCGGGCCGGATGAAGTCGGATTCGTCCGGGTTCTCCACTGCCCGTGCGACGTCGAGACCGCGTCGAACGCGCCACCCGTACGGATCCACTCGTTCACCCGGCGGCGCATCGCCACCCCTTCCGGCGTGCTCACGCCGGGATAGGCCCCCCCACTCGGGTCCATGCGACCGGCCCCAAAGTAGCTCTCTGTAATCACCGCAACGGCCAGTCACGTTAAGGAGCCCGGCGGGCTCGTCTTATCGTGACTGGCCGTTCTGATGTCGGTGGCCTACGGGGGCCTCGGCTTAGCTGATGAGGTTCACGGTGCGGCGGAAGTTCGCGGCGGCGGCTTCGAGGTCCGCGAGAACCTTGCGCCAGTCTGCTGTCTCGTCCTCGTTCATGTCGACCCAGTTCTGTTCGCCGAACTCGCGGGCGAACTCGCCGACGTGCTCGGCGGTCTCGGCCAGCTTGTTCAGCACGGTCCCGACGCTCATCCCGCCGGTGGGGTGGTGCGGAACCGGTAGAGCAGCAGCGGGAGGTCGGCTGCCGCGGTGGCCATGGCGGTGGCCTGCCGCTCGATCTCGTCGTTGATGTTGGTCAGGCTCACGCGCCATCCGCTATGGCGTACGGAGGTCCCCGTTCGGCCGGGTGTCCTTGGTTGCGTTCGTCAAACGCTCGTTAGATGAACACCCGACCATGCGGGCCACCGCCGAGCAGAGTGCCCCTGGCCGACCTCGTCCCCGACGGGAGCGTCGACCGGTTGTGCCTGCTCGGCCCGGCGTCCGCGCTCGGAGTCAGTCGTCGAGTGCCTGGTAGGTGGTGGTCCAGAAGTCGTTGATGAGCCGCATTGAATCCAGGGTGGACATCCCGACCTGGGTGAACAGGATTCCGGTGAGCCGGTTGGTCGGGTCGGCGTAGACGGTGGTGCCGGTGCCGCCATCCCAGCCGAACTGGCCGATGGGGGCGTAGTCGCCGCGGTAGGTGCGCACCCCCATCCCGAAGCCCCAGCCGCCGTGCAACGCCTGGCCAGATGTCAGGTGGGCGATGTTCTGGTACATGGTGTCCCGGGCAGCCTCTTGCTCGGGGGTGAGGCGGTTGGTGGTCATCAGCTCCACTGCGGCCCGGGACAAGATCCGCCGGCCTTCGTGCATCCCGCCATTGAGCAGCATCTGGAAGTAGGCGCGGTAGTCGTCGACGGTGGAGACCAGCGCGCTGGCGCCCTGGAACGCCGGAGGCTGGCTGGCCCGTCCGCCTTCCGCCTCGTCCCACACGGTGAACTCGCCCGTCTGCGGGTCGGGCCCGTACAGGGGCGGCAGCCGGTCGATCTTGCCGGCGGGCACGTGGAACCCGGTGTCGGTCATGCCCAGCGGGTCGAAGATCCGCTCGCGCAGGAACGTCTCCAACGACCGGCCGGTGACCCGGGCGACCAGCACGCCGAGCACCTCGTAGCTGAGGTCGTACAGCCACCGCTGTCCGGGCTGGTACGACAGCGGCAGCTCGCCGAGGCGGCGCATCCACTCGTCCGGGTGGGGCGCCGGACCGGATGCCACGCTGTAGTCGGTTGCCTTGAAGGTCGCGGCCCTGATCGGGGAATCCATCAACTCGAAATCGACTCCGAGCCCGAACGTGGAGGTCAGCAGGTCCCGTACGGTGATCGGCCGCCGCGCCGGGACCGTGTCCTCTAGCGGGCCGTCGGGCCGCGTCAGCACGCGCCGGTCGGCGAGTTCGGGCAGCCACGGATCCACCGGCTCGTCCAGCCGCAGCCTGCACTCATCGAGCAGGACCATCGCCGCCGCCGTCGTGACCGGCTTGGACACCGACGCCATCCGGAAGATCGTGTCCCGGCGCATCGGCGCGCCACCCTCGGCGCGCATCGTCCCGATCGCTTCGACGTGCGTCTGGCCTCCCCGGCTGACCAGGGCGACCAGCCCGGGAATCTTTCCGGACTCGACATGGCGTGCCAGCACCTCGCGCAGGCGGCGCAGCCCCACCTCGGAGAAGCCGCTGTTGCTTTGTCCCATCATGAATCTCCTTGTCCACAGTGTTCGATCTCACGGCGGCCCTGGTGGCCACCGGCCCCTTCGAGGCGGCCATACGATGAGCGTGCACCCTGACCTAAGGTCAAGGTCAACCTCTGTCGCGATCATGGGCTGACCTGCGCCGACCTCAGGCGTCCCCGGGGCCTGGGCCAGAGATTGGGCCGCGGTCCGCGCGGTCCGGCGCGGTGATGGACTGGAACAGATGCGCGCTACCCTGGCCCTGTGATCGCCCGCCACCAGTACCCCAAGGTGAATGCGAAGGTCGCCGGCTACCACGGCTCCATCCCGCGCAAGGACTTCCGGGCCGTCGCCGATGCGGTGTGCGAGACCGCAGCCACCCGCGATCTGGAGATGCGCTGAGCCGATGGCAGACGGGCTCACAATCGGTCAGGCGGCGGCGTTCGTCGGCGTCACGATCAAGACCGTGCGGCACTATCATCGGCTCGGCCTGATCGCCGAGCCGAAACGTGACGGTTCGGGCTACCGGCGTTATCGGTCGGCCGACCTGCTGCGGCTGGTTCAGGTCCGGACGCTGGCCGAGGCCGGCGTGCCGCTGGCCGAGATCGGTGACCTGCTCGACTCCGATCCCGAACCGTTCGCCGCCGCGCTGGACGACGTCCATCGTCGGCTCACCGAACGGATCGAGGACCTGATCGCGCGCCGCGACACGCTGCACCGGCTCGCCCACGGTGACCGGGCCCTGCTGCCCGACCGGGCCTGCGCGCTCTTGGACCGACTCGCCGATCTTGGCTTCAGCCCCGACTACGTGGCCACCCAACGGGAGGCTCTGGTGCTGGCCCGGGCACTGGTTCCGGAGATCTTCGACAGCTTCCTGACCCGGCTCGAACACTCGCTCGACGATCCCGAGTTCGTCGAGCTGACCAAGCGCGGCGTCGATGCGATGTCCTGGGATCCCGACGACCCGCGAATCGAGGAGCTGGCGTCCGCGCTGGCCGACAAGCTGCTGGCCGACCGCGCGCTGCTGGCAACGCCGACCGGGTCTCAGAACCAGTCCGACGCTGCCGCCCGGTACGGACTGGTCAACCACCACCGGGAAGACCAAGCGCCAGCCATCGCCCGGTTGAACGCGCTGGTCGAGGCGAAACTGCGCGCGGCCGGCATCGACATCCCGAATCAATGACCGGCATCCAGCCACGATCGCCACTACGGCCAGCCCCAAGGCGCGGTCCAAGCGTTCAACGAACCGCTCGTTAGATGAATACGCGGGCGGCCCCGCCGGACGTTCAGATCTCGTCGTCGTCTTCGGCAGCGTCCGGATCTTGGGGTCGCGCAGGTCGCGGATGGCGCCCCTCGGCGGCGACCGTCCTGCGCATGCTATTCAGCCGGTGTATGAACCGGTGTACGAAGTGGTGAAGGTCGTCCGCCTGCCCGTGCCCAACGAGATCCGCGAACCGGACTGCATGATCGGCCCGAAGGTCTGGGTCAGGCGGCGGATCCGCCGCCTGGCTCCCTGGCTGGTGCCCCGCCAGGCCCCGCGGGCGTGCTGCTGGCACCACCAGGTGGACTGGCGCCAGGCCGCAGAGGCAGCCATTCGTCTGGTCCGCCAGGCCCAAGCCGCCGACCTGCACGGCGAACGCATCAGCGACTACGCCCTCGAACGCCTTGACGAGCAAGGTCTCGGCGACCGGGAACAGAACGCGGTCCTCGCCCTGGCCTGTACTGGGGGAATCGAGCCGAACACCGAACCCAACGCCGGATGGCGCTACTACGAGGGGCAACACCGTGTGGCGGCCCAGCTCGATCAGGGGGTGCGGCAGACCGTCGTGCAACGGTGGGAGCCGTTCGACCCCGCCACCGGCCTGCCGATTTCACGTCGGCATGCGCGCCATGCCATCGCCTGGCGGCAGACCACGCTCAGGTCAGGGCCGCGTGAAGTTTCTCGGCGAACTCCCGCGGGCGCCAAATGTAGCCGGTGTGGTCGCCGGGAAACGGCGTCGCCTTGGTGCCGAGTCGATCGGCCAGTGTCAGGACGATGCGGGTCGCCACCCTGGCTCGATAGTGACCGACTCCGAGCACCAGTTTGGGCAGCTTCGCGCGAAGGGCGGCCAGGTTGGGCCGGTAGCGGGTGAACGGGAGCATCTCGTGGGCCAGCAGGAATTCCTGGTTGCCCTGGATCCGGGTGCCGAATTCCGGATCAGCGGGATAGTCGCCGTCCGCCGCCGGATCGTCCTCACCTGGATCAATGGCCATGAACTGCTGAAATGCCTCTTGCACGCCCCTCGTGCGATACGTCTGATAGACCGCCTCATACTTCGCCTGCTGTGCCGCGGCGTCCGGAAGCACGGCGGGCACCGGCGGCTCGTGTGCGACCACCGTGCCGAGGCGGTCTCGGTAGCGGGTGGCGAGTTCGAGCGCGACGATGGCGCCTCCGCTGCTGCCGAACACGTGCGGCGGCGTGTCGATCAGCGTCTTGAGCAGCAAGCCGGCGTCGTCGGCCTGCTGGTCGAGTCGTAGGTCGGCGGGCGGCCCGTCGAGCCGGCTCCTGGAGTTCCCGCGGCGGTCGTAGGTGATGACCGTGTAGTGCTCGGCCAATTCGGGTGCTATCGCGGCGAAGGAGCCGGCGTCGGCCACGCCGCCATGGATCATCAGCAGGGGTGGCCCGGATCCTCGCGTCTCGTAGTACAGCCGCGCCCCCGGTACCTGCAGGTATCCCGTCCGGACCCGCGGCCGGGGTGTCGTCGTGTTTCCCGCGCATGCGCCGAGCAGTATCGCTCCAGCGGCGGTCGCGGATCCCAGCAGCAGTGTTCGTCTGTCGAGCATGAGTCGATTCCAGCCCGGCGCCGATCGCCGGCGACAGCGCGTAAAGATGGGATTCGCGGCTGCCAAGGTGCCTCGAAGGAACTGGTGTATGCGACTTTAGTGGGGATTTCGTTCTGCCTCGGCCGTCGGTTGAACGGCGTTGGTTATGGTTGCGCCATGGGGCGCGAGCGGGTCGTGGACATCGTCGTGGTGGTCCTGGCCGGCGTTCTTTCCGTGACTGACACGGTGACTCAGGTTCCGGTTTTCCCTGAGCCGTATGACCTCTTCGCCTTCTGCCTGCTGGTGGCGAGCGCATTGTCGCTCTGGTTTCGTCGCCGCGCACCGGTTGCGGTCGCCTGGGTCGAGGCGGTGCTCGCGGTCACCCTGGTAGCGGCGGTGTGGGTGTGGCCGGGCCTCGCGCCGGGAACCCGCCTGGAGCCGGAGATCACACTGCTTCCGGCGGCCGTGCCCTTTGCCTCGTACGCCGTGGCGGCCTTCGCGCGCAACCGTCGGCTGATCTGGCTGCCGCTGGTCGTGGTGGCGGCCATCGCATTCTTGGGCGCGCCGCCCTCCTCACGTGCGATCGCCGTCGCCGGCATGGTCCTCATCCTGGTCGGCGGGCCTGCCGCACTGGGCAGGTACGTCGTGGCACGAGCCGAACGTGCCAAGCGCGACCACCACCTGCGTGCCGAGCAGGCCCGCAGACAGGAGCGACTGCGACTGGCAGCCGAAATACATGACGTGGTGAGTCATCGGGTGAGCGTCATGGTGCTGCAGGCCGGAGCGTTGCAACTGACCGCAGCCGACGAGATGACCAGGCAGGCGGCAGGGCAACTTCGCACGACCGGTTGCCAGACCCTCGACGAACTGCGTGACCTGGTCGGCCTGCTCAACGCCGCCGGTCCGGCGGACTCGGCGAGCGCGGGCCCGCTCGAGCCGATGCCCGATCTGTCCGCACTGGTCGAGTCCGCGCAATCGATCGGGACGATCGTCGAGGTGGACGGCGCGGAAGACCCGTGCCTGTTGCCGCCTGTGGTCGGCCGTACCGCGTATCGAGTCGTTCAGGAGGCACTGACCAACGTGCACAAGCACGCACCCGGAGCGCGGGTCCGGCTCCAGGTGCGACATCTCCCCGCCGGCATACAGGTGAGCATCCACAACACCGCACCGACCAGAGCAGGCGATGCGGTGCTGGCGTCGGCGGGTGCCGGTGTCGGCCTGCTCGGCCTGCGACGGCGCATCGAACTGATCAACGGCACGCTGCACGCCGAACCGTGCACCGATGGCGGATATCGGGTCGAGGCGAACCTGCCCTCGATCGTCCGGGCAACGGGTGAAACCCCGTGATCCGTATCCTTCTGGTCGACGACGACCCGCTCGTCTGCGCACACCTGCGGACGATCCTCAGCACCGCCGACGACGTGGAGATCGTCGACGAGGCGTACGACGGCGCCGAAGCACTCGACGCCGTCACCAGGCACCGGCCCGATGTCGTCTTAATGGACCTCCGGATGCCGGGCGTCGACGGCATCACCGCCATCCGTCACATCGCCGCGCTGCGCGAGCCGCCGATCGTGGTCGCGCTCACCACCTTCGACACCGACCACCACGTCCTTCGAGCCCTGGACGCAGGGGCCGCCGGCTTCCTGCTCAAGTCCACCCCGCCACAAGATTTGATCGGGCTGGTCCGGGTGGCCGCCGACGGCCACACCGTGCTGTCCGACGCCACAACGCGGCGGCTGCTGAACGCCGCCGTCGGCCGCCGGGCGAGCCAGGACAGCAAGCTCGCGCTGATCGAAACCCTGACCAGAAGAGAGCGAGAGGTCCTCGACTGCCTCGGAGAGGGTTTGTCCAACGCCGAGATCGCCCACCGCCTGCACCTCTCCGAGGCCACGGTCAAGGGACACGTGTCGCGGATCCTGGTCAAGCTGGACTGCCCCAACAGGACCCGGGCCGGCCTGCTCGCACAGCATGCCGAACTCGACTAGTACCCCGTATCCGAGCCGACGCCGGACACTGGCTTCGGACGCCGCGCGACGGCGGCCCGCGGTCGCGGTCCCACAGCCCTGACACAGCATGGGGCTACCTGCGAGCGGCGCGTCCGTGCTGCTGACGTGGTCCAAGCGCCATGATCACTTGCGCGGGGCTCACCCACAACGACATCCTCGCCGCCATCTTCGGCCCAGTCGTCTCCTACGAACAGTCGCACCCGTCCTCCCGTGGATATCTTCGTTTTCACTGGTCAGCAGCCTGCGGGAGAACCATCGGCGACCTAATGAAGCAGTGCTCACGCCACAGGCGGGCGGGCACGACATCGCATCAGCGATCAACTCTCCCGGCCGATCGACAGGGGCACGATCTTTCTCCAGGACTGGAAGGTCCAGGGGCAGTAAGTGCGCACCTGCCGACGGCTCCTAACCATCAGAGTCTGCCGGATGGCTTACTCCCAGAACTCATTAGGGGCAGTGGGCTCTGAGCCGCTGGCCAAAGCTTGGCGGATATTTACTGACCTATCAGTATAGATGAGTGGATCATCGCGAGTTGAGTCCCAGCGGGCAGCGGTTGCTGGAGGTGGCGACCGAGGTCTTCTACGCCGACGGCATCCGCGCCACCGGCGTCGACACCCTTGCGGAGCGGGCCGGCGTATCCAAGCCGACCCTGTATGCCCAGTTCGGGTCCAAGGAGAACCTGGTGGCCGCCGTGCTCGACCGCCGCAGGGCCGCCCGGCAGGCCGCCCTGACCGCCTTCCTCGCCGACAGCGGAGTCAGTGGTGGTCAGGCTGTCCTGGCGGTCTTCGACTGGCTGGCCCACGGGCACGGGCGGGAGGGGTTCCGCGGTTGCCCGTTCACCAACGCGGCAGTCGAGCTGCCCGATCCCGGGCATCCGGCTCGCGCGGTGATCTCGGCATACAAGCAATGGCTGCGCCGGAGACTGGCCGAGCTGGCCGAGCTGGCCGGACTGGACCGGCCGGAGGAGGTGGGGTACGCGTTGCTGTTGCTCATCGATGGCGCCAACGCCCGAGTGGTGGTCGATGACGACCGTACGGCGATGCTGCGCGCCAAAGCCGCGGCGGCGAGGCTGATCGGGGTGGCCGATGCGTGAGCCGCCGGTCGGCCTGGAGCACGAGTTCACCTTCCCGATCTCCGAAAGCAAGATCGTCCCCGCGCTGTACCCGGAGTCGCCGGAGTTCGCCGCAATGCCCCCGGTGCTGGCCACCGGCTTCCTCGTCGGGCTGCTGGAGTGGACGTGCGTGCGCGCGCTCGTGCCGTACCTGGACTGGCCGCGCGAGCAGACGGTCGGCACGCACATCGCCGTCAGCCACCAAGCGGCCACCCCGCCCGGACTGAGCGTCACCTGCCGGGCCCGCCTGACCGGCGTCGACGGCCGTCACCTGGCCTTCGAAGTGAACGCGCACGACGGCCACGACCTCATCAGCACCGGCATCCACGAGCGTGCCGTCATCGACGCCGCCCGCTTCACCGCACGCGTCCTGAGCAAAGGTGGTTCTCGATGAGCCGGATCTCCCTGACCCCGCCTCCCTCGCCGCTGCTGGAAGCGCTGCAAGCCCGCTTCGCCCGGGCGTTGGGTGACGGTATCGACCCTTTGACCGTGCGGGCCCACCAACCCCAGGTGCTGGAGTCGATGGCGGCCTTCGAACGCAGCCTGGCCCGCTGGAACACCGTGCCCTGCACCCTCAAGGAGTTGGCCGCCATGGCGGTCGTGGTCAGGGTCGGCTGCGGCTGGTGCATCGACTTCCGCTGTCGGGAGAGCCTCACGCACGGCATCCCTGCCGCCAAGATCGAGGCAGTACCAGTCTGGCGCACCAGTGCGTTGTTCACCGACCTGGAACGCCTGGTGCTGCGCTACGCCGAGGCGATGACCGACACCCCGCCCCAAGCCACCGACGAACTCGTGGCCGACCTGCTGGGCCACTTCACCGAGGCGCAGGCCGTCGAGCTCACCGCCGTCATCGCGGTGGAGAATCAGCGTTCTCGCATCAACGCGGCCTTCGGCCTCACCCCCCAGGGCTTCAATCACCAAGACGCGGCGTCAGGCGCACGCTCACACCGCGCCGAGCCTGGCGACGGCCATCGACCCGGAGGGCCGTCGAAGAGGCCGGCTTCCAGGTGACCTGACGTTACCGGGTCAGGGGCCTCGCGCGCGTCCGCGCGCACGGTAAGAGAGGTCCCGAAAACCTCCTTCGGGTGGTGCGTGCACGTGCACGGCGGGGTCCTCCAGATCGGCGGTGATGGTCGGTATCCAGCGTTAAGGCGGTTCCCGCAGGTCAGTGACCCTCTACCGTCCAAATCTTCCCGACGTGGTTAACGCCGGATTCCGTTCCAGAACTGACCGCCGGCCTGTGTACGACCCACGCGCCCGCGCTCGGCCTCGTCGACGGCCACAGCCGCCTGGTCCACGCCGACATCAACCCCAAGAACATCCTGGTCACCCGCGCACGCGGCGGCTGGCGCGTCGACGCCGTCCTCGACTGGGAGTTCAGTTACTCCGGCAGCCCGTACGGCGACGCGGCCAACATGGTCCGCTTCGGCGCCGACTACCCGGCCGGCTTCCTCACGGGTTTTCGCGCCGCCTTCGCCGGACACCAGCCCGCCGATCTGCCGCCGCCCGGGGAATGGGCCTGCCTGGGGCGCGTCCTGGACATGTTCGCCCTCAGCGACCTGGTCACCCGCCCGGCCGGGAACCCCGTCGCAGACCAGGCGGCCGGGCAGATCCGGCGCTGGGTCGCCGACGACGTGCCCGACTCCGGCACATCAGCCCTTCACCCTCCCTCTCCTTGACCGGACCGGACCGTGAAGTGATCAGGCCCGCGTCAGGGCCTTATCCGAACAGCCCTGCCCTGGATCCGGTGAGGACTCCGGCGTACGGGGCAGCGGGCGACGACGGCGGTGCGGCACCACGCGAGACGGCGGCAGCCGGTCCGGCACGCGGTCGACGGGGCGGATCACGTAGTGACCAGCGCGGCCAGCTTGCGCAGCGAGCGGCGGGCGAGCGCGACGCCGACCGGGCGGACGAGCGGCCACAGGACCCGTCCCAGCACCCCGAACGGCGGCCGCAGCTCCTCGGCCCAGATGACGCGGCTGCCGCCCGCGCACGGACGCACCCGGATGGCGCCCCGGCCGCGCACGACCCGGCCGGTGTGCTCCACGCGCACCAGCGCCGGCGGCTCCCAATGAGTGATCGTCATCGTGTCCAGGAAACCGAAGGGCCACACCCCGGTGTAGGCCTCGATCGCGTCCCGGCCCACCTGGCGCGCGGTGGTCAGGAACATCCAGTCACGGTGCCGGGGCCAGTCGGTGATCAACGCGAACACCTGCGCCGGCGGCGCCGGCACCTTGACGGCGGCGGCCATGTACACGGGTCTGCCCACGATCCCTCAGCTCCTCCCCCGTCGGCACGACGGCCCTTACCTTGCTCCCGAGCAGGCCACAGGCACCGGACGGCAACGCATCCGCCGATCGTAGCGACACTTGCCGCGCGGTCATCCGACCACGGTCCTCCCTCCAGAGCCCACCCAGATCAGATGTGGCCAGGACGCCGGCAGGTCCGGCCGACGAACGCTCGAGCAAGGAGGCCAGATCATCCTGGCACGCCCACTGGACGACTTTGCCGTGGGCGTTGTGGACGCGGGGCTCAGGACGTCAGGATGTCGGGCCCATGAGGATCTGCATCCGCGTGAAGTCGAACGTGAGTGCGTACGGCTTGAAGAACTGGTGCGTGGGCAGCCCGCCGATGCGGAAGCCGAATCCGCTCTCGAACCAATCCGGGAACGCGCCGGTTAGGCCGGATACGTCGTGGCGGACGGCCGAGCCCAGCGTCACCTCACGTACCGTCACCGGATGGAACCCGTCTCCCGGGGGGATCTCGATCCCGGCGGCGGTGAAAGTGGAGCGGGGAGCGGTGAAGCCGATGTCGCCGCCGCCGGTGTCGACGAAGAACACCATGCGGTCCAGGTTGTTCACGGTGCCGTGGGCCAATAGGTAGTGGTCGCCCACGAACCACAGGGGCGCGCTGTGCCTCGCGCGCACGAACGCGCGCTTGTCCCGGCGCAGAACGAGCGCCCGGCCCGGGTAGTCGATGGTGGAGCCGCCCACCCACCCGACTGGGCCACGGCCGCGTGCAGGGGCGGTCCCAGCAGGGTGCCGAGACTGCCCGCCTGGGTCAGTGCCCCGGTGGCGCCCGCTTCGCCCGTCAGCGGACGTGCGCTTCGTTCAGCCGCCGGCCAAGGGCCGTCCACCGGGGCAGGTCAGCGTGGGACGCCGGATCCTTCGGCTCGCTCAGCCGCAGGTGGTCGCCGAACGGATCGCCGATGAGACGGGCATGTTCGCCGGCGGCCGGGAGACGGGACGCTTGCGCTCAGGACTCCAGGAAGTGCAGCACGGCCAGCACCCGGCGGCTGTAGCCGGTGGTGTGCGAGAGGCCGAGCTTGTCGAACAGGGAGTTGACGTGCTTTTCCACGGCGCTCTGCGACACGTGCAGCGCCTGGGCGATCGAGGCGTTGGTCAGCCCCTGCGCCATCCGCTCCAGCACCTCCCGCTCGCGGGCCGTCAGCCGTGCCAGCGGATCCACCTGCGTGGTACGGGCCAGCAACTGCCGCACCACCTCCGGGTCGAACGCCGCTCCCCCGGCGCCCACCCGCTCCAGCGCGTCCAGGAAGTCGCCGACCTGCGCCACCCGGTCCTTCAGCAGGTAGCCGACGCCCTCCACGTCCGCGCTCATCAACTCGGTGGCATACCGCTTCTCCACGTACTGCGACAGCACCAGCACCTTGACGGCGGGCCAGCGGCGCCGGATCTCCAGCGCCGCGCGCAGCCCCTCGTCGGTGTGGGCCGGCGGCATCCGCACGTCCACCACCACGACGTCCGGCTCGTACGCCGCCACCGCCGCCACCAGCGATTCCGCGTCGCTGACCGCGGCCGGCACCTCGTGGCCCTCCTCCAGGAGCAGCCGCACCAGCCCCTCGCGCAGCAGCGTGGAGTCCTCGGCCAGGATCACCCGCACGGAAGCACCGCCGTGATCGTCGTCGGCCCGCCCGCCGGGCTGCTCACCTCGAAGCCGCCGTCCAGTGCCGCCACCCTCCTGGCCAGCCCCGACAGCCCGCCGCCCGCGGCGCTGGCGCCGCCCGACCCGTCGTCGCGCACCCGCACGACCACCGTTGTGGCCTCCTCGCGCACCTCGACCGTGATGAGAGCGGCGCCGGCGTGCTTGGCGGCGTTCGTCACAGCTTCGCACACCACGAAGTACGCCGCCGTCTCCACCGCCATCGGCGGCCGCCGGCGCAGGTCGCAGGACACCCGGACCGGCACGCTCGAGCGTTCGGCGACCCCCGCCAGCGCCTCGCCCAGGCCGAGAGAGTCCAGCCCGCTCGGGTAGACCCGCCAGGCCACCTCGCGCAGCTCGGCCAGCGCCTGCTGTGCCTCCTGATGCGCCTGCTCCAGCAGCTCCGGCCGCCCCCGCTTGGAGCGCCCGACCAGCATCGACAGCGCCACCAGGCGCTGCTGCAGCCCGTCGTGCAGGTCCCGCTCGATCCTGCGCCGCTCGGAGTCGACCGCCGCCACGATGCCCGCCCGGCTCTCGGCCAGCTCCGCGATCCGCCGCTCCAGCACCTCGGTACGGTCCGGGCCCAGCATCCGCGCGGCCAGCCGCCGCTCCAGCCAGTGCACCCCCGCCACGCCCGACAGGTCGAGGAACAGCAGCACGACCCCGCCCAGCACCGCGTACGACACCAGCGGCAGCGACGGCTCCATCCCGT
>NZ_VCJS01000240.1 GCF_005893125.1 Nonomuraea basaltis | reverse complement strand
GATGCGGGTGACACTTCCGCCCGCCCGATCCCGTCCAGCACACACCGACCTGCCGCATGAGCACAACACGTCCGGCACGGAGTGACCGAGCCGACGCACGATGGCCAACCCGCGCGCGTCACCAGGTGCCTCCAGCGTGGATGCTTCGTCCTTCAAGCCGGAGAGGACGACCGCGGTCAGCACCTCAGCTCGCCGGTGCTCTTTCGAGGGGCCAGGGGAAGCATGTGGGAGGAAACGATCGCCAGCAGCCGCCGTCGCCGCAGCGGCTCGGCGGGGCAGCATCGCCCCGGTAGACGGCGACCAACGTGGCCGACTGGATCTTCTCCAGGTAGTCGACGCCGATCGGGCCGTCGTCGCCCTGCCGGGCGAGGAAAACCTCGGCGACGTTGGCGACCACGGCGGTTCGTCACGCGTGGTTGGGCTGCAGCCCGAGCCGGGGGCACCGGCTGATGTGCCTGGGCGGGCTCCACCTTCCCCGAGCACGAAGTATCGGCCCAGCACCCGTTCGGGATGGCTGGGCACTGGGAACAGCCAGTGCCCAGCAAAGGTGCCCACCGGGATCGCCGCGCTGCAGCGGGAGTGCCAGGGTGACGTCCAGCGCGGTGCCCGACACCACGCCGAGCCCGCCTGGTCCGGGCGACGGCGCGCGCCAGCCGCCACCCGGGCACTCCCACCCCATGCCGCCCTGGATCAGGACGGGAGCGCGGGCTCAGACACGCCGGGGCCGGATCGTGCGTGCCCAGGTCAGCAGGTCGATGTTCGTTTCCCTGGCCACGTCGCGGGTGGCCAAGATGTGGACGACGTCGTCCTCGGGCAACGTCTCCACCATGAGCGAAAGACCGTCGCAGTCGCTCACGTACGGCAAGATTTCCCGCGCCAGCTCGATCCCCCACTCGGCCTGGCCCTCGCCGATCTCCTCCAAGTCGTTGAGCATCGCCAGCTCCGCCAATTCGGTGAGCTCGCGTATGTTGCGGATCGTATCGTCGTGGTCGCTGAGCAGCTTGTCCACGTACGCGCTGCCGAAGATGGACCGCAGGCCCGGGTACAAGGCCTCTTCCTCATAGCGGAAATGCGGCCCGATCATCGCCGACAGAGCCGCCACCAGCTTGCTCACCCGCGCATACTCTCCGCTCTTGAAGGCGTCGATCAGCGCGAACAGCAAATCCCTGACCTGGCGATGCTCCGCATGGAACGTCTCGGTGAAATGGTCGGAAATGGACAGCACAAAATCCTCCAGCTATTCAGCACATCCAGGTTCGTCGGGGTCTCGGCCCAGCGAATGAGAGGCCCGTGGACCAAGCGACAGCACATCACCGGGGATGGGCGCTTCTGTAGTGACGAAAGTCCCTGTTCGCCTGGGCCCGCCGTCCCGAATCCGAAGTGCCGGGTGGGCGGGCTGATCAGGACCGGCCGGCCGCGGTGGGCGGCGAACTTCGACGGATCACCAGCTGGCGCTCAGCCATAGGTCAGGGCCGAACACCTCGAAGTGGAAGCCGGTCCGCCACCCGGACCCGCAGCCGTGCTCGGACGTCGCGCATGAACGACACCGGGTCGCACAAGGTGAGGCGACCGCGCCGTCCGGGATCTCGACGCCGTCCAGGTTCATCAGACACTTGCGGTCCGGGGCGGTTGCGCTGCTCGCGTACCTGAAGACCCGCTCGACAGCGATCCGCAGCATGTCCTCGCGCAGCGCATGCTCGGCTGGCGAGCGGTCGGCTGCAGCACCGGGACACGGCGGCGCGAGGTCGTGGCGGCGAGCTGATCGGGCATCGCCACGATGCACGTGCCACCGATGCCCGCGGACACCAGCACCCGCACCTCGTCCCGTCCTCCAGCGTCACTGTGATGCCGCGCACGGAGCTGGACGTGCGCCGCTCACTGGAACACCGCAGCGAGAGCGTGGTTGAGGTACCCCAAATCGCCCAGTCCCCTCCAGCGTCGAGACCGCTTCCAGCAGCCGAGAGACATTTACAGTTCAGGACAGCATGGTCAGCAGCATGACGGTCGGCTCGACCGCCCGCACCGTATGCGGCAGCCGGGGCGGCAGGTGGATCCAAGATCCCGGGGACGCTTCAGCCTTGTCCGCACCGAGAACGAGCTCCAGGCGGCCCTTGACCACCTGAATCACAACGGGCAGCGCCGAACTGTGTTCGGTGAGCTCCTGCCCGGTGTCGAAAGCGAAGCCCACCACGCGCACGCGGTCATCGCGGTACAGCACCCGGCTGAGCGTACCGTCCTTGGGGATCTCCAGCTCCGCGGCGAGATCGTCGATCACAGTTGCGGTCATGTCACTCCAAACCTGTTGAGGATGGGTTTGCCGAGAAGAAGGGGTCCTCGCGGTCAGGCGCGGACGGCGACCAGGCCGACCGCGGCCAGATGCGCGCGGTAGCGCCGGAAGACGCCGTGCATCTGGAGCATCCGGCGGCGGGACGGGGCGTCGCGCATTGTCCGGCTGATGATTCCCAGCGTGCCTGCGAGGCCCTCGTCGGTGATCAGCCGGCGCGGTTCGAGCAGGTGCATAGGGGTGGTGATCTGGGCGGTCACCGTGAAGCCCGCCCCGGTCACCAGCTCATGCCACTGGGGTACGGTCAGCGGGCGGGCGCCGACGTGGATCGCCTCGGACAGCGCCGCCCTGATCTCCCCGGCGAGCGCCGGGTCGAGGTCGCCGGGCACCAGGCACAGCTCGTGGATCCCGTACCGGCCGGCGGGGCCGAGCAGCCGGTGCGCCTCGGCGACGATGCGGCGTTTGGCGGGCCCGGGCTGCATGGTCAGCATGGCCTCGCCGTACACCACGGTCGCGCTCGCGCCGGGCAGGCCGGTGCTCGCGGCGTCGGCGGTGTGCCACCGTACCCGGGTGGCCGCGGGCCATGGTTGGGAGGCCAGGGTGGCGATGGCGGCGCTGTCGCGGTCGATGCCGACGTAGCCGGCCGGGCCGCGGGCGAGGGTGAGCCGGGCGGTGGCGCCCAGCCCGGGAGCCAGTTCCACCACCTGATCGGTCGGCTCGATGCGCAGGGTGTCGAGCATCCAGCGGGTCAGCTCCACGCCGCCGGGCCGCAGCACCTTTTTACCGAGGCGGGCCAGCAGCCAGTGCCCCGGTATGCGCGCGGCGTCCAGATCCGCTCCGGGGACGGGATCGTCGGCCCGTCCCCGTTGTTGTCCGTGTGCCGTCACTGTAGCTACCTCCGGTCAAGGCCGTTGGACTTGGTTAAGCCTAGGCTTCAGGAATTACGGTGAACGTGGCCGAAGGTCCTTGTTCGGAGGGCCGAACGTCCTGCAGTTCGGGGCCGGGAGATCGCGCCGGCGCGTCCCTCGAGCAGCAGAGGTAACGCGACGCCATCCGCGCGGTAGCCGTCGGGGCAGGTCAGCAAGGACGGCCAGGCCTGGCCAAGCGTGAGCGGCTGAGGATGGGGCCTTTCGGGCTTTCATCCGGCCGCCGGAGCGAGCGCCTGGTGCCAGCGCGCGGTGTCGGTGTACTGGTGCAGCCAGGAGATCTGGCCGTCGGTGACCTGCCACAGGTGGACGAACTCGGCCTCATAGGCTCGTCCGGTGATGCGCGCGGTACCCCGGTAGTGCCCGGTGACGACGATGATCCCCTCGGTGGTCTGGTGCCAGGTCTCGTCGTATGGTGCGGTGTCATAGTCGGCGAAGACGGCGCCCCAAACCTGGGTGAGCGCCTCCTGCGGGGCGTGGAAGGTGCCCCCGGCGCCACAGGGCATGCCCGGTGCGGTGTGGGCCCGAAAGTCTGGATGTAGCAGGGCCACGATCGTGGCCCCATCGCCGGCCTGGGCGGCGGCATAGAACCGCTGAACGACTTCGGATGCCATGTCTTCCCCTAACAGTCATCGAGTTCTAGAATGTATCAACTAATATCAGGAAGGGCGTTCCGTGGGAAGACCGGCCAAATTCAGCCAAGACCAGATCCTGGATGCGGCCCTGGCCATCGCGGCCGAGAGTGGACCCGGCTCCGCCACGATGGCCGCCATCGCCGCTCGACTCGGCGCTCCTACCGGTTCGCTCTATCACCGATTCAGCTCGCGGGACCTGCTGGTCGCCACCTTGTGGCTGCGCACCGTCGGCAGATTCCAGGACGGGTTCATCGCAGCCCTGGCGGCCGGAGGCGCCGAGGCCGCCGCGCTGCACACACCACGCTGGTGCCGTGAGCGTCCCGCCGAGGCGGCACTGCTACTCCTGCACCGTCGCGAGGATCTGGCCGCGCGCTGGCCTGCCGAACTCGGCCAGGACTTGGACAGCTGCAACGCCAGGGTATCGGCCGCGCTGGACGCCTTCGCCTCCGGACATCCCGGCATCGACCGCGACCGTGTGATCTTCGCCGTGGTCGACGTTCCCTACGGCGCGGTCCGGCGCCATCTGCTGGACCGGCGATCGCCACCGTCACTGGTCGATGAGCTGATCGTGTCCACCTGCCGCGCCATACTGCCGTTTGGCAAGGCCGTGACGGCCCCGTTCAAGATCCAAACGTAACCGTCCCGAGATGTGAGTCAGAGTCGGATTTCGCCCCTATGGGGCAGGGAGCTTTGCAGTGGGATGCGGGGGAGGGCAGCGAACATCGCGACAACCAGTTGATGGTCGGCGAAGGCGGAGGCGTGGCCATCTCGATGGGCCGGATAGCCCGGGTTGCCCGAGATGTGCTCACCTGGCAGGCCTATGTGTTGTATGCGGCGGCGTTCGGCGGGTACGTGGCCATTTCCGGTCGTCACGGGACTTTCGTCCCTGGCCTGTCAGGCAAGGACGCGGGCAGGCTGCCGATATGAAACTCGACTCGGCCGGCCTGCAGGTGCTCACTTACGAGGAGTGCATGCGCCTGCTGCCCTCACGCCCGATCGGGCGGATTGTCTTCACCGACCGCGCGCTGCCGGCCGTGCAGCCGGTCAACTTCTGCCTGGACGGGCAGGACATCGTCATTCGCACGGCGGCCGGGTCCAAGCTGGCCGCTGCCACCCGCCGCGCGGTCGTGGCCTTCGAGGTAGACGACTTCGACCCAGAGGGGCGTAACGGCTGGTCGGTCACCGTCGTCGGGTATGCCCGTGTCGCCGACGACCCGACAGAGAGCGCCCGGCTGGAAAGACTGCCGCTGACGCCGTGGGCGCGCGGCCGCGACCACTTCATTGTCATCACCGCGGTGGAGGCCACCGGCCGGCGCATCCAGCAGCCCACATGACTCCGTAGAGCCGCCAGGTTAGGAAATTCGGGCCTTTGGTCCTCAACCCGGCCCGGCTGTTACAGCTGAGGACTTTGGTCCCTGGCGTGAGCCGGGTGCGTTCCCCATGCTGGAACGACATCGCCGAAGGGCTCAAGGGAGCGCTGCTCATGAGCACGTTTTCGAGGATTGTGCATGGACGGGCACGGTACGCTGCGTGAGCGCCGCGCCCGGCTGCATCGCCAGTGGGCGCGGTGGGTCGCGGGCGATCGGGCTGACAGGCAGGCCAGTCCGCGCGAGGAGATCGTCGCGTCGTGGCGGCGGTCGATCCGGTGGGTACCTCCCGAACGCGACTGTGCGCCCGTCGACGTCGCCGCTGACGACCGGTGGGCCGGTTCGCCGCTGCACGAGCCTGTGCGGGCCGTCTCGGACGAGTTGCGCACGATCGCCGAGGACGGTGGGTTCGTTGCCGCGGTCACCGACGAGTCGGGCACCATCTTGTGGACGTGTGGGGGCCGGGTCATGCGCCGCCGCGCCGAGACGGTGAATTTCGCGCCCGGCGGGCGATGGGACGAGCCGGCGATGGGCACCAACGCGCTGTCGCTGGCGTTGCGGCACGGGCGCCCGGCCAGCGTGTTCTCGGCCGAGCACCTGGTGGAGGCCCTGCACGGGTGGGTCTGCTACTGCGCCCCGATCAAGGCACCGGACGGGCGCGTGCTGGGCGTACTGGACCTGTCCAGTACCTGGGATCGGTCCCATCCGCTGGCCATGCCCGCGTTGACCAATCTGGTCACCGGCATCGAGCAGCGGCTCGCCAAGCGCCTGACCCCTGGCCGGCCGGGTCTGTACCTGCGCTGCCTAGGGGCCATGGAGTTGTTGCGCGACGGCGCACCGGTACGGCTGCGCCCCCGGCAGGTGGAGATCCTCACTCTGCTGGCGCTGGAGGGGCACGCGATGTCCCCCGAGCGGCTGCGCGACGAGCTCTACGGCGAGCGACATGTCACGGCGACCACGCTGAAAGCGGAGGTCTCCCACCTCAGACGTGCGCTGCGCGGCGCGGTGTCCACCAGGCGGTACGAACTCACCGAGCCGATCGCGTGCGACGCGGTCGAGGTGCTCTCCCTGCTGGCCGCCGGCCGGGGCGAACAGGCCGTCGATGTCTACGGCGGCCCGTTGCTGCCGTCGTCCGACGCGCCCGGCATCCGGAGGTGGCGCGAGCACATCGAGGTCGCCGTGCGCGAGGCGGTGCTCCGCTCCATGCGCCCGGAGCCGGCGCTGAGGTATGGCGAGTTGCACCCGTACGACCTGCAGATCCACGAGCGGGCCCTGGCCCTGCTGCCTGCTGGCGATGCGCGCTGTGGGGTGGCGCTGGCGCGCTGCCGAAGCGCCCTGGGCGACTGAGCGGCGATTCCTCCGCGGATTTTCCCGCGCCTGTCGCCGCTCAGCCTCCGCGTACATCACACCGTCACACGCTGTCCTGCGCTCGCTTTCCGGCCACTCCCGGCTCGCCACCTTCCCGCCAACCTTTTGCCAACCTCACGCCTTCACCGTGGGCTTTGTTACGGCCATGTGAAGGAGAAGCGACACCATGGTTTACGCACCCCCTGGTTCCGAGGACAGCATCGTCAGCTACGCCCAGCAGTACGAGAACTTCATCGGCGGGACGTGGGTACCTCCCGTGGGCGGGGAGTACTTCGACAACCGGAGCCCGATCAACGGGCAGGTCTTCACCCGCGCGCCGCGCTCCACCGCGGCCGACGTCGAGCTCGCCCTGGACGCGGCGCACGCCGCCGCCGACCGGTGGGGGCGCACCTCGCCCACGGAACGGGCCAATATCCTCAACAAGATCGCCGACCGGATCGAGGCCAACCTGGAGCGGCTCGCCGTGGCCGAGACCTGGGAGAACGGCAAGCCGGTACGCGAGGCCCTGGCCGCGGACCTGCCGCTGGCGGTCGATCACTTCCGGTACTTCGCCGGCGTGCTGCGCGCCCAGGAGGGCGGCGTCAGCCAGCTCGACGAGGACACCGTCGCCTACCACTTCCACGAGCCGCTCGGCGTGGTGGGCCAGATCATCCCGTGGAACTTCCCGATCCTGATGGCCACCTGGAAACTCGCCCCCGCCCTCGCGGCGGGAAACTGCGTGGTGCTCAAACCGGCCGAGCAGACCCCCGCCAGCATCCTGCTGGTGGTCGAGCTCATCGCCGACCTGCTGCCGCCGGGCGTGCTCAACGTCGTCAACGGCTTCGGCGTCGAGGCGGGCAAGCCGCTGGCCGCCAGCCCGCGCGTGGCCAAGGTCGCCTTCACCGGCGAGACCACCACCGGGCGGCTGATCATGGAGTACGCCGCCCAGAACATCATCCCGGTCACCCTGGAGCTGGGCGGCAAGAGCGCCAACGTCTTCCTGCCCGACATCATGTCCGCCGACGACGACTTCCTCGACAAGGCCGTCGAGGGGTTCGTGATGTTCGCCCTCAACCAGGGCGAGGTGTGCACGTGTCCCTCCCGGGCGCTGATCCACTCCTCGATCTACGACGAGTTCATGGGCCGCGTGATCGCCCGGACCGAGGCCATCGTCGGCGGCGACCCGCTCGACCCGGCCACGATGATCGGCGCCCAGGCGAGCAACGAGCAGTACCAGAAGATCCTCTCCTACATCGACATCGGCCGTAACGAGGGCGCCGAGTTGCTGACCGGCGGCAACCCCCGAACGGTCTCGGGCCTCGAGGGCGGCTACTACATCCAGCCGACCGTCTTCCGCGGCACCAACGACATGCGCATCTTCCAGGAGGAGATCTTCGGCCCGGTGGTGTCGGTGACCACCTTCGACTCCGAGGATGAGGCCCTGAAGATCGCCAACGACACCCCGTACGGCCTCGGCGCCGGCCTGTGGACCCGCGACATCAACGCGGCCTACCGGCTCGGCCGCGGCATCAAGGCCGGCCGCGTGTGGACCAACTGCTACCACGCCTACCCCGCGCACGCCGCCTTCGGCGGCTACAAGCAGTCCGGCATCGGCCGCGAGAACCACCGCGCCATGCTCGACCACTACCAGCAGACCAAGAACCTCCTGGTCAGCTACTCGCCCAAGCGCCTCGGCTTCTTCTGACAGACGCCTCCGAGCAGGCCGTACCCGCCCCGGCGGCCCCGCGGGTACGGCCTCCCGCAGCCTCCCCGATCGAAAGACCGAACCCCGCGCACAGCGGGCCTTCGTCCCTAAGCCCGCCGCCCGCCTTCCCTTACGAAGGCTGGAGCTCCGCCCCGCTTTCCCGTCCAGAAGGAGTGTTTTCATGCGCGCCACGATCGTCACCGCCTTCGACAAGCCTCTGGAGATCCGCGACCTACCCGTGCCCACCCCCGCCGCCGACCAGGTGCTCGTCCGGATCGAGGCGAGCGGCCTGTGCCACACCGACATCCACGCCGCCCACGGCGACTGGCCGATCAAGCCGACGCTGCCGTTCACCCCCGGGCACGAGGGGGTGGGCATCGTCGAACAGGCTGGCGCGGCCGTCACCGAGCACGCCGTCGGCGATCGGGTCGCCATCCCGTGGCTCGGCTACGCCTGCGGCACCTGCGACTACTGCGTCAGCGGCCGGGAGACCCTGTGCCAGGCGCAGAAGAACACCGGCTACGGCATCGACGGCGCTCATGCCGAATACGCCGTCGCCTACGCCCGCCAGGTGGTCAAGGTCCCCGACGGCGTCAACCCGCTGGAGGCCGCCCCGCTGGCCTGCGCCGGCGTCACCACCTACAAGGCCGTCAAAGTCTCCGGCCTGCGCCCCGCCGAACGCGCCGCCGTCTTCGGTATCGGCGGTCTCGGCCACCTGGCCCTGCAGTACACCCAGATCTTCGGCGCCGAGACCATCGCCGTCGACATCACCGACGACAAGCTGCATCTGGCCACCGAGCTGGGCGCCACCCACACCATCAACGCGGCCACCGCCGACCCGGTGGCCGAGATCCAAGCCCTGGGCGGCGCCGACGTGGCCGTGGTCCTGGCCGCCAGCCCGCGCGTCCTGGAACAGGCCTATGCGTCCCTGCGCCGCGGCGGCCGCCTGATCCTGGTCTCCCTGCCCAAGGACAACAGCATCAACCTGCCCATCTTCGAGACCGTGCTGGGCGGCATCAGCGTCATCGGCTCCATCGTCGGCACGCGCGCCGACCTCGCCGAGGTCTTCCGCCTGCACGCCGCCGGCCGTACCAAGGTCATCTACGAGACCCGCAAGCTCGACGACATCAACCAGGCCTTCGACGAAGTCCTCGCCGGCCGCGTCGCCGCCCGCTTGGTCTTCGACTTCTAGAATCTTCCGGACTCGCCGGGCCACATCGCGCGGGCGTCCAGCCGCTGGGCGTTGGCGCGATGGGCGAGTCGTACCACCGCCAAGCCGGTGAGCATCGCGACGGTCGCGGCTATGACGACCCCAGCACGCCGATGGCAGGCGTCAGCCAGACCGCATGCCTGTCCTGCCACAGCGGATGATCACCACGGCTTAGGCGGCCAGCGAGGCAAGCCATGCGCCCGCCGTGGCCCCGATCCACCACGATGCATCGAGCACGAGGCGGCCCGCCCGACCGGCCTTGACTACTCGCCGACGGTAATGCGGTCGGCATCGGTATATAGAGGCTTACGTCCTGCATCGCCGCGATGTTTTCCCCTAGGTCCGCGCCGACCCGGCCGTCATCGTCTGTATCAGCATCCTCACACAACGACCGGAGGGTTCGTGACATCCACCGCACCTCCCCGGCGCGCGCGGTTGCTCGGCCGAGGCTGGGTTCAGGCGTCCGCGCTTGTCACGCTGTTGGGGTTCTTCGTTCTCGTGCTCATGGGGTTCATGACGTACCAGTCGAGCCCGCCGATCCCCGAACGCGTGCTCACCCCGTCGGAGCAGACCGTCTACACCCGAGCCGATGTCCAAGGCGGGCAGGACGTCTTCCTGAGATACGGCCTCATGGAGTACGGCTCGATCTTCGGCCACGGCGCCTACCTCGGGCCCGACTTCACGGCCGACTACCTGCACCGATCCGCTCTGCTGGTGCAGGACACCTACGGCGGCGCCGCCTCCGCCGACGCCGCCCGGCGTACCCAGGACGACTACCGGACCAACCGCTACGACGCCAAGACCGGCACCCTCACCGTCTCGGATGCACAAGCCCGCGCGTACACCAACATGGTCGAGCACTACGCGAAGTTCTTCGCCTCCCCACAGGGCACGACGGGTCTGCGCCCCGAGGCGATCAGCGATCGGGCCGAGATCCGGCAGCTGACCGCGTACTTCGCCTGGAGCGCCTGGGCCTCGGCGGCCGAGCGGCCCGGCGCGAAGTACAGCTACACCAACAACTGGCCCTCCGAGCCTCTGGTCGGCAACAAGCCCACCGGCGACACCGTGCTGTGGAGCGCGCTGAGCCTGATCGCGCTGCTGGGTGGCACCGGCGCGCTGTTCGCCGCCTTCGGCCGCTGGAACTGGCTCGGCTGGCACGGCCGCGATCAGCAGGAACTGCGTTTCCACGAGCCGCAGACGGTGGGGCTGACCGGCAGCCAGCGGGCGACCGCGTGGTTCTTCTTCACCATGGTCGCGTTGTTCCTGCTCCAGACGCTCATGGGGGCGGCCAGCCAGCACTACCGGGCCGATCTGGGCAGCTTCTTCGGCATCCCGCTGGAGCAGTGGCTGCCCTACAACCTGACCAGGACCTGGCACGTGCAGCTGTCGTTGTTCTGGGTAGCGACCGGGTTCCTGGCCGCGGGGATCTTCCTGGTTCCGATGATCACGCGGCGGCGGGATCCCAAGGGGCAGTCGTGGCTGGCGTACGCGCTGCTCGGCGCGCTCGTCGTGGTGGTCGTCGGTTCCCTGGCCGGCGAGGCCGTCGGCATCTTCGGCGGGCTCGGCGAGCTGTGGAGCTGGCTCGGGATGCAAGGCTTCGAGTATCTCGACCTGGGCAAGCTCTGGCAGATCCTGCTCACCGTGGGCATGGCGTTCTGGGTGGCGATCCTGTGGCGCGGGCTGCGGCGGCGGCTGGCCGTCGAGAGCCGGGCCAACCTGCCGTGGCTGTTCTTCTTCGCCGCGCTGGCCCTGCCCGTCGTGTACGCGACCGGGCTGATGACCCAGCACGACTCCAACTACACCATCACCGACTTCTGGCGGTTCATGGTGGTGCACCTGTGGGTGGAGGATTTCCTCGAACTGTTCACCACCGTCATGGTGGCCTACATCTTCGTGCTGCTCGGCGTCGTCCGCGAACGGGTCGCGCTCATCGTCGTCTTCCTCGACATCGTCCTGTACAGCGCCGGCGGCGTCATCGGGACCGCGCACCACTGGTACTTCAACGGCGAACCGTCCCAGGTGCTGGCCCTCGGCGCGTTCTTCTCCGCCTTCGAGGTCATCCCGCTCACCTTCCTCACCGTCGAGGCGTGGAGCTTCATCCGGCTCGGCGCCCGTCAGGAATCGCGCAGCCCGGCGCCGTTCCCGCACCGCTGGGCCGTGATGTTCCTGGTCGCGGTGGGATTCTGGAACTTCCTCGGAGCCGGCGTGTTCGGCTTCCTGATCAACCTGCCGATCGTGTCCTACTACGAGATCGGCACAGCCCTGACCGCCAACCACGGCCACGCCGCCATGATGGGCGTGTACGGCATGCTCGCGATCGGCTTCGCGATGTTCGCGCTGCGCTACCTCGTACCCAAGCACCGCTGGTCGGACCGGGCGGCCGCGATCAGCTTCTGGTCGCTGAACGCCGGCCTTGCCTGGATGGTGTTCGTCACCCTGCTTCCGCTGGGCATCCTGCAGCTCTACCACTCGGTGGACGTGGGCTACTGGGACGCGCGCAGCATCACCTTCATCACCAACCCGACCAACACCATGTTCGAGTGGCTGCGGCTGCCCGGGGACGTGGTGTTCATGGTCGGCGGGATCGGGCCGCTGCTCTGGCTGGCCTGGCACGGCCTGCGGCACCGCGGCCGCCACCCCGACCTACCCGAACGCCCCGCGGAGGCGGAACTGCAGCTGTTCACCGAGACCACCCCACCCGAGACGGCAGGGAAGTCCGGCTCCTGATCGCGTCCGAGAGGATCGGAAAGGCAGGCTCGTGATCGCGTCCGAGACCGTCTTCGTCGCCTGCTACGCGCTGGTGCTGCTCGGCGTGGCCGCCGGGCTGCACCGGCTCGGCAGGGCCAACACCTCGCCGTGGGCGAGCCGGGTTCTGAGCGGGTACCGTCGCCAAGTGCCCGACCCTCCCGACCCGGCCGCCCCGACGGACTGGCCGCACTCGGAGAACGGCCGGCTGCACACCCTGGTCGCGCTGGTCGCCACGTGGCCGGCCTCACCCTGCTGATCGCCGAGTCGGTGCACCACCACCGCGCCGCCGAGCTGATCCTGCTCACCGCCATCGCCCTGCCCACGGCGGTGACCGCAGGACGCCTGGCAACGGCCTTCACCAACCGCCGCCGACGCCGGTAGCGAGTGCGTCCATATGCTGGGTGCACCGCCCTAGGAATCCGTGACGGACGTCAGCGGGCGGTCACCAGCGCGGGAGGACCACGCAGGCGGATCGCCCGGGCGAGATCGGGGCTGCGGTACGCCTTCGCCTCAGCGGCGACGAGCACGACCCGAACCGGCGGCGTGAAAGGCCCAACGAGTCCGACGAGCACCGTGGTGATCTCCGGAAAGGACGCCACGAACCTGTCCCCGCAGCGGCGCAACGTCGGCTTCGTCTTCCAGCACTACGCGGCGTTCAAGCATCTGAGCGTGTTCCGCAACGTGGCCTTCGGGCTGGAGATCCGCAAGCGCCCCAAGGGCGAGATCCGCAAGCGCGTGATGGAGCTGCTGGAGCTGGTCCACCTGGAGAGCTTCGCCGACCGCTACCCGGCGCAGCTGTCGGGCGGCCAGCGTCAGCGGATGGCTTTGGCCCGCGCGCTGGCGGTGGAACCCGAGGTGCTGCTGCTGGACGAGCCCTTCGGCGCGCTGGACGCCCAGGTCCGCAAGGAGCTGCGCACCTGGCTACGCCGCCTGCACGACGAGGTCCACGTCATCACCGTGTTCGTCACCCACGACCAGGAGGAGGCGATCGAAGTCGCCGACACCATCGTCGTCCTCGCCGACGGCCAGGTGAAGCAGGTCGGCAGCCCCGCCGAGGTCTACGACACCCCCGCCGACCCGTTCGTGATGCGCTTCCTCGGCCCGGTCACCGAACTGGACGGCCACCTGGTCCGCCCGCACGACATCGAGATCGACACCGGCCCTCTGGAGGGCGGCATCCCCGCCACCGTCACCCGGGTGGTCCGCCTCGGCTTCGAAGTGCGGGTGGAACTGCTCATCAACGAGCAGGAGGCCTGGGCCCAGGTGACCCGCGGCACGGTCCAGAGCCTGGACCTGCACCCCGGCCAAGACGTCCACGCGCGGCCCAGTCCGGCCGCGCGCCCTCTGGCCCTGAGCACGCCATGACCGCCACGTGCCGGGGCCACTGGGGGCTCACCCAGCACACGAACTGATGCGGATCTCCGCCCGCACCCACTACGCCTTGCGTGCCGCCGTCGTCCTGGCGGCGGCACCGGAAGGGCCCGTGCCGGCCAACAAGATCGCCTCCAGCCAGGACATCCCCCTCAAGTTCTGCAACAACATCCTGCTGCAACTCCGGCGAGCGGGGCTGGTCCGCAGCCAACGAGGGTCGGAGGGGGCTACTGGCTGGCCCGCCCACCCGAGGACATCACGCTGGCCGACATCATCGTGGTGACCGAAGGCATCGAGGAGGACATGGAACCTTTCCGCGGCGTCGCGGGCCCGCTCGCCGACGTCTGGTCGGCCATGCGTGACCACGAACACGCCCTGCTCAGCGAGGTCACCCTCGCCGACATCGTGGCCTCGGCTAACAAGCCCGCATCCGACCCCCGCCCGGGTGGGGTGACGGTCACATCGCCGGAGCTCACACCTCCTTGATGAGGATGTTCCTGAAGGCCACCCGGCCGGTATGAGCCTGCAGGCCGATGAAGCCGGAGTGGGGTTCATCGGCTGCGGCCTTGCCACGACCGGGGTCCTGATTGCTGAGGGTCGTGGTCTGGAGGCCGTTGACGCGCACGGTGTAGCTGTTGCCCCGGACCTCGATCTCGCAGTCCGTCCACTGGCCGGGGACGAGAGGTGCGGCTCGGTTGTATGCCTGCTGTCCTGCTCCCGTTCCGACCTCGATGTCATAGACGGCGCCGGTCCGATGTCGGTCCTCTCCACGCGGCCTGGCCAGGTCGTCGATCTGGATCTCGAAGCCGGTGTGCACCGCGACCCAGGCCTTGTTGACGTAGACATGCGGGTGGGCGGGATCGGCGGGATTGGGCACCGACCGGCGGGGGTCGCGTGACCGCACGAAGATCCCGGAGTTGTCGTCGATGGACGCGATGCGGACCTGCAGCTTGAGCACGAAGTCGCTGAAGCCCTGCGATGCGTAGTACAGCAACCCGAGTTCGCCGGCGGTGTCCGGCTGCGCGACGATCGCGCCGTCGATGAGCGCGAACGCGCCACCGCCGACTGCCTGCCACTGGCCGAAGGCGCGATCGGCGCCATCGAACAGGGCGCGGAATCCCGGGTCCGGATGAACCTGGGGCGGTGCGGGAACGAGGCGGTCGGCGGTGCGCCGGGCCAACGCGACGCCGGACAACATGGGGTTGGGCGAGCCCAGTGTCGGCAGCAGAGCCGGTCCTACAGCGTAGAGATTGTCCGCCTCATGGAACTTCCCCCACTCATCGGTGACGGAGGTTGTCGGGTCTTCCCCCATCCACAGGGTGCCGCCCTCGTGATGGGTGGAGCTGAGTGTGTCCTGCCGTCCGTCGGGGCCGGGTGCCGTGGTGACCCACGACCCGCCGACCAGGTACTCGACCGGTCCTCCGTTCGCGAGGATCAGCGCGAGCTGATCGCAGGCGCGGTCCATCGCCTCCCACAGGGCGAGGTTGCGACGCAGCGGATCGGCGGGGTCGTCGGCTTCGAGCCGGACCAGGGCGCGGGGCTGTCCGTAGTCGTAGGGCCCCTGTGGACCGAAGCGGTCGAGGGTGATCCGGTTCTGGGGATCGGCCGACGTCTTGTCGCCGACCATCTCGCCGATACCGCGCAGGGTGATCACGACGTGCTGGTCGGTGAGGTTTCTGAACCGGTCCAGCGTGTCGATGTCGGGGATCTTCTTGAACAGTTCGGCCTCGGATTCGATGCCGAGAGAGCCGACGCCGGACGCGGTGATCTGCACGTGGAAGTGCCCGACGCTCCCGTCGTCATGCTCGTGCACGCCCTTCACGAACAATGCCGAGACGGCGAGTTCGTTGAGAGTGCTCAGAGCGGTGCCGAGGGAGGCACGCGGAATCCGGATGGTGACGTTCGACCGCAGATGCGCCATGAGGTTCCGGCCGATGAGCCCGTATCGGTTCGGCAGGCAGCCCAGAGCCAGCCGCGTGCTCTCCACCGTTCCCATCGCCACGAAGACCTGCCCGGTGTCCGGAACCTCGACATCGCCTTGGTTGGTGACGATGCGGGTGATGCGGCGGCCGTCGAACACGAGCCGGATCACGTGCGTCTGCGGGACGATCATGAGGCGTTTCTTCGCGTCGCGCCGTCTTGCGCGCTGTTGTTGGTCGGGGTCGGGTGGAGTGGGGAGTGGCCTGGTCTGCCTCGGCGTGGGCGAGACGAGCGGCGCGGATGAGGAGTTGCATCCCGTTGAACTTGTTGAACGGGAAGAACCCGGGTCTCGGTGAGGCCGACTGCACGGCGAGCGGAGCCTCCAGCTCACGCTGGAGATCCTGGGGTGGCTTGGCGGCCGTCATGGGGGTTCCCCGGCTGCCCACCAGGCGGGTCCGCGATGATCCCAGTCCTTGGAGCCCGGTGAACAACCGCTGGCGCAGCGTCTCGTGCAACGGCCCGTATACGAAGTCGTTGAACTCGCTGGTGCCGATCTGCTCTGACGCCTCGTCCAGGTAAGAGCGGGTGGGAGCGCCCGGAGGCAGGACCGCCGACGTGAGATCGTCTCTGACCTTCTTCGGCCACGTGGGCAGCTCGGAGTCGATGAAGTACGGCGACCAGCCACCCCACGCCAGCGACCGCCCGCCCAGGCAGTAGGCCAGCCCGGGGAAGCGCTGGTTCCATGACTGAGGGCTGTCGGACGCCCACGGCACTCCCCACACGTTCGCCAGGTCGAGCCCGGGGGGAAGGTTCTGCAGGTGCTCCGGCAGCGTGTACGGGCCGGCCTCCAGCACAAGGATCCGGTGCCGGTGGGCGACGTCCCGCGAGAAGAGGTGACTGGCCAGGATGGCGCCGAAGCTGCCGCCGCCCAGCGTGCTGCCTCTGCCGCGCGATGTCGGCCAGGCGTGGGCCGACTATCTGCTGCACGCCCGGCCGAAGACCACCGCCACCACGCTCTTCGTGACCATGGTTGCGCCGTTCACCGCGTTGGCCACCTCGTCGATCACCCAGGTGCTGGCTCGTGCCTGCGCCAGGGCCGACGTCGCCAGGTTCGGGCCGCACCGCATCCGGCACGCGGTGGCCTGCGCTCTTGTGGAGCGCGGAGCCTCGATGGAGGAGATCGGCCAGTTACTGCGGCACGCCCAGGAACGCACCACGGCGATCTACGCCAAGGTCGACCAGGCCCGGCTGGCCGAGCTGGCCAGACCCTGTCCGCAGGCAGCAGCCCGATGACGACTCCGGTGACGATGCGGGCCCGTGTCGAGGACTACCTGGCCATGCGCCGCTCGCTGGGCTACCAGTTGCGCGGCGACGGCCGGATGCTGCTGGCCTTCGCCGACCGGCTCGATCAGGCCGGACAGGCCACCGTCACCGTGTCGCAGGCGCTGGCCTGGGCGATGGAGCCGAAGAACGCCTCGATCACGCACTGGGGGCGCAGGCTCGCGGTGGTGCGCCTGTTCGCCCGCCACCTGCACACGCTCGATCCGACCTGCGAGATCCCCCCGGCCGGCCTGCTGCCCGCTCGCTCACATCGGCCGACGCCGTATATCTATACCGACCAAGAGGTCGCTGCGCTCGTCCACGCGGCCGGCACGATTGCGGCGCCGATGCACTCGGCCACCTGTCACGCCGTGATCAGCCTGATCGCCGCGAGCGGACTGCGGCTGGGCGAGGTCCTCGGCCTGAACCGCGCCGACGTCAACCTGGACGACCTGGGCGCCGCGACGCTCACCGTGACCGGCAAGAATCAGCAGACCCGGATGGTTCCGCTTCATCCCACCACCGCGGGCATGTTGTCTGGTTACGCCGCACGGCGTGACCGGCTCTGCCGCTCGCCCGCTTGCGACAGCTTCTTCCTCACCGCCGCGGGGCACCGGCCCCTGCAAAGAGGCCTGCAGGAGACCTTTGCCAAGCTGCTGGTCCTGGCCGAAATCCAACCCCCTGCGGGGCGGCGCCGTCCCAGGATTCACGACTTGCGCCACACGTTCGCGGTCAACACCTTGATCGGCTGGTATCGCTCCGGCATCGACGTTGCCGCCCGCCTGCCGCTCCTTGCGACCTTCCTTGGTCACTCCGGGCCCGAGGCGACCTACTGGTATCTCCAGGCCACACCCGAACTGCTCGCCCTGGCCGCACACCGGCTGGAACACCGTGATCGGGGCCGGCCATGACGGCATTGGCGCCCATCATGGAGGCCTTCTTCACCAACCGGCTGATGACCCAGCAGGCAGCCAGCCCGCACACGATCGCCTCCTACCGCGACACTTTCAAGCTGCTGCTCGGCTATCTCCACACCCGAACCGGCAAGCTGCCCGCCCGCCTGAACCTCACCGACCTGGACGCCGCCATGATCGGTGACTTCCTGCAGCATCTGGAGACCGTCCGGGGCAACAGCGTCGCCAGCCGCAACACCCGCCTGGCCGCCATCCACTCGCTGTTTCGCTACGCCAGCCTGCAGGCTCCCCAGCACGCGCATCTGATCAGCCGCGTTCTGGCGATCCAGACCAAACGCACCACCAAGACCATCGTGACTTTCCTGTCCCGCTCTGAACTCGACGCCCTGCTCGGCGCCCCTGACCTCGCCACCTGGCATGGACGCCGTGACCACGCCCTGCTCATCCTGGCCGCGCAGACCGGGCTACGCGTCTCCGAACTCACAGGCCTGGGTTTCCCCTCGTATCGTTGAGGCATCGCCTAAGAGGAGGACCAGGCGATGGCAGAGACACGACGAAGGTTCGATCCCGACTTCCGGGACGGCGCTGTCCGGATCGTCGAGGAGACCGGCAAGCC
>NZ_VCJS01000023.1 GCF_005893125.1 Nonomuraea basaltis | reverse complement strand
CTCGCCCTCCCCGGCCCCGGTGGCCGTCACGCGGGACGAAGCCGCCAAGGTGTTCACCGAGATCACCGTCACCGACGACACGCTGCGGGTGAAGAGCGACCTCGATGGGCGTCTGGCCTTCGCGGCCGACCTCACGACCGGCGGCCAGACGCCGCTCACCGTGGCCGCCTATCTGTCCACCGACTACGCGCCGCCCCGCTACAGGTGGGGGCGGCCGACGCTGTTCGTGCCCAAGTTCGCGGCGGGCGAGCGGGCGCCGTGGTTCAGCGCGCTGGCGACGCGCGACGGCCGGCCGACGCTGCTGACGTTCGCCAAGTCCGACCGCTGGCGGCTCAGCTCGGCGGCCCAGCTCCTGCCTGGGCAGCGGGTGCCGGACATCAAGACGGACGCCGACGGCTACGCGACCGCGCTGGCGCCCGACGACAAGACCGTCACGATCAGCCCGCAGTTCATGCAGCCCGTGCACGCCAGCGTGGCCGAGACGGGGACCGCCGGGGTCACGGCCGGGCTCATCGCGGAGGGCCCGTACACGACCGAGGTGGCCGAGCAGATCGCCGAGGACCGGGCGCTGGCGCGCGAGGACGGCTACAGCTACGACTCGATCTTCAGCGCCGACAACTGGCCCGTCTACGCGCTGCGCACCGAGAACGGCGGGGCGTTGATCCAGTACTCGCTCTCGCGGACCACCTCCACGAGAACGGTGGCGAACCGGACGTTCATCATCCCGGTGCCAGAAGAGGCCCAGTGGGCGACCGAGAACGGCACGGTGCCGCTCGTGCTCAGGCTCACGGAGATCCACCAGTACGCCACCGCCGTGCCGCCCCTCTCCACTCCCTCCGCCGCCGACGTCATCGCCCATGACGGGGCTCTCACTCGCGCTTCCGGGCAATGAATCCCTCCTTTACGGCCGGCCCTCAATAGATCTTTCTTTACGGCCGGCCAAGTTGCCCGCACGCGCCGTAGTCCCTCCCGTCTGTCATGGCCGGTCGTGAAGGCTCACGGGTCTCTCGCCGTGACGAGCGTCTTCTTGGCCTGTTTCTTCGCTGAATCGTGGACCACTAAGCAACCAGAGTTGACTATCATCGAATTAGTCAACTACAGTTGCTTGTATGCCGGCAGATGAGATTCCCGTTACCCAGGACCCCGCCGACGCGCTTGCGGCCGTGGCGGCGCTGCGGCGGCTGGCCGACCAGTTGGAGGACGCCGGGGTCGAGCAGGCCATGCGCGCGGGCTGGAGCTGGCCGGAGGTCGCCGAGGCCCTCGGCGTCACCCGCCAGGCGGTCCACAAGAAGCACGCCAACCGGCTCATCGCCGCCGGCGTCACGCTGAGGAGACGACAGTGAGCGCGGTCCTGGCCTCCGCCGGTCTCGGCCGCTCGGACGGGGGTTCGCCACCTCCACCGGCAGCCGGCGCCCTGCAGGCGCCGGCCCACGAGCCCAGGTAACCCGCCCGCTTCCCCATCCCCTGTCCCAGACGCCCCGGCCCCTTGGCCGCCGCCCGCGCAGCGACGCGGGCCGGCCGCCGGTTCGGGGCGCGATGTGTCATGCCCTCACGACGGGCACCGCCGGCATGCGTGCCGCCGCGAGGGCGTGAACCCACCACGAAAGAGAGGTCGACTCATGACGACGAGCGAGAAGGTCGTGCTCGACGTCGACGGGCTGCGCATGCGCTACGGCTCGGCCGACGTCCTGGACGATGTCACGTTCCAGGCCTGCCATGGCGAGGTCCTGGCCCTGTTAGGCCCCAACGGGGCGGGCAAGACCACCACGATCGAGATCCTGGAGGGCTTCCGCGCCCGCTCGGAGGGCCGGGTCCAGGTTCTCGGCACCGATCCCGCGCACGGCGACGAGCGGTGGCGGGCCCGGCTCGGGGTCGTGCTGCAGTCCTGGCGCGACCACGGCAAGTGGCGCGTACGCGAGCTGCTTGCCCACCTCGGCACCTACTACACCGCCTACGCCACCGCCCAGATCGAGCGGCCGTGGAACGCCGACGAGCTGATCGAGGCGGTCGGCCTGACCGGGCACGCGGACAAGAAGATCAAGAAGTTGTCGGGCGGGCAGCGGCGCAGGCTGGACGTGGCGATCGGCCTCGTGGGCCGGCCCGAGCTGCTGTTCCTCGACGAGCCGACGGCGGCGTTCGACCCGCAGGCCAGGCACGAGTTCCACGACCTCGTACGCGGCCTGGTCGACACCCACGAGACCACCGTCCTGCTCACCACCCACGACCTGGACGAGGCCGAGAAGCTGGCCGACCGCATCCTCATCCTGAACGGCGGCCAGATCATCGCCGACGGCTCGGCCGGGGAGCTGGCGCGGCGGATCGCCGGCGAGGACGAGGTGCGCTGGGTACGCGAGGGGAAGCGCTTCACGCACAAGACCACCGACTCGACCGGGTTCGCCCGCGACCTGTTCACCCGGTACGGCGACGACATCCGAGAGCTCGAGGTCCACCGGGCCTCCCTGGAGCAGACGTACCTGGCCCTGGTGCGCCAGGCCGAATCAACACCGGAGGCGACCCGATGAGCCCCACCGCGACGGCACTGCGCGCGGGCTGGTCCCGCGGCCTGATCGAGCTGCGGCAGTCGTTCACCAACGGCGCCGAGCTGTTCTCGCACTTCCTGTGGCCCGGGCTGATGGTGGCAGCCCTGTTCTTCATCCGGGACATGTCGTTCGGGTCCAGCGGGCTCCTGCTGGGCGCCCTGGCCCTGCCGAGCATCCTGGGGATGAACGCCGCGATGGGCATGGTCGGCATGAGCCAGCAGCTCACCGCCGACCGCGAGGACGGTACGCTGCTGCGGGCCAAGGCGACCCCGCACGGAATGCCCGGCTACCTCGTCGGCAAGGTGATCTCGGTCTCCGGCGGCCTGCTCGCCGACCTGGTGATCTTCCTGGTGCCCGGCATGCTGATCATCGGGGGCCTGGAGATCGGCCCCGGCTCCTGGCCGACCCTGGCGTGGGTGCTGGCGCTTGGCCTGGTGGCGAGCCTGCCCATCGGCGCGGTCCTGGGCTCGGTGTTCACCAGCGCACGCGCCCAGGGCGTGCTCCAGCTGCCCATCCTCGCCTTGATCGGGATCTCCGGCATCTTCTACCCGATCACCGCGCTGCCCGAATGGCTCCAGTGGATCGCCCAGGTCTTCCCGATCTACTGGATGGGCCTGGGCATGCGCTCGGCCCTGCTGCCGGACGCGGCGGTCGCGGTCGAGATCGGCGAGTCCTGGCGGCACCTGGAGACCGCCGGCGTGCTGGGTGTCTGGGCGGTGCTCGGCCTCCTCGTGGCGCCGGTCGTGCTGCGCAGGATGGCACGCAAGGAGTCGGGGTCGAGCGTGGCCGCACGCCGCGAGCGGGCCCTCCAGCGGATCGGGTGACGGCCTGGGCGTCGCCGCGGCGGCTGACGTGCCGCCGCGGCGCCGCGTAGGACCTCAGGCCTCCGTGTGCGGGAGGTTGCTGGCGGCCACCAGCGTGCGGATGGCGCGCAGGGCCACTGAGAGGGTGGCCAGGTCGAAGTTGTCGCTCTCCCAGATCTCCGACAGCGTCTGCCTGGCCCGGGAGACGGCCGCCGAGTTGGCCTGGGACCACCGGGCCAGCCGCTCCTCCGGCGGCAGGCCCGACGTGCTGTGGGCCAGCACGTCCCGGGTCAGGGAGGCGTGCGCGGCGTACAGGTCGTCGCGCAGGGCCGAGCGGGCCATGGAGTTCCACCGGTTGTCCCTGGGCAGCGCGATGATGCGCTCCCTGAGGCGGGCCAGCTGGAGGCGGTCGGCCAGGTCGAAGTAGACCTCGCCCACTTCGTTGACCGGCCGGCCCGTCACCGAGGCGACCTCGACCAGGTCGAGCGTGGAGTAGGCGGGCACCATGGCGGCCACCCGCTCGGCCAGGTCCAGCGGCACGTCCCTGGCCAGGAACGAGTCACGGCGCTCCTCGTACGCGGCCAGGTCGGGCCCGGTGAGCAGCTTCGGGATGTGAGCGACCAGGCCGTTGACGCCCTTCACGAAGAAGGCGGCGGACGAGGCCAGGTCCAGCGGCGGGCGGCGGTTGATCAGCAGCCAGCGCGCCCCGCGCTCGACGAGTTTGCGGGCCTCCAGCAGCATGGCGATCTGGGTGGCCGTGTCCGCCTTGTTGTCCAGGGACTCCACGGCCCGGTAGAAGCTCGGCAGGTCGAACACCTCCCGCGCCACGAGGTAGGCCCGCACAATGTCGGGCGTCGAGGCGCCGGTCTCCTCGCCGAAGCGGTGCATGAACGTGGTGCCCATGGAGTTGACCAGCTCGTTCACCACACAGGTGGTGATGATCTCGCGCCGCAGCGGGTGCGCGTCCATGTACGGCCTGAACCGCTCCCGCAGCGCCGACGGGAAGTACGACACCAGCCACGACTCCAGGTAGGACTCGTCGGGCAGGTCGGAGCCGAGCAGCTCGGCGTCGGCCACCAGCTTGGTGTAGGAGAGCAGGACGGAGAACTCGGGGGCGGTCAGGCCCAGCCTGGCCTGGCGGCGCTCGGCCAGCGTCTTGTCCGAGGGCAGGAACTCCAGCTCCCGGTTGACCAGCCCCTCGCGCTCCAGCCGCCGCAGGTAGCGGGCGTGGATGTGGAGCATCTCGACGGCCTGGGCGCGGGCGGCGGCCAGGACTACGTTCTGCCCGTAGTTGTCCCGCAGCACCAGGTCGGCGACCTCACCGGTCATCGAGGTGAAGACCTGGTTGCGCTGCTTGTTGGTCAGCTCGCCGTCGCGTACGACCTGGTCGAGCAGGATCTTGATGTTGACCTCGTGGTCGGAGGTGTCCACGCCGGCCGAGTTGTCGATGAAGTCGGTGTTGACCAGCCCGCCGTTCAGCGCGAACTCGATGCGGGCCAGCTGGGTGAAGCCCAGGTTGCCACCCTCGCCGACGACCTTGCAGCGCAGCTCGCCGGCGTTGACCCGCAGCCCGTCGTTGGCCTTGTCGCCCACGTCGGCGTGGGACTCGGCGCTTGCCTTCACGTACGTGCCGATGCCGCCGTTCCACAGCAGGTCGACCGGGGCCCGCAGGATGGCGCTGATCAGGTCGTTCGGGGCCAGCGACGTGACCCCTGCGGGAATGCCGAGCGCCTCGTGCATCTGCGGCGTGATCTGGATGGACTTGGCGGTACGCGGGAACACGCCGCCGCCCGGCGAGATCAGCTTGGGATCGTAGTCCTCCCAGGAGCTGCGCGGCAGCTCGAACAGGCGCTGCCGCTCGCTGTAGGAGCGGGCGGCGTCCGGCGTGGGGTCCACGAAGATGTGCCGGTGGTCGAACGCGGCCACCAGCAGGGTGTGCTGGGACAGCAGCATGCCGTTGCCGAACACGTCGCCCGACATGTCGCCGATCCCGGCCACCGTGAAGTCGGTGGTCTGCGTGTTCACGCCCATGGTGCGGAAGTGGTACTTGACCGACTCCCACGCGCCGCGGGCGGTGATGCCCATGGCCTTGTGGTCGTAGCCGATCGACCCGCCGGAGGCGAACGCGTCGCCGAGCCAGAACCCGTAGTCCTTGGCCACGCCGTTGGCGATGTCGGAGAAGGTGGCGGTGCCCTTGTCGGCCGCGACAACCAGGTAGGTGTCGTCGCCGTCGTGCCTGACCACGTCGGGCGGCGGCACGACCTTTCCGGCCACGAGATTATCGGTCACGTCCAGAAGGCCCGAAATGAATGTCCGATAACAGGCCACGCCCTCGGCGAGGAACTCCTCCCGAGTGCCGTGCACAGGCGGACGCTTGACGACAAACCCACCCTTAGACCCAGTCGGGACAATGACGGTGTTCTTCACCATCTGCGCCTTTACCAGACCCAATACTTCTGTCCGAAAATCCTCCATTCGGTCAGACCATCTCAGCCCGCCCCGCGCCACCTTCCCGAATCGGAGATGAACACCCTCGACCCGCGGCGAGTACACGAATATCTCGAACTTGGGCCGCGGCAGCGGCAGCACGCTGATGGCCTGCGGATCGAACTTGAGTGAAATGTACGATTTGCGCCGTCCGTTAACCTTTTGGAAGTAATTGGTGCGCAGTGTGGCCTGGATCACTTCCAGGTACGCCCGCAGGATCCGGTCCTCGTCCAGCGAGGCCACCTCGTCCAGCGAGGCCAGGATCTCCTCGGTCAGCGCGTCCACGAGATCGCTCCGCAGGTCGTCACCCCGCCGCGGATCGAGCTTGGCCTCGAACAGGTTCACCAGCAGCCGCGCCAGTCGCACGTTGCCCGTCAGCACCTGCTCCATGTACTCCTGCGAGAACGTGCTCCCGGCCTGGCGCAGGTACTTGGCGTACGCCCGCAGGATCTCCACCTCCTCCCACGTCAGCCCGGCCCACAGGATGAGCGAGTTGAAGTCGTCGGCCTGCACCCGCCCCTGCCACAGCGCGGTGAGCCCCTCCTGGAACAGCCGCTTGAACTCGTTCCTGTCCACCTCGTCGGAGGGCGTGTAGCGCAGCCCGAAGTCGTAGATCCAGGCGTTCTTCGTGTGGGGGTCGTTGTCCCGGTCGACCTCGTAGGGCCGTTCGTCCACGACCTCGACGCCGAGCCGCTGGATCAGGGGCAGCGCGTGGGACAGCGAGATGGGGGAGCCGACCTTGTAGATCTTGAGCCGCCGCTCCCCCTCGGCCGCGTCATACGGCTCGTAGAGGTTGATCCCGACCTCGTCGTCATCGCCCGCGGCGACGAGCTCCTCCAGGCGGCGCAGGTCCACGACGGCCACCTTGGGCGGGAAGTCCGCTTTGTACCCTTCGGGGAACGCGGACGCGTACCGCCTGAGGAGGGTCGGCGCCTCCTCCTCGGAGGTCATCTCCCCCAGCGCGGCGGCCAGGTCGTCCTCCCAGGAGCGGGTGAGCCCGGCCAGCCGGGCCTCCAGCTCCTCCAGGTCCACGCTCGGCGGCGGCAGTTGCTTGCCCCGCTCGCCCCGCACCACCACGTGCAGCCGGGCCAGCACCGACTCGCCGATCATCGCGCTGTAGTCGAGCGACCTGCCGCCCAGGGCCTTGAGCAGCGCCTCCTGCATTTTCAGCCGCACCTTGGTGGTGTAGCGGTCGCGCGGCAGGTAGATCAGGCAGGAGATGTAGCGGCCGTAGTCATCGCGCCGCAGGAACAGCTTGACCTGCTTGCGCTCGCGCAGCCGCAGCACGCCCAGCGCGATCGGGAGCAACTGATCGACCGAGGTCTGGAACAGCTCGTCGCGCGGGAACGACTCGAGGATCTCGATCAGGTCCTTGCCGTCGTGGCTGTCGGGCGCCAGGCCGGCTTGGTTCAGCACGTCGGCCAGTTTCCGCCGGAGCACCGGGATCCTGGAGATCGACTCGTTGTAGGCCACATGTGTGAACAGGCCCAGGAAGCGCCGCTCCCCGATCACCTCGCCCTCGGGCGAGAACAGCTTGACCCCGATGTAGTCCAGGTAGGTAGCCCGGTGGACGGTGGCCCGCGAGTTGGCCTTGGTGGTGATCAGGAGCTGCTTCTCGCGCGCCTTGGCCCGCACCTCGGCGGGCAGGGCGGAGAAGCTCTCCGAGCCGACCCTGTCGTCGCGCAGGATGCCCAGCGCCGCCCCCGGCACGGCCCGCAGCGTCTCGCCCTCGTCGGTGTCCTCGAGCCGGTACTCCCGACAGCCGAGGAAGGTGAAGTGCCCGTCGGCGAGCCAGCGCAGCAGGTCGAGACTGTCCTCGACCTCCGCGGGCTCCAGCGGCGGCGGGTTCATGCTGAGGTCTTCCGCGGTCTGCACGGCCAGCGCCCGCATCTTCCTGAAGTCCTCGACCGCGTTGCGCACGTCCCTGAGCACCCGCTGGAGATCGGCCTCGAGCCCCTTGAGCACCTCGGGGTCGGCCTGCCGGTCGATCTCGATGTGAATCCACGACTCGACCAGCATCTGGCCGGTGACGTCCTCCTGGCCGCGGCCCAGCATCCGGCCCGTCATGTCGCGGCGCACCCGCATCTGCGGATGGACCACCAGGTGGATGCCCAGGTCGTGCCGGTCGAGCTCCATCGTCACCGAGTCGACCAGGAACGGCATGTCGTCGGTGACCACCTCCACGACCGAGTGCCCGGGGTCCCAGCCGTGCTCCTCCAAGGTGGGGGCATAGGCGCGGACCACCGCCCGGCCCTGCGGGCGGACCTCGGCCAGCTGCCGCTGGGACATCGCGGGGCCGTAGACGTCGACGGGGTCGCGGTCGAGCAGGTCCTCCGGCGCCACGTACCGGTAGTAGAACCGGAGGAAGGACAGCGCCTCCTCGGTGGTCACGTGTTCGCTGCTCACCGCGCAGCTCTCAGCGGCTCGCTGGAGCAGCTCGTCCTTGGCCTCATCGAGGGGCATGTAGGTCTCACTCCTTTGTGAGTGTTCGCCATGGCCGTTCATAGCCAGGCCCTTAGTTCCCACAGCAGCGGGAAGTAGTGCAGGCGCGTTCTACCGCGCAGATAGGGCGCGCCGGTCGAGCCGCCGGTGCCCGACTTGGTGCCGATCTGGCGTTCGACCATCTGGACATGACGCATCCGCCACAGGGCGGCGGTCTCGTCGTGCGTCAGGAGGTCCTCGGCCAGCTGCCACAGGTCGTCGTGGGACCGGCGGTCTCTGGCCACGGCCAGCAGCGAAGCCATGATCTCGTCGTCCGAGACCGGCAGACCGCGCTGGGCGAGGGCGGCCACGTAAGCATCCCACAGCGTCGGCTCCGCCAGCCTGCGGCGCAGCCTGGCAAGCTCGGCCTCGTCGGCGTGCCGGAAGCTGGTGAGGTAGCGCTCGTCCTTCAGCCCCGACAGGAACTCCAGCTCGCGGAACTGCACCGACTGGAAACCGCTGGCGGGCGACAGCTTCGCGCGGAACGCCAGGAAGTCCTGGGGCGTCATCGTCTCCAGGACGTCGACCTGCTCGATCAACACCCGCTCGACCGCGTGCACCCGCTGGAACAGGTGCCTGGCCTGCCACAGCTCGCCGCCGAACATGGCGGCGCGGGCCGCCTCCAGCTCGTGGAGCAGCAGCTTGAACCACAGCTCATAGACCTGGTGAATGGTGATGAACAGCAGCTCGTCAGGCGCCTCGGACTGCGGCCGCTGCTGGTCGAGCAGCGCAGGCAGGCGAAGATAGCCGCCGTACGACAGCCGGCCGCCTTCCTCGCCGAACTGCCGATCCGGGGGACTGGGCGCATCACCGTCGATGCCCACCGAACACCTCCCCCTGAACCGCCCGGCCTGGTTCGCCGGACGTCATGCCTCGCCGTATCGATACCACCCGAAAAGGTGGTAGACGTCAACGTGACATCGACATAGGGGGATCGTCGTCGGAGGCCGAGGGGGTGTTCTTGAGCCCGTCGAGCTGCTCCGGCAGCTCGGCAAGCTCAATCAGCTCCGCCTGGCACCGCTCACACGTATCGAGGTGGCGTTCGAACGCCTCGTGCTCCTCTTCATCGAGGACGCCGAGGACGTAGGCGGCCACCCCGTCGTGCATCAGCCGGCTACCCCCTTGTCCCGCAGCTGTTCGCGGAGAGCCCGGATCCCGTAGTAGAGCCGGGACTTCACCGTGCCCGGCGGGATCCCCAGAATCGCCGCCGCCTCACTTATCGTACGGTCTCGAAGGTAGGTCTGCTCTATTACTTCGCGGTGTTCTTCAGACAGGCTGCGGAGCGCGTCGGCGACGACGATCGCCGACAGGGCCCGCTCCGAGCCGTCTGGCACCGCCATCATGTCGACCTCAGGGGGCTCGACCTCGTGAGGTCGAGCACTCTTCCGTCGACGTCCGTCAATGACGATCCGGCGGGCTACCGTCAGTAGCCACGCCCATATGAGGCTTGGTTCCCATTGCAGTCTTGCCGAGTTACGCCAGGCTCTGACGAGCGTCTCCTGCACTACGTCTTCGGCCCATTGAAGGTCGTTACCTGTAGATTTACGTACGTGGCGCAGCAGAGGGCCGCCGAACTCCTGGTAAAGCACCGCAATGCGATGCTCCGCCTCGGCATCCGCACTCTCGAACCTGCCGTCGAGGTGACCTAGCACGGGGCACATCTTTACACCTTTGTTATGGGTTCGGTAGCCACTCCGATAACTCCAGTCATTTCTAACTATCTCCGGCTATAAGTGAACCAGGCCAGGGGCCCCCGCGTACCTCCCACCATGCACAGGCTTTTGCGCGGCGAGTTGTTCATGCTCGGCGGCTTCGTCGTAGCCGCCGCCGTGACGATCGTGCTGGTGATGCCACCCTCGATCAACCCGGTGTCAGCCGCATACACGAGCACGGCCTCAGGCCCGCTCGGTCCCGCGGACCGCGATCTGCTGGTCAAGGTGCGGCAGGCGGGACTCTGGGAGATGCCCGCAGGGGACTACGCCCAGACCCGTGCGGAGTCCGCTCGCGTCAAGACGGTCGGGGCAGAGCTCCGGGATGACCACAAGAAGCTGGACGTGCTGGTCCGCCAGCTCGCGGCCAAGCTCGGCGTGGCGCTGCCCGACGAGCCCAGCCCGGATCAGCAACGCTGGCTGGCCCAGCTGGCCTCCGAGACCGGCCCGGCCTTCGACCGCGACTACGCGAACCTCTTGCGGGCCGCACACGGCAAGGTCTTCTCCGTCATTGCCGGGGTGCGGGCGGGCACCCGCAATGACGAGATAAGGAAGTTCGCCAGCCAGTCGAACAACGTGGTCATGAAACACATGACGCTGCTGGAGTCCATCGGTGTCGTCATGTACCACGAGCTGCCCGAACCCCCCACACCCTCACCCGCTCCACCCGCCGCTCTGGCGGTCGAAACGAGGAGAAACGCATGAGGAGACCCAGACGCATGGCCGCGGCCATGTCGGCTTTGGCCGTGACGGCCGGCGGACTGGTGTCCGCAGCCGTCATCGGCGTCGGCCCGGTGCTGGCCGACCACTGCCTCCCGGGCGAGGCCACTCAGAGTCCGCCAGCCCAGCAGCAGCGGAACCAGCAGCAGGATCAGCAGGAGAATCCCGACCAGCAGGACCAGAACCAGCAGCAGGACCCGAACCAGCAAGACCAGAACCAGGACCAGCAGCAGCAGGCCCCTGACCAGTCGGCCGGCGACCAGCAGCAACAGCAGGACGCCGACCAGCAGGCGCCCCAGGGCGGCGGCGCCGCGCTGCTTGACCCGGCCGAGGACCCCGAGACCCAGAACCCCGAGACACAGAACCCCGAGGGCCAGAACCAGGAGACCCAGGACCCCGAGGGCCAGAACCAGCAGCCGGAGCCCGAGGAGAGCGCCTCGACGTTCTCGCGGCGCGGCCGCCCTCAGCCGACCAACTCCGCGAGCCCCAGCCAGAGCCCGACCGCGTCCGCGTCGCCCTCGGCGTCGCCCACGTCGAGCGAGGACCCGGAGCAGTGCGCCGACCTGGGCCCGTTCCCTGAGGACTTCGTCGACATCCGCCAGGTCCCGCCGCGCCAGCTTGGCGCCCGGATAGGCAGGAGCGGCTCGCGCGGCACCTTCGTCTCCCAGTGCGGGACGAACCGTAACCGCCACAACAACCCCGACAACTTCATCGTCGCCCCCGGCGTCGCCAACGGGGCGCACCACCTGCACGACTACGTGGGCAACCTGTCGACGGACGGATTCTCCACCGACGAGAGCCTGGCCGCCGCGGGGACCACCTGCCGGCAGGGCGACCTGTCCACGTACTTCTGGCCGGTGCTGCGAGACCGCAACTCGGACGCCAACAACAACGACCCTGACGGCAACGTCGGCCAGGTGCTGACCGCCCGCTCCGTGCAGCTTCAGTTCCGTGGCAACGCGACCTCCAGGGTCGTCGCCATGCCGAGGTTCCTCAGGCTGATCACCGGTGACGCCAAGGCCGCGACGAACGGCACGGCCAACGCGCGCGCCGCGTGGAGCTGCACGGGATTCCAAAACCGTATAACTCCCGACAAATACCCGCTTTGCCCGCGCGGCAGCCAGGTCCTTCGTATCCTGGACTTCCCCAGCTGCTGGGACGGGCAGAACACCGACAGCGCCAACCACCGCACACACGTGGTCTTCCCCGACCAGAGTGGTGCCTGTCCTCAGGGCACCCAGGCCATCCCGCAACTGCGCATGACCCTCGCCTACTCGGTGCCCCAGGGTCAGTCGTTCGCGGTGGACGCCTTCCCTGAGCAGAAGCACAACCCGGTCACCGACCACGCCGACTTCGCCAACGTCATGCCCGATCGGTTGATGCGTACCGTCGTCGACTGCATCAACCGGGGCCGCCGTTGCTGACCTGAACCCGCGCCCTGAAGGGCAACTCCGCCTTCCGAGTCGCACCCTCACCTCGATCTTGGAGGGAAACAGAGATGCTCCACGAACGACACCCCCAGCACGCTCCCACCAAGCTGGACACCCGAAGCATCCGGCTGGGGGCCAGCGCCGTGATCATGGCTATCATCCTGACGGGTTTCGCCGTGACCAAGACGGAACGCGGCATCGCGATGCTCGGCCGGGTGGTGGGCTTCCTCGAGTTCTACGTGGGCGTGCTCGCCCTGGTGACGCTGACCGCGACGGTCGCGCTCGGCATCATCACCACTGAACGGGTCTTCCTGTCGCCGCTCAACCGCGTCAGGACGCAGCTCGCGCACAAGGCCTTCGGCATCATCGGGATGACCTTCCTGGTCACGCACATCTCACTCATGATCGGTCTGGGACACATCCCGCCGGGCGCGGCGGTCATCCCGATCGCGGGCCTGTACAAAGGGCTCGGCCTGCTGGCCTTCGACCTGATGATTGTGGCCGTGATCACGGGACTGGTGAGAGGGCGCTTCGCGGTGAAGTCCAGGCCATGGATGTGGCGGGTGATGCACTCCGCCGCATACCTGGCCTGGCCCGTCGCGATCATGCATGGACTCACGGCCGGTCGCCCGCCGGCCGGTTGGGTGGCCTGGTCGTACGTGGCCAGCATGGCGGCGGTCGGCGGAGCGCTGGTCGTGCGCGTGCTGGCCTCGCTGCGCCGGCCACCTGTGGTGACCCAGCGGGTCGAAGGGCCCGCGGTGACGGCCCCCGTCGCCGTGGACGTGCCCGTCGAGCGTCCGCAGACGGTCGCGGCAGCGAACAAGGCCGCCGCTGCCGGCGCCGCCGCAGCAGCGGCGGCGGCGGCCCAGAACGCACCGGTGAGCCTCGCCGAGGCTCGACGCAGATACCGGGAGGCGGGATGAACTTGAACGCAACCGCAGAGGAGCGACCGTGATTCCGGCACGAGTTCCACGGGTGTTACGCATGGGACCGGCCCGGCTGACCGCCGGACTCGACCACACCCGGCGCATCGACCTGCCGGCCCACCGTACCCTCCACGGCATCACGGAGCCGCGCACGCTGGACGAGCTCATGTCGTACGCCAACGAAGTGGACATGCGCGGACGGGGCGGCGCGGCGTTCCCGTTCGCGCGCAAGCTGCGTGCCGTTGCTGACGCGGTGCGCGCGGGGGGCGAGTGCGTCGTCCTCATCAACGGTGCCGAGGGCGAGCCGGCCAGCTCCAAGGACGCCATGATGCTCACCCGCAACCCCCACCTGGTCCTCGACGGCGCCGTGCTCGCCGCCGAGGCCCTGGGGGCCCGCGAGGTGGTGCTCGCCACGCCCGGGGGCGAGGTCTCCGAGGCGTCTGTCAACGCCGCCGTGGCCGAGCGCCGGGCCGCCAACGTGGCCGGCGGCGCCGAGAGCCGCGTACCGATCCGCGTGGTCGGCATCAAGGAGCGGTTCGTCTCCGGGGAAGGCGGCGCGCTCGTCAATGCCGTGAACGGCCTAGAGGGTATCCCGCCCGGCCGCAAGAGGCGGGCCGCGCAGAGCGGCGTGGACGGGCTGCCGACCCTGCTGTCCAACACGGAGACGTACGCGCAGCTCGCGCTGCTGGCCGAGTACGGCCCGCAGAAGTACGCCGAGATCGGCACGGCCAAGGAACCGGGCACGATCCTGCTCACGGTCAGCGGCGGCGCGGCCAACGGCGCGGTCATGGAGGTGCCGACGGGCGTCATGCTGGCCGACGTGCTCGACCTGTGCGAGGCCGACATCGGCGACGGCGTGCTCTTCGGCGGCTACCACGGCGCGTGGCTGTCGGCGGAGGCGGTCCAGACGGCCGTGGTCTCGCGCGAGGGCATGAAGGCGGCCGGGGCCACCCTGGGAGCCGGGATCATCGTCCCGGTCGGCTCATCCACGTGCTCGCTGGGCGAGGCCGCCAGGGTCGCCGCCTATCTGGGGTCCGAGTCGGCGGGCCAGTGCGGCCCGTGCCGCCTCGGCCTGCCGGACATCGGCCGGCTCATGTGCGACCTCGTCGACGGCAGGGGCTCGGTGGACGCGATCCGGCGGGCCGTACGCATGGTGGAGCGCCGCGGCGCGTGCTCCCACCCGGACGGCACGGCCAAGTTCGTGCTGTCCGCGCTGGACGCGTTCGAGAACGAGATCGCGCTCCACCTGGAGCAGGGCTCGTGCGGGCGCCCGGTGACGGGTGTGATGCCGATGCCCGAGCACGAGAAGGAGGCCGAGTACCGCCTGGAGGTGGACTGGTCGCGCTGCGTGGGACACGGCCTGTGCGCGCACCTGCTGCCCGAGTTCGTGCACCTGGACGACTACGGGTTCCCGTCGTTCAGGACCGTCCCCGCGTACATGCTCAAGGAGGCGCGGCGAGTGGTCGACATGTGCCCGGCGCTGGCCATCCGGCTGTCCTCGGCCAGCGGGGACGGACATGGCGGGCCCGCCCCGAAGCCGAGCGGATCGCCGCTGCGGCTGGTCAAGGACGGTATGACGAAGGCCGGCACGAATGTGCCGCGGCTGTCGCGGGTAGGCACCGCTCAGGGAGTCTCGAGAGTCGGGGGGACGGCCGGGTGATCCCGGCATGATGGATTTGTGATGAACCCGGCAGGGCCAGCTGGACGTCTCACCGATCAGTGCTCACATCGAGACCACTAGGGAGACGCCCATGGACCGCCGGGATTCGCCGCGTGGGGAAGTGCCCGTGCATCGGTGTGATCCGCCGCACGGGGAGACGCCGATGGACCGGCGCGACTTCCTGCATGCCGCCGCGCTGGCGCCGCTGGCGCTGTCCGGATCGCTTGATCAGGCCGGATCGGCGCTGTCCGGATCGCTCGATCGGGCTGGATCGGCACCGGCCGCGCCGCCGCCCGACTGGGCACGGCTGCGGGGCCGGCTGTCGGGGACGCTCGTGCTGCCCGGCGACGCCGGGTACGCCGCCGCTCGCCGGCTGTACAACCCTGCCTACGACCGGATCAGGCCGGGCGGGGTCGCCTACTGCGCGAACGCGGCGGACGTTTCGGCGTGCCTGGCGTTCGCGCGGGCCAACCGCGTCCCGGTCACCGCCCGCTCGGGCGGCCATTCGTACGCGGGCTGGTCCACCGGCACCGGACTGGTGATCGACCTGTCCAGGATGCGCTCTGTCGCTTACGCGGACGGCCGGGCCACGATCGGCGCGGGCGCCAAGCTGATCGACGTCTACGACCGGCTCTCCCGCCATGGCGTGAGCGTGCCCGCCGGCACGTGCCCCACGGTAGGTATCAGCGGGCTCACGCTGGGCGGGGGCATCGGGGTCATGTCGCGGAAGTACGGGCTCACGTGCGACGTCCTGGAGTCTGTACGCGTCGTCACGGCCGACGGCCGCGTGCTGACTTGCGACGCCACCCGGAACGCCGGGCTCTTCTGGGCCTGCAGGGGCGGTGGCGGCGGCAACTTCGGCGTGGCCGTGTCCTTCACGTTCAGGACCTTCGAGACACGCGACCTGACCGTGTTCTTCCTGAACTGGCCGTGGTCCAAGGCGCGGGCGGTGGTGCGGGCATGGCAGTCGTGGGCCCCGTCGGCGCCCGGCGAGCTGTGGTCGTCGCTGCACCTGACGCGCTCGGCCGGCGGCCTGGACGTGCAGATCGTCGGCACCTACGAGGGGCGGAAGTCCGCGCTCGACCGGCTGCTCGGCCCGCTCGTGGCCGGGGCCGGCCGGCCCTCGTCGCGCTCGGCGCGGTCGGTCCCCTACCTGGAGGCCATGAAGATCATGGGCGGCTGCTCGTCGAGGACGGTGGCCGAGTGCCGGCGGACACCGCGGACGGTGTACTCGGGCAAGTCGCACATGGCGTACGGGAAGCTGTCGGCGGACGGCGTGCGAGCACTGGTGAACGGGGTGGCGCGCGGCGGCCGGCATTCCGTGCTGATGGACGCCATGGGAGGCGCGATCGCCCGCGTCGGCCCGGCGGCGACGGCGTTTCCGCATCGGGCGGCGCTCTTCAGCGTGCAGTATTACCAGGAAGGAATGGATCGGACGTGGCTTCGCAAAATACACGCCAACATGTCCCGATATTTTGGGGATCACGCCTACGTGAACTACATCGACCCCGATCTGATGACTTGGCGTAGCGCGTACTACGGATCCAACGCGGCGCGGCTGGCCCAGGTCAAGGCCACCTACGACCCTGACCGGCTGTTCCGGCTGCCCCAGGGCTTGTAGGGCTGGTCGCGGACGTACCAGGCGACCATGCCTCGCCGGGTGACGGATTCTGGGAACGTTCTATCCTAGAACGGGATTCGAGCCAGGAGGTGTCGTGGTCACGGGTGTGCTGATCGATTGGGGCGGGGTGCTCACAACCAGCCTCACCGATTCCATCGCGAGGTGGATCGAGGCGGACAGGATCGACGGCGCTCACTACCGCGACGTGATGCGCGAGCTGATCGACCACGCCTACCTCGGCGGCGACGGAGAGAACACCGTCCACGCGCTCGAACGCGGCGAGCTCGACGGCCCCGCCTTCGAGCGTGAGCTGGCCGCCCGGCTGCTGACCCTCGACGGGGTGCCGCCGGTGGCCGAAGGGCTGCTCGACCGGATGTTCGCCGGGTTCGAGCGGGTCGAGGCCATGCACGACATGCTGCGTGACGTGCGCGAACACGGCGTCAAGACATGCCTGGTGTCCAATTCCTGGTCCAACACGTACCCGCGCGACGACTGGGACGACATCTTCGACGCCGTCGTGATCTCCGGGGAGGTCGGCATGCGCAAGCCCGAGCCGGGCATCTTCCACCACGCGCTCGGCCAGGTCGGGCTGCCGGGCGAGGAGTGCGTGTTCATCGACGACATCGAGGCCAACATCGTGGCCGCCCGCACGCTCGGCATGACCGGGATCCACCACCGCGACCCGGACACGACCATCACGAAACTCGAGTCTCTCCTCCGCCTCACGTTGCGCCGGGCACAATAGAGCCCTTGCACGCTGAGATGGACGTCCTCGCTTCGCCGCGGATCCATCTCCGCACGCCGGGCGGAGCTCGGCCAGAAAGTTCGAAAGGTTCGTGATGCGCGTCTATCTGCCGTGTACTCTCCCGGCCCTGGCCGCCGCGGTCGAGGCGGGAGAGCTGGGCCCTGCCCCGCTGACCGGCTACGCGGTGACTCCCGCGCTGACCGAGTGGTACGCCTCGGGAGACACCGAGGAGCTCGAATACGTGGCTTTGACCGAGGCGGCCCGCGCCTCGCTGCGGATGCTGGCCGCCGACCGCGCCGACGGCGTCGAGGCCGCGCCCCGGCGCGTGGTGGTCGCGGCCGAGGTGCCGGAGGGCTCGGTCTCCGCAGGGGTCGATCTCGAGGAACGCGCGAGGGTGCGCCTCGCCGAGCCGATCCCGTTCGCCAAGGTGGCCGCGGCGCACATCGACGACCCCGGCGCGGCGCCCGACATCGAGGCCGCGATCGACGCGCTGCCCGCCTCTGACCAGGGCGACGACGACGCCCGGTTCACCGTGGACGGGGCGGAGGCCCACGAGCTCATGTGGTACGCGACGCAGGAGATCGCCGATTTGCTGCGATCATGACATAGATCACACTTACTTGACCATGCAGAGCCGACCCTCGCTAAGGTCCCGACCCAGCACTGTCTTTTGACGCGAGGAGTCGGTACCTAGTGAAGCTTCGAGTTGTGGCGACCGCGATCGGGGCGGCGGCGGTCGCTCTCGTCGTAAGCTCCCCTGCCAGCGCGCAGGTCGTGCTCAGTAAGTACGACCACAAGGACCCGTACCGGTCGGGCTGCGCGAGCGTGAGGCGCGTGGTCGAAACCGCGAAGATCAACAGCCGGGCCAACGGCCAGGTCGGCACGATCAGGCTCATGTGGTCGAGCAAGTGCAAGACCAACTGGATCGAGACCACTACGCCTCGCTCCGCGAACGGAACCATCAGCGTGTACACGGCGAAGAAGCACGACTCCTTCAGCTTCAAGTCCGGCCGTAGCAAGCACTGGGGCAACATGCTCGAGGCCAACAACGTGTGCGCCTGGGGCAGCGTCTCGATCCAGTGGAACGGCGGCCGCGGCGGCCAGAACGGCTCCGGCGCCACCGACAGGGACGGCGCCTGCCGCTGAGCATTCCAAGGGGCCGCGACCGGTCGCGGCCCCTTGGCGTTCACAGGAATGTCACGCCTGCCCATTAAGCTAGGGGTGACATGACGAAGCACATTATCTGGGATTGGAACGGCACGCTCTTCCACGACATCGATGCCGTGGTCGGAGCCACCAACGAGGTCTTCAAGCCCTACGCGCTGCCCAAGATGACCGCCGACGGTTTCCGCGCGGTCTACACCCGGCCCATCTGGGTCGCCTACGAGCGCATGCTCGGCCGTCCCCTGGCCGAGGGCGAGTGGGAGTTACTGGACGAGGGGTTCCACGAGCACTACTTCCGGCTGAGCGACGCCTGCGGGCTGGCCGCCGACGCCGAGCTCGTGCTCGCCGGCTGGACCGGCACGCAGTCGCTCTGCTCGATGGCGCCGCACGCGCACCTGGTGCCCAAGGTCGGCTCGTTCGGCATCAGCGGGCACTTCACCAGGGTCGACGGGCTGCGCGGCACCACGGGCGGCGAAAAGGCCGCGCACATGACCGAGCACATCCAGGCCCTCAGCGTGGACCCCGGCGAGGTTCTGGTCATCGGCGACAGCGTGGACGACGGGCTCGCGGCCAAGCACGTGGGAGCCCGGGCCGTGCTCTACACCGGCGGGATGACCACGAGGGCCGAGTTGGAGAGCACCGGGCTGCCGGTGGTCGACACCCTGGCCGACGCCCTCGACCACGCATAGCGTCGCGAACGGGTCCGGGCATGCTTAAATCGCTCAGACTGCAGCTCAGAGCTGGGCGCCGCCCGTACTCTTGCAGTGTCCCCCTCAGGAGGCTGCCATCAACCGCCTTGTGCTCTGGAACATCGACCTGACCCTGGTCGACGTCGCCATCGTGGCCCGAGACGCCTACGCCGAGGCGTTCCGCGTCGTGACGGGGCGTCCGCTGGTCAAGCTCGTCCCGCCGATGGGCCGGCCGGACTCCGAGATCGTCTTCGAGACGCTCGCCGTCAACGGCATCCAGGCCGAGGACGATCACCTGCCCACGTTCCTGTCGGCGCTCGCCGTGGCCTTCGCCGACCGGAGCGGGCGGCTGGCCAAGGAGGGGCGGATGATGCCGGGGGCCAGGGCCGCGCTGAAGTCGGTGTCCAGGCTCGACGGCGTGGTGCAGACGGTGCTGACCGGCACGATCAAGAGCAACGCGGTGCTCAAGCTCAAGGCGTTCGGGCTGGACAAGTACATCGACTTCGAGCTCGGCGGCTACGGCGAGGAGGTCTACCCCAAGGCGACGCTGCTCCAGGTCGCCCAGGGACGGGCCAAGCAGCGCCTCGGGACGCCCTTCACGGCGGCCAACACCGTGGTGATCGGGGACTCGACGCGGGACGTGCAGGCCGCCAAGATCGGCGGGGCCGCGGTGATCGCCGTCGCCTCTGGGCGGTCGATGGCGGGCGAACTCCGCCAGGCGGGCGCCGACCTGGTGCTGCCCGACCTCTCCAACGCCTCAGAGGTGGTGACCGCGGTCGCCGACCTGACCGCCCCGGCCGGCCGCAAGGCGAGCTGACAGTGGTGGGAGGTGGGTCGGGGGGATCAGGGTGTGGCGCTGAGGAAGCGGGCCGCGATCGGGGCGGCCACCGCGGAGCCCGCGCCGCCGTCCTCGACGATCACCGCGAAGGCCAGGTCTCCCTGGTAGCCGATGAACCATGAGTGGGCGGGCGGTTCCGTGCCCGAGCCGTACTCCGCCGTGCCGGTCTTGCCTGCCGTGCCCGGCGGGAAGCGTACGGCGTGGGCGGTGCCGTCCGTGACGACGGCGGGCATGAGCTTGCGGAGGGCGGTCACCACTCCGGCCTCCAGCGGGCGCGGGCTGCCGGTCTGGCCGGTGAGCTCCTCGGTGACGAGGCGCGGGTGGATCCAGGCGCCGGAGGCGATGGCGGCGGCCACCGACGCCATGTTGAGCGGGCTCGCCAGCACCCGGCCCTGGCCGATGGAGGCGGAGGCCAGGTCGGTGTCGTCCTTGGGGTCGGGGAACTCGGCGCGTACGGCGGGCACGCCCGGCATGATCGGGATGCCGAAGCCGAAGCTCCTGGCGACCTCGGCCAGCCGCCCGCCGTTCAGCGAGGCCACGCTCATCTCCCCGAATGTGGTGTTGCACGAGTGCGCGAACGCCTCCTGGAACGACAGCGTCCCATAGTCCTTGAAGCCGGCGTTGTGGAACGGGAAGCCGCCGATGTTCTTCTCGGCCGGGCACGTCACCTGCTCCCCCGGCTCCACCCCGCCCGCGACCAGCGCGGAGGCCGTAACGACCTTGAACGTCGATCCCGGCGGGTACTTGCCGAGCAACGCCCGGTTGAACCCGCCCGGCTTGTTGACCACCGCCAGGATCTCCCCGGTCGAGGCCCGCAGCGCCACCAGCGAGGCCGGCTTGCGCACCCCTTCGAGCGCCTTGGCGGCGGCGCGGTGGACCGCCAGGTCGATCGTGGTCTGGAGTGGCCGGTTCCCGCCCGCCTCGACGACGGTCTGGACGACCTCGTCCCCCTGGTAGAGGTCGATCCTGGCGCGGTTCGGGGCCTTGAAGCGGTCGGGGTAGGTTTCCTTGAGGCCCTCGACGAGCTGCTGCACCGAGCCGGGCGCGTCCGGGGTGTTGACCGAGGTGCCGTCGGCGGCCAGGACCCGCAGCGGGTCGCCCTGCTCCGCGACCACCCGCAGCGAGCGGCCCTGCTTGAGCAGGGGGTGGAGGGCGGCAGGGGTCCAGGCGACCTTCCAGGTGCCGTCGCGTTCGACGAACTTGAGCTCCCCGCCGTAGTCCCAGTCCAGCTCCCCGATCAGCCTCGCCCGGAACGACACGACGCCGCCCATGTCCTCGGCCGAGGCGGCGAAGACCCCCGTCGGCGCGTGCCGGCGGAAGGCCGCCTCCGCGACCTTGAGATCGGTGCGAAAGCGCTCATGGCGGGCCTCGAAGTCGGCGGGCGGGTCGGCGACCAGCGCCCGCATGGCGGCGTAGTCCCGCACCGCCCACGCCGCCAGATAGGTGTCGGCGGTCTCCTCCGGCGAGCCGGTCATGCGCGTCGCCCAGACGACCCCGCCCGCCGCGACGACCGGGACCAGGATCCCCGCCGCGATCCACGGCCATCTGCGCCGCCGTCGCCGTGGCGGCTGCTCAGGCCGGAGGTGGGCATAGTTTGTCCCCGTTTGTGGTGCCATGACGCAGAGGACACCAGAGACATGGCAAAGGTGTCCAATATTGATATGACTGTTTCACAGATATAAATCTGGATATAGTGGCTGGTCATGGACCTGGTCCGCCATCTTCGCTACTTCATCGTGGTGGCGGAGGAGCTGCACTTCGGCAACGCCGCGATCCGGCTCGGCATGGCGCAGCCGCCGCTCAGCCAGCGCATCAAGCGCCTGGAGGAGGAGCTCGGCACGCGGCTGTTCGACCGCTCCGCCCGCCAGGTGCGCCTCACCGAGCCGGGCCGGCTGCTGCTGGGCGAGGCCCGCGAGATCGTGGCCAGGGTGGATCGGCTGCACGAGCTGGCCAGGCACGGCGAGGGCACGGTGCTCAAGGTCGGCGTCCCGCCCGACCTGGCCGCCGCCGTGATCGCCGCTCTGGTCGCGGGCTTCCGCGAGACCCATCCCGAGATACGCCTCGCGCCGGCCGAGATCTGGACCGCCGACCAGGTGACCGCGCTGGCCGAGGGCGCGATCGACGTGGGCCTCGTACGCCATCCCGTCTCAGCTCCCGGCCTGCAGTTCGGCGAGGCCCTCGTCCAGGTCCAGGGCGTGCTGCTGGCCGCCGGCGACCCGCTGGCCGGCGTCGGCGAGGTGCATCTGTCCGACCTGGCGGGGCGGGAGCTGCTGATGCCTCCCAAGGAGGGCGAGCCGGGCATGCGTGCCGAGATGCTGTCGGAGTGCCGCCGCCACGGGTACGTCCCCGCGCAGGTGCACCAGGGCGCCGGGCTCGGGCTGGTGCTGGCGGGCGCGGCGGTGGCGTTCGGGCCCAAGATGGAGCTTCCCGGGCTGGCCTGGCGGCCGCTGCTAGGCTCGCCGATCGCGTGCCGGGTCTCCACGGCCTGGCGTGTGGCGACGGCCGCGGTCACCGATTTCTCGGCTGTGGCCGTACGGACGCTGAAGGAGAGCGCCGGGATGACGGACGAAGGCGCCGTGCCCGCGCGGCGGATCAGCCGCAGGCCGGGGATGCTGGCATGAGCGAGCGAACAATCAGGCACAGCGGGCCCGACTTCGAGACCCTGTTCCGGGTGGCGGGCGTCACCGGCTGGCTGTACGCCGCCGACATCGACTCGGGGCGCGAGGTCGGGCACGGGGCCGACGAGCCGCTGCCCACGGCGTCGATGTTCAAGGTGCCGCTGCTGGTGGAGTTCTGCCGGCAGGCCGACGCCGGGCTGCTCGACCCCACGAGCCGGGTGACCGTGACGGCCGGAGACCGGGTGACGGGGCCGACGGGGATCTCCGCGATGCTCGACGACGTGACGATCTCGCTGCGCGACCTGGCTTACCTGATGATCGCGGTGAGCGACAACAGCTCGGCCGACATGCTGCTCGGCCGGGTGGGGATCGACGCGGTCAACGCCATGCTGGCCAAGTACGGGCTGGACTCGACGCGGGTGACGCAGAGCTGCCGGGAGCTCAACGACAGCATGCGCACGGACACCGGGCACGGGTGGCCGTACCTGGATCCCGACGACATCGCCCGGCTGAGCTCGCTCGACCCGGCGCGGGCGAACCGCAGCACCCCGCGCGAGATGGCCCGGCTGTTCGGGCTGATCTGGCGGGACGAGGCGGCCTCCCGCGCGTCGTGCGCCTGGATGCGCGCCGTGCTCAACATGCAGGTGTGGCCGCACCGGCTGGCCTCCGGCTTCCCGTACGACGACGTCGCGGTCAGCGGCAAGACCGGCACGCTGCCGACGCTGCGCACCGAGTCGGGCGTCGTCGAATATCCCGACGGGAGGCGCTACGCGGTGGCCGTCTTCACCCGCTCCTTCAGCACCGCGCTCAACCAGCCGCGCGCCGACGCGGTCATCGGCACGGCCGCGCGTATGGCGGTGGACCACCTAAGGAGATAGCAAGGTGTGTGGAGGGTACAGGTATGACTCTCCATTGATCGGGCGACAGGATGGGGCACATGGTTGCTGAGGGAGAGCTGCTCTGGGAGCCGAGCGAAGAGGTCGTCGTGTCGGCCATGCTGACCCGCTACCTGGAGTGGCTGGGGCGGTCCGGCGGCTATGAGGAGGCGTGGCGGTGGTCCGTCGACGACCCCGCGGCGTTCTGGTCGTCGATCTGGGACTACTTCGACGTGATCGGGGAGCGCGGCCACGGACCCGCGCTGTCCGGGACGATGCCCGGGGCCCGCTGGTTCGCGGGGAGCACGCTCAACTACGCCGAGAACGCGCTGCGCCGGAGCTCGCGCGCCGAGGGCACCGCTGTCGTGTTCGTCTCCGAGGACGGCGCCCGCCAGGAGCTGACCCGCGCCGAGCTGCGCGAGGAGGTCGCCCGCGTGCGGGCCGGGCTGCTCCGGCTGGGCGTGCGACAGGGCGACCGGGTGGCCGGTTACCTGCCGAACATCCCGCAGGCCCTGATCGCCTTCCTGGCCACCGCCTCACTGGGCGCGATCTGGTCGGCCGGCTCGCCCGACTTCGGGGTGCCGAGCATCGTCGACCGGTTCAGGCAGATCGAGCCCAAGGTGCTCATCGCGGTCGACGGCTATCACTACAACGGCAAGAGCTACGACCGCTCGGCCGCGGTCAACGAGATCGCCGCCGAGCTGCCCTCGCTGCGCGCGACCGTGTGGATCCCGTATCTTGCGGCGGCCGAGGAGGGCCGCCCGCCGCAGCAGGCCGAGCCCACCCCCGCGCACACCGAGGAGATGCCGCACGGCGAGGTGATCGGCTGGGAGGGGCTGCGGGCCGAGGAGGGGCCGCTGGAGTTCGAGCGGGTGCCGTTCGACCATCCGCTGTGGATCGTCTACTCCAGCGGCACCACCGGGCTGCCCAAGCCGATCGTGCACGGCCACGGCGGCGTCGTGCTGGAGCATCTCAAGTCGCTCTCCTTCCACCAGGACCTGGGCGAAGGCGACGTGTTCTTCTGGTACACCACCACGGGCTGGATGATGTGGAACTACCTCGTCGGCGCGCTGCTGGTGGGTGCCACGCCGGTGATGTACGACGGCTCGGCCACTCATCCGTCGCCGGCCGCGCTGTGGCGGATCGCCGCCTCGGAGGGGGTGACGTACTTCGGGGTCGGGGCGCCGTACATCATGGCCTCGCTGAAGGCCGGGGTCCGGCTGTCCGGGCTGGAGCGGCTGCGCGGCGTGGGCTCGACCGGATCGCCGCTGCCGCCCGAGGGGTTCGCGTGGGTGGCCGCCGAGCTGCCCGGGGTCCCGATCGGGTCGTTCTCCGGCGGCACCGACGTGTGCACGGGGTTCGTCGGGGCCACCATGCTCCATCCGATCAGGGCGGGGATCATCCCGTGCCGGTCGCTGGGGGCGAAGGTGGAGTCGTTCGACCCGGCGGGCAAGAGCGTCGTCGGCGAGGTGGGCGAGCTGGTGCTGACGCAGCCGATGCCGTCGATGCCGGTGATGTTCTGGAACGACCCCTCCGGCGAGCGGTACGCCGAGAGCTACTTCGATGTCTATCCCGGCGTGTGGCGGCACGGCGACTGGATCAAGATCAACGAGGACGGCAGCTGCGTGATCTACGGCCGCTCCGACTCGACCCTCAACCGGGGCGGCGTCCGGATGGGCACGAGCGAGTTCTACCGGGTGGTCGAGCGGTTCGAGGAGATCGCCGACAGTCTGGTGATCGACACGGGGCAGCTCGGCCAGGAGGGGCGGCTGCTGCTGTACGTGACGCTCGCCGAGGGCGTCACGTACACGGAGTCGCTCGAACGCGCCCTGTGCGACGCGCTGCGGACGGAGCTGTCACCGCGTCACGTGCCCAACGAGATCCGCGTCGTGCCCGGCATCCCCCGCACCCTGTCCGGCAAGAAGCTGGAGGTGCCGGTCCGCAAGATCCTGCTCGGCACCCCGGTGGAGGAGGCGGCCAACCTCGACGCCATGGCCAACCCCGAGGTGCTGCAGCACTTCAGGCCGCGGCCCTGAGCGGCTTCAGCGCGCCGCTCCAGGCGACGACCTGGTCGAGCATGGTGGCGACCATGGCCTCCTGGTGCTCGGCCGGCCGGAAGACCGTGAAGCCCTCGAAGTCGTGCCGCAGCGACAGGGTGACCTGCGCGGGCACGTCGGCGACCTTGAGCTGGCCGAGCACCTGTCTGAGGTGTTCGGCCGCCCGGACTCCGCCGTCGATGCCGTAGCTGACCAGGCCCGCGGCCTTGTCCTGCCATTCGCCGTACAGGAAGTCGATCGCGTTCTTCAGGGCTCCGGAGGTGGAGTGGTTGTACTCCGGCGTGACGAAGACGAAGCCGTCGAAGGAGGCGACGCGCTGCGCCCACGCCTTGGTGTGGTGGTGAGCGTATTGGCCGGCGGCGGCGGGCAGGGGCTCGTCGAGGTGGGGAAGGGCGAAGTCGGCCAGGTCGATCAGCTCGAAGTGGGCGTCGTCGCGCTTGGCCGCCAGGTCGTGGACCCAGCGGGCGACGTTCTCGCCGTTGCGTCCCGGGCGAGTGCTGCCGATGATGATGCCAATCCTGATCATTTCTTCTCCTTAGCCGTACGGATAAATCGTGATCTTGCCGCGGGTGTCGCCTGACTCCGCTCTGCGGTGGATTTCGGCCAGCGCGGACAGCGGGTGCGACTCCGCGACGTCGACGATGAGCATGCCGTCGTCGATCAGGGCCGCGATCTCGGCCAGGTGCTGGGGGTCGTTGCGGGCCACGAAGTGCGTGCCGCCCTCGATCGGGGTCGCGATCGTGACGATCGCCGGGGCGAGCCCGGCCATGGCTCCGGCCGCGGCCTCGGGGAGCGGGACCAGGTTCAGCAGCAGGTCCATGCCACCGGGCAGCGGGGCCTCGGTGTAGTCGATCACCTCGTCCGCGCCGTGCCGTTTCACCGCGGCCGCGCTGCGCGGGCTCGCCGTGGCCGTCACCGTGGCCCCCGCGAGCTTGGCGAACTGCACGGCGAACAGGCCGACGCCGCCGCCCGCGCCGTTGATCAGCACGCGCTGCCCCGGGGTGATGCGGGCGTGCTCGAAGACCGCCTGCCAGGCGGTGAGCCCGGCCACGGGGACGGCGGCGGCGTCGGCGAGCGGGATGCTCTCCGGAGCCCTGGCCAGGATGGCCGCGGGCGCCACGACGTACTCGGCCGCCGCGCCGCTCACCAGGCCGAAGACCCGGTCGCCCGGGGCGAGACCCGTGACGTCGGCGCCGGTCTCGACCACCGTGCCGGAGACGTCCCAGCCGAGCGTGTGCGGCAGGGTCGCCTGGAACACCTCGGGAAGCATCCCGGAGCGCAGGCCGACCTCCGAGGGGTTGAACGACGTGGCGGCCACCTCGATCAGGACCTCTCCAGAGCCGGGCCGGGGCGTGGGGGCCTCGTCCTGGCGGATCTCCGAGGCGTCCCCGAACCGGTGGATGCGCGCCGCCCGCATCGTGGGCGGCGCCCCGGGGACCGTGCGGAAGTCGGCGGCGTGCTCCGCCGCCCACTTCCCGAACGTGCTCGCCGGGGTCTTCGTGACCTCCTCGACCGTCGAGGTGACCGGCGCCGGGTCGGCCACCAGGGCGGCTTGTGCCCGCAGGACGCCGTCCACCACCTCGGGAGGCCAGCCCCTGGCCAGCAGGCCGGCGTGGGCGGTCTCCGGCGGGACCTCCTCCCAGCGGGCCGGGATCCCGGTGGCCTCGGAGATGATCCGCACCTGGCCGGCCTGGGTGATCGACTCCGGGCCGGTCAGATCGTAGATCGCGCCGTGGTGCCCGTCGTCCAGCAACGCCCGTACGGCCACGGCCGCAAGGTCCCGCTCGTGCACCGGCGGCATGGCGGCCAGGCCGTACGCGCCGCTTACCGCTCCCGCTCGCACCTGCCGGGCCCATCGCAGCGCGTTGGCCGCGAAGGCGTGCGGGCGCAGGAACGTCCACTCCAGACCCGACCCCTCGATCAGCCGCTCCACCTCGCGCTCGTGATCGCGCAGCGCGGCGGAGGAGAGGTAGACCACGCGCCGGGCCCGCCCGGCGACGGCCTCGACCACCGCCCGTGCCCCCTCCGCCGTGCCGAACGGCCACACCAGGAACACCGCGTCCACCCCGTCGAGCGGCAGCGACCCCGGGTCGGTCAGATCGCCCGTACTCCTGCTCAGGGCCGTGACCTCGGCCCCGGCCTCCCGCAGTTGCGCCGCCACCCACTGGCCGACCGTGCCGGTCGCCCCGGTGACCAAAACTCGCCTCATGAAGCACTCCTTCTGTCGCAAGCAACCGTAGGAGCCTGCGCAGAGACATCCAATGCGCTGGGGTCTGAGATTTATACGCGAGCGTCTATGGAGTTAGAGTTCTGTTGTGGATGTACTCAGCGACGTGATCGCCATCATGCGCACCGGCCGGCCCCGCTCGGTCCGCGTCGAATGGCACACCCCCTGGGGACAGCGCTTCCCCTCCGCCCCGGGGTCTGCCGGGTTCCAGGTGGTCCTGCAGGGATCGGGCTGGCTGCTCCCGCCGGAGGGCCCGCCGATCGCGCTGTCCGTGGGCGACGTGGTCTTCTTCCCGCACGGACACGGCTACGCCATGGCCGACAGCCCCTCCACGCCGGTGGCCGAGCCGCAGTGCGACCCGGTGACCGACGACGCCGACCTGTTCGCCTCCGCGTCGATCGACGGCCCGGGCGCGGCCACCGTGCTGCTGTGCGGCGGCTACCAGCTCGACCCGAGCCGGGCCCACCCGCTCCTGCGCGACCTGCCCGAGCTGATCCACCTGCCGGCCAGGCTCGGGCTCCACCCGGAGCTACGCGCGGCCGTGGAGCTGCTGGGCGCCGAGATCCATCACCCGCGGCTGGGCGCCGACACGGTCGTCTCGTCCCTCCTGGACATGCTCCTGCTGTTCATCCTGCGCGCCTGGTTCGATGCCCCTCGCGAGCACTGCACGGTCTCGGGCTGGTCGCTGGCGCTGGCCGACCCGGGCATCAGCGCCGCGCTCGACGTGATGCACCGCGACCCGGCGCACCCGTGGACGGTGGCGGAGCTGGGCGCGCGGGCGGGGATGTCGCGGGCGGCGTTCGCGCGCCGCTTCGCCACGCTGGTCGGGCAGCCGCCGCTGACGTACCTCACCTGGTGGCGCCTGGCCACCGCCGGCCGCCTGCTGCGGGAGTCGGACGCCCCGCTGGGCGAGATCGCCGCCCGCGTCGGCTACGGCTCGGAGTTCGCCTTCGCCAACGCCTTCAAGCGCGAGTACGGCCTGGCACCTGGCAGATACCGCCGCAACACCTGCCCGCCGCCGGTCGGCTCCGTCGCCATCGGCGGCTGAGAGGCGCTCGTTTCCCGGGATCAAGACCTTAAAACGTAACAATTCTATGATGGTCGCCGTGTCTGTCGGTTGATCGGAAATCTCGTTGTAATCGGGCATTGACTTGCAGCCAGTCGCTGCTCTACTTTCCTCCCACCGATTAAAACGATTTTTTACCTGGTGCAGCTATGGTTGATGATCCCGTCCTGTCCCTCTCGCAGGTCAGCAAGGCGTTCGGCGCCGTGCGGGCCGTACGCGAGGTCTCTCTGAAATTGTTCGCCGGCGAGGTGCACGCCCTCGCCGGGGAGAACGGCGCGGGAAAATCCACGCTCGTGAAGATCCTCTCCGGCGTGCACCGGCCGGACTCCGGTCAGATCCTGATGGACGGCGAACCGGTGGAATTCGCGGGGCCGGCCGATGCCCAGCGGGCGGGGGTGGCGGTGATCTACCAGGAGCCGACCCTGTTCCCCGATCTGTCCGTCATGGAGAACATCTTCATGGGCAGCCAGCCCCGCGCCCGCTTCGGCATCGACCGGCGGGCCATGCGTACGGCCGCCGCCGAGCTGTTCACCAGGCTCGGCGTGCAACTCGACCCCGGCCAGCCGGCCCGCGGCCTGTCGATCGCCGACCAGCAGCTCGTGGAGATCGCCAAGGCCCTGTCACGGCAGGCGCGGGTGCTCATCATGGACGAGCCGACCGCCGCCCTCTCGGGCAAGGAGGTCGCCCGGCTGTTCGGCGTGGCGAAGGCGCTGCGCGAGCAGGGCTGCGCGCTGCTGTTCATCTCGCACCGGCTGGAGGAGATGTTCGAGCTGTGCCAGCGGGTCACGACCCTGCGGGACGGCGCTTTCGTGGCGAGCGACCTGATCGCCGACATCACCCCCGACGACCTGGTACGCCGCATGGTGGGCAGGGAGCTGGAGGCCCTGTTCCCCAAGCAGGAGACGGACGCCGGGGAGGTCGCGCTGAGCGTGCGCAGGCTCACTCGCGAGGGTGTCTTCACCGACGTGTCGTTCGAGGTGCGGCGCGGCGAGATCGTCGCGCTCGCCGGGCTGGTCGGCGCCGGGCGCAGCGAGGTGGCCAGGGCCGTGTTCGGCATCGACCGGTGGGACGCCGGGAGCGTGGAGGTGGCCGGCAAGCGGCTGCGGCCCGCCAGCCCCACGGCCGCGATGGCGGCCGGACTGGCGCTCGTCCCGGAGGACCGGCGGCAGCAGGGCCTCGTCATGGACCTGTCGATCGAGCGCAACATCGGCCTCGCCGGACTGGCCGCCCTGCATCGCGGACCGCTGATCTCGCGGCTCGCCGAGCGGGAGCGGGCGAAGGACTGGGCGGTGCGGTTGCAGCTGAAGTTCGCCCGGCTGACGGACCCGGTGAACGTGCTCTCCGGCGGCAACCAGCAGAAGGTCGTGCTGGCCAAGTGGCTGGCGCGCAAGCCGTCGGTGCTCATCGTGGACGAGCCCACCAGGGGCATCGACGTGGGCACCAAGGCCGAGGTGCACCGGCTGCTGTCGGAGCTGGCAGGGAGCGGGGTGGCGGTGCTGATGATCTCCTCTGAGCTGCCCGAGGTGCTGGGCATGGCGGACCGGGTGCTGGTCATGCACGAGGGACGGCTGGTCGCGGAGATCGACCGCGCGGCCGCGACCGAGGAGAGCGTGATGGCGGCCGCGACCGGAAGGAGCGCCGCGTGACCGCGACCGCAACCAGGTCGGAAAGCGCGCGGCGCAACGGCGGCCGGAGGCTCGTCGACCGGGTCGCGCGGGTGCGGGAGCTGGGTATCGTGATCGCGCTCGGCGCCCTGTTCGCCGTCACGGGCGCGGTGAACCCGAGCTTCCTCGCCTACGCCAGCCTGCGCGACATCCTGCTCAACTCGGCCATCGTGGCCCTGCTCGCCGTCGGCCAGACGCTCGTCGTGATCACCCGGAACGTGGACCTGTCGGTCAGCTCGGTGGTGGGCCTGTCGGCGTTCGGCGGCGCGCTGGTCCTCGCCGACAACCCCGGCGTGCCGATCCCGGTCGTGATCGCCGGCTGCGTGGCACTCGGCGCCGCCTGCGGCGCCGTCAACGGCCTGCTCGTCGGGGCGGCCAAGGTGCCGGCGTTGGTCGCCACCCTCGGCACCCTGTACGCCTTCCGCGGCATCGACTACGCCTGGGCGGGCGGGCGCCAGGTGAACGCCGCCGACATGCCCGAGGGTTTCCTGTCCCTGGGGACGCGCTCGGTGCTCGGGGTGCCGCTGCTCGCGCTGGTCGCCGTGATCGTGCTGCTGGTGGTCGGCTGGATGCTGCGTAACCTGCGCTCCGGCCGCGAGCTTTACGCCATCGGCTCCAACCCCGAGGCCGCGGTGCTGGCCGGGATCAGGGTGCGGCGCCGGATCGTCGCGGCGTTCGTCGCCAACGGGGCGCTTGCCGGGCTGGCCGGCGTCATGTGGGCGGCCCGCTTCGGCACCGTGGACGCCACCGTGGCGACCGGCAAGGAGCTCGACGTGATCGCGGCCGTCGTGGTGGGCGGCGTAGCGATCTTCGGCGGCAGTGGCACCGTGTACGGGGCCGCGCTCGGCGCGCTGCTGCTGGCGAGCATCACCAGCGCGCTTGCCGTGCTGCGGGTCGACGCGTTCGCGCAGACCGCGATCAACGGCGGGCTGCTGATCGCCGCCATCGTCCTCGACCGGCTGCTCGCCCTGCGGGTGGCCGCCGCACTGCGCCGCAGGAGGTTCCACGATGAGACTTGACCTGGCCCGCCGGTGGGAGGGCCTGATCCTCGTCCTGCTCGCCGGCGTCCTCGTTTGGTCCTCGCTGGGCGTGGACGGCTTCGCCAACGGCTCCAACGTCTCGTTCCTGCTGCTCGACACCACCGAGATCGCCCTCATGGCGCTGACCATGACGCTGGTCATCGTGGCGGCCGAGATCGACCTGTCCGTGGCGTCCACGCTCGGCCTGTCCTGCGCGGTGCTCGGCTGGCTGTGGAACGCCGGGCTCCCGATCGAGGCGATCATGCCGATCTGCCTGCTGGTCGGCGCGGTGTGCGGCGCGTTCAACGGGCTGCTGGTCACCCGGCTCGGCCTGCCCTCGCTGGCGGTGACGATCGGGACGTTCGCCCTGTTCCGCGGCCTCGCCTACGTGATGCTCGGCGACCAGGCGGTGGCCGATCTGCCGCCCGCCTACACGAGCCTGGCGACCTCCTCGATCGGCCCCGTACCGCTGGCGACCGTGCTGGTCGCGGTGCTGGCGGCGGTGGCGGCGGTGGTGCTGCACGCGACGGGCCTCGGCCGGTCCATCTTCGCGCTGGGCTCGAACGAGGAGGCCGCGTACTTCTCGGGCATCCGAGTCAAGCGCATCAAGTTCTGGCTGTTCGTGGCCTCAGGGGTGATGGCCTCGCTGGCATCCCTGGTCTACACGTTCCGGTACGCCAGCGCCCGCGCGGACAACGGCGTCGGCCTGGAGCTGGCCGTGATCGCCGCCGTGCTGCTCGGCGGGGTGTCGATCTTCGGCGGGCGGGGGACGCTGCCCGGAGTGCTGATGGCGGTCCTGCTGCTCGGCGTCGTGCGCAACGCGCTGATCCTCGCGGACGTGGCCAACGAGGTCCTCAACTTCGTGACGGGCCTGCTGCTCGTCGCGTCCGTGCTGGCGCCGAACTTGGGGGCGGTCTGGCGGCGGCGCATATCACCACAAATGGAAGGGAAGTCCCCATCATGAAAATGCGTACCACTTGGCGTCATACAGCGCTCCTGGCCGGTCTGGCTTTGCTGACGGCCGCTTGCGGCGGCACCACCAAGACCGACGTGGCGCAGCAGCAGTCCTCCGCCCCGGCCACCGCCGCGTCGTCGGCCGCGGCCGACCCGAACGCCTCGCTCAAGCAGGGATTGAAGATCGCCTTCCTGCCCAAGCAGGTCAACAACCCGTATTTCACGATCGCCGATGAAGGCGGCATCGCGGCCGCCAAGGAGTTCGGCGGCGAGGGCAAGGAGGTCGGCCCGTCCGACGCCAGCGCGTCCTCGCAGGTGTCCTACATCAACACGCTGATGCAGCAGAAGCAGGACGCCATCGTCATCTCCGCGAACGACCCGAACGCCGTCGTGCCCGCGCTCAAGCAGGCCAGGGCCGCCGGGATCAAGGTCGTCAGCTACGACTCCGACACCGCCGCCGACGGCCGCGACGTGTTCGTCAACCAGGCCAGCCCCGAGGACCTCGGCCGTACGGAGGTGCAGCTCCTGGCCGAGCAGCTCGGCCACAAGGGCAAGATCGCCGTGCTGTCCGCCACCCCGAACGCGACCAACCAGAACACCTGGATCGAGTTCATGAAGGACGAGCTGAAGAAGCCCGAGTACAAGGACATGGAGCTGGTCAAGGTCGCCTACGGCAACGACGACGACCAGAAGTCGTTCACCGAGACCCAGGGTCTCCTGCGCTCGTACCCGGACCTGGCGGGCATCATCTCCCCGACGACCGTGGGCATCGCCGCGGCGGCCCGCTACCTGTCGGACTCGCCGTACAAGGGCAAGGTCAAGCTGACCGGGCTCGGCACGCCGAACCAGCTGCGGAAGTTCGTCAAGGACGGGACCATCGAGGCGTTCGAGCTGTGGAGCCCGGGCGACCTGGGCTACCTGGCCTCGTACGCGGCCGCCGCCCTGGCCTCCGGGCAGATCACCGGCGCCGAGGGCGAGAAGTTCAAGGCCGGCAAGCTCGGCGAGTACACGATCGGCGCCAAGGGCGAGGTGCTGCTCGGCAAGCCGACCGTGTTCAACAAGGACAACATTGACGATTTCGATTTCTGATTCGACATCTGAGTCGTCATGATCGGCTGCGCGGCACGACCAGGCCCGTCTCATAAGCGGCGACGACCGCCTGGGTCCTGTCGCGCAGCCCGAGCTTGTTCAGCACGCGGCTCACGTGGGTCTTCACCGTCTCCTCGGTGACCATCAGCCGGCCCGCGATCTCCGGATTGGACAGCCCCTCGGCGACGAGCCGGAGCACCTGCGTCTCGCGCGGGGTGAGCGTGGACAGCGCCGCCACGGGCGCGCCGGATCGCGGGCCCAGGCGGGCGAACTCGCTGATGAGGCGCCTGGTGACCACCGGGGCCAGCAGCGCCTCGCCGGCCGCGATGACGCGTACCGCGTCGAAGAGCCGCTCGGCGGTGACGTCCTTGAGCAGGAAGCCGCTGGCCCCGGCGCGGAGCGCGTCGTAGACGTACTCGTCGAGGTCGAACGTCGTCAGGATGAGCACCCGCGGCCCGCCCGGCCCGGCCAGCTCCCTGGTGGCCTCTATTCCGCCCATGCCGGGCATGCGCACGTCCATGAGCACCACGTCGGGGGCCAGCTCGCGGCAGATCCGCACCGCCTCCGCCCCGTCGGCGGCGGTGCCGGCGACCTCGAAGTCCGGCTGGGTGTCGAGCAACTCGGCGAACCCTGTGCGGACGACCAGGTGGTCGTCCGCGATGACGATGCGGATCATGGAGCGTTTGGGGTCCTTCCCTGGTAGGCGGCCTCGACGCTCATCCGGCGCTGGTGTCCTTTCCTGGTGGGCGGGCCTCGACGCTCATCCGGCGCTCTCATCCCTTCCTGGTAGGCGGGCCTCGACGAAGAAGCCGCCGCCGGGCGCGGGGCCGGTGCGCAGCTCGCCGCCCACGGCCGCCGCGCGCTCCCGCATGCCGGACAGTCCGTGGCCGCCCGCCTCCCCGCCGGCCGGGCCAGGCCCGTTGTCGCGGACGACCAGCCGCAGGGCGCCGTCAGTGTAGTGCAGCTCCACGTCCACGGCGGCCCCGGGCGCGTGCCGCCGAGCGTTGGTGAGGGCCTCCTGGACGATCCGGTACGCCGCCAGTTCCACGCCGGGGTCGAGCTCGGCCGGGGCACCGCTGAGGACGAGCCGGGTGCCGGTTCCCGACGCATCGCGCGACTCGTCGAGCAGCTCGTTCAGCTCGTGCAGGCGCAGGCCGGGCTGGGGCCGCCAACTCGCCTCCGCCTGGGCGTCCTCGCGCAGCACGCCGAGCAGCCGCCGCATCTCGGTCAGCGCCGCCCTGGCGGTGTCGCCGATCGCCAGCAGCCGCTCCGCGCCCGCGGCCGGCATCCCGGGCACGGCGAGCCGGGCCGTCTCCGCCTGCACGGCGACCATGGAGATGTGGTGGGCCACGACGTCGTGCAGCTCGCGGGCGATGCGGGCGCGCTCGCCGCGGGCGGTGTGCTCCAGCAGGCTGTCCGCGACGACCTGCCGGGCGGCGGTGTCGGCCAGGGCCTTCCCGCGAGCCCGGCGGGCGATCCCGGCCAGCGCCGCCGCAGGGGCCAGGCAGGCCAGCATCAGCATCACCACCCGCAGCTGACCGGCCGGTTCGAGCACCACGGCCAGGATCGGGAATGGCACGGTGACCAGCACGGCCGGCGCCGGCGGCCCGTGGCGGCCGGCCCGGTAGGCGGCGATCACCTGGGCGACCGCGCCGGCCACGGTGAGCGTGTGGAAGGCCGTGATCGAGAGCACGCTCGCCGCGCCGGTCACGATCGCGCCGATGAGCGGCTGGGCCCACAGCAGCGGCAGCGGCAGCGTCGTGGCCAGGGCGAGGAGGGGGAGGACGATGATGGAGAGGGGAGCGTCGGCGGTGTCCATCAGCGGCGCGTCGGCCTGGCCAGGCATCGGCGTGTGAGCCTGGCCGGGCACCGGCGGGCCGCCGTCGACCCCGGCCGGATCGCCCGCCGGCACGCTCACGCTCTCCCCCAGCACGGGCTGCGTCGACGAGACCCCTGCCTGTGTGATCGACTCTGCCACCGCGAGCAGCGCCGGCAGCGCGCCGGGCCCGTACCGGGCCGCCGCCGGGAACGCGGTCGCGATCCGGCGCCCCCATTCGGCCCACCGGCCTCGCGCTCGCTCCACAAAGGCCATTGTCACGGGCGCGCGGCGTCCTGGCATCCCTCGTGTGAGGGACGGGCCGTAGCTGCCGCCAGCGACGGCGGAGATCGCTCCCCCGCGTGACGACCGCGACGGCCGCCGCTGCCTAGTCTTCCTGGCGTGGAAGCAACCATCGAAGTCACCGGGCTGCGCAAGCGGTTCGGCCAGGCCCTGGCGCTGGACGGGATGTCGTTCACCGTGCGGCCAGGGCACGTCACCGGGTTCGTCGGGCCCAACGGGGCGGGCAAGTCCACCACGATGCGGGTGGTGCTCGGCCTGGACGCCGCGGACGAGGGCCGCGCGCTGATCGGCGGGCGGCCGTACCCGAGCCTGGACAGCCCTCTGCGCCACGTCGGCGCGCTGCTGGACGCCGGCGCGCTGCAACCGAGCCGCACCGCGCGCAACCACCTGCTGTGGCTGGCCCACTCCCAGGGGCTGGGCGCCGGGCGGGTGGACGAGGTGATCGAGCAGGTCGGGCTGCGGTCCGCGGCCCGGCGCCGGGCCGGCGGGTTCTCGCTGGGCATGCGCCAGCGGCTGGGGATCGCCGCGGCGCTGCTCGGCGACCCGCCGGTGCTCATGCTGGACGAGCCGTTCAACGGCCTCGACCCCGAGGGCATCGTGTGGATCCGCGGCTTCCTGCGGTCGCTGGCCGCCGAGGGACGGGCCGTGCTGGTGTCCAGCCATCTGATGAGCGAGCTCCAGGACACCGCCGGCCATCTCGTGGTGGTGGGCCGGGGCCAGGTGGTCGCGGACACCAGCGTGGCCGACCTGATCGCGGCCGCGTCCAACGGGCGGGTGACGCTGCGTACGCCGGCGCGGCCGGAGGCGATGCAGGCGCTGGCCCACGCCGGCGCCACCGTGACGGTCACCGAGCGCGACACGCTCACCGTCTCCGGGCTGGCGGCCGAGCACATCGTGCGGGTGCTCGGCGCCCAGTCGGTGCCGTTCTCCGAGGTGGCCGCCCACCGGGCGACGCTGGAAGAGGCGTACCTGGACCTGACCAGGGACGCGGTCGAGTTCAAGGGGGCGGCACGATGACCACCGTCACCCCCTACCGCTCGGACCTGCGGGCCGGGCGCGACGGCTTCGCGCAGCTCCTGCGCGCGGAGTGGACCAAGTTCCGCACGGTACGCGGCTGGACCATCGGCCTGGCCGTCGCGGCGCTGCTCGTCGTGGGGCTCGGCCTGCTGTCCGCGACGGCCAGCAGTTCCTCCTGCAGCCATGGGCCGGTCGAGGTGCCCTGCCCCGTTCCCCCTACGGGGCCGGGCGGCCAGGCCGTGGAGGACGATTTCTACTTCGCGCACCAGCCACTGGACGGGGACGGCAGCATCACCGTGCGGGTGAGCTCCATGACCGGTCAGATCCGCCTGCCCGACGAAACCCCCGGAGTCAGGAACGTCGCCAACGATGTCGTCCCGTGGGCGAAGGCCGGCGTCATGATCAAAGAGAGCACCCGGCAGGGCTCCGCCTACGCGGCCGTGATGGTCACCGCCGAGCACGGCGTGCGGATGCAGCACAACTTCACCGAGGACGTGGCGGGCCGCCCCGGCCGCGTCTCGCCGGAGTCGCCGCGCTGGCTGCGGCTGACCCGCGCGGGCGACACGATCAAGGGTGAGGAGTCGGCCGACGGCAGGCAGTGGAGCGAGGTCGGCACGGCCCGCCTCGAAGGGCTGACGGCCAAGGTCCGCATCGGGCTCTTCGCCGCCTCCCCCGGCGACGTGCGGATTTCCCGGAACGTGGTGGGCGGGTCCATCTCGGCGTCCCGCTTCGCCGAGGTCACCGCCGTCATGGACGAGGTCGGCGTGCGGGGCGCGGGGACCGGCGGCGCGTGGAGCCGCGACGACATCGGGGTCACGTACGAGCCCGACGGCTCGGCCCACCACCCGGGCGGGCTCGTCCGGTCCGGCGGCACGTACACGATCACCGGGGTGGGGGACATCGCGCCGCTCACGGCCGAGGCCCGCGTCGAGCGCACGCTGAGCGGCGCGATGTTCGCGCTGATCGCGGTGATCGTCGTGGCGGTGCTGTTCGTCACCGCCGAGTTCCGGCGGCAACTGATCCGCACCACGCTGCTCGCCAGCCCACGGCGCGGCCGGGTGCTGGTGGCCAAGGCCGTCGTGGTCGGCCTGGTCACCTTCGTCTCCGCGCTGATCGCCGCCGCCGTCACCCTGCCGGTCGGCCGGCGGCTCTTCCAGGGCAACGGCATCCACGTCATGCCGGTGGACCTGCTCACCGAGCTGCGGGTGATCGCCGGGGTCGCGGGTGTGCTCGCCGTGTCCGCCGTGTTCGCCCTCGCGCTCGGCGCGCTGTTCCGGCGCAGCGCCATGGCGGTCATCGCGGCGATCGTGGCGATCCTCGTCCCGTACGTGCTCGCGACCGCGTCCCTCCTGCCCGAGGCGGTGTCGGACTGGCTGCTGCGGGTCACGCCGGCCGCCGGCTTCGCGATCCAGCAGAGCATCCCCGAATATCCGCAGGTGACCGCCCACTATGCGCCGGCGGCCGGCTACTACCCACTCGCGCCGTGGGCCGGCTTCGCCGTCCTGTGCGGGTACGCGGCGCTGACCCTGGCCCTGGCCGCGTACCGACTGCGCCGGAGCGACGTATGAGACCGGGATCGCCGGCCGCGGGAGCACGGATGAGGCGCGAGACGCACGCCGAGTGGACGAAGCTGCGTACCGTGGCGGGACCAGGCTGGCTGCTGGCCGGGACGGTGGTGCTGACCGTGGCACTGAGCGCCGTGGCGGCATCGGCCGTGAGCTGCCCGTCGGCGGGCTGCGGCCACGACGCCACCCGGCTCGGCCTCATGGGCGTGCAACTGGGCCAGGCGATGGTCGCCCTGCTGGCCGTGCTGGCGGTCTGCGGCGAGTACAGCACCGGCCTGATCCGCACCAGCCTCACCGCGATGCCGCGCCGGACCACCATGCTGGCCGCCAAGGCAGGCCTGCTCACCGGCCTGACCCTGGTCGCGGGGACGGTGGCCGTGCTCGGGTCCGTGCTGGCCGGGCGGCTGCTCCTGCCCGGCAGCGGCTTCACCCCGGAGCATGGCTACCCGCCGCTGTCCCTGGCCGACGGTCCGACGCTGCGTGCGGCCGTCGGCTCCGTCCTCTATCTAGCGCTGATCGCGCTGCTCAGCGTAGGGATCGCCATCGCCGTACGTGACTCCGCGGCGGCCACCGGCGTGGTGCTCGGCCTGCTCTACCTGTTCCCGGTCGCCATCCGGATGATCGCCGACGAGGACACGCAGCGCTTCCTCTGGACCATCTCCCCGGCGAACGCCGGGCTGGCCGTCCAGGCCACCACCGACGCCGCCGTCCTGCCTCTCAGCCCGTGGGAGGGCCTCGGCGTGCTCACCGCGTGGACGGCCGCGGCGCTCCTGGTGGGCGGGCTGCTGCTGCGGCGGCGCGACGCCTGACCCCGAAGATCCGGACCATACGGATACCACCAATTAAGACCTACCCAATCGGTCGCTAGGGTGATTCTCCAGCGTTAGACGCTACCCAGAAGGGACCGCCGTGCGGACGACGATCCTGATCACCTCTCTCGGCCCGAACACCTCCAACGGCCTGTTCGCCTCCCCCGACCAGTGGCAAGCCCCGGGCCTCGACCTCTTCCAGTTCGCCCCGATCATCCCCGGCGGACCTGAATGGTTCACCAAGCCGGTGCTGATCGCCCTGCTCAGCTCGGCCGTCATCATCGCCGTGTGCTGGGCCGCGTTCGCCAAGCCGATGATCGTGCCACGGGGCTGGCAGAGCATCGGCGAGTACGCCTACGACTTCGTACGCGACCAGATCGCCCGGCCCAGCCTCGGCAAGGACGCCGACCGATGGATGGGCCTGCTCCTCACCATCTTCCTGACCGTCCTCCTCTGGAACCTGATGGGCGTCATCCCGCTCATCCAGTTTCCCGTCGCCGCGCACATCGCCTTCCCTTTGGTGCTGGCGGTCACCGTGTACGGCATCAAGGTCTACCTCGGCGTCCGGCACCACGGCGTACGCGGCTACCTGCGGGGCATCGTGCACCTGCCGGGCCTGCCCGGCTGGGCCTACGGGCTCTACGCCCCGATGATCCTGGCCGAGGTGTTCATCAACTCGCTGTTCACCCACTTCCTCCGGCTGTTCGCGAACATGTTCGCCGGCCACATCATCGTGGCGTTCTTCAGCTCGGTGGGCTTCTGGTTCCTGTTCGAGCGGCTCACCCCGCTCGGCGTGGGCCTGGGCGTGATCGGCGTGCTGATGACGATCGTGATGACGGCACTGGAGATGCTCATCCAGTTCCTGCAGGCGTTCCTGTTCGCCATGCTGGCCTCGATGTTCATCGCCAGCGGCCTGCACGGCGAGCACTAGCGGGCCACCCGGGCCGCCAGCTTGCGGTGCTCGGCCGAGCGCAGCACGCCGGCCGCCTCCTCCGCCGACGCGACGGGCGCCTTGGTCAGCAGCCCCCTGGCCTGCTTGAGCGTGAGCAGCCGGGTGACCGACTGGTCGAGGCGCTCCTTGCTGATCCGGCCCGACTTCACCGCCGCCAGCACCGCCTGGTAGGCCCTGGGCAGGTCGTTCGGCATGAGCAGCAGGTCGGCCCCGGCCAGCACGGCGCGTACGGCGATCTCGCCGTCGTTGTACTTCTGGCGCACGCCGGCCATGTTGAGCGCGTCGGTGGAGATCACGCCTTTGAAGCCGAGCTTTCCCCGGAGCAGGCCGGTCAGGATGGGCTTGGACAGCGTCGCCGGGTCACCCGACGGGTCGAGCTTGGGGAAGACGATATGGGCGCTCATGACGGCGTCCACCCCGGCGTCGATCGCGGCCTTGAACGGCGGCGCGTCGATCTTCTCCCACTGGGCCTTCGTATGCTTGATCACGGGCAGACCGGTGTGGCTGTCGACGGTGGTGTCACCGTGCCCGGGGAAGTGCTTGGCGGTGGCGGCCACCTCGGCGTCGGCGAAGCCCTTCACCGCCGCCGCGACCATCGTGGCCACCCGCTGCGGGTCCTTGCCGAACGCCCGCGTGCCGATGATCGGATTACGCGGGTTCACGTTCACGTCGGCGACCGGGGCGAAGTCCAGGTTCACGCCCAGCGCGCGCAGCTCCTCGCCGGTCGCCTTGGCCACGGCGCGCGACAGGTCCGGGTCCTTGGTGGCACCGATCCGGGAGGCGCCGGGGAAGTCCGTCATGAGCGCGGACATCCGCGCCACCAGGCCGTTCTCCTGGTCGGTGCCGATCAGCAGCGGGACCTCTTTCGACGCCCGCTGCAGGCCGTTGGTCAGGCCGACGACCTGGCCGACGCTCTTGACGTTCTGCGGGAAGAGGATCACGCCGCCCAGGTGGTATTTGGCGATCACCTTGGCCGGGGTCTGGGCGGAGTATCTCGCCTGGTTCTCGCCAGAGACCGTGCCGGCCGAGGTGCCGTAGAGGACGGGCATGAACAGCTGGCCGACCTTCTCCTCGACGCTCATCTTCGACAGCACGCGCTCGACCGGCCCCGGCTGCGGCTGCGCCTGGGGCGGACTCTGCGGGGGCGCCGTGGTCTGCGCGGGCGGCGCGGCCTTGCCCCCGGTCGGGGTCGCGCCCGCCGGGCCGCCGCCACCGCCGCACGCGGCCAGAGCGATGACGAGGAGAGTTGCCGTGCCGATCCGTCGAAGCATGCATCCAAAGGTATCCATGCGACGACTCGAAACCACCCTTACAGCCCCAGCCTCCCGAGTCCGGGCAGGTGCACGCGGGCCGCCGCGCGGGCCTCGGCCGCCGTGGTCCGTGCCCGCGCCGCGTCGGCCGCCATCCGGCACTGCGCCAGCGTGTGCGCGGCCAGCCCGGCGCGTACGGCGGGCAGCGCGCCCGCCCCCATCGACAGCGTCGAGGCCCCGAGCCCCACCAGCACGCAGGCCAGGGCCGGGTCGGCGGCCGACTCGCCGCAGATCCCGCACGGCTTGCCGGCCTCCGACGCGGCGCTCGCGGCCATGGCGACCAGGTCGAGCAGCGCGGGCTGCCACGGATCCTGCAGCGCGCTGACGACGCCGAGCTGGCGGTCGGCGGCGAAGGCGTATTGGGCGAGGTCGTTGGTCCCGATCGAGACGAAGTCCACCGGCACCAGCAGGTCCCGGGCACGCAGCGCGGCCGACGGGATCTCGATCATCACGCCGACGCTCGGCAGGCCCCTGGCCCGGCACTCCCTCGCGAACCAGCCCGCCTCCTCGGCCGTGGCCACCATCGGCGCCATCACCTGGAGATCCTCGGAGCCGACCGCCGCGAGCGCGCTGAGCTGCTCCTCCATCACCGCGGGGAACCGCCTGAACCTGCGCAGACCACGCTCCCCCAGCGCCGGGTTCGGCTCGGCGGGGGTGGGCAGGAACGCCAGCGGCTTGTCCGCGCCCCCGTCCAGCGTCCGCACGACCACCTTGCCGCCAGGGAACGCCGCCACCGCCGCCCGGTAGGCCCGCGCCTGATCCTCCACAGACGGCGGCTCGGCCCGGTCGAGGAAGAGGAACTCGGTCCGGTAGAGCCCGATCCCCTCGGCCTCCGCGGCCACGGCCGCGTCCAGCTCTGAAGGCCCGCCGACGTTCGCGAGCAGCGGAACAGGGTGCCCGTCGGCGGTCCGGCCCGGGCCCCGCGCAGAGGCGATCGCGGCCTGCCTGGCCGTGTCCGCGCCGACCGCTTCGGCGACGTCGGACTCGGCCGGCTCCACGCGTACGTCGCCGGAGGTGCCGTCGGCCATCACCCGGACGCCGGGCGGGATGCCGGTCGCGCCCGGACAGGCCACGACGGCGGGCACGCCCATCGCCCTGGCCACGATCGCGGTGTGGCTGGTCGGCCCGCCCTCCTCGGTGACGAACGCGGCCACCTGCGCCCGGGACAGCAGCGCCGTGTCGGCGGGCGCGAGATCCCTGGCGACCAGCACGTACGGCTCCGCCGCCGCGGCCGGTAGCCCTGGCATGGCCACCCCGTAGAGCAGCGCGATCACGCGGTTCCTGATGTCGTCCAGATCGGCGGCCCGCTCGCCCAGGTAGCCCCCGGACCCGGCCAGCACGTCCCGATATTTTATGAAAGCCTCAAAGACCGCCCTCGGGGCGGCCAGGCCCCGATCGATCAGGGTCCGCACCTTCACGACCAGACCGGGGTCCTCGGCCATCAGCGCCTGGGCCTTGAGTATCTCCTCGGCCTCGCCGCCCGCCTGGTTGCCGCGAGCCTCCAGCTCGCCCGCGACCCGGGTGAGCGCGGCCATCGCGCGCTCCTTCTCCTCGTCCGCCTCACCTGTGTACGTTGCGCCCTCGGGGGGTTCGGGCACGGAGACGGTCAGCACGTACGCGGGGCCGTGCCCGATGCCCGGGCTGACCCCCACCCCCCGCAGATTCACGGCGTACCGGCGATCTCGGCCAGCTCGTCGAGGACCTCCTCGGCGCCCTCGCCCTCCGCCCTGATCACCACGGTCTCGCCCTGCCTGACGTCCAGCGCCAGGATCCCCAGAATGCTCTTGGCGTTGACCGGGGGCTTTCCGCCGGACATCTTCGCCACGGTGATGTCAATCGGGGCCTTCATCGCCCGTTGCACGAACGTCGCCGCAGGCCGGGCGTGCAGCCCCACCTCCGCCGCCACGGTGACCTTGCGCTCACCCATCGAGTCCTCCTTCTGTGCCGGTCCAGACCACCTGGACGCGCGTGTCCGACGCCTGCCGGATCGGCGGGCCGTGCCTATTGTGTCGCCTTCCGCCCGTCCCAGCCGAAGCGGCGGCCCCTACTCCCATCGGAAGAGCTCGTCCCCCACGTGCACCGTCCCCTCGGCGACCCGGGTCACCGCCGCCGAGAGGGCGTCGAGCGCGACCACCGGGCAGACCGGCGAGCGGCCGCCCGCCTCGATCGCCGCCGGGTCCCACGCCACGACCGGCTGGCCGGCGCTCACCCGGTCACCCTCCGCCGCCAGCAGCTGGAACCCCTTCCCCTTGAGCTGGATCGTGTCGATCCCCAGGTGCACCAGCACGCCCTTGCCGTCGTCCCCCACGATGACGTACGCATGCGGATGCAGTTTCATGATTTTTCCCGCGATGGGGGCCACGGCCTTCCCCGGCCCTCGCAGCGGGTCGATCGCCGTTCCCGGCCCCACCATGCCCGCGGAGAACACCGGATCGGGCACGGCGGCCAACCCCACTGCCACCCCCTCAACCGGGGCGAGAACAGTCGTCATGGTCTCGCCCTTAGCCGATGATGTCCTCGATGTCGCTGGCGATCGTGTCCGCCTCCGGCCCGACGACGACCTGGACCACGTTCCCCGCGGCCATCACGCCATGCGCACCCGCCGCCTTGAGCGCGGCCTGGTCGACCTTGGACGCGTCGTGCACCTCCGTACGCAACCGGGTGATGCAGGGCTCGATATCGATGATGTTGTCCGCGCCGCCGAGCCCGGCGATGATCGCGTTCACATCCGCCGCCATCCGGCCTCCCTAGCTCTCGTGCCCAGGCTAATTCAGTCGGTCTGGGTGACCTTGTTCAACCCGCGCGGCGCGTCGGGGTCGATGCCGAGCCGGCGGGCCAGCGCCTCGGTCAGCAGCTGCCCCGGCACGATCAGCCCCATGGGCGCCACCCATTCGGGCAGGTCGGGGCCGTTGAGCGCGGCCGTGCCCGCCCGCGCGAGCGCGTCCCCGCCCCCGATCGTGTACGCCGCCGCTCCCGCTGCAACCACCCGCTCGGCCAGCGCGACCGTACCGGACAGCGTCGGGCTGTTCTCGGCGGCGACCAGCAGCGCCGGGGTGTCGGCGTCGACCACCGCGATGGGGCCGTGCAGCAGGTCTGCGTACGACAGGCCCATGGCGTGCAGGTAGCAGGCCTCCTTGAGCTTGAGCGCGGTCTCCAGGGCCGTCGAGAACGCCAGCCCGCGCCCCGACACGACCACGCCCGGCTTGTCGAGCAGCCCCTCGACCACGGCCTCCACGTCCCCGGGCTCGGCGATCAGCTTCTCCACCGCCTCGGGCACCCGCCGCAGCTCGGCCACGTCCACGTCGGCGCCCAGCCCCAGCGCGAGCACCGCCAGCGCGGCGAGCTGCGTCGTGTACGTCTTGGTCGCCGGGACGGCTTTCTCCTCCCCCGCGACCGTGCACAGCGCCACGTCGGCGACCTGGGCGAGCGGGCTGCCGAGGCCTCCGTTGGTGATGCCGACGGTGCTGGCCCCGCAGTCCTTCGCCCAGCTCAGCGTCTCGACGATCTCTTCCGTCCGCCCCGACTGCGAGATCGCGACGGCCAGGACGCCGTCCAGGTCCAGTTTGCGCTTGTACGTGGTCGCGATCGACGGTGCGGCCAGCGCGGACAGCCGTCCCGCGTGCGATTCGACCAGGTAACGGCCGTACACTGCTGCGTTGTCGGAGGTGCCACGCGCGATGAACAGCAGTTGGCGAGCCCGCTCGCCCACCGCCCTCACCTCGCCGATCCTAGGGAGCAGGGAGTCCAATGTGGCCCGCAGCGCGGCCGGCTGCTCGGCGATCTCGCTGCGCATCTTCGTGGTCATCGTGGGCTCATCCCTCAAATCAGTGCGGCTCGGACTTGACCGTCTTTAACGATATATGGTGGTCTAGTCCGGACTAGACCAGTACGAACCATAACCTATGGCCTAGGTCAAGACGAGGGGAGGATCCGTGGCGCACATCGATCCGGACAGCCCGGTGCCCAAGTACTTCCAGCTTCGCGAGATCCTGCTGGACCTCATCGACAGCGACGAGCTCAGCATCGGCGCCGCCATCCCGTCCGAGCGCGAGCTGTGCCAGCGTTTCGGCCTTTCCAGGATGACCGTCCGGCAGGCCGTCGACCACCTCGTGTCCGAGGGCCGTCTGCACCGGGTGCCGGGCAAGGGGACGTTCGTCGCCCGGCCGAAGATCGAGCTGGCGCTGCAGCTCACGTCGTTCACCGACGACATGAGGGCCCGGGGCATGATCCCGGGCTCGCGCGACCTCGACAGGAGGGTCGTGCGCGCCAGCGCACACCTGGCCAAGGAGCTGGGGATCCAGCCGGGCGAGGAGGTGCACTTCATCGAGCGCCTGCGTACCGCCGACGGGGAGCCGCTGTCCATCGAGCGGGCGCACATCCCTGTCAAGCTCGCCCCAGACCTTGCCTCTCATGATCTGTCGGACAAATCACTGTACGAGCTGCTGGAGAGCCGCTACGGCCTCGTCATGGACGCCGGCGAGCTCACCATCGACGGCGGCATCGCCGACCCGAGCGACGCCGACCTGCTGAAGCTGCCGCGCGGCGGCGCCGTGCTGCTGCTGCAGCGCAGGTCCTTCTCCGGCGGCCTCTGCGCGGAGCTGGGCGTGTCCACCTACCGCGCGGACCGCTACCAGCTGCGCACCATTCTCGAAATGCCCGTAAGACGGGGCTGAGGGCCTTACCCCGCCGGGGCCGCCCCGGCTCCACCCCCCGGAGGAACGCCCGGTGAACGAGACCGCCGCCGCCCGGCCCTCGCCGTTCGCGCGCGTCATGACCGTGCTCCAGCGACTGGGCCGCTCACTGATGCTGCCCATCGCCGCCCTGCCCGCGGCCGCCCTGCTGCTGCGCTTCGGCCAGCCCGACATGCTCGGCTCCAACGGCGGCGAGCCCGGCGGGCTGGCCGACTTGGCCGGGTTCGCCTGGATGAGCCAGGTCGCCGAGGTGCTGGCCGCGGCCGGCGCGGCGCTGTTCGAGAACCTGCCGCTGCTGTTCGCCGTGGGGGTGGCGATCGGCTTCGCCCGCAAGGCCGACGGCTCCACCGCGCTCGCCGCTGTGGTCGGCTACCTGGTCTTCGACCGCGTCACCAAGGTGATGTTCTTCGGCTCCGACATCCGGGACACCGTCCTGATCAGGGAGGTCCAGGAGCAGGGCATCAAAGAGATCATCAACTACGGCATGCAGAACCCCACCAAGGTGCTCGGCGGCATAGTGATGGGCCTGGTCACCGCACTCCTCTGGCAGCGTTTTCACCGCATCAAGCTGCCGTCCTGGCTGGCGTTCTTCGGCGGGCGCAGGTTCGTGCCGATCATCACCTCCATCGTGGCGCTGCTCATCGGCGTGCTCTTCGGCTGGCTCTGGCCGGTGATCGGCGAGTGGATCCGGCACGCGGGCGAGGCCCTGACCGCGCTCGGGCCCGTCGGCACCGGCATCTACGGCGTGATCAACCGTCTGCTCATCCCGCTCGGCCTGCACCACTTCGTCAACTCGGTCGTCTGGTACGTGGTCCCGCAGTGCGACGTCGGCGGCCGGGTGCTCGGCGGCGACTGGAACTGCTACTTCGGCGGCGCCCCGGTCTCCGGCCAGTTCATGGCCGGGTTCTTCCCGATCATGATGTTCGCCCTGCCCGCCGCCGCCCTGGCCATGTGGCGGGCTGCCCCCAAGCACCGGCGCGCCACGGTCGGCGGCATCATGCTGTCGGCGGGGCTGGCGTCGTTCGTCACGGGCATCACCGAGCCGATCGAGTTCGCCTTCATCTTCGTGGCGCCGCTGCTGCTGGTCGTCCACGCGCTGCTGACCGGCCTGGCCATGGCGCTGACCACGCTGATCGGCGGCCAGCTCGGCTTCGGGTTCTCCGCGGGCCTGCTCGACATGCTGCTGAACGCCAGCAAGTCGAACACCGAGAACTTACCCGGCATCCTGCTGCTCGGCGCGATCTACGGCGTCGTCTACTACGTCGTGTTCACGTTCCTGATCCGCCGGCTCGACATCATGACCCCGGGCCGCGAACCCGAGCCCGACGTCGACTCGGGCGAGACCTAGCGCGGTTTTCCCCGCAGGCGGCCGTGGTAGGAACCCACCATTCCCCCGCGAACGGACCACCGAGCGGGGGTGAGTGCGGCGATGGGCGACGGCTCGGCCTGGTCATCGGCCTTCGCGGTGCTGCAGCGCATCGGCCGCTCGCTCATGATGCCCATCGCGGTCCTGCCCGCCGCGGGCCTGCTCTTCCGCTTCGGCCAGGACGATCTCCTCGGCGCGGACGGCCTCGGCGGCGTGCTGCCCTGGCTCCTCCCGGTGGCGGCGGTGCTGGCGGCCGCCGGCGGCGCCCTCTTCGAGAACCTCCCCGTCCTGTTCGCGATCGGCGTGGCCATCGGCTTCGCCCGCAAGGCCGACGGCTCGACGGCTCTAGCTGCCCTGGTCGGCTACCTGGTCTTCGACCGGGTCACCAAGACGCTGTTCTTCGACGCGGGCGAGGGCGCGGTCTATGAGAAGGTCCTGCTCGTCCTCCAGGACGGCACCCGTACGCTCAACGTGGGCGCCCAGAACCCGACGGGCGTCCTGGGCGGCATCGTCATCGGCCTCACGGCCGCCGCGCTGTGGCAGCGCCTCTACCGGGTCAAGCTGCCGTCGTGGCTGGCCTTCTTCGGGGGCCGCCGCTCGGTCCCCATCGTCACCGCCGTCGCCGCCCTCGTCCTGGGAGTCGGCTTCGGCCTGCTGTGGCGGCCCGTCGGCGACTGGCTGACCGGGGTGGGCGACTGGCTCTCCGCCCACGGCACCGCCGGCACCGGCATCTACGGCGTCGCCAACCGCCTGCTCATCCCGCTGGGCCTGCACCACTTCCTCAACACCATCGTCTGGTTCACGCTCCCGGAGTGCCGCGCGGGCGTGAACGGCGCGATCCGGGACGCGACCGGGGACCTGAACTGCTATTTCGCCGGAGAGCAGGGTGCGGGCATCTTCATGACGGGTTTCTTCCCGGTCATGATGTTCGGCCTGCTCGGCGCGGCCATCGCCTTGTGGCGCGCCGCCCCGCCCGACCGCCGCGGGCCGGTCGGTGGCATCATGCTGTCCGCGGGCCTGACCTCCTTCATCACCGGAATCACCGAACCGCTGGAATTCGCCTTCATCTTCGTGGCGCCGGTGCTCTTCGCCGTACACGCGGTTCTGACGGGCCTGTCGATGGCGCTGATGGCCGAGCTCGGCGCCCGCCTCGGCTTCACGTTCTCGGGCGGCGCCATCGACCTGCTGCTGAACGCCGGCAAGTCCAACACGCACGGCATGGGCCTGATCCTCGCTTTCGGCGTCGCCTATTTCCTCATCTACTACGCCCTCTTCGCCATCCTCATCCGCGCCCTGAACCTGCCCACCCCCGGCCGCGAGCCCACCGAGGTTACGGGCGCCACATAGCTTCACCAGCACCTGCCCGGAACTGCGCGGAAGGACTCCAGCTTTCGCCGACTTTCATCGTTTAAGCGACATAACCGCACGTGAATCGCGGAAGCTGGCGCCCCGCGTATATCCGAGCCGGGCCGAAAACTCTTATAAGCGTTTCTTTCTCCGCCCAGGAATTTGGAGGACGCGTGTCGGCAGCACCTCGCATCGGCCTCACCCCCGCCCCTGAGCCGCCCTACGACGACGATCGTTCGCCGGCGGAAGACCCGCACATAGACGGAGCCCTGGCTCTGGACCGCCATCCCTTGATCTGGGGACCGCCAGGCGCCATACCGGATGAGCGCAGGCTGCGCCACCTGGGACAAGCCCTGGCAGAGGTGCTCGCAGGCCGGCGCCCCCCGGAGACCGTGGCCGACCGGCTCACCGGCCGGGCCTACCGCGAGCTGGTGCGGGCGGGGCGGATGATCCAGTCGAGCCGCCCGCCGTTCGCCGGCAGCATGCACGTGAAAGAGCCCCGGGACGGCGCGGTCGAGATGTGCGTGCTCGTCCACTGCGGCGAGCGCAACCACGTCCTCGCCGTACGGCTCGAACGCCGCGGCGTCCAGTGGTTGTGCACCGACTTCGAAACCGCCTAGCTAGATGAGAGAACCCCCGCCTCGGGGAGGCGGGGGTTCTTGTGACCTACCGGATCAGCCCGCGTGCTTCGGGTCGCCGTGGCAGCGCTTGTACTTCTTGCCCGACCCGCACGGGCAAGGCGCGTTCCGCTCCACGTTCCCGTACGCGGCCCGCTCCGCAGAGCTGGTGCGCACCTTGGTGTGCTCGACCCCGCCCTGCTCTCCGGGCGCGGTGTATTCGAGCTCGGCCGGCCGCTCGGGCCCGCGCAGCCCGCGCGCGATGATCGAACGGGTCTCCGCGATGACCGCGTCCTCTTCCTCCACGATCGGGTTTTCCTGCACCTCGACCTCGAGGTTGAACAGGAAGCCCACGGAGTCCTCCTTGATGCCCTCGAGCATCGCGGCGAACATCTCGTAGCCCTCACGCGCGTATTCGATCTTGGGGTCCTTCTGCGCGTAGGCCCGCATGCCGATGCCCTCGCGCAGATAGTCCATCTCGTAGAGGTGCTCGCGCCACTTGCGGTCGAGGACGGACAGGATGACCCGGCGCTCGAGGTCGCGCGTGGTCTCCGGGCCGAACTCCGCCTCACGCCTGGCGTACGCCTCCAGCGCGTCCTTCTTGATCTTCTCGCTGATGAACTCGGCGGTCAGCTCCTCGCGGTTGCCGGCCTCCTCGACGAGGTTGTCGATCGTGACCGTGACCGGGTAGAGCTCGCCGAACGCCTTCCACAACTTGTCGAGGTCCCACTCCTCGGCGAAGCCCTCGGCCGTGGCGCCCTGGACGTAGCCCTCGATCACTTCGCCGATGAAGCCACGCACCTGCTCGTGCAGGTCGGCGCCTTCCAGCACGCGGTGGCGCTCGGCGTAGATCACCTTGCGTTGACGGTCCATCACCTCGTCGTACTTCAGAACTTCCTTGCGGATCTCGAAGTTCTGCTGCTCGACCTGGTGCTGGGCGGAGGCGATGGCCTTGGAGACGATGCCGGACTCGATCGGCTGGTCCTCCGGGATGTTGAGCCTCGTCATGATCATCTCGACCCTGGCCGAGTTGAACAGGCGCATGAGGTCGTCGCCGAGCGACAGGTAGAAGCGCGACTCGCCGGGGTCACCCTGACGGCCGGAGCGACCGCGCAGCTGGTTGTCGATGCGGCGCGACTCGTGGCGCTCGGTGCCCAGGACGTAGAGGCCGCCCAGGTCGGTGACCTCGTCGTGCTCGGCCTTGACCGCCGCCTTGGCCTTCTCCAGCGCCTCCGGGTAGGCCTTGTCGTATTCCTCCGGCGTCTCGACCGGGTCGAGGCCGCGCTGACGCAGCTCGAGGTCGGCGCGGAACTCGGGGTTGCCGCCGAGCATGATGTCGGTGCCTCGACCGGCCATGTTGGTGGCGACGGTGACGGCGCCCTTGCGGCCCGCCTCGGCGATGATCGTCGCCTCACGCGCGTGGTTCTTCGCGTTGAGCACCTCGTGCTGCACGCCGCGGCGCTTGAGCGCCTTGGACAGCCGCTCGGACTTCTCCACCGAGGTCGTGCCGACGAGCACCGGCTGGCCGCGCTCGTAGCGCTCCTTGATGTCCTCGACCACCGCGTTGAACTTGGCGTCCTCGGTCTTGTAGACCACGTCCGCCTGGTCCTTGCGGATCATCGGCCGGTTGGTCGGGATCGGGACCACGCCCAGTTTGTACGTCTGGTGGAACTCGTTGGCCTCGGTGGCGGCCGTACCGGTCATGCCGGACAGCTTCTCGTAGAGGCGGAAGTAGTTCTGCAGGGTGACCGTGGCGAGCGTTTGGTTCTCGTCCTTGATCTTCACTGCCTCTTTGGCCTCGATGGCCTGGTGCATGCCCTCGTTGTAGCGGCGGCCGTGCAGGATGCGGCCGGTGAACTCGTCGACGATCAGGACCTCGCCGTCGGCGACGATGTAGTCCTTGTCCTTCTTGAACAGCTCTTTGGCCTTGAGCGCGTTGTTCAGGAAGCCGACGAGGTGGGTGTGCTCGGGCTTGTAGAGGTTGTCGATGCCGAGCCAGTCCTCCACCTTCTCGACGCCGGACTCCAGGATGCCGACCGTGCGCTTCTTCTCGTCGACGATGTAGTCGCCGGTGCTCTCCTCGCCGGGGTTCTTCGCCTCGACGCCCCTGCGCAACCGGGGCACGATCTTGGCGAACTCCTGGTACCACTTGCCCGACTGCTCGCCCGGGCCGGAGATGATCAGCGGCGTCCTGGCCTCGTCGATCAGGATCGAGTCGACCTCGTCGACGACCGCGAAGAAGTGGCCGCGCTGCACGCACTCCTCGAGAGACCACGCCATGTTGTCGCGCAGGTAGTCGAAGCCGAACTCGTTGTTCGTGCCGTACGTGATGTCGGCTTCGTACTGCTTGCGGCGCTCGTCCGGCTGCTGGCCGGACACGATGCAGCCGACCTCGAGGCCGAGGAAGCGGTGGATCCGGCCCATGGTGTCGGCGTCGCGCTTGGCCAGGTAGTCGTTGACCGTGACGACGTGGACGCCCTTGCCGGACAGCGCGTTGAGATACGCCGGCAGAGTACAGGTCAGCGTCTTGCCCTCACCGGTCTTCATCTCGGAGATGTTTCCCATGTGAAGGTTGGCGGCGCCCATGATCTGCACGTCGTAGGGCCGCTGGCCGAGCACGCGGCGGGAGGCCTCGCGCACGGTCGCGAACGCTTCGGGAAGCAGATCGTCGAGGGTTTCGCCGTCCGTATGGCGCTGCTTGAACTCGTCGGTCAGCGCACGCAACTCCGCGTCGGACAGGCTTGTGAAGTCGTCCTCGATGGAGTTGACCTGGTCTGCGATCCGCTTGAGCTTGCGCAGGATCTTGCCTTCGCCGGCACGTAGGATCTTGTCGAGAATGGCTGCCACTTTATGTAAAGCTCCTCGCAGGTCTACCCCGGCGGCGCCGCCAGGAGGAGAGGCCGAGACAAACTTCCCCGTTGCCATCGTAGGCGGTTCCGCAACCAGACACAGCCACCGTGACGACGAGGCCGCCAGACCCGTCTGGGAGAATGGGGTCAAGGCAGAGGGTATGCCGGTTGAGCGCCGGCTCGCACCAATAGCGAGATATCCGGCAAAGGAAGGATTTGTCATGGTTGAGGGGAAGAAGGCGGAGCATACGGAGAATCTCGGCAGCCACGGCGGACGTGCATCATCGTGGCTGGCGGTGACGGTCATGCTGGCCGGATTCACCGTGGCCGGCTTCGGGCTGGTCGCCGAAAGCTGGACGCTCATCTGGATCGGCGCCGGAGTGTTCGTCGTGGGCGGCGTCCTCGCCCTCGTCTTCGATATCTTCACCGACGTCGTGATCGACGCGCCCCGCGCGGGCATGCACGCTGAAGATCACCGCTGACGCAGCCTTCACAGGCGGGCATCCGATCCCATCGGCTGCCCGCCTTTTCCCTTCCCACCCACAGCACCGCGTCTGTCCGGCCGCCGCCGCCGAACCTCTGCCAGCCGCGTGGCTCAAGTGCGGGAGGCGGATACGAGGTCGAGGGCGAACTGAGGCGCGGGCCCGCATTGCGCTGGTGGCCTGGCACGCGTGGCGGGTTGGGGCCGCTGTGACCTGGGCCCGCGTAGCGGGTTGGGGCGGAGCGAATCGGCGCGCTCGGCGTTTTGTCGGTGCCCGCCGCTAGGTTTCTCACATGCATCGCCCTACGGAAGCGCAGAAATGATGACCGGTCCGATCGGCCTGACGGCCGATGAGGCGCGCCGGATCATCCTGCGCTCGCAAGGTCTGATCGGCGCCGACGCGCGCAAGAGCGGGGTGCCCGCCATGCTGCGCAGGCTGGGCGCCGTGCAGCTCGACACGATCTCGGTCCTGGCCCGCTCCCACGAGCTGGTCGCGTACGCCCGCCTGGGCGCGGTGGACAGGACCAAGGTCGAGCACGCCTACTGGCACAATCCCGCCCAGAGCTTCGAATACTGGTGCCACGCCGCGTGCATCCTGCCCATCGAGCACTGGCCCCTTTACGCGTTCCGGCGCCGCGCCTTCCGCGACCGGCGCTACCGCTGGCACGAGGTCCCAGACAACGTGGAGAAGCTGCTGGAGCAGGTGCGCGAGTCGGGGCCGCTGATGACCTCCGACGTGGGCGGCGCCAAAAACGGCGGCCCGTGGTGGGACTGGTCGGACTCGAAGATCGGCCTGGAGTGGCTGCTGGACATCGGCGAGCTGGTCTGCACCCGTCGCGTCGGCTGGCGCCGCGTCTACGACCTGGCCGAGCGCGTGGTCCCCGCCGGCCTCCTGGCCGACGACCTGTCCGACGAGGAGTGCATCGTCCGCCTGGCCGGCATCGCCGGTCGCTCGCTGGGCGTGGCCAACCGGACCGACCTGATCGACTTCCTGCGGCTCAAGGGCCCCTTCGCGGCGATACTCGACGAGGTGCTGCTCAGCGGCGCGGCCGGTCTCGTGCCCGTGACCGTCGCGGGCTGGCCGGGCAAGCAGGGCCAGGCCAATGCCTGGGCGGATCCCGCAGCCCTGGAGTCCGAGCCGCGCGGCCGCCACCGCACGACGCTGGTGTCGCCGTTCGACTCGCTCATCTGGCACCGCGGCCGCACCGAGCGGGTCTTCGGCTTCCAGTACACGCTCGAGCTCTACGTCCCCAAGCACAAGCGCGTCCACGGCTACTTCACGATGCCGGTGCTGGCGGGCGGCCGCCTGATCGGCCGCGTCGACCCCGCCCGCGAGGGCACCACGCTGGTGGCCAGGCAACTCAGCCTGGAGCCCGGCCTCTCGCCGGCCAAGTGGGCCGGCGCGTTAGCCGACGCCCTGTGGTCGGCGGCCGAGTGGGTGGGCTGCGACTCCGTACGCGTCGAACGCGCCGACCCGCCGGAGCTCGTGCCGATGCTGAACATGACCCCGCCTCGACCGGGATGAGCCGCGCCCGTAGCCCGTTGGACGAATCAGCAGGCTACGGGCTCGCTACGTGATCTCCAGCATGCGCTCACGCACCGCGTACACCACCGCCTCCATCCGCGAGTGCAGCTGCAGCTTGTCGAGAATGTTGCGGACGTGGTTCTTCACGGTGTTCTCGGAGATGAACAGCTGCTTGGCGATCTCGCGGTTGTTCATGCCCTTGGCCACCAGCCGCAGGACCTCCATCTCGCGCTCGGTCAGCCGCGGCACGGGGAGCTGGGGCGGGCGTTCGGCCTCCTTGCGGCTCATGTTCGCGAACTCGCTGATGAGCTTCGCCGCCATCGCCGGGTTGATTAACGACTGGCCTTCGTGCACGCCGCGCACCGCGGCGGGGACGTCGTTGATCTGGACGTCCTTGAGCAGGTAGCCGGTCGCACCTGCCTTGATGGCCTCGAAGAGGTCCTCTTCCTCGTCGCTCACCGTCAGCATGATGATGCGGGTGCTCGGAACGGAGGCCTTGATGCCCTTCGCCGCCTCGATCCCGTCCTGCCGTGGCATGCGCACGTCCATGAGCACGACATCAGGCATGAGGCGATCGGCCATTTCGATCGCCTCCCGCCCGTCGCTCGCCTCACCGACCACCTCGATGTCATGCTCAGCGGCCAGCGCCAACGCCAGGCTCCGCCTGATCAGCTCGTGGTCGTCCACGATCAGCACGCGGATCGGCTCGCTCGCTGGCGTGCGGGCCTCGCCGGACTCGGTCACAAGGCCTCCTTGATCCGCCTCGCGACAGCCGTTCGCTCGCTTCGCTCGCTCATCTGAACCTGACTGAGCTCGCTCACGTCTCCTCCTCGTCGGGGGGGCCAGAGCCGTTGAACCGCCATGATGGCACGTATGCCGCGGTTCTCGGGTGGTCGAGAAGATCTTTTAGCGCGCGATCAGGGCTCTACGAGCCGCAACACGCCGTAGTTGTACCCGCGTCTGTTGTAGACGACGCTCGGCTGGCCGCTCTCCTTGTCGCGGAACAGGTAGAAGTCGTGCCCGACCAGCTCCATCTCGAGAAGAGCCTGGTCGATCGTCATGGGTTCGGCTCGGTGGAACTTCTCCCGCACGACGAGCGGCCCCTCGCCGTCCATCTCGATCGGGACGATGTCGTCGTAGAGCTTGTCGCTGCGCTGATGTAGCTCGTCCTCCTCGGGCTCGGCCCGCTCGGGGACGGTGGGCTCCATCTGCGGCGCCAGGCCGGCGACGTCAGGGACCGTCGCGGTGATCTCCGCCACCGAGGGCGGGCAGTGGCTGCCGTGATGGACCTTGCGCCGGTCGGCCAGCCGCCTGAGGCGGCCTTCCAGCTTGTCGAGGGCTATGTCGAGGGCTGTGAATCGGTCGTCGGCCGAGGCCTCGGCGCGGATCGCCGGTCCTCGAGAGTGAATGGTGAGCTCGACGCGCTCGCGCTGGTTGGCGAGACGCGGATTGCGTTCCTTCGACACCTCCACATCGACTCGGATGAGTTTGTTGTCCAGACGTTCGATCCTGGCCAGCTTGGTCGTCACGTGGTCGCGGAACCGATCACTCACTCCGGTGTGCCGGCCCTTGACGATGATGTCCATGCAACAGCCCCCCTTCCGTCTAACGACTGAGCAAGAGCGCCCGACTACTTGCATGCCGGACGGGGTCTTCTGTCTGCCTTTCTGTCACCGTTACCCTCTTCCGACTCGCGGTTACCGGGAACTCGCATGGCACCCGCCCGGCCGACCTGGTCTTCGACCCCACATCCGCCTGCTGAGGATTTCGCAGCTCTGTTGCCACTACTGCCCTTCTCTTCTGGCGAGGGGCATCTGACCCCTCGGGAAGGCAGGACTTATCCCTAAGCCGCACCGTGATCGGTCGACAAAGAGTCGCCTTACGTGGACCGTTTTGCCTGCGGCTGGCATCGGCTAGCAGAGCCGGGAACCCCGACCCTGCGCAACCACGGACCCGAACGGGTGCCATGTCAGAACGCTATCCGCATCCTGGGCGAATGTCAGCCGGAGGATCGGCCAAAGGATCACTTTCCGTGATTTCCACAGGGCGCTCGAGCCCTGCTTGATGCCCCATTTAACCGATCGGCAACCCCTATGAGTACGGGTCTCGCATCCGCTGAGCTGCCCTGCCGCGTCTCCGGGGGAAGCGACATGTGGCCTTCTGGTGAGGGTCCTGTTTTGGATCTTTCTTTACCGACTGTCACCGTAATGCTTTTCAAGATCTTCGGCGTGTCGCCGCGACAGTCACCGCCATGGGCACGCTGACCCCCGCCGACCGCAGCGCTCTGGAAGCTTCCAAAAGACTGGCACCGGTCGTGACGATGTCGTCCACAAGCAGCACACAGGCCGCTGGAGCCCCATTCGCGGCTCCCGTGACCCGGAGGGACCCCGCGAGGTTGGCGGCCCTCTCCGTGCGGCTCAGGCCCGCCTGGTCCGCCACCGGTCGCGCCTGGCTCAGCGCCGCCCACGGCTCGGCGGGCAGGCCGGACGCCCGCAGCCGGCGCGCCGCCAGCCCCGCCAGCCGCCCCACCGGGTCGTGCCCCCTGGCGCGCACGCTCCCCCGCCCGCTGGGCACGGGCACGACGGCGAACCTCCGGGTCGCCCAGAGCGCCCCGGTGCGCCCGATCGCCGTGACGGCGGTGAACGCCAGCGCCTCCGCCAGCACGCCCGCCAGCGCCACCGCGCCCCGCTCCTTGTAGGCCACGATCGCCTTGCGCACCGCGCCGTCGTACGTGCTCGCGGACCAGCAGTCCGGCGTGCCTGGCAACCGCGGCCGGGGCAGCCGCCTGCCGGGGTGGGCGGTCAGCTCGGCCAGGCAGCGCCCGCAATACCGCGCCCCTTTGGCGCGGCAGCCCGCGCAGGTCTGCGGAAGGACCAGATCGAGTACGGCGCTCAGCACGCGGACCAGGATGCCGCCCGCCACCGACAGTTCCCGCCCGGCCCCAAGCCCGGGACCGCAAGCCCGGACCGCAAGCCCCGTTCAGGGGCGCGGGCCTCAGCCCAGGGGGAAGAGCGGGGTCTCGGCGTCGGAGTCGATCTTGGCGGTCCAGCTCTGGTCCGGGTTGAGCTCCAGGATCTTGGAGCCCTTCCCCTTCTCCGCCTCCGCCTGGGCCAGGACGCGCTCGTTCAGCGCCACCACCGACCTGAGCCGATCCTTCAGCGGAATCTCGGTGATCTCCCCGTCCCCGATGTCGATCTCGTTCAGGATCTGCCCCGCCTTGCTCTTGAGGAGCACGAGCAGGTGCTCGTCATCCCGCCACGCGAGGTCCTCGATCTCGTCCCCCACAACGGTCGCGGTCAGCAGCCGGAAGTTGCCCAGCTTGAGCCCGCCCGTGACCGTCAGCGCGCCGATCTGGACGGTGTTCTTGCCGGTGGTCACCACCACCCGCACCCCGTCCCTGGCGATCCGCAGCCTGGTGACGTCCAGCCCCTTCAGCCCGGGCGCGTCGATCCGCTCGGGCGGGCGCCTGCCGGCCGGGTCGTACCGCAGCGCGACCCCGTTCTTGCGGTCGAACGTCCACAGGGACCCGTCCCGGTGCCACGACGGCGGGGTGAGATCGTTCACGCCGCCCTGGATGACCTCCTGCCACTGCGCCTCCGACATGAGGCCGGCCACGGAGATGCCGGTGGAGGTCTGGGCCGCGACGAGGAGGCCGTTCTGCTTGGACATGGCGAAGTTGGAGTAGCCCTCGCGCTGCTCCCCGGCCGGGCCGGGCACGGTGCCGCCCGGACCCTCCGAGGTCATGTAGTGGACCGCGCCCTTGCTGACGTAGTAGGCGTTGTTGCCGCTGTTGTCCAGCCAGCGCTGTTCGGAGCTGGGCTGGTAAACGGAGTATTGCTCCCCGTCCACCATGACCCAGATGCTGCGGCCCTTGGCGACGTCGTTGTTGTTGAGGCTGTACCTGATCTGCATCATGAGGGCGTCCTCGCCGCCCAGGTCCAGACGATCGAGCGGGCCGGACAGGTCGATCATCACGCGCTCCTCCTCGCCCGACTTGACCGACTCGATCTTGGTGCCGGCCGGGAAGCTCGAGGTCGCCGCGCCCTGCAGGGCCGCGCTCGGACCCTTGAGCAAACGCTCAAGGATGATCTTCGCGTACGTCTCCGTCGGCTTCAGCCGCAGGCGCACGCTGTCCACGACGGGCCGGTCCTGCGTGCCGTTCAGGTAGTAGAGCTTCGTCGCCCGGTACGCGCGCTCCACGTCGGACCTGGTGAGCACGAGCCCGTCGGGCAGGCTCCTGACGCGGTAGCCGCCCCCTTGGACCTCGACCAGTTCGAAGGGCCGCTCCCAGTTGCCGGCCAGGGGGACGTACGTGTCGTCCTCGTCGATGCGGGCCACCTGTTTGGCCTTGACCGTGACCTTCTGCAGCTCCTCCGTGCCGTCGTGCTCGAACTGCAGCCCGTCGTCCACCACCGTCACGGCACCTGACGGGGTCCAGTCGGCCAGGGCCTCGGGGGTGAGGTATTGGGGCAGGATCGTCGGGTCGTCCGCGTACGCGGCCATGGCGGCCTGCAGGCCCTCGAGGGTCTCCCTCGCGGTCCAGCCGCGCTGCGGCGGAGTGGCGATCATGCGCTGGAACGGCTTGCTCAGCGGGTCGCCGCGACCGGCGTCGTTGACGGTGTACGGGCCACTCACCGGGATCACCGTGCAGCCGGTGCCCGCGCAGGCCACGGCGGCCGCGACCGCGACGGCCACCACGAGCCTCCTAGTCCTCGTCATGAACGTCCCCCGAAGCCGGCAGCAGCACGGGTGTCATGGCCCCGCGCCACGTGCGCCGCATCTCGATCTCCGGTGGCACCAGCGACAGCGGCGAGCCCTTCAGGTCGGACCCGGCCGACCTGGGCAGCGTCAGCCTGAACTGCGAGCCCTCGCCCGGCTGCCCCCACGCCTGCAGCCAGCCGCCGTGCAGCGTGGCGTCCTCGCGCGAGATCGCCAGCCCCAGCCCGGTGCCGCCGATGGTCCTCGCCCGCGAGGGGTCGGCCCGCCAGAACCGGTCGAACACCATCGTGTCCTCGCCCGCCTTCAGGCCGATCCCGTGGTCGCGTACGGCGACGGCCACGGCGTCCCTGTCGGCGCCCACGGTGACCACGATGTCCCTGCCCTCGCCGTGCTCGATGGCGTTGAACAGCAGGTTGCGCAGGATCCGCTCGACCCTGCGGTTGTCGATCTCGGCCATGCACGGGTCCGCGGGCAGCCGCAGGTCGAAGCGGGTGCCGTGGCGCTCGGCCAGCGCCTCGGAGTCCTCGATCGCCCGCAGCACCACCTGGCGCACGTCCACGGGGTCGAGGTCGAGGGTGGCGGCGCCGGCGTCGTACCGGCTGATCTCGAGCAAATCGGCCAGCATCGACTCGAACCGCTCCAACTGCGCCTGCATGAGCTCGGCCGAGCGGGAGGCCATCGGGTCGAAGTCCTCGCGGGCGTCGTACAGCAGGTCGGCGGCCATGCGCACGGTGGTCAGCGGCGTGCGCAGCTCGTGCGAGACGTCCGAGACGAACTGCCGCTGGACCTGCGAGAGCTCCTCGAGCTGGTGGATCTTCAGCGCCAGGTTGGCGGCCATCTCGTTGAACGAGTTCGCCAGGCGGGCCAGGTCGTCCTCGCCGCGCACCTTCAGCCGCTCGTCCAGCTTGCCGGACGCGAGCCGTTCCGCGGCCTGGCGCGCCAGCCGTACGGGTGTGACGACCTGCCGGGCGACCAGGTAGGCGATGGCGGCCAGCAGCAGGACGAGCCCGAGGCCCACCACGACGATGGCGAGCCTGACGTTGGACAGCAGCTCCTCTTCCTCGTTGAGCGGGAAGAAGTGGTAGACCTCGTAGTTCTGGCCGGTGGACAGGTCGTGCACCACGCCGCCGACCACGTACGTGAGCCTGGGCTGGCTCTGCCCGGCGAACGTGAGCCGTTCGATGGAGACGACGTTCTTGTCGTACTCGGCCTTGGACACCTTGTCCTTCAGGTTCGTCCTGAGGCGGGTCGGCACGTTGGCGAGCACGACGCTGCCGGAGGCCCGGGACTGGCCGGGGCTGGCCTCGTTGACTATCAGCACGTCGTAGCGCTTCTTGGAGCCGTCGTCGCTCGTGCCGGTGACGGTGTCCATGACCTTGTCCAGCGGGTTGGCCGAGACCTTGCCACCGTCGGCCGGCAGGGCCTGGTCGTCCGTCTCGGGGGTCAGCGCGTCGGCGATCTGCAGCCGGTCGGCGAACGCCTCGCTGACGGAGGACTGCGTCCGGCTGTCGATGACCGACTTGTTGATCTGGGTGGACAGGAACGCCCCCAGCACGACCACCACGATGACGGAGATCACCAGCGTGCTGGTGACCACCTGGAGCTGGAGCGATCGCCGCCAGATGCGGCGTGCCCTGCCGGCCGCACGACGCACCCGCCGGCGGACTCCGCCGAGAATCTGGCGGAGTGTCCGTCGGCGGGACCTCTTCTTCGTCGTCGGGGGCATGGCGGGGGAGAGTGAGGACTACGCGGGGCCGGCTTTGTAGCCCACGCCGCGGACCGTCACGACGATCTCGGGGTGCTCGGGGTCCTTCTCGATCTTGGCCCTGAGCCGCTGGACGTGCACGTTGACCAGCCGCGTGTCGGCCGCGTGCCGGTAGCCCCACACCTGCTCGAGCAGGACCTCACGGGTGAACACCTGGCGCGGCTTGCGGGCCAGCGCGACGAGCAGGTCGAACTCGAGCGGCGTGAGGTTGATGGTCTCCTCGCTCCGCTTGACCGAGTGGCCCGCCACGTCGATGGTGATGTCGCCGATCTGCAGGATCTCCGGGGTCGGCTCGTCGGTGCGGCGCAGCCGCGCCCGCACCCGTGCGACCAGTTCCTTCGGCTTGAACGGCTTGACGATGTAGTCGTCGGCGCCGGACTCCAGCCCGAGAACGACGTCGATCGTGTCGCTCTTGGCGGTGAGCATGACGATCGGAACCCCCGACTCCGCCCTGATCCTGCGCGCGACGTCGATGCCGTCCGCCCCCGGCAGCATCAGATCGAGCAGCACCAGGTCCGGGCGTGTATCCCGGAACGCGTCGAGGGCCTTGTCGCCGTCGGACACAAAGGATGGTTCGAAACCCTCGCCCCGCAGCACGATCCCCAGCATCTCGGCGAGAGCGGCGTCGTCGTCGACGACCAGCACGCGACCTTTCATGGCCCCTCATTCGTTCTACGCATTGTGGGACATACCCGCCCGATCGCTGAAGGTTACCCTTGGTGAGCCCATGAGTGTGACCCGAGCCCGGCAAAAGGCCAATTTTAAGCCCGTCCCCGCGACCGTAATCTCAGTCTGCGGTAACAGAGCGACTTTCGGCCATCCCCGGACACGAAGCTTGCACCGATTCGCCCAAGAATGCGGCCAAGATGAAGCGGCGAATCCACTCCGTGACACCAAGGCCCCGTTCAGCATGCCAGGATTGGGATATGTCAGACGGTCACGGTCCCACGCCCGAGACGCCATCAGGCTGGTCGGCCGAACAGCCCCCGCCCTACAGCGCCCCGCCGGCCTCCCCGTGGACCGCGCCAGGCTCGCCACAGCAGGCTCCCTACGGGCAGCCCCCGCAACAAGAGCAGCCCCACGGACAGCCCCCGCAACAACAATCGCCTTACGGACCTGGGCCCCAAACACCATATCCGCCCCAGCCGCAACCGGGTTACGGCTACATGCCGCCGCCTCCGATGGCGCTGCGGCCGGGCATCATCCCGCTGCGCCCGCTGGGCCTGGGCGACATCCTCGACGGCACGATCAAGCTCATCCGGTCCAACCCGAAGGCCGTGCTCGGCCTGTCCGCCATCGCCGCCCTGCTCGCCGCCGTGCCCCTGGCCGTGGGGCAGGCGTTCGTGCTCAACTCGATGGGCGGCGTGCTGACCGACCCCGAGAGCACCACCGCCGCCGACCAGCTGAGCGGCGTCTACGGCGTCGCCGCCCAGTGGGGCGGCACGCTGGTCTCGTACGCGGTCCAGTTCGTCGTGGTCACCCTGCTGACCGGCGTGATCACCCGCATACTCGGCCGGGCCGTGTTCGGCGGCACCATCACGGCCGGCGAGGCCTGGCAGCTCGTCAAGGGCCGGATCCCGGCGCTGTTCGGCGTCGTGGGGCTGATGGCCGTCATCATGCTGGTGCCCGTGATCGTCTTCGTGCTCCTCATGGTGGCGATCTCGCTGAACGCCACCTCCACCGACTCCATCGGCTTGGTGCTCGGGCTGACCGTCCTGTTCCTCATCGTGTACATCGCCTATTACCTGTTCTTCAGGACCCGCTTCGCCTTCGCCTCGCCCGCCGTGGTCCTGGAGGGCAAGGGCCCGATCGAGGCCATGCGACGCTCGTGGCACCTGGTCACCGGCGACTTCTGGCGGGTGTTCGGCATCCTGCTGCTCACCTCCCTGCTCGTCGGGCTCGTGGCGGGTCTCCTTTCGGTGCCGTTCACGCTGGCGGGCACGCTGTTCGGCATGTTCGGCGCGGGCTCCGTGGCCACGGCCGTCGTGTCCGCCGTGCTGATCGCGATCGGCGGCACGCTCGGCGCGATGTTCACCTACCCGTTCGAGGCCGGGGTCGCCGGTCTGCTCTACGCCGACCGGCGCATGCGCAGCGAGGCCTTCGACCTCGTGCTGCAGACGGCGGCCATCGAGCAGCAGCGCCAGGGCTGGGTGCACGCCTCGGCCGACGAGCTCTGGCACCCGTCCAACTCCGCCAGGTCGTGAGCCCGATCGACAGGGAGGAGGCCGCGCGGCGTGCCGCGGAGGAGCTCCTCAAGCCTGGCTACGAGAAGGAGTCGCTGCTCGACCTGCTCTACCGGCGGTTCGACCAGTTCCTGGGCGACCTGGTCGACGCGGCCACGGGCGGCGGGCCGGTGGGCGGGATCATCGCGAGCGCGGTGATCGTACTGATCATCATCGGGGTGATCGTGCTGATCTCCTGGCGGCTGCGCAAGACCGCGCGGAGGAACGCGCTGGCCGTGGGCGCGCTGTTCGGGGAGCGCGCGATGAGCGCGGCCGAGCACCGGCAGGCCGCCGAACGGCTGGCCGCCGAGGGGCGCTGGGGCGAGGCCATCCAGGAACGGCTCCGGGCCATCGCCCGTGACCTGGAGGAACGCGCGCTGGTCGACGGCATGCCGGGGCGCACGGCCGACGAGCTGGCCGCGGAAGCCGCGCTGGCGCTGCCGGGCTTCGCCGCCGAACTGGCTGCGGCGGCCCGGTCGTTCGACGACGTCACGTACGGCGGGGTGCCCGGCACCCGAGAGGCTTACGAGGCGATGAGCCTCCTCGACGACCAACTCCGCCAGGCCCGCCCTGTCCCCCTCGCCACCCCGGCCGGGGTCGGCACCGGGGTCCCGGCCGGCGCCGGACCCGCGATGGGCCGCCCGGTCCCAGGCCCCGCCGGGCCGCCGGCGAGCGCGCCACCGCCACCGCGGGGCCCGTCCGGCGGGCCCGGGGAAGGGCCGGCGCGGGAGCAGGATGGAGGGGTGTCATGAGCGTGGTCACGCGTTCCAGCTCCGCACCCGGCGGGCCGCCTCCCCCCACGGCGGCCGGCGGCTCGCAGCCCACCTCCGCGACCGCCCGCTCCACCTGGCGCGCGAGCCGCATGATCGTGCTGCTGGGCGCCATCATCGTCCTGGCCGCGGTCGTCGGGGTGCTGATCGGCCCGCAGCGCGGCCCGTCGCGCCCTCTCGACCCGTCGGACACCTCCCTGGCCGGCTCAAAGGCGCTGGCCGAGCTGCTGCGCGCCCGCGGCGTCACGGTCGACAGGGTCGACTCGGTGCAGGCGGCGGCCGACAAGGCGGCGACGGGCAACCGGTTGCTCCTGATCACGGGCATGACCTACTTCGACGAGTACGAACTGGCCAGGATCCGGGGCGACCGCCTGATCGTCGGCGGATTCTTCGGCCTCGACGCCCTCGCCCCCGGCGTGCGCACCCGCCCGGAGCCGGCGCGCACCCGCTCCCGCGAGCCCCAGTGCGAGCTGCCCGCGGCCAAGCTGGCGGGCAGCGCGTACATGGGCGGCGTGGCGTTCGACCGCCCGGCGGGCGGCACCGGTTGCTACCCGGCGTCCGGCGGGGGGTACACGCTGGTCAGCTACCCGAACGCGGACGGCGTCACGACGGTCGTCGGCGACGGCTCCTTCATGACGAACCTGCGCCTGGCCGAGGACGGCAACGCGGCGCTCGCACTCAACCTGATCGGCACCGGCAGGCCCGTGACCTGGCTGGTGAGCCCCGACAACCCGCCCCCGGGCGAGCTGGCCGGCGAGCAGGGCAAGTCGATGTACGAGCTGATGCCCGACAACATCCGCTGGACCATCTACATGGCCATCATCACGGTGGCGCTCGCCGCGTTCTGGCGCGGCAGGCGGCTGGGGCCCGTGGTGGCGGAGCGGCTGCCCGTCGTCGTGCGGGCGGCCGAGACGGTCGAGGGGCGCGGCCGGCTCTACCGGGCCAGGCGCGCCAGGCAGCGGGCGGCCGACTCGCTCCGCGCGGGCACGATCGACCGGCTGACCCCCAGGCTGGGCCTCGGCTCCGGCGCGGACCGGCACGAGGTCGTCGCGGCCCTGGCCGCCCGTACCGGGCAGGACCCGCACCAGGTCGGCGCGGCACTGTACGGGCCGCCGCCGGCGGACGACGCCGGCCTCGTCGCCCTGGCCGGATACTTGGACTTCATCGAAAGGCAGGTCAGTGAACTCTGAGGAGACTTTCCGCGTGACGAGCTCGGCCGACTCGGCCAGAGACGCGCTGGCCGCGCTCCGTACCGAGGTGGCCAAGGCCGTGGTCGGGCAGGACGCGGTGGTGACGGGGCTGGTCATCGCGCTGCTGTGCCGGGGGCACGTGCTGCTCGAAGGCGTGCCGGGCGTGGCCAAGACGTTGATGGTGCGCACGCTGTCGGCGGCTCTGTCCTTGGACTTCAAGCGGGTGCAGTTCACGCCGGATCTGATGCCGGGCGACGTGACCGGGTCGCTGATCTATGACGCGAAGACCGCGGAGTTCGAGTTCCGCGAGGGCCCGGTGTTCACCAACCTGCTGCTCGCCGACGAGATCAACCGTACGCCGCCGAAGACGCAGGCGGCGCTGCTGGAGGCGATGGAGGAGCGGCAGGTCAGCGTGGAGGGCTCGGCCCGGCTGCTGCCGGACCCGTTCGTGGTGTGCGCGACCCAGAACCCGGTCGAGTACGAAGGCACATACCAGCTTCCCGAGGCGCAGCTCGACCGGTTCCTGCTCAAGCTGACCGTGCCGCTGCCGCCACGCGATCAGGAGATCGCGGTGCTGGAGCGGCACGCCAGGGGCTTCGACCCGCGCGACCTGTCGGAGGTCAAGGCCGTGGCCACGGCCGACGATCTGGCGGCGGGCCGGGAGGCGGCGGGGAAGGTGCACGTGGCGCCCGAGGTGCTCGGGTACATCGTGGACGTCGCCCGCGCCACGCGGAACTCCCCGTCGCTGCAGCTCGGCGTCTCCCCGCGTGGTGCGACGGCGGTGCTGGCCGCCGCACGGGCGTGGGCGTGGCTGTCCGGCCGGCACTATGTCACACCCGACGACGTGAAGGCGCTGGCCAGGCCCGCGCTGCGGCACCGCATCCAGCTCCGGCCCGAGGCCGAGCTTGAGGGCGCGACCGCGGACGGCCTGCTCGACGGTATCCTGGCCTCCGTCCCGGTCCCGCGCTGATGGCTCTGACGGGACGCGCGGGACTGGTCGCGGTGGTGGTGCGCTGATGGCTCTGACGGGACGCGCGGGACTGGTCGCCGCGCTCGGGATCGTGGTGGTGCTGCTCGCGCCTCAGCCCGGGGCCGCGCTGGCGGGTGTCTGCCTGCTGCTGGCCGCCGCGATCGTGGTGGACCTGGTGTTCGCCGGCGGGGTGCGCGCGCTGCGGTTCCACCGCTCCGGTGACACGCTCGTACGCCTGGGCCAGCGGGCCACGGTGGAGCTGATCGTGGAGAACCCGGGGAGCAGGCGCGTACGCGGCGTGCTGAGGGACGCCTGGCCGCCCTCCGCGGGAGCCACCCCGCGGGTCGCCCGGCTGGACGTGCCCAAGGGCGAGCGCCGCAAGATCGTCGTGACGCTCGACCCGACCCGGCGCGGCGACCGGTCGTCGGTGGCGGTCACGGTACGCTCGCTCGGCCCGCTCGGCCTGGCCGCCCGCCAGGGCAGCCACCGGGCCCCGTGGACGGTACGCGTGCTGCCGCCGTTCCTGTCGCGCAAGCACCTGCCCTCCCGGCTGGCCAGGCTCCGCGAGCTCGACGGCCAGCACCCGGCGCTGGTGCGCGGGCAGGGCACCGAGTTCGACTCCTTGCGCGAGTACGTGGTCGGCGACGACGTGCGCTCCATCGACTGGCGGGCCACCGCGCGCCGCCACGACGTGGTGGTACGCACCTGGCGCCCGGAACGCGACCGTCGCGTGCTGATCGTGCTCGACACCGGCCGCACCTCGGCGGGCCGGGTGGGTGACGCGCCGATCCCCATGGCGGGCTCCTGGGCGGCCACGGCGGGCGGCGGCGGGCTGCTGGTCAGGCCGGATACCCTGCCCGCGCCCGGCTGGCCGCGGCTCGACTGGTCGATGGACGCGGCGCTGCTGCTGGCCGCGCTCGCCGCCCGGGCGGGTGACCAGGTGGACTTCCTGGCCTACGACCGGGCCGTACGGGCGTGGGTGAGCGGGGCGTCGCGAACCGAGCTGCTGTCATCGCTGGTCAACGTGATGGCGCCGATCGAGGCAGAGCTGATCGAGGCCGACTCGCAGGGCATGGTGGCGGCCATCCTGTCGCGGGCCAAGCGGCGCTGCCTGGTCGTGCTGCTGACCGACCTGAACTCGGCGGCCCTGGACGAGGGGCTCATGCCGGTGCTGCCCCAGCTGTCGTCGCGCCATCTGGTGCTGGTGGCCGGGGTGTCGGATCCGCGGGTGGCGGCGATGGCGGCGCGCCGGGGGTCGGCCGAGGAGGTCTACGACGCGGCGGCGGCCGAGCACGCCCAGCTCGAACGCCGGCGCATCACGGCCCGGCTGCGGCGGCACGGTGTGGAGGTCGTGGACGCGCCGCCGGAGGACATCGCGCCGGCGCTCGCCGACGCGTACCTGGCGCTCAAGGCCGCCGGACGGCTCTAAGACGGGCCGGACCTCGATCCCCGGCCCCGGATCTCTCCCGCGGCTTGCCGGTGAGGGGTCCTCCGCAGGGTCGGGGTGTCGGTGGTGGCCGTTCAGGCCGTCGGGGCGACGTCCGGGGCGCGTTCGATGTCGCCGGTCTCGTGCTCGCGCAGGGCCCGCCGGCCGAAGACGATCACGTACGTCAGGAAGACCACCTCAGCGAGCACCCCGATGCCCACCCGCGCCCACGTAGGCAGCCCCGACGGCGTCACGAACGCCTCGATCAGCCCCGACACGAACAGCACCACGACCAGCCCCAGCGCCACGCTCATCACAGCCCGCCCCTGCTCGGCCAGGGCCTCGACCCGCCTGCGCCGCCCGGGGTCGATGACCGCCCAGCCCAGGCGCATGCCCGCGGCCCCCGCCAGGAACACGGCGGTCAGCTCCAGCAGCCCGTGCGGCATGATCAGGCCGAAGAAGATGTCCAGCTTGTCCCTGGAGGCCATCAGGCCGCCCGCGATGCCGACGTTCTCGGCGTTGGCATAGAGCACGTACGGGATCGGCAGCCCCAGCAGCACCGAGTAGATGATCATCTGGGCGGCGACCCACGCGTTGTTGATCCACACGCGGCTGGCGAAGGACGCGGCCGGATTCTCCGAGTAGTAGTCGGCGAAGTCGTGCTCGACGAGCTGGGTGATCTCGTCCTCCGTGTAGATGGACGCCTGGACCTCGGGATTGCCCGCCACCCACGCCCCCATCGCCCAGGACACCACCAGGAACGCCACCGCGCTGGCCAGCCACCACCACCGCGCCCGGTACGCCACCACGGGGAACGACACGGTGAAGAACCTCACCAGCTCCCGCCACGCGGGCGTGTGCGCGCCGGTCACCGCCGATCTGGCCCTGGCGACCAGCGCGGACAGCCGGCCGGTCAGCACCGCGTCGCTGGACGAGGAGCGCACGATGGACAGGTGCGTCGCCACCCGCTGGTAGAGGTCGACCAGCTCGTCCACCTCGGCGCCGGTCAGCGACGAGCGATTTTTGACCAGGTGGTCGAGCCTGTCCCATGCCGGGCGATGTGCTGCGATGAACGCGTCGATGTCCACCCGAACATTCTGGCCGCTCGATCACCCCCGCATAGCCGTTAGGCTCCACATATGTCAGAGGTTGTGACCGGCGACGCCGTCGTCGTCGAGGTGCGGGTGGCGCAGATGCCCTCCCGCGCCCTGGCGATCATCATCGACATGGCCGTGCAGCTGACCGTGCTGATCGGGGCGTACGCGATCTTAGGCGCGTTCGCCGTCATCTCGGACTCGGCCATGTTCGCCGCCGTCATGATCGTGCTGCTCGTCCTGGTGATGGTCGGCTATCCCGTGCTGTTCGAGTCTCTCAGCAGGGGACGCAGCCTCGGCAAGCTGGCGCTCGGGCTCCGCGTGGTCAGCGATGACGGCAGCCCTGAGCGGTTCAGGCAGGCGCTGTTCCGCGGGCTGGCCGGGGTGGTGGAGTTCTGGATGCTCTCCGGCGCTCCCGCGTTGATCGCCTCGCTGGTCTCACAGCGGGGCAAGCGGCTCGGCGACGTCTTCGCGGGCACCATCGTGATCTCCGACCGGGCGCCGCGCGACAGCGGGCAGGTCATCATGATGCCGCCGCCGCTGGCGAGCTGGGCGGCCAGGCTGGAGCTCTCCCAGTTGCCCGACGAGGTGGTGCAGGCCGCCCGGCAGTACCTGTCTCGGTGGCACGACCTGTCGCCGCAGGTCCAGCACGAGATGGGCGTCCGGATCGCGACCCAGACGGCGGCGTTCGTCTCGCCCGCCGCGCCGCCCGGCGTGCCGCCGCACGCGTACCTGAGCGCCGTCCTGGCCGAGCGCCGCAGGCGGGAGGAGGCGCGGCTGGCGAAGCGCGCCGGCGCGAACGGCATGCCGTACCAGGGGCCGTACCCGCAGGCGGGCGCTCCGCAGCCGGGACAGCCCGCGCCGTACCCACAGGCCGCACCGCCTCAGTCGGGGCCGTACCCGCAGCCCGGGCCGTACGCCCAGCCGGGGCCGTACACCCAGCCGGGGCCGTATGCGCAGCCGCCGGCCGGGACGCCTCAGCAGCCGCCGGCCCGGCCGCCCGCGCCGGAGCCGCCGCAGGCGACTCCGGGCGGGTTCGCGCCGCCCCAGTGAGGGAGCGGCGACGCGGTCAGCTCAGTGCCACCAGGACAGGTACGACTCCTGGGTCTGCACGTTCAACCGATCGGTACGGACGAACTTGGCGCTGTCCGTGAGCGGATCACTGATCTTGACGATGTCGAGGCCCTCGTGGAAGTCGGCCCCGTAGATGTAACCGTTGTAGTAGTAGGCGGACCAGATGCCGCCTCCGCCGCCCGCCGAGCGGGGACCGCGCTCGAAGTAGCCGATCTCCCTCGGGTTGGCGGAGTCGGTGAAGTCCCAGACCGACAGCCCGCCCATGTACCAGGCCTGCACCATGATGTCGCGGCCCTTGACGGGGATCAGCGAGCCGTTGTGCGCGACGCAGTTCTCCGTGTCGGCCTGGTGGCGCGGGATCTTGAAGTAGCTCTTGAACGTGAGCTGCCCGTTCGAGATGTCGTAGATCGCGTCCGCGCCCTTGTTCGGGCCCGTCGCCTCGTTGCAGGTCGCCCCGCCGCCGCCGCCGAGCTCGTCGGTGAAGACGACCTTCTTGGCATTGTTGCTGAAGGTGGCCGAGTGCCAGAAGGCGAAGTTCGGGTCGGTGGTCCTGGCGGTGACCTTCGGGTCCAGCCGGTCGGAGATGTCGAACAGCACGCCGTCACCCATGCACGCGCCCGCCGCGATGTCCTTCTCGGCGTAGGCGGTGATGTCGTGGCAGCCGCTGGTCGGCACGAGCAGGCCCGGCTGGGTCTCGTTGCCGCCGTCGGGGAAGACGACCGGGGTGGCCGCGACCGCGGCCGCGGCCGGGTTATTGAGCGGCACCTTGATGATCGAGATCTTGTCGTGCGGCGGCAGACAGTCGGGGAAGTTCGCGGCCGGCAGGTACGACGACACGTAGATGTAGACGTTCTTGTACCGGTCACGCCCCTTGCCCGGCACCAGGGTCAGGGTGTGGGAGCCGCAGTTGGTCTCGACGGACTTGATGTACTTCGGGTTGGCCTTGTCGGAGACGTCGAAGATCCGTACGCCCTCCCACGACTCCTTGATCGCGGCGGACTGCCCCGTGCTGGCGCACGAGTCGTTGTTGCGCGAGGAGTCGACGGCGGTGAACAGCAGGTTGCCGTACACGCTGAGGTCCATCTGGGCGCCCGGGCAGACCACTGAGCTGACGACCGTGGCCTTCTTGGGGTTCCTGATGTCGTAGATCGAGAAGCCCCCGTAGTTGCCGACGTAGGCGTGGCCGTCCTGGAACGCGATGTCGGTGTTGATCGTGGCGGCGATCGGGGCGGGCTTGGGGATGTTGAGCACGTGGGTCACGTTCGGGCTGGTGACCACGGTGTCGGGGGGTGGGATGTCGGCGGCCAGCGCAGGTATTCCGGTCAGCGCTAACGCGAAGGCCGCTGCGACCGCCATGAGGGCACGGCGCGGATTGGACATTCGGGAGCCTCCTTGATCACGTATGTCCCGATGATGCTGGCGGCGAGGACCCACGACCGGGGTCCTCGCCGGGGTCGATGACAGATCAGTGGCCGTAGCCGTGTTCGGGGTACGAAGCCTGCGTCTGCGCGTTCAGCGAGCGCATCCTGACGCTGCCCGCCTGGTTCGTACGCCAGTCGTTGATCTTCAGTACGTCCAGCCCCAGGTTGAAGTCGGAGCCGTAGATGTAGCCGTTGTAGTAGTACGCCGACCAGAAGCCGCCGCTGAGTGCCGGCGCGGTGTTGTCCGGGCCGCGCTCGAAGTAGGCGATCTCCTGCGGGTGCGCCGAGTCGGTGAAGTCGACCACGGAGATCCCGCCCTGGTACCACGCCTGCACCATGATGTCGCGGCCCTTGACCGGGATCAGCGAGCCGTTGTGGGCCACGCAGTTCTCCGTGTCGGCCTGGTGACGCGCGATCTTGAAGTAGCTCTTGAACACGAGCTGCCCGTTGACGATGTCGTAGTACGCGTTGGCGCCCTTGTTCGGCCCGATGGCCTCGTTGCAGGTGGCCCTGGTGCCGCCGCCGAGCTCGTCGGTGAAGATCACCTTCGTGCCCTTGTTGTTGAAGGTGGCCGAGTGCCAGAAGGCGAAGTTCGCCTCGTCGCGCACGGTCGCGGTGACCTTGGGCTGTTCGGGGTCGCGGATGTCGAGCAGGATGCCGTCACCCATGCAGGCGCCCGCGGCGATGCCCTTCTCCGGGTAGGCCGTGATGTCGTGGCAGCCCGTCGTGGCGGACTTGCCGTTCGGGTAGGGCGCCGACACGCCGCCGTATCCGCCGTCGGGGAACAGGTTGGGCGTGGCGATCACGGTCGCGGCCGTCGGGTTCCGCAGCGGCACCTTGATGATCGTGATGAGGTCGTGCGGCGGCTGGCAGTCCGGGAACGTGCCGCTCGGGTTGTAGGAGGAGATGTAGATGTAGACGTTCTCGCGCTTGCGGTCGGGCACCAGCGTGTGCGTGTGCGAGCCGCAGTTCGTCTCGACCGACTTGATGTACTTCGGATTGGCCTTGTCGGAGACGTCGAAGATCCTTATGCCCTCCCACGACTCCTTGATCGTGGCGCTCTGCGAGGTGCTGCTGCACGAGTCGTTGTTGCGGGAGGAGTCGACGGATCCGAACAGCAGATTGCCGTAGACGGACACGTCCATCTGGCCGCCCGGGCAGACCACGGAGCTGACCAGCGAGGTCTTCTTCGGGTTCTTGATGTCGTAGATGGAGAAGCCGTAGTAGTTGCCGACGTAGCCGTAGTCGCCCTGGAACGCCATGTCCGTGTGGATGTCGGCGAGGACTTCTGGCTTGGGCACGTTGGTGACATGTTTGATGTTGGGGCTCATGACGATCTCGCCGGGAGCCGGGATGTCCGCGGCTTGGACGGGCAGGGTGGTGCCCGCCAGCGCCACGACCGCCGCCACCAGAATGAGGGCTCTGCGGGGGGTGAACACGGGGCAACCTCCTATAAAGGGGGCATAAACCTAGGTAATCCTCGCTTCTCCGGCCTCCACAGACCAGCGGACAATGTGTCAAATTTAATTGCGATTCGCCCTCTTTCCTTGGGCGGATTTTTCGCTTAAAGTGCGCATTCTCCACCGAGTCAGCCAGGGAGGCTGAGTGCGCGGCGCGCTCATCGTCATCGCAGGCCCAACCATCGGCGCTGTCATCGCTCTCTCCGGCTGCACCTCCAGCACACCGCCGCAGGCTCCGCGCGCCGACTCCACCGCACCTGTGATCGCTCCCGGGCGCCCCGGGGAGCAGGCCGAGACGCTCTCTCCCGGCGAGGCCGCCACCGCCGTGCCCTCGCCCACGGCGAACGCCGCCGACGTCAAGTACGTCCAGGACATGATCGTCCATCACCGGCAGGCCCTCGACATGGCGCTGCTGGCGCCGAACCGGGCGGGCTCGGCCAAGCTGAAGAGCCTGGCAGACCGGATCAAGGCGGCGCAGGGGCCGGAGATCCAGTTCATGACAGGCTGGCTGCGCGACCTGGACCAGAAGGTGCCCGACCACCACGCCGCGCACGCCGGCATGCCCGGGATGGCGACGCCCGAGCAGTTGGAGGCGCTGAAGGCGGCCAAGAGCCAGGACTTCGACCGGCTGTTCCTGGAGCTCATGATCAACCACCACCTGGGCGCGATCAAGATGTCCGAGCAGGTGCTGGCCGGCGGCTCCCACATCAGGATCGAGGAACTGGCCGGCGACGTGAGCGTCACCCAGGCGGCCGAGATCCGCCGCATGCAGGAAATGCAGTCAGCCCTCTAGGAGCCGCTCAGGACGCGGTCGACGCGCTCCAGGAAGGCCTTGGGACCCTCTATAAGGAGGCCCTTGTGCCGGCCAATGCCCTAGGAGCCCACTCGCCACGAATGCAGGTATTCCTCCTGGTCGGCGGTGAGCGTGTCGATGCCGATGCCTGCGGCGGCCAGCTTGAGCCTGGCCACCTCGTGGTCGATCTCCCCCGGCACGTCGTAGACGCCGGGCGCCAGGTTCGCCCGCTCGCCGGCCAGCCACGCCACGGCGAGGGCCTGCGCGGAGAACGACATGTCCATGACCGCGGCGGGATGCCCCTCGGCCGCGGTGAGGTTGACCAGCCGCCCCTCGGCGAGCAGCAGCAGCCGGCGGCCGTCGGGCATGACGTACTCGTCGGTGTTGGGCCGCACGCCGCGGTGCACCTCGTGGGCCAGCTCGTCCAGCGCCCGCACGTCGATCTCCACGTCGAAGTGCCCCGCGTTGGCCAGGATCGCGCCGTCCTTCATGACCGACAGGTGCTCGGCCCCGATCACGTCGCGGTTGCCGGTGACGGTGACGAACAGGTCGCCGAGCATCGCCGCCTGGGCCATCGGCCGCACCTCGTATCCCTGGAGGGTCGCGTCGAGCGCCTTGACGGCATCGATCTCCGTCACGATCACCCGCGCACCGAAACCCTTGGCCCGCTCGGCCACGCCACGGCCGCAGTACCCGAACCCGGCGACGACCACGATGCGCCCGGCCAGCATGGCGTTGGTAGCCCGCATGATCCCGTCAAGCGTCGACTGCCCCGTGCCATACCGGTTGTCGAACATCCGCTTGGTCCGCGTGTCATTCACCGCCACGACAGGAAACCGCAACGCATCCTCCGCGGCCATCTGCCGCAGCCGAATGATGCCGGTGGTGGTCTCCTCACACCCGCCGCTCACCCGCTCCAGCAGATCGGTCCGCTCGGTGTGCAGGATGTTGACGAGATCACACCCGTCATCAAGCACAAGATCAGGCCCAAGATCGAGCGCCTGGTGAATATGCCGGTAGTACGTAGCCCGATCCACCCCGGCCCGCGCATGCACCGCGATCCCATATCCCCGCAGTGCATCGGCGACATCGTCCTGCGTGGACAGGGGATTGGACGCGGCCAGCGCGATCTCGGCACCACCCGCCTTCAAAGCCCCCATGAGCACGGCCGTCTCGGCGGTGACGTGCAGGCAGGCCGCGATCTTCAACCCGTCAAGCGGCCGTTCGAGCGCGAACCGCTCACCGATCGCGGTCAACACCGGCATCGAGCGAGCGGCCCACGAAATCTGCCGCTCACCGCTTTCACTGAGGTCCATGGCCCGCCTTTGAGCGAAGAACACGGCCAAGAATGCGCTCGTAACGGCGAGTGCCCCGTGAGCCTTCACGACCGGCCATGACAGACGGAGAGCAGCGTCGGCGAGTGCGGGTAACTTGGCCTGCCGTAAAAGAAGATTGGTGTGGTTGGCGCTCCGAAGGAGCGACTCCGAAGCGCCTACCTGCACATTTGTCAGTAGCGGTAGTGGTCGGACTTGTAGGGGCCCTCGACGTGGACGCCGATGTACGAGGCCTGCTCTTTGGTGAGCTCGGTGAGCTTGACGCCCAGGGCGTCCAGGTGCAGGCGGGCGACCTTCTCGTCCAGGTGCTTGGGCAGCGTGTAGACCCCGATCGGGTATTCGGAGGTCTTCGTGAACAGCTCGATCTGCGCGATCACCTGGTTGGTGAACGAGTTGGACATGACGAAGCTCGGGTGACCGGTCGCGCAGCCGAGGTTCATCAGCCGGCCCTCGGCGAGCACGATGATCGAGTGCCCGTCGGGGAAGACCCATTCGTCGACCTGGGGCTTGATGTTGTTCCTGACAATGCCCTCGGTGCGGGTCAGCCCGGTAATGTCGATCTCGTTGTCGAAGTGGCCGATGTTGGAGACGATCGCCTGGTGCTTCATCTTCGCCATGTGGGCGGCGGTGATGATGTTGAAGTTTCCCGTGGCGGTGACGAAGATGTCGGCGATGCCGACGACCTCGTCCAGGGTCGTCACCTGGAAGCCGTCCATGGCCGCCTGGAGCGCGCAGATGGGGTCGATCTCGGTGACGATGACGCGGGCGCCCTGGCCGCGCAGCGCGTCGGCGCAGCCCTTGCCGACGTCGCCGTAGCCGCAGACCACGGCCACCTTGCCGCCGATGAGAACGTCGGTGGCCCGGTTGAGGCCGTCGATCACCGAGTGCCGGCAGCCGTACTTGTTGTCGAACTTCGACTTGGTGACCGAGTCGTTGACGTTGATCGCCGGGAAGAGGAGCTGGCCGTTCTTGTGCATCTCGTAGAGGCGGTGCACGCCGGTCGTGGTCTCCTCGGTGACGCCCTTGATGCTCTCGGCGATCCTGGTCCACCTCTTGTCCGCGCTGACCGTACGGGTGAGCAGGTCGATGACGACGTGCCACTCCTCCGGGTCGTCGGCGCCGGCGGTCGGGACGGCGCCGGCCTTCTCGTATTCGGCGCCCTTGTGCACGAGGAGCGTGGCGTCGCCGCCGTCGTCGAGGATCATGTTGGGGGCGTCACCGTTCGGCCAGGTGAGGGCCTGCTCGGTGCACCACCAGTATTCCTCCAGCGTCTCGCCCTTCCAGGCGAACACCGGCACGCCCTGCGGGTCGTCGGCGGTGCCGTTGGGGCCGACGACCACCGCGGCGGCGGCGTGGTCCTGCGTGGAGAAGATGTTGCAGCTGACCCAGCGGACCTCGGCGCCCAGCGCCACCAGCGTCTCGATGAGGACGGCGGTCTGGATCGTCATGTGCAGAGAGCCCATGATCTTCGCGCCGCGAAGGGGCTGGGAGGCCGCGTATTCCTTGCGGACCGACATGAGGCCGGGCATCTCATGCTCGGCGAGCCGGATCTCCTTGCGGCCGAACTCGGCAAGTGAAAGGTCTGCGACCTTGAAGTCCATCGGGTTACCCCTCGCGCTGACGGATGGTTGTCGCGGACGAGTCTAGGCGCCGCCCGGCCGGGGTCGCATCAACACAACGCCGAATCTGACGTAAGAATGTAAGGATGCGCATCACGGAAGCAGCCAAGCGGCTCGGCATGTCCCCTCGAATGCTCCGATATCGGGAGGCGCTCGGGCTGTTGCCGCCGGTGCGGGAGCAGGGGGCGCACCGGCGGTTCGGGACGGACGAGCTGGCCGCCGTGGCTCAGGGGGTGGAGCTGGAGAAGCGGTTCGACGTGTCGCCGGCGGAGCTGGCGTTCGCGCTGCGGGCGCTGAGCGAGCCGGCGGTGGCGGCGGCCGTACGCGACCTCGGGGTGCGGATCGGCCGCATCCAGGTGCCGCGCAGGGCCCTCGACTTCGAGAAGGAGAAGGCCCTGCGGCTGCTGCGCCGTTAAGACGTGGTCGCCCTCGACCTGTCCAGGTCCGGCTCCAGGTAGATGACGCGGGCGATCGGCACGGCCTCGCGGACGCGCCGCTCGGCCTCGTCGATCCCGGCCGCCACCTCCGAGGCCGTCCCGTCGTGCGCCACGGCGATTTTGGCTCCCACCAGCAGCTCCTCCGGCCCCAGGTGCAGCGTGCGCATGTGGATGATCCTGTCCACCTCGGGCGAGCTCTCCAGCGCGCGGCGGATCTGCTCCTCCATCTCGGGCGTGGCGCCCTCACCGACCAGCAGCGACTTGGTCTCCATGGCCAGCACGACCGCGATGATCGCGAGCAGCACGCCGATCATGAGGGTGCCGATGGCGTCCCAGACGACGTTGCCCGTGACGACCGCCATCGTCACGCCGAACAGCGCGAAGATCAGGCCGAGCAGCGCGCCCAGGTCCTCCAGCAGGATGACGGGCAGCTCGGGCGACTTGGACCGGCGGACGAACGCGACCCACGACTGCTTGCCGCGGACGGCGTTCGACTCCTTGATCGCCGTGCGGAACGAGAACGCCTCCGCGATGATCGCGAAGATCAGCACCGCGAACGCCCAGATCGGCGCCTCCACCTCTCCCCCCACGGAGAGCTTGTGCACGCCCTCGTAGATCGAGAAGGCCGCACCGATCGTGAACAGCACGACAGCCACCACGAAGGCGTAGAAGTAACGCTCGCGCCCGTAGCCGAAGGGGTGCTCCTTGGTGCTGGCCCGGGTCGCCCGCTTGCCGCCGATCAGCAGCAGCACCTGGTTACCCGAGTCGGCGACCGAGTGAATGCCCTCCGCCAGCATCGACGAGGACCCGGTGAAGAACGCGGCCACGAACTTGGCCACGGCGATGGCCAAGTTCGCGGTCAATGCCGCAACGATTGCTTTGGTTCCGCCGCTCGCGCTCACCGATCTACTCCACTCATAATGATCACATACAAAGGCCTGGAAAGGATCCTATTGCGAAATCCTGGCCTTCAGCTCAGTGACCGCCGACACAGGGGTCGGATCAATGGCGTATCCCAGCGCCAGGTACGTGCTGGCGTAGTCGCCCAGCGCGATCAGCGTGGCCATCCGCTCCAGCGGGTGCACGCCCTCGGCCGCCAGCTCGGTGACCGGGACGTCGCGCTCACGCGCCAGCCGCAGCGACGCCTCGCGCCGCCGCGTCACCTGCGGGTGCTCCTCGAGGTCGCGCAGGACGACGAGCCGGAGCGTGCGCCCGGCCGTTTCGGCGAAGATGTCGCGCTCGGCCAGCGGCCCGTCGAAGGCGGCCACCTGATTGTGCCCGGCCTCGGGCAGCTCGCCGTAGACGGCGGGATATTTCGCGTTCGCGTTGAGCTGGCAGGCCAGCCGGTACGCGGCCACGGACGCCACCGCCGACGACCCCCAGATCATCGGCACGCTCTCGGCCACGTCCATGGCGAGCGACTTGCCGGGGTTGATGAACGACTCGCTGGACGGCCGGCACCGGTGCGCGATGTCCTCCAATGCCTTGGCCACCCGCTCGAACAGGTCCGCGTCGGCCTGCAGCAGCCGCAGCGCGGCGCCGACCACGATCAAGGGGACGGTCAGCAGCCAGATGTTCGCCCTGGACTGCCCGCTGACGGGCACCGCCACGTAGACGGCCGACGCCTGGGTGGCGATGGCCTCCAGCGGGGAGCCGGCGGGCCCGACGCCGAGCAGCGTGCAGCCGCGCCGCACGGCCTGGGTGGCGATCTCCACCGTCTCCTCGCTGCCGCCCGAGCCGGACACGGCGATGACCAGGTCCGTCGCGCCGACCCAGCCGGGGAGTTGGTAGGAGCGCAGGGTCAGGATCGGCAGCGGCGCGCCGTTGCCGGCGACCGCCGCGAGGATGTCGCCCGCGATGCCCGAGCCTCCCATGCCCGCGACCAGGATGGCGCGCGGGCGCCCCTGGCCGGAGAGGCGGTCGACCCGGGCCTCGACGGCGGCGCGGTAGCCGGTGCGTACGTGAGCCGCGGAGGCGGCGACCGCCGGCAGCATCCCGCCAGGGTCGCCGTCGCTGAGGTGAGCCTGGTCGTCGAGCCGCCCCGGCTCCCAGGTCACGGCTTCCTGGCCTCGTCGACGAGCAGGACGGGGATGTCATCCCGGACCGGATAGATCAGGCCGCAGCCCGTGCAGGCCAGCTCCTCTGCCTCGTTCTCGGCACGCAGGGGCGCCTTGCATGCCGGACAGGCCAGAATCTCCAGCAGCCAGTCGTCGATCTTCACACTGACACCCTTCCCACGATGGCGAGGACCTCTTCCTTGATCGCCGTCATCTTGCTCTCGTCGGCCGCCTCGGCGTTCAGCCTGAGCAGCGGCTCGGTGTTGGACGCCCGGAGGTTGAACCACCAGTCGGGCCCGGTCACGGTCAGCCCGTCGAGCTCGTCGAACTCGCCCCGCCCCGCGAACGCCTCGCGTACCCGCCGCAGCGCCGCGCCCTGGTCGGAGACGGCGCTGTTGATCTCGCCGGAGGCGTGGTAGCGCGAGTAGGCCGCCACCACCTCCGACAGCGGCCGCTCCTGCCCGCCGAGCGCCGCCAGGACGTGCATGGCGGCCAGCATCCCTGAGTCCGCGAACCAGAAGTCGCGGAAGTAGTAGTGGGCCGAGTGCTCGCCGCCGAAGACCGCCCCGGTGCGCGCCATCTCGGCCTTGATGAACGAGTGCCCGACGCGCGTCCGCACGGGGACACCGCCGTTCTCCCGCACGATCTCGGGAACCCCGAGTGACGTGATCAGATTGTGAATGACCGTCGCCCCGGGATATTTGGCCAGCTCGCGCACGGCGACCAGTGCGGTGATGACGGACGGCGACACGGACTCGCCCCGCTCGTCGATCACCCAGCACCGATCGGCGTCGCCGTCGAAGGCCAGCCCGAGGTCCGCCCCGCTCTCCACGACGGCCCGCTGCAGGTCGACCAGGTTCTGCGGCTCCAGCGGGTTGGCCTCGTGGTTGGGGAAGTTCCCGTCGAGCTCGAAGTAGAGCGGCACCAGCTCGAGCGGCAGCCCGTCGAACACGGCGGGCACGGTGTGGCCCCCCATGCCGTTGCCCGCGTCCACGACGACCTTGAGCGGCCTGATCGCCGCCAGGTCGACGAGCGTGCGCAAATGGTGGGCGTATCCCGAGAGCAGGTCCTTCTCGATCAGCGACCCGGTGGGCGTGGCGGTCACGCCGACCAGCTCGGCGGCCCGGTCGCGGATCTCGGCCAGCCCGGTGTCGCCGCCGATCGGCACCGCCCCGGACCGGCACATCTTCATGCCGTTGTAGCGGGCCGGGTTGTGGCTGGCGGTGAACATCACACCCGGCAGCCCGAGGCTGCCGCTGGCGTAGTAGAGCAGATCGGTGGAGCCCAGCCCGGCATGTACGACATCGGCACGGCGCGAGCGGGCCCCTCGGATGAAAGCGTCGGCCAGCGGCCCGGACGACTCGCGCATGTCGTACGCGACCACGACCGATTCCGCCCCGGTCACCTCGACGAATGCCGCACCCACGGCCTCGGCGGTCGGCTCGTCGAGCTCATCGGGCACCACCCCGCGAACGTCGTACGCTTTGAAGATCTTGGCGAGGTCGCCCACTCTCCAGCTCCGCCCTTAGGTCGTTTCCTCGTGGTAAAACGAGCCTACCGGTCGCGATGCTGCTGGGCCGACCTCAGAACGCGCAGATGCCCTCGGCGGCCGACCTCGACCCCTTGGCCGACCGGCTCGCCGCTGCCGGACGGCGTCGGCCTGGCGGCCTCCCTGACCGCGTTGGCCAGCGCCTCTAGATCGTCGGAGCTGGGAGAGGCGGCGTCCGTCGGCAGCCGTACCACCTCCCAGCCGCGGGGGGCGGTCAGTCGCTCGGCGTGTTCGGCGCACAGGTCGTAACAGTGTGGCTCCGCGTACGTCGCCAGGGGGCCGAGAACAGCGGTCGAATCGGCGTATACGTACGTGAGCGTGAAGACTGCAGGCTGGCTGCAGGCGGTGCGGGAACAGCGGCGGACGGGGCTCACGGAGGGACCGTATCTGGTAAGAGTGCGAGGCGCCACTATCTGAGCGCTCTTAACGAGCGTGTCGCCACAATTCGGACACCTGTCGCAGCCTTTCCACCCACATGCCCCGAAGACGCCAACCCCTGCTACCTGGCCGGATCGGCCCCGCCACTCTCGGAACCGGCGCGGCGTCCCCTTAGACTTGCCTCTGTGACTCCGAAGCGCGGTCCCAGACGGCGCGATCGCCACGGTCGTGGCCTCCGCGGCCCGCTCGCCCCCTCCCACGTCCCCATGGCCAAGGCCCGCAGCGAACGCTTCGACGACCTCGTCCTCGACGCCGTCGACCGCCTCCGCCCCCGCTGGGAACGGCAACTGTCGGCCGTGGAGTTCGCGGTGGAGGAGGTGCCGCCGCTGAGCGAGCTGGGCGACGGACCGAGCCTGAGCCCCGACCCGATCCCGTTCGGCCGCGCGGACGCGGCGAGCGGCCAGAGCCCGGCGTCGGTGGTGGTCTACCGGCGCCCGCTTGAGGCCAGGGCGAGAGACCGCGAGACCCTGGGCGCCATGGTCCACGACACGGTGGTGGAACAGGTCGCCACCCTCCTCGGCCTCTCCCCCGAAACCGTCGACCCGGGATACGACGACCGCCGCTGACAGCGACTCCGAAGTACTGCGCGCGCCTGCTCAGGTCCCATGTGACAAGTACGTTTCGCCCCTTGCGTCAGCCGACTAGTCCGTGTTCGGATTAATTCGGTCACCGGATTCGGATCACCCATCCGCGGCCCTCGCGGCCCGCGATCGTCCGTGTCCGGACTAACGGTATGTGATCATGGGAGGGTCGATGGACCAGAACCTGTTGAACGAAATCTGCCTGCGCCAGCTGACACTCAGCGGCGTGCACGAGGGCGAGACGGTGGCAGTCCTGTCAGAGGGCGCGGAACGCCTCGACTACGCCGACGCGTTCCTCTACGCGGCCAAGCGCCTCGGAGCCGCCGCCTACCACCTGCGCCTCCCCGCTCCCACCTCCGCGTCGGGCGCATGGGCGGTCGGCCAGTCCGAACTCGCCGCGAACCCCCACGCGGTGGAGGCGCTCAAGCAGGCGGACATGCTCGTCGATCTGAAGTTCCTGCTGTTCAGCAAGGAACAGTTCGCCATACAGGACGCGGGCACGCGGATTCTCACCGCGGTCGAGCCCGCACCGCTGCTCGCCCGCCTCATGCCCACCCCCGAGCTGCGGGAACGGGTCGAGGTGGGCGCCGAGCTGCTGGGCAAGGCGGGCACGATGCGCATCACCAGCCCGGGCGGGACCGACGTCACCTACCGCCTCGGGGTCTATCCGACGATGAGCGAGTACGGGTACACCGACCAGCCCGGACGCTGGGATCACTGGCCCGCCGCGTTCGTCTTCACCGGAGGCGCCGACGACGGCGTGGACGGCACGATCGTGCTGTCTCCCGGCGACGTGCTGCTCCCGTTCAACACTTACGTACAGCAACCGGTCACGCTCACCATCGAGCAGGGGTTCATCACCGACATCCGCGGCGGCCTCGATGCCGAACTGCTGTCGTCCTACATCAAGTCGTTCGACGATCCTCGCGGCTACGGGATGTCCCATGTCGGGTGGGGGCTGGACGAGCGGGCCCACTGGCACGGCCTGATGCAGTTCCCCGGCGGGATGGGCATGGAGCTGCGTTCGTTCTACGGCAACGTCATGTTCTCCATCGGCCCCAACAACGAGCTGGGTGGGCCGAACGACACCTCCTGCCACTTCGACATCCCCATGCGCGGCTGCAGCCTCTTCCTCGACGACGAGCCCGTGGCCGTGGACGGCGACGTCGTCGTGCGGGAGATGCGCCCGGCCGGACGCCGCTGACCACCTGGAGGGTCGGTGTTGAACCGGCCCCTCAGGCCACCAGTTCGCGCAGGATGTCGCGGACGGCCTCCAGGCCGGCTCGCGGGTTGTCCCAGAAGACCATGTGTCCCGCGTCAGGGATCTCCACCAGGCGCGCGCCGACGTTCGCGCGGGCCGCCTCCTGCGCGCCGAGGGCGCTCACCACCGGGCTGTCCGCGCCGTACACCAGGACGGCGGGCGCGGGCACCGACGGCCAGAAGTCGAAGAAGTCCTCGCTCTCGAAACCCCGGTGGGTCTCGGCGACGGCGTCGTCGCCGCAGCTGGTCAGCCATCGCGCCCTCAGCTCCTGCTCCCGCCGTGGCCACCGGGGCCAGGACCGGGCGACCTCGTCGGCGTCGGTCCCGCGCCGCGCCTGCTGGAGCTGGCCCTGGAACGCGGCGAGCGTGGTCGGGTACGGCCCGCGCCCGGGACCGCTCATCGGCGGATCCACGAGCACCGTCCCGCGCAGCGCGACCTGTCCCTTGGCGGCCGTCAGGCCCGCGATGCGCGCCCCCATCGAGTGGCCAAGCAGCACGGCGCCGTCGAGTCCGAGCTCCGTGATCACTGCCTCCGTGTCGGCGGCGTAGTCCTCCAGCGTGTACGACGGGCCGTCGTCGGAGAAGCCGCGGCCCCGCACGTCCAGGACGATGGGACGAACCAGGCCGGTCAATTCGCGTGCGACGAAGTCCATGGCGATCGCCGGGCTGGTGATCCCGGGCAGGACCAGCACCGGCACGCCGTCGCCGCCGTAGTCGAGGGCATGCAGCCGGATCGGGCCGGAGGCGACCCACCGGCTTCGCGCGGGCACGCCGGCGAGATCCGCGAGGGCCGGCTGGGTGAGGATGCGTTCAGACATCGAGGGTGACTCCTTGGGCGAGCTCGACGAGGTAGCCGGCGGCCTCCGCGAGGTCGACGACGTCGCCGTACTTGGCGTGGATGTCGAAGAGGTTGGCCTCATGAGGGCCCGGCGCGCGGTCGCCGACGCATTCGCGCGGCACCAGCACCGAGAACCCGGACTGGACGGCGTCCACCGCGGTGGCCCGTACGCAGCCGCTGGTGGTCGCGCCGCAGACCAGGACGGTGTCACGGCCGAGCCCGGTCAAGAGCGAGGCGAGGTTGGTGCCGAAGAAAGCGGAGGCCCCCTTCTTCACCACGAGGACGTCTTCGGCGCGGCGCGGAAGCCGTTCGTCGATCGCCACCGCGGGGCTCCCCTCGCGCATGGCGCGCATGCCGGGGGCCTTGTGCAGCCAGGCCACCGCCTCGCCGTCGGCCTCGGCCGGCGTGTAGGCGATCGTGGTGAAGACGACCGGGACCCGCGCCGCGCGGGCGTGCCCGATGAGCGTCGCGGTGGCGGCGACCACCTCCGACAGGTCGGATCCCGAGGGATGGGCGGGATCGGTGAAGCCGTTGGTGAGGTCCACGACGACGATCGCCGGACGCTCGCCCCGGCGCGCCGGAGCACCGAAGCCGGCGTGCGCGTAGGTGTCGTCGGTCCGCTGGCCGTACATCCCGTCAGCCACGACGCAGCTCCTTGATCAGCTTGGCCTGGGCGCTCACCTTGCCGAGCAGCCAGCCCTGGAAGAGGCCGACCGCGAAAGCGGCGGCGATCGGCGCGTACCTGGCCACGCCCGGCGGCACCAGCATCGACAGGCCGTCGAGCTCCTCCGCCGCTCCCGGGGCCGTGACGACCGCGGGGGCCGCCGTCGGGCCACCGGAGCGGTCGGCCTCGATCAGGGCGGCGAGGTTCCCGGCGAACTGCCGCAGCAGCTTGTCGGAGACGGCCGTGATCGCGCCCTTGCCGAACTGGACGATCTTTCCCCGGATCAGCAGGTCGGTCCGCATCCGCAGCACCGCGCCACCTGCCAGCTCCTCCACCGTCAGGGTGACCTCGGCCTCGGCGTCGCCACCGCCGTGGGTGTCGGCGCCCCGGCCCTGCAGCCGCAGCCGGCGCCGGCCCGGGTCGACCTCCAGGAAGCGCACGGTCCCGGCATATGTGGCGGTGATGGGGCCGACCTTGACCTTGACGCCGCCCCGGTAGGCGTCGCCGTCGCGGCCGTCGAGCGCGGCGCCCGGCAGGCACGTCACGACCCGTTCCACGTCGTTGATCAGCGCGAACACCTCGTCCGGCGAGGCGTTCACCGCGATCTCGTTGTCCAGGATCATCGGGGTTCCCCCACTTCGCGGCGCCGCCCTCGGGCGCAGTCCTCGATCGCGTCGACGATGGTCTGATAGCCGGTGCACCGGCAGAGGTTGGCCGACACGACCTCGCGGATCTCCGCTCTGGTCGCGTCAGGCCGCTCGGCGAGAAAGCCCTCGGCGAGCATCAGGAAGCCGGGCGTGCAGAACCCGCATTGCAGGCCGTGATGGGCGGAGAACGCCCGCTGGAGGTCGTTCATCTCACCGCTCTCGGCCAGCGACTCGACCGTGCGGATCTCCTGGCCCTCGGCCTGGGCCGCGAAGATCAGGCACGCGCGCGCCGGAGCGCCGTCGAGCAGGACGGTGCAGGCGCCGCAGACGCCGTGCTCGCATCCGACATGCGTGCCGGTGAGGCCGAGCCGGTGCCGGAGCACGTCCACCAGCGTGTGCCGGGACTCCACCACCAGGTCGTCGTGCCGCTCCCCGTTCACCGTCAGGCTGATCAGCAGTTTCTCCGTCATGCGTTCGCTCCGATCGCGCGCTGCACCGTCTCGGGCCGGATGGGGGTGTCGTCCAGCTCCACCCCGGTGGGGCGCAGGGCGTCGTTCACGGCGTTGAGCACCGCTGCCGGGGCGCCGATCGTGCCGCCCTCCCCGGCGCCCTTCGCCCCGCTCTCGGTGAACGCGCACGGGGTCTCCAGATGGCGGATCTCGATGTCGGGGATCTCGTTCGCCGTGGGCACCTTGTAGTCGATGAAACTGGCGCACGACGGCTCACCCTGCGCGTCGTAGGTCACCTCCTCGAACAGCGCCCCGGCGATGCCCTGGGCGATGCCGCCGCGGCACTGCCCCTCGACGACCTGCGGGTTGATGGCGACTCCGCAGTCCTCCACGCAGACGTACCGCAGGAACTCCACCCGGCCGGTGCCGGGGTGCAGCTCCACGACCACGCCGTGGGCCGCGTTGGAGAACGTCCCGTCGCCGTGCACGTCGAAGGACGCGCTCGCGGTCAGGCCGGGCTCCGCGTCCTTGGGGAGCAGGTTGGCCTTCAAGTAGGCGATGCCGGCCAGCTCCCGATAGCGCAGGGCACGCCCATGGTCGTCGCGCCTGCGTACGTGCCCGTCGTGCAGCTCGACGTCGTCGGTCTCCAGCAGGTGCGCGCCCAGGTGCAGCAGCCGGTCCGCCAGCTTGGTGGCCGCCCGCGCGACCGCGCTGCCGCCGATGGTGGCCGACCGGCTGGCGAACGTCCCGAACCCGTAGGTGATCCGGTCGGTGTCGCCCTGATGGATCTTGATCTGGGCGAGGTCCAGGCCGAGCCGGTCGGCGACGATCTGGGCCAGCGTGGTCTCGTGGCTCTGCCCGTGGCTCATGGTCCCGGTCGTCACGGTCACGCCGCCGGTGAGGTCCATCTTGATCTCGGCGAGGTCGAAGCCCGGCACCACGGCCATCTTGCGCTTGGCGAACGCGCCGGAGCCGTATCCGGTGCGCTCGCTGAAGCAGGAGTAGCCGATGCCGAGGAGGCGCCCCTCGGCGGCCGCCTGTTCCTTCCGCTCGTACCAGCCCTCGTCCCTGATCATCCGCTCGCAGAGGTTCAGCGATTCCAGGTAGGAGCCCGGGTCGTAGGTGACGTCGTTGATCCCGGCGTACGGGAACTCGGTGATCAGGTTCCGCCGCCGGATCTCGACCGGGTCCAGACCCAGCTCCCGGGCCGCCCGTTCGAAGACCCGTTCCACGACCATGACGATCTGGGGCCTGCTGACCCCCCGGTACGGCGCCGACGGCGCCTTGTTCGTGGTGACGGCCCGGCCGCGGACCCGGTAGGCGGGCACGCGGTAGACGCCCGGCAGCTCCGCCGACGCCATCAGCGGCTCGATTCCGGCGGTGAACGGGTAGCAGGAGTAGGCGCCCATGTCGCACACCACATCGGCGTCGAGGGCGAGGATCCGTCCGCCTTCGTCGAACGCCGCGCGCACGTCGTAGCGCTGCTCGCGAGCCAGGAACGAGGCGGTGAGCGCGTCCCGGCGGTCCTCGATCCACTTCACCGGGCGGCGCAGTCGCAGGGCCGCCGCCCCCACGGCGATCTCCTCGCGGCCGACGACGCACTTCTGCCCGAAGCCGCCGCCCATGTCCGGCACCACCACCCGGACGCCCCGTTCGCCGAGGCCGAGGCACTCGGCCAGCACCGTGCGGACCTGGTGCGGGACCTGGGTGCAGGTCTGCACCAGGAGCTGCTCCTCGCGCGGGTCCCAGCTCGCGACGGCACCCCTGGTCTCCAGCGGCAGCGCGTTCTGCCGGCCCGTCCTGGACCGCACGCGCACCACGCGATGGGCCGCGGCGAAGATGTCGTCGATGCCCTCGGTCGCGAACATCGACACGTCCACCAAGATATTTCCGGCGGCCGCCGCGTGCACGAGCGGTGCGCCCGGAGCGAGCGCCTGCTCCTCCGAGAGCACCGGCGTGCCCGCCTCGTAGGTCACCCTGGCGGCCTCCAGGCCGTCCTCCACGGAGTACGCGTCCTCGGCGAGCACGATGGCGATCGGCTCGCCGACGAAGCGGACCCGGTCCCGGGCGAGGACGGGCATCGCGGTCGGCACGAATTCCGAAAGCGGCCGGTCGAGGACGGCTGTGATGTCTTCGATCTCCAGGTCCCCGGCGGTGAAGGCGGCGACGACTCCCGGCACGGCCAGCGTTCCTGACAGGTCGACGCCGGTCACGGTCCCGTTGGCGATCGTGCTGCGGACGAACTGCGCGTGCAGCATGCGGGGAAGGTGGATGTCGTCGACGAACCTTCCGTTCCCGGTCAGCAGCCGCGGATCCTCCCGCCGGGCGGCCGACCTCCCGACCCAGCTCATCGCAGCATCGCCTCCTCGCAGGCCCGGACGAGCAGGGTCCTGGTGAGGGCCCTGCGGTAATCGGCGCCGCCGCTGCCGTCCGCCGGCGGGTCGATGGCCGCCGCGGCGGCCTCGGCGCATTCGGCGAACGTGCCGCCGCGCGCGAGCACCGCCTCCGCCTCCGGGACCCGCAGCGGCACGGGGGCCACGCCGCCGAGCACGACGCGTTCCGCGTCCAGGTCGACGGCGGCGGCCACGACGGCGTAGTCGCCCCGCCGCTCGGCGAACTCGGTCAGCGCGGCGTGCGGCGCGGGCCGCGGGAAGACGACCTCGACGATCATTTCCTCCGGCTCCAGCGCCGTGGTGAAGAAGCCGAGGAACAGCTCCTCGGCCGGGACCAGTCGGAGTCCGGCCGTCCCCTGGACGACGACCTCGGCGCCCAGCAGGACGGCGAGCAGGCACCACTCGGCGGTGGCCTCGCCGTGGGCGAGGCTGCCGCCCACCGTGCCGCGCGTGCGGATGGGCAGGTGCCCGATCCATCCCATCGCGTCGCGGAGCACGGCGAAGCCGGGATCGAGCGGCGCGTTCTCCACCTGGTGGTGCGTGGTCAGCGCCCCCAGACGCAGCACGCCGCCGTCGGTGCGGATGTAGGCGAGCTCGCCGCGCAGGCCGCCGAGGTCGACCAGGTGAGCCGGGCGGGCGAGGCGGAAGTTCATCATCGCGACCAGGCTCTGGCCGCCTGCGATGTACTTGGCGTCCTCGCCCAGCTCGGCGAGCAGGGCGACCGCTCCGGCGACGTCCCTGGCACGGTGGTAGGTGAACGGCGCGGGTTTCATCACGTCCCCATGGGCACCACGTCGCCGGCGGGCTCGATGATGTGGTCCAGCTTCCGGCCCTTGGTCTCCGGCGCGGCGGCGGCCATCCACAGCACGACCGCCAGCACCACGACGCCGAGCACGACGAAGGTCATGGTCAGGCCGAGCACCGGCCAGAGCACGCTGCCGAAGATCAGCGGGATGAAGCCGGAGGCCACCCGGCTGACCGATGAGGCCCAGCCGAACCCGCTGGCCCGGATTCGGGTCGGATACAGCTCGGCGATGTAGGCGTACAGCACCGGGATGGCGAGCTGGATGATGAAGCCGAAGACCCCGAGCCACACCAGCGCGGCGGACCTGATGTCGAGGGACGCCGCGAAGGCCACCAGTGCGGCCGCGGCCACCGGCGCCGACACCCCGATCACCCACTTGCGGCCGACGGCCTCGATCAGCCAGGCGGAGACGAGCACGCCGACGATGCCCACCGCGCTCATCAGGGTGGTTCTGGCGAAGGCCGCGTAGTCGCTGTAGCCCCCCGACTTGAGGATCGTGGGCATCCAGCTCAGCGCCACGTAGTACGTGGTCATCACGGCGATGAACAGCAGCCAGGCAACGGAGGTCACCCGCGGGCTGAAGCTCCAGACCTGGCGGAGCTGGTCGAGCGCCGCCCGCATCTTCCCCGAACCGGCCGCTTCCGCGGCCGGGGCCTCGATGACGTACGGCTCGGCGGGGGCGCCGGTCCGGGCGACCAGATCGTCGATGACCGCGCGCGCCTCCTGCTCACGACCGTTCTTGGCCAGGTAGAGGGGCGATTCGGGAATGCCACGACGCACCCAGAAGAGCAGCAGCGCGGGCAGGATCATCACGGTGAGCATCCAGCGCCAGTTGCCCTGCACCGGAGACAGCACGGTGGCGACCACTCCGCACAGCGTCGCGCCGATCGGCCACCAGACGTCCATGGCGGCCAGGATCTTGCCGCGCAGCCGGCTCGGCGAGAACTCCCCCACCAGCGCGTAGTCGACGGGGATGCAGCCGCCCAGACCCACCCCGGCCAGGAAGCGGAACACCAGGAAGATTCCGTAGCTGGGGGCCAGGGCGCCGACGACGGAGAAGAGCGCGAAGATGAGCAGGGTCAGGCTGAAGGCCCGCTTGCGGCCCACGCGGTCGGCGATCGTGCCCCACATGACGGCGCCGACCGCCATGCCGATGAGGTTGGCGGTCGCCACCAGGCCCCGCTCGCCGACCGACAGGCCGAACTCGGTGCCCAGCAGCGGCGTGAGAAACCCGTTGAGTGCGACGTCCCAGGCGTCGAACATGTAGCCGAGGCCACCGATGATGAAGATCTTGCCTTGGACAGGCCATTTCCACGGCAGGTCCTGGACGATCTGGTCTCCTGTTTTCATGATTTTCCACCCTGATGTGAGGTGTTCGGGGGGAGACGGGAGCGCGGTAGGGGACGCGTCCCCAAGGGGTGGCCGGACCGGCCGGTCCGCGGCCCGGTCAGTCGTGGAACTGGTAGGAGAAGGTTTCTTCGTCGGGGTCGTTCAGCGGGGTGCCACGCCACAGCCACCGGTAGGAGACGTCGGACTCGCCGTCGAACCGCTTGAGTTTCTCGTCGCGGGCCCGCTGCTCGGGCCCGTCGGGCAGGTGGTAGAAGGACATGTTGCGCCAGGCGGCGTCCTGGACCATCCCGGCGTGCTTGGCGCGGCGCGCCACGTACCGCATGAGGGCGGCCCGGATGCCCTCGGCAGGAACGGCGCCGAGCTCCTCCGCGATCACGGCCGCGTCCTCCATCGCCTGCGAAGCGCCCTGTGCCTGGTAGGGCAGCATGGCGTGGCAGGCGTCGCCCAGCAGGGCCACGTGGCCGTCCACCCACACCGGGTCGCGGCGGCGGTGGTACATGGCCCATGCGGAGATGTCGCCGTCGGCCTTGGAGAGCATCGCGGCGACCCGGTCGTCCCAGCCGGGGAAGGCGTCGATCAGCTCGTCCACCGTGGCGGGAACCGTCCACCGCTCCTCTACCTCGGGCGAGCAGGGCACGATCGCGACGACGTTGAGCCACTCGCCGCCGCGGATCATGTAGTGGACCAGATGCCGGTCCGGGCCGTACCAGATGGTGCTCTGGAAGCGGTCCACCAGCCAGCGCGTCACCGGATCCGCGGCGATCTTGTCTCCGGGTATGAGCACGCGGTAGGCCATCTCGCCGGAGAAGAGCAGGTTGCCGGGCAGGCCGAGCGCGTCGCGTACCCGGGACCTGATGCCGTCCGCGCCGATCAGGACGTCCGACTCGTACCGGTCGCCCGCGGCGGTGACCGCGACGGGCCGGACGGGGTCGGTCCGGTCGACCGCCACGACCTCGTTCCCGGTCCGCACGTCCACCACGGGGCCGGGCCGGTCGTCGTCCACGCACGCATCGAGCAGCACCTTGTGCAGGTCGGCGCGATGGTAGTGCCAGTAGGGGGCGTTGTACTCGCGCTTGCAGAACTCGCCCAGCGGGGTCAGTCCGATCACGCTGCCGTCCTGCCAGCGGCGGCGCACCTGGTCCAGGGGCTCGGTGTGGATCTTCTCGAGGGCGGCGCGCAGCCCGAGCCCGAGCAGGATGCGGCTGGCGTTCGGCGCGGTTTGGATGCCCGCGCCCACCTCTCCCAGCTCGGCGGCCTGCTCCAGGACCGTGACGCGCAGGCCGCGCTGCCGCAGTGACAGCGCGGCGGTCAGCCCGCCGAGGCCACCGCCGACGATCGTGACCTGGTACGACTGACTCACCTGGCTCGCCGCCAACGCTCCTCCAACTCTTCGGAATATGATCACGGATGCCGTCTCCACCGCGAGGCCGGCATCGGTCCGGTCGTTCTCCGGGCATGCGGATCACAGCCATCCCGCCATCGCGGCGAGCCTCGGGGCGGTGCCCGACGAAACTAATCCGAACACGGACGATCTGGAAAAAGCAAGAGATGCCGCCGGATGTAACTCCAGCGCAACGGGAGGAGCAGGCGGGACACCCGGGCTTTACCCGCCGCCTGCGGGCGACGTCATTCGTCGCCCATGAGCGCCTCCCACTGGGCCGCCAGCGCCGTGATCTCGCGCAGCACGCGCTCCCGCTCCGCCTGCGAATAGCCCTTCAACAACTGCTCATCGAGCTCTCGGGCGCGCCGGTTCACCTCTTCGAGGCGCCGCGACCCCGCCTCGGTCAGGTGCAGCAGCTTGCGGCGGCCGTCGTGCAGCGCGGTGTGCCGGACGATCAGCCCGTTGTCCTCCAGCCGGCGGACGATGTCGGCCATCGTGGACCGGTCGAGCGCCACCGACGAGGCGAGCGACCCCTGGTCCACGCCGGGATAGTTGTCCACCGCGGTGAGCACCGCGAACTGCGGGCCGGTCAGGACCGGGTCGACCGCGCGCGTCCACAGGGCGACATAGGACTGGTAGAGCCGCCGGGCCACGTAGCCCGGCGCGGCGAGGAGCTCAGCAGGGGTGGTGATCGCCTCTCCGCCGGCTCCCCTCGCCGCCGTCGTTTTACCCGCTTCACGCGCCATGCACCTACCTAACCATGAAGCCGCCGGGCGCCTTCAATCGCCTGGACCGACTCCCCGCGAGCCGGCCGATTCGCGGTGGCCCTGAGGATCCTCTAGGGCAGGACTACGCGTGGAGTGTCCGTGAGCGGTGGGAGCAACGTCCACTTCCGGGCCGGGGCCAGTGGTTGCGCCGTGATCAGCAGCCCGCTCTTCAGGCGCTCCTCCACCACCCGGCTCCCGTAAACCTCTCCGGAAACGGGCGTCACGACGACCGCGAAGTCGCCCTTCGCCTTGAGCCGTACGTTCCTCGTCCGTCCCGCCGGCACGTTCACCTCGAACGGCTGCTCCGCCGCCCCTTTCCCCGGCACCACCTGCACCCGCACCTTGCCGGGCCCGCCGAGCGCCGTGAGGACCAGCCGGGAACCGGTGCCGTTGCGGGCGACCGCGCTGCCCAGATCCAGGGAGGACGTGCCGGCGGTGAAGGCGATGTCCGAGCGCTGCCCGGTTCCCGTCAGGACCAGGCCGGCCACGATGGGGGTCGGTGAGGTGAGGACCAGGGCGCCCGAGGAGCCGCCCAGTCCGATGGTCACGTCGACCGAGACGACGCTGCCGGCCGGTACGTCGATCGACTCGCGGCCGCTCATGGCGTACTCGGCCTCCTCGCTCACCGCCTTGAGCTGGACCACCGCGTCGGTCTCCCCGGGGGCGGCGACGAGGAGTTCGCGGCGGCCGCCTCCGCCCGGGATCCCGGGTACGACCACGCGCGTCGCGGGCGGTGCGGCGGCCGGGAGCCAGTCGACGCCCCCGGTGCCGAGCGTGGTCCTGGCGGCCACGGCGACGCGGCCGAAGATGGCGGTGACGCTCACGGCCATGATGTCGGCCGAGGGGGCGAGCGTCTTCAGATCGATCTCCCGGTGTTCGCCGGGGGCGATCTCCAGGCCCGTTCCCTTGTCGCCGGAGACCGGGCCCTCGGCGGCGTGGACGTGTACGTCGGCCAGCGCAAGCGCCTTGTCGGCGTTCGTCAGGTGCAGGATCACACTGGCGTTCGCGGGTCCGGGGCCGAGCAGCCAGGTCGTGGGGGTGGGCTCGGTGCAGCGGACGCCGGCCAGGCCGCGCCCGGCGCCACGCGTGGTGCGGGTGGTGTAGCCGGCCTCCAGCTCGGCGGGGCCCTTGGTCACGTACGGCTTGCCGTTCGCCATCGCCTCGTGCGTCAGGGTGCCGGGCAGGTAGACGCCGACCTTCTCGCCCTTCGCGCCTGGGCATACCGCGGTGACCGATTCGACCGGCACCCTCCGCGGCCCGTCGGCGACGGGGGCGGCAGGGGCGGGCCTGGTGACGTACGCGACGCCGTACATGGCCGCCAAGGCGACCACGACCAGCACGAGCAGGCCGAACCTGTTCTCCGCGAACGCCTTCATGACGCCCCCGCGACCAGGACCGAGGGAGCCGGCTCCACGACCTCCTGAGCGCGCCGCCCCGGCGCGGCCAGGACGGCGGCCACCAGCACCAGCAAGCCCTGCGCCCACAGCCACGGCCGGTGCAGAGCGCTCTCCGGCTGGGCGGGCACGCGGGTGACCGGTTCGATCACGCGCCACAGGCCGCCCGCGTCCGACAGGCTCATGCGCTGCAGCGACGGCTGCGAGTCGAGCGTCTTGACCAGTTCGGGCGCGACGGGTGGCGCCACGGCCACCATCGCGACGCCGTGCTGCGCCAGCGTGGCCGCGTCCCCGCCGCGCCCGCCCGCGAGCCCCTGCGCCGCCGTGGCGACCCGGGCGCGCGCGTCGGACGCGACGGGCAGCTCCGATTCGCCGATCAGCGGGGTACGCCCGTGCAGCACGGTGAACCCGGACCCCTTGATCACCAATGTCCGTTCCCCATGGACGGTACGTGAGGCCGCCAGAGCGGGGAGCACATCGGGCGCGTTCCCTGTGAGCGGTCCCCGTACGCCCGTGACCACCCAATAGCCGGCGGCCAGCAGCGGCGTGCTGAACGCCACCGCCACCAGCACGGTCGCCCCCAGCCGCCGGAGCCCGCCGCCGGCGCGCAACTCGGTCAGCCGGTGCGCGGTCAGGCCCACGAGGACCACCAGCCCCGCCCCCGCGAACGCCAGCGGCGCGCCCGGCCAGGCCCGCGCGCCCTCGACGGTGACGCGGCCGACCAGGATCGCGGCCAGCACGCCGTACAGGGCGAGGCCCCAGCCGATGGCGACGATCACGCGCTGGCGGCGCATGAGGAGCGCGGCCAGCGCGGCCACCATCAGGCCGGCGGTCACCCAGAACGGCGGCAGCCCGGGCCCGCCGGGGCTGAGCGCCAGCAGCGACTCGGGGGTCAGGGCGGCGCCCACCAGGGCCGAATCGTGCAGCCCTGCCTCCAGCAGCAGCTTGCCCGGGTCCGTCACCAGCGAGGCCAGCCACGGAAACAGCAACGCCACAGGGAAGAGGAACGCGATGGCCATGGACGTCAGCAGGTCCCGCCGCCGCGCCACGCCGTCGCGCCGCGCCACGCCATCGCGCCCCGCCGCACCATCGCGCCCCGCCACGCCGTAGCGCCGTGCCGCGCGGGCCCGCCGTGCCAGGCCGCCCCGCCAAACCACTGCCAGAGCCACCGCACCGAGCACCGCGACCAGCGGATACACCAGCGGCACGAACGCCGTCCCCACCGCCAGCAGAAGCCCGAGGGTCCAGGCGGCGCGACGGGCGCGGCGCCGCTCGGCGGACAGCAGGATCGTGGCGAGCGAGGCGTAGACCGGCACGAGCACGAACACCACCGCCGTGCCCAGCCGTCCCCCCGCGATCGCGCCGGACGCGACGGGCAGCAGCGCGTACGTCCCCGCCGCCCACGCCCGCGCCGGCACCGCCGGGACGATGTGCCGGGTGGCCAGGTACGCGGTGGCGCCCGCCAGCGGCACCGAGCCGAGCAGCAGCACCGAGACGGCCAGCCACGTCTTGCCGAACGCGAGCGTGGACAGGGTGGCCACGACCGCGACGTACGGCGGCGCCCAGGCGTCCGAGCCGAGCCCGATGTCGTGGAAGCCCTCCGTGTAGAACGCCCAGAGGTCCCCGGCACCACCGGCGACCGGGACCAGCGCGCCCCCGCCGAGCCGTTCGCCGCCGAGCAGCGACCGCTCGGCGACCAGCGAGATCGCGGTCAGCGCGAGCATGAGCACGACGCCGGGGCGGGCGAGGAAGCGCTTGACCGCGCCGGTGTCCGGCGGCACGACCTCGTCGTCCTCCGCCACGGACGCGTGGTGGTGGCGACCGGCCGAGTCGACGGGGGCCTCGCCGGCGAGAAAGCTCTGCACCATGTCGACCAGCCGCCGGTAGGCCGCGCCGCGAGGGGTCATCAACCGCTTTATGCGGATATATCCCTTCTTGCGGCCGTCGCGGCGGGCCCGACGGGCCCTGAGCAGCCGGAACGGGTGCACCAGCACCGAGCCCATGGCCACCATCTCGTCCAGCGCGTTCGCGGGCTGCTTGCTCACGATGAACAGCAGCGTGCGGAAGGCCGACCCGAGCACGTTCCGCAGCAGCGCCCACAACATCGCGCGGAACGGCAGGTTCGCCATGACCACGAAGATCGCGTTCCGCCGGTCGAGCCGGCGCGGGTGGTCGCCGCTGACAGTGATGCGCCGCCGCCTGCGTGCCGCCGCCTCGGCGTGCCAGGCCACCGCAGCCGTCACGATGACTACCTTGTGGCCGGCGTTGCGTACCCGCCAGCACAGGTCGAGGTCGTCGCGGAACAGCGGGAAGAACGGATCCAGCCCGCCGGCCCGCTCCCACACGTCGCGGCGGATCAGCATCCCGGCCGTGGACACCGACAGCACCTCGCGCGTGCCGTCGTGCTGCCCCTGGTCGAACTCGCGCGGCTCCAGCCCCGTGTCCCTGCGCCCGGTACGGCCCACGGTCACGCCCACCTCGAGCAGCCGCCGCCGGTCCAGCCAGTCGCGCAGCTTCGGGCCGAGCACGGCCGCCTTGGGGTCCTGCTCGGCCGCGGTGAGCAGGGCCTCCAGCGCGCGCCTGTCGGGGGCGCAGTCGTCGTGGAGCAGCCAGATCCACTCGTCGGGCCCGTACGAGGGAAGTCTGCCGAGCGCCTCGGCGACGGACTCGGCGAAGGCGGTCGAGCGCGGCAGGGAGATCACGTTGCCGCTGCCGAACGTCTGGGCGAGCAGGTCGGCCGAGCCGTCCCTGCTGCCGTTGTCGACGCCGGCCACGCGGTCGGGCCTGCGGCTCTGGCCGGCCAGAGCCCGCAGCGTCTCCCCGAGCCAGCGCGCGCCGTCGTGGGCGACGACGATCGCGGTTACGCAGGGACGGGCCATGGGGGTGACTCCTGGGGGGATGATCAGGCGCGCTCACCCTACAGGGGAGAGCCGATCAGAAGATGCGAAAAAGGGTCACACGGCGGCCCCGCGTGACCCCTTCGCCTCTATGACTAAACGGCCTGGCGCTTGATTCGTCTGCGCTCCCGCTCGGACAGTCCACCCCAGATGCCGAATCGCTCATCGTGCTCGAGTGCGTATTCGAGGCACTCGGCACGGACCTCACAAGATCGGCAGACCTTCTTGGCCTCTCGGGTGGAGCCGCCTTTCTCCGGGAAGAACGCCTCCGGATCGGTCTGCGCGCACAACGCGCGCTCCTGCCAGCCGAGTTCTTCAGCGTCAAGCTGATCCTGTGCGATGACCGGATCGGTCACTGCACACCTCCCTGCCGCCCGCCCGCAATGGAGCCCCCCATGGACGCCTTCCTTATTACCCACCCACTGGAAGGCGTAACAACATGGTTGTAATTACACGCGCGTGCCGTAGCTGACGTCAAGCGGCATGCGAGTATCCGGGGAAAGACCAGATCTCGCCCCGGTGTGCTTGGCATGTGATGTTCGCACCCGGCAGACACCCATCTGCATGGGGTCGGCCTGGCTTGTTCAACGCTGTCAGCGGTCCGAACCGTACCAGGGCGGGATAGACGCCCGCCCGTGGCCCACCTTCTCTCTAGCCGTTCATTGCCGCTCCGTTACCTGCGTGGATCGTTGGGCGTGTATATGGCGGTCGGGTCGATGGGATCGTCTCCGGGGCGGCGCGGTTCGCCGCCGAGGGCGTCTCCCCTGAGTGACGGGTCCAGCCGTATCGTGGACTCCGCCTGCCCGTCGGTCCAGCCGGTGGGTGCCTGGTGGGTCGGCTGGTAGGAGCGAGGCTCGTACGCTCCCATCTGAGGTTCGTACGCGCCCTGCTGAGGCTCGTACGCGCCCTGCTGGGGTTGCTGCGGATGGCCGAACGGGTCGTCGTACGACCCGGGCCGGTCGGCGTAGTCCGGCACCCGCAGGTCGGGCGTGGTGCCGGCGGCCGTCGAATGCTGGTACGTCTCCGCCTGCTGGTATGCGTCCAGGAGCTGCTGGGACCGCGGGTCCACGGGCGGGTCGGGCTCCTGGTACGCGGCCGGGGTGGAGTATTCGGAGCCCGAATAGCCGGTGAACGGCGTGCCGCCGCCCTGCTGCGGCTGGTCGAACGCGCTCTGCCCGAAGTACGGCTGCGGCTCCGCCGGCGGGTACGGCACGCTCGGGGAGGTGTCGCCCGTCGGGTAGGCCTGGTCGACCGGGGCGGCGAAGACGCCGGGCCCGGGGTCCGGCGGCGCGTACGGGTTCTGCTGGTCCGCGGCGGCGGGCGGCGCATAGGGGTTGGGCTGGTCGTTCGCGGGGGACGCGTACGGGTTCGGGCTCGGCTGGCTGTAGTGGCTCGGCTGGCTGTCGGCCGGGACGTACGGGGCCGGCTGGTATTCGGCGGCGGGCGGAGTGTTGTACTCCTGGGCCGGAGGGGTGTTGTACTCCTGAGCCGGGCGGTCGACTCTCGGCGCCGTGTCGGCGGGCGCGTAGGCGGCCTGACCGAAACTCGAATCCGGGCCGAAACCCGAATCCTGCCCCAACCCCGGGTTCTGCCCGAACCCGGAGTCCTGGCCGAAGCCTTGCGGCGGGTAGGCGGTCTGGTCGGGCTGGCCACCGCCGAACCCCTGCGGCTGCTGGTCGGCGAGAGCCGGCGGCAGCGCGCCCCTGATCGGCTGCTGGTAGGGCTCCTGCCGCTGCGGCGGAGCGTACGAGGACTGCGCAGGCTCGGCGAACGGCGGGTATCCGCCCTGCTCGGGCTGCCCGCCACCGAAGCTCGGAGGCTGCTGCCCATAGCCGTTCTGCTGCCCTGAGGGAGGCTGCTGCCCGTAAGCGCCGAAAGGCTGCTCCTGCGGGCCGGGCGGGGGCTGCTGACCCGAGGGAGGCTGCTGGCCGTAAGCGGCGGGGGGCTGCTGGCCGTAAGGAGGCTGCTGCCCCGACGGGGGCTGCTGGCCGTAGCCGGGACCGGGCTGGGGCTGCTGCCCGTACGCCGGAGGGCCGCCGGCGTACGGCGGTTGCTGGCCGAACTGGGGATGCGGGTAGACCTGCGCGACCGGACGCTCGGGCAGGACCTGCGGGATCAGATAGACCAGCGCGACGGCGGTGAGCGCCAGCGTGGGCACCCCCAGGAGCACGAACTCGATCGTCGCGCGGATCCCGCCTCCGGCGAACAGGCCGAGCAGCAGCGCCAGCATGCCGAACACCGCGCCCAGGAGCAGTCCGACCGCCGCCCCGTACGTGATCGGCTTCGCCTTGGGCGACGGTTCCCCGACCTTCGTGACCAGCAGCACCGCCCCCAGCAGCAACGCCGTCACGACCGGACTCGTCAGGCTGGAGAAGTTTGAACCCGCGCGATCCATGAAGGACGAGCCGGACGAGCCGATCAAGATGTGGCCGATCGCCAGCAGCACGTTCACCAATCCGGCGACGAGCATCATCCAGGCGGCCGGCTCCCTCAGCCGGGCCACGTCAAATTTGCTCACAAGTACCCCCATCGGACCCTTTAGCCCGAAGGGAGTTTGCCACATCGCCCTGACACTCTGCCGGAGTCCCAGGAACCCCATACATCTCAATTCGGCCTATACCGGCCAGTACGCCGTCTCACCCGGGGAAACCCACTCCCCCGGCAGCACTGCCGGAGGCCGGTGAAAGACTGGGCCGCATGCACATCCTGTCACTCGCCGGCGGCATCGGCGGCGCCCGTTTCCTGCGCGGCCTGCGCGCGACCGCGCCGGCCGCCTCGATCACCGTCATCGGCAACACGGGTGACGACATCACCCTGTTCGGCCTGCGCGTCTGCCCCGACCTCGACACCGTGATGTACACCCTGGGCAACGGCATCGACGAGGAGCAGGGCTGGGGCCGGGCCAAGGAGTCCCACGTCGTCAAGGAGGAGCTCGCCGCGTACGGCGTGGAGCCGCAGTGGTTCGGGCTCGGCGACCGCGACTTCGCCACCCACATCGTCCGCTCGCAGATGATGGAGGCGGGCTACCCGCTCTCGCAGATCACCGAGGCCCTGTGCGCGCGCTGGCAGCCGGGCGTGCGGCTGCTGCCGATGACCGACGACCGCTGCGAGACCCACGTGGTGATCGAGGACGAGCACGGCAAGCGCGCCATCCACTTCCAGGAGTGGTGGGTACGCCTGCGCGCCTCCGTCCCCGCCCAGTCGTTCGCGCTGGTCGGGGTGGACACGGCCAAGCCCGCGCCGGGCGTTCTCGAGGCCGTCGAGCAGGCCGACGTGGTCATCCTGCCGCCGTCCAACCCGGTCGTGAGCATCGGCACGATCCTCCAGATCCCCGGCATCCGCGCCGCCCTCACCGCCAAGACCGTGGTCGGCGTCTCGCCGATCATCGGCGGCGCGCCGGTGCGCGGCATGGCCGACGCCTGCCTGAGCGCCATCGGGGTGGAGACGACGGCCCAGGCCGTGCTGGAGCTGTACGGGTCCGAGCTGATCGACGGCTGGCTGGTGGCGGAGGAGGACGAAGGGGTCGCGCTCGACGGCGTCCGGGTGGTCGCCCGCCCGATCCTCATGCACGACACGGACGCCGCCGCCGACATCGCCCGCACGGCCCTCGACCTCGCCCTGGAGCTCGCCCGATGACCAGCCCCGCACCCCCCGCCGCGGCGTTCCCGCGCCGTCCTGAGGAGACCGCACGATGACCTCTGCCGAACACGTGAACACCCCCCGGCGTCTCGAGGTGATCCCCGTGGCGGGCATCGGCGAGGTGCGGCCCGGGGACGACGTGGCGGCCCTGCTCATGGACGCTGGCCTGCGCGACGGCGACATCGTCGTCGTCACCTCCAAGATCGTGAGCAAGGCCGAGGGCCGGATCCGCCAGGCCCCCGACCGCGTCCAGGCGATCGAGGACGAGACCGAGCGCGTGGTCGCCAGACGCGGCGACACCGTGATCTCCCAGACCCGCCACGGCTTCGTCATGGCCGCCGCCGGGGTCGACGCCTCCAACACCGAGCCCGGCACCGTCCTGCTCCTCCCCGAGGACCCTGACGCCTCGGCGAGACGCATCAGGGCGGGCCTGGCCGCACGGGCCGGCGTGATCATCTCTGACACGTTCGGCCGGCCGTGGCGCAACGGGCTCACCGACGTGGCGATCGGGGCGGCGGGCGTGCGAGCGCTGGACGACTTCCGGGGCACGTCAGACGGATACGGCAACCCGCTCAACGCCACCGTGACGGCGCTGGCCGACGAGATCGCGGGCGCGGCGGAGCTGGTCAAGGGCAAGCTCGACGGCGTTCCCGTGGCGATCGTGCGCGGGCTGCCCCACCTGGTCACCGACGACGACGGGCCGGGGGCCAGGCCGCTCGTGCGGGCGGCCGACGACGACCTGTTCCGCTACGGGTCGCGGGACGTCGTGTTCGCCCGCCGTACGATCAGGGAGTTCTCCGACCTGCCCGTCGATCCGGAGGCGGTACGCCGGGCGGTGGCGGCGGGCATCGCCGCGCCCGCGCCGCACCACACGACCCCGTGGCGGTTCGTGCTGGTCGAGTCGCCGGAGACGCGGACGAAGCTGCTCGACGCGATGCGCGAGGCGTGGATCGCGGACCTGCGCGGCGACGGGTTCGGTGAGGAGTCGGTCGCCAAGCGGATCAGGCGCGGTGACGTGCTGCGCAACGCTCCCTACCTGGTGGTGCCGTGCCTGGTGATGGACGGGTCGCACACCTACCGCGACGACCGGCGCAACGCCTCGGAGCGGGAGATGTTCGTGGTGGCGACCGGCGCGGGGGTGGAGAACTTCCTGATCCAGCTCGCTGTCGAGGGGCTCGGCTCGGCGTGGGTGTCGTCCACGATGTTCTGCCGCCCGGTCGTCCGCGAGGTGCTCGATCTGCCGGATTCCTGGGACCCGATGGGCTGCGTGGCCGTGGGTCACGCGGCGGCCCCGCCGCGTGATCGCGCGCCCCGCGACCCGGCCGATTTCATCGTGACGCGCTGACCGGCTTTCAGAACAAGGGTAAGCAAGCAGTTTACCCTTAGGAAAGTTTCCTTTACATTTGGGCCATCCCCCCATGTAAAGGAGCCGCTTTCATGCGAAGGACGCTCACGTTAATCGCCGTGGTGGTGATCGCCGTCGCCACCACGCTCTTCAACACCACCCCGGCGTTCGCGCACGGGTACGTCAACTCGCCCCCGAGCCGGCAGGCCAACTGCGCCCAGGGCAAGGTCCCCAACTGCGGCAACATCATCTACGAGCCGCAGAGCGTGGAGGGCCCGAAGGGGCTGCGCAGCTGCCACGCCAACCTGTCGCAGTTCGCCCAGCTCAGCGACGAGAGCAAGCCCTGGCCCGTCGCCTCGGTCGGCACCACGGTGACCTTCACCTGGACGTTCACCGCCAGGCACGCCACGGCCAACTACGAGTACTACATCGGCAACACCAGGGTGGCCGTGTTCAACGGCAACGGCCAGCAGCCCCCGCAGACGGTTTCGCACACGGTGAACCTGTCCGGCTACTCCGGCCGCCAGAAGGTCCTGGCGATCTGGAACATCTCCGACACCACCAACGCCTTCTACTCCTGCATCGACGTGCGGATCGGCGGCGGCACCCCGAGCCCCACCC
>NZ_VCJS01000239.1 GCF_005893125.1 Nonomuraea basaltis | reverse complement strand
TCTTCGCCCTCGGCGGGAACTCGATCGCCGCTGTCAGGCTGTCCCAGCGGCTGCGCACGGCGATCGGGGCCGAGGTCCCGGTGATGACCGTCTTCGACAACCCGATCCTGCGCGACCTCGCCGACGCGCTCACCGCCGAGGCGGGCACCCGGGACGGCACGATCATGCCGGCGCGGGAGCGCGCGTTCTACCGGGTTTCGGCGTCCGAAGAGCGGATGTTCTTCCTCTGGGCCATGGAGCCGCAAGGCTGCCTGTACAACCTGCCGCTGGCGCTCATGGCAGATGCCTCGCTCGACCGCGATCAGCTCACGCGCGCGGTCAACGCCGTCGCAGCCAAGCATGACATTCTTCGTACCGTCTTCGACGTCCGGGAGGGAGCCCTCGTCCAGCGGATCATCCCCGAGGTCGCCCTCACCGTGGCTGATCTGGGCGAATCCGAGGAGTCCCTGGAGGATCTGGTAGGTCGTTGGGTCGAACCGCACGACCTGAGGACCGGTCCTCCGATCCGGCTGGGCCTCGCGCTCCGTCCCGGCGGGCATGCGTCGGTACTCCTCCTCGACACGCCGCACATCGTCCTCGACGAGGGCTCGATACCGGTGTTGTTCCGGGACCTCGCCGCCGCGTACCGGGGCGAGAGCCTGGACCAGGCGGCGCTGACCTACAAGGACTTCGCGGAGTGGGAGCACCTCTACCGCACCACGGACGCCTACCTGGAGGATCGCCGTTACTGGCTCGAACGGCTCGCCTCGCCCCCGGCCCCGCTGGACTTCCCCATGGGGGCGCGCCCGCCGGTGCTGACGACCCAGGGCCGGCGGCGCTCGTTCTTCCTCACCGCCGATCTGGCCGGGAAGCTGAAGAGATACTGCCGGGAAAACCGGTTCACGCCCTACATGGTGCTGCTGTCCGTCTACAAGCTGATGCTGGCCAAGTACGCGGGACGCACGGACATCGTGGTCGGCACGCCGGTCGATGGCCGCTACCACCCTTCGTGCGCCGACGTGGTCGGCATGTTCGGCAACTCGCTGCCGATCCGCTCCGCGCCGGTCGGCTCGAAGCGCTTCACCGACTTCGTCGCCGAAGTGCGCAGCGCCGTTGTGGAAGGGCTCCAGAGGCAGTCGTACCCGTTCGAGGAACTGGTCCGGGAGCTGGAGTTGCCGCGCGATCCGAGCCGCAACCCGTTGTTCGACTTCATGTTCGTCTACACGGAGCTGGAGAACTACCGCTTCGACATGGGTGGCAGCGTGGGCACCGCGGTGCCCGTCACCATCGGCGTCGCCAAGCTCGACCTCACCCTGTCGGCCTTCGAACGCGACTCGGAGATCGAGCTCGTCCAGGAGTACTCCACCGGAGTCTTCGACACGCTGGCCGTCGAGCGCATGGGGACGCACTACACGAGCCTGGTCGAGCAGGTACTGGCCCACCCTGAGCGAACGCTGGACGAGTTCCTCCTGGGGCCCCGCGAGCAGCCGGTCACTCGCAGTTCCGACCGGTCCGAGGAGGCCTCGGAGGCGGCCGGGCTCGGCCTCCACCAGGTCTTCGAGACCGTGGCCGACCGGATGCCGGACCGCACCGCCGTGGTCAGCGGCACCATGCGCCTGACCTATCGAGAGCTGGACGAGCATGCCAACCGGCTCGCGCACCGGCTCCGGGCGGCGGGCGTCGGCGTCGGCACACCTGTCGGACTGCTCATCCAGAACCCGCGCGACACGGTCATCGGCATGCTGGGTGTCCTGAAGGCGGGGGGCTGCTACGTCCCGTTCGACGAGGCCACGCCGGTGGCCCGGGCGCTCGCACTACTGGCCGACTGCGGGGCGCTCTGCGTCGTCAGCGACTGGGTGGCCGGCCGCGACCTGCCCGACGGACTGGAACTGCTCGACCTGCGCGAGGAGGGGGATGACCCGTCGCGGCCGGAGCCTCGCGGCTCGGACCGCGACCTCGCCTACATCATGTTCACGTCCGGTTCCACCGGGCGCCCCAAGGGGGTGATGGTCGAACACACCTCGGTACGTCGCCTGACCCATCGGCCCCGGTACCTTCCGATCTCCGATGGAGAACGGGTGCTGCAGGCCACCAGCTGGGGCTTCGACGTCTCGGCGGCAGCCCTGTACACCGCGCTGCTCAACGGCGGGACCGCGGTATGCCCGCAACGCGGTGAGCTCGTGGACATCCACGCTCTGCGCGCCATCGTCGAGGCCGAGGACGTCAGCCTGGCGTTCCTCAGCACCGGGTTCTTCCACCTGCTCGTCGACCGTGCTCCCGAATGCCTCGACCCGATCGAGACGATCGTCGTGGCCGGCGAGCGGCTCTCCGCCGACCACGCTCGCCGTACGGTGGCCCGCCTGGGCGCCGGACGGCTGGTCAACGCCTACGGCCCGACCGAGGGGACGATCTACGCGACCGCCCACGCGGTGGACGACATGGACGGTGTGGAGTCCGTGCCGATCGGGAGGCCGGTGGACGAGACCGAGGTCTACATCCTCTTGCCGAACGACGTGCAGGCCCCGATCGGTGTCGCGGGTGAGCTGTGCATCGGCGGACGCGCCGTGGCCCGCGGGTACCTGCACACCTCGGACGGCGATCCTTTCCAGCCCGACCCGTTCGTCGAAGGCGGCCGGATCTACCGGACGGGCGACCTGGCTCGATGGCTGCCCGACGGCACCGTCGATTACCTCGGGCGTCGCGACAGCCAGGTGAAGATCCGCGGGTTCCGGGTAGAGCTCGCCGAGGTCGAAGCCGAGCTCCGGCGCTGCGACGGGGTCGTGGACGCGGCCGCGACGGTGGTGACCGACGCGCAGGGCATGGCGGTGCTCTGGGCGTACCTCGTGGGACCGGACCACGAGCGGCTGCCCTCGATCACCGCCGCGCTCAGGTCGGCCCTCCCGGACTACATGGTCCCCAGCCGTTTCTTCGTCCTCGATCGCCTGCCTCTCAACGCGAACGGCAAGGTGGACCGGCCGGCACTGGACGAACGAGCCCGAAGCGTGGTCGCAGACGGGCAGATCGCCGTCGAAAGGACCGGCACCGAAGAGGCGCTCATCGGCATCTACCGCGACAAGCTCGGGTTGGGCGAGGTTGGCCCGGACGACGACTTCTTCGACGTCGGCGGCCACTCGCTCAAGGTCGTGGTGCTGATCGCGGAGATCCGGGAGATGTTCGGGGTCGAGGTGCGGCTCATGGACTTCCTCCCGACGCCGAAGATCCGGGTCCTGGCCGAACACGTGGACAACCTCCGCTGGCTGTCGCGGGCCGACACATCCCAGGACGGACCCGGCGAAGACCTCGAGGAGTTCGTGCTCTGATGACGACAGCGACTGCGGCCGAGGTTCGCGAACTGGCGGCGAGCCTGCGGCGCCTCGGTATCCGGCTCCGCGTCGAGGCCGGGAACCTCCGGATGGAGGCCCCTCGGGGGGCGGTCGGACCCGACCTGCTGGCCCGGGTGAGGAAGCACAAGGACGCGATCGTGCGCATCCTCGCCACCGGCGAATCGGAGGGGGTAGGCGCGCAGCTCCGTAGCCTCGCCGAGGTGCCGCGCGACTCCTGGCCGCTCTCCGGAATTCAGGAACGGCTGTTCTACCCGCAGTTCGCCGAGCCGGAAATGGTCGACTACCACATCACCGGTATGTATCGGATCGACTGGGAGCTCCACATGGAGCGCCTGGAGAATGCGTTCCGTGCGGTGATCGATCGGCACGAGGGATTCCGGACCCGGTTCGAATGGGGGGACGGCGATCCGATCCAGGCCGTGCGGCCGAAGGTGGCGTTCGAGCTGGAACGGGCCGGCCCCGGCCCGTTCCACCCCGGGGAGCTCGGGGACTTCGTGCGGCCGTTCGATCTGGCGCGGCCACCACTGCTCAGGGGGCGGCTCCACACCGTGGGCCCGGATCAGCATGTCCTGCTCATCGACACCCACCATCTGGTGTTCGACGCGGTGTCATGGCCGGTGTTCCTGGCCGACCTGCGCAAGGCCTATGACGGGAAGGACCTGGAACCGCTGGTTCCGGCGGCCAAGGAGTATGCCCTCTGGCAGCGCGACCTCGCCGCGCCGCACATGGCCCGTCTCGGCCGTTACTGGGACGAGCTGCTCGCTCCAGCGCCCATGTCGGACGGGACCACGGTGCCGATCCACCCGAGCCTGGAGCTTGGGGCGGGCGACGTACGGAGCGTGCGCAGGGCGCTCGACGCCGACCTGGTCGCATCGGTCCGCCGGTTCTGCCGGGAGAACGCCCTGACGCCGTCGATGTTCTACATGGCGGCGTACACGCTCGCCCTGCAGGACCTCGGCGGTCGTGCCGAGGCGGTCATCGGGTTCCCTGTGGACGTGCGTGCGGACGCCGGGTTGTCCTCCGTGATCGGCCCGCTGGTCAACACCGTGCTCATCCGGACGGCCGCCGGCGGGGCGCATACGGTCCGGCACTATATGGAGCGGATCCGGTCCCAGGTCACGTCGGCTCTCGAGCACAGTCACTATCCCTACGACGCGATGATCGAGCACGCCGCCGCGCGCCGGAACGTCCGCGAGGAACCGGTCGTGGACGGGTTCTTCAACTACACCGGCATCGGCGCACGCCAGGCGAGCGATGGTCTCTTCGTCCCTGTGGCACCTGGCACGGCCGCCGTCCTGCCGCTGCTGCCCTGCCTCAGCAGCCGGTACGCGGCGACGCTGATCGTGGTCGAGGAGCCCGGCCAGGCGCGGATCGAGGTCGAGCGAGACAGCACGCAGATCGACGAGCAGACCTGCCGCCACCTCGTCGACAAGGTGGCCTCCCTGATCACGGGGCTGATCGACGACGTGGACCGGCCGCTCGGCAGGTTGTCGGCCGGCCTCGCCGTCGTGACCGGCGCGACGACGCTGCCGGAACCGGGGAGCCGGAGCCCGGCCAAGGGGGGCCCGATGCCAAGCCGGAGTCTGATCGACCTGTTCACCGAGACCGTGGCCCGGTGTGGGCAACTGCCGGCGGTGACCGATCGCTCGGCGACCCTCACGTTCGCCCAGCTCGATGAGTTGTCGGACGCGGTCGCCGCGTGGCTGTCCGCCCACGGTGTCGACCCAGGGGACGCCGTGGCGTTCCAGATCGACCGCAGGGCCGGGCTCTTCGCGGTCCTGCTCGGCATCCTCAAGGCCGGTGCCGCCTACGTCGCCGTCGACCCGCGCTATCCGCGGGCCCGGCGTGACGCGATGATCGCGAGTGCCCGGGTCAAGGCTCTCGTCATCGAGGAGTCAGCCGATGATCTGGGGGACCCGGGGACGACGGTGCTGCGGTTCGGTGCGGAGCCGGCGCCGGAGGGTGCCGGGGAGGCTCCCGCGAGCCGGCCCGATGCCGGGGACCTGGCGTGCATCCTGTTCACCTCGGGCTCGTCCGGCGAGCCGAAGGCGGTCGCGCTGGAGCACGGGAACCTCGTCTTCTTCGCTGAGAACCCGTCTCTGCCCGCGCTCGGGTCACACGACCGCGTGGGGCATGTCTCCAACGTCTCGTTCGACGCGTTCCACTACGAGACCTGGTGCGCTTTCGCCGCCGGGGCCGAGATCGTGATCCTGGAGCCCCTGCCCGTGCTTCTCAACCAGGATATCCGCCGTGCCCTGCGCCGCCACCGGATAACGGTGATGCTGGTGCCGAGCATGGCACTCAACCACGTCGTCCGGGAGGACCGGGAGGCGTTCAACGACCTCCGTGTCCTGTGCACGGGGGGAGACGTGGTCCTGTCCGAGACGTGCGCGCAGCTGAGCGAGGGCGGGTTCCGGGGCGAGTTCTGGAACCTCTACGGACCCACGGAGGCGACCACGGCCTGTGTGGGCCACAGGGTCACCGAAGAGGACGGCCGGTCCGACTCGGTTCCGATCGGCAGGCCGTTCGAGGGCGTGAGCGTGCGGATCCTCGACGAGTCGGGAGCCGAGCTTCCTCCCGGTGAGATCGGTGTCCTCCACGTGGGCGGGCCTGGAGTCGCTCGCGGCTACCTGGACGCGGGCCCCGGCGGTCCGTTCACTTCGGGCGAGGAGGACGAGGACCGCTGCTACGCGACCGGCGACCGTGTGTGCCGGCGCGAGGACGGGATCCTCGAGTTCCACGGCCGCGCCGACAGTCAGGTCAAGATCCGCGGTTATCGGGTCGAGCCGGCCGAGGTCGAGCGCACGCTGACCGGCTGCGAAGGGGTTCACGCCGCCGCGGTCGTGCCGGTGGGCATGGGCCAGGACCGACTGCTCGCCGCCGTGGTCGTCGCCGACGCGACGGTGCGGCCACAAGCGCTGCGCGGCTACGCGGCGGCCGAGCTGCCGGAGTTCATGGTGCCGGCGGTGGTCGTACGTGTCGACGCGCTGCCGATCAGCGAACACGGCAAGCGGGACGCGGACGCCATCGCGGCGCTGGCGGCGACGGCGGCCCGGCGCAGCGCCGCGCGCGTGCCCCCAGGCGACGACGTCGAGCGGTACCTGGCCGATCTCTGGGAGGATCTGCTGCTGGTCGAAGGGCCCGGCGTGGAGGACGACTTCTTCGCGTTGGGCGGCAACTCGCTTCTGGCGTTCCGGATGATGCGGAGGCTCAAGGACCGATTCGGTGTCACGCTCGACGCCCGGACGATATTGGGCCAGTCCACGCTGGGCGGCCTGGCCGCGCTGGTCCGCGATGCGATGGCGGCTTGAGCTGTGGACGAGGCCATCGATCTCAACGACACCCGGCTGTTCACGGAGCAGCGGCACCACGAAGTCTTCGCCTGGCTCCGTGCGAATGACCCGGTTCATTGGAATGAGCCTTCGCACGGCATACCCGGTCACTGGGCGGTGTGCCGCTACGGTGACGTCACGGCCGCATACGCCGACACCGCCACGTTCAGCTCGGTCGGCGGCTCGGTGCACGGCGGCTCCTATCGTCAGGGCGGCGACAGCGCCGCAGGACGGATGCTCAGCGCGTCGGACCCCCCGTATCACCGTCTCCTCCGCAGGCAACTGCGAGAACTGTTCGGCGCTGACATGACGGCGCGGGTCGCGGCGCGCGCCGCCCGGCTCGCCGGGGCCGCGTTCGATCGGGCGCTGGCCGACGGCGGCTGTGACTTCGCCGTCGACATCGCCCCCGAACTCCCGGCCGCGACCATCATGGAGCTCCTCGGCGTTTCCCGCTCCGCGGCCCACGACCTGGCCGCCGTGACCAGACGGATCATCGGGTTCCGTGACCCGGAATTCGGTGGCGGGGACGGCGAGCGGGTCGGCCTGGCGGTCGCTCAGGCGGAGGTGTTCGAGTTCTTCGCCGAGCTGATCGCCGATCGGCGGGCTTGTCCAGGCGAGGACCTCGTCAGCGTGCTGCTGGCGGCGAGGGTCAACGGACGTCCGCTCCGGGAAGAGGACGTGTATTACAACTGCCTCAACGTCGCGGTCGGAGGCAACGAGACCACGCCGTACACCGCGACCGCGGGCATCCTCGCGCTCGCCGAGAATCCCGGCGAGCGCGCGGCCCTGGACGCCGACCCGGACCTGGTCGAGCCGGCAGCCGGCGAGATCCTTCGCTGGTCCTCCGCCAACGCCTACACTCGGCGAATCGCCACCGAGGACGTGGTGCTCGCGCAACGGAAGATCAGCCGCGGTGACTCCGTCACGTTGTGGAACGTCTCGGCCAACCGGGACGACGCGCAGTTCCCTGATGCGTCGCGGTTCAGGGTGGGGCGCACGCCCAATCGGCACCTCTCATACGGATCCGGCATCCACCGTTGCATCGGCGCGGTCATGGCCCAGGCCGAACTGACGATGCTGCTGCGGCTCATGACGGAGCGGAGGCTGAGCGTCGAGGTGGCCGGCGAGCCGGTCCGGTTGCGTTCGAACTTCATCCAGGGCATCACCAGTCTTCCCGTGGTCGTGAATCCGGGAAGGTCCGCGTGAGCACGGCAGGAATCTCAAAGGCACGGGAGCCCTTCATGAGCGAGCACCATGCACCCGACCCGGGACGGGTTTACAACTGCATTGTCGGGGGCGATGACAACCGCGAAGCAGACAGGGTCGCGGCTGCATGGGTCAATGCGGCCGCACCCGACTTCACCGCGATGCTTCGCGCGAACCGCGCCTTCCACCGCCGGGCTGTGCGATTCATGGCCGAACAAGGCGTCACCCAATTCCTGGACCTCGGCGCTGGATTTCCGATCTCACCCACCACTTATGAGATCGCGAGCTCGATAGACCCCGACGCGGTCGTGGTCTACACGGACATCGACCCAGAGGTCGGCGTACGACTCGGAGCGCTGCCCGGAACCCACGGCTCGACGGCTTTCGTGGTGGACGATGTGACGCGACCGGGCTCCGTGCTCGACAACCCCGCGGTACGGTCGCTGGTCGACTTCGGTCGGCCGGTAGGGGTCCTGCTCGTCGCCCTGCTGCATTTCGTCACCGAAGAGCAAGATCCGATGAGGCTGGTCGGAGAGCTGCGCTCGGCCCTGCCCGAGGGAAGTTTTCTGGTCATCTCACACGCGGCGTGCGACGTCCCCTGGGACGCCCGCAACTCCGAGAGCGTGTTGAAGGATGCCCTCGCCGATCTGACCAGGCGCACCCGGGAACAGGTAACGGATTTCTTCGGAGACTTCGAGCTCATCGATCCGGGTGTGGTGACCGTCGCGGAGTGGCGGCCGGACGAGGCCCTGGATCCAGCGGCGCCGCCACTGGGCATCCATTGCGGAGTCGCTCGAAAGACCAGGCCGTCTTCACGAACGGCCATGAGCCCGGCGGAGCACGCCGGCGAGCCGGCCCGGACGCGGCTCGACCGCGGCCAGGCGACCATTGGCGTTCCGGCTACGACACGTGCCGGAGGGAGACAGTGAGCCTGCAGGGGGGATTCAGGATCCTTCGCCGCGACGGCGCCGAGGTGCGGCTCCTGATGTTCCATCACGCCGGCGGATCCGCCGCCTCCTACCACCAGCTGGCGAGCCGGCTGCCGCCCTGGTGCGAGCCGTGCCTGTTCGAGCTCCCAGGGCGTGGGGTCAGGAGCGGCGAGCCGTTCGCACCCGATTACGCGTCCGCGGCCGGCCCGGCCGTCGCCGCCGTCGTCTCCACGGCGGACCGGCCGACAGTGCTGTTCGGGCACAGCCTCGGAGCGCTGCTGGCCCACACCGTCGCCTGCGACGTCCCAGAGCCGGCCAGGAAGATGATCCGTTCGGTCGTCTTCTCCGCCTGCCCGCCGCCGGGGTGGGTCGCCCGGCGGGCGCGGCACCCGAGCGGACCCTTCCTGCTCTGGCCGGCCGAGGCCCTCGACGCCGAGCTGCGGCGCCGGGGCGGTTGCCCCAAGGAGGTCTTCGAGCACCCTGACCTCCTTCGCTACGCCCGCACCGTCCTCAGCCAGGACATGCATCTCGTGGACACCTACCGTGCCCCCTCGGGAGAGCTCGCGGGTGGCGATCATCGCCTCTGGCTCGCCCGCGACGACCTCTCCCTCCCGCCCGGCACGCCCCAGGGCTGGACCGACGACCTCGGCGTCGCCCCAGGAACGCGGTGGTTCGGTGGCGGGCACTTCTACCTCGACACTCATCGATCCGAGGTGGCGGCGGCGTTGGCGAACCTCGCGGAACAAGCGCGGAGCTTCCAACGAGCCGATCACCAGGAAAGTTCGAACGTGTCCTGCGCGGGGCCCTTCGACGTGACAGAGTCCGAAATGCTGGCCATCGCGGCAGAGGCATGGCGCGCCGTCCTGGGCGTGACGGACGTGTCGGCCGCCGATGACTTCTTCGCCCTCGGCGGCACGTCGATCCTCGCCACCAAGGCGGTCGTCCTCGTCCAACGGCGGGTTTCGCGCAGGATCCGCCTCCGGACGCTGCTGGAGTACCCCCGTCTTGCCGACTTCGCAGCCGCTGTCATCCAAGAGAAATGAGCTCGTCGCTTTCCGATCACCCTGTGCCCGTGGCGCCGGCCCCGCCCATACTCCGTACGATCAGACGGATCTGCTCGGACAGGGTCGGCGCTTCGAGGATTTCGTTGATGGGCACCTCGGTGTCGAATTCATCGGCGATCATCATGACGAGCCTGATCACTGCCACGGAGCGGCCTCCGAGGTCATAGAAATTGTCATCCTCGCCGATTTCTCCGACCTGCAGGATCTCCTTCCATATGGCAACCATCCGCTCGGTGGGAAAGTCGTCCGTGCTGGGCGGGGGAGCGCTTCCAGCGACTCCATCACCTTGCTCCATCGGGCGGTCCGAGGCATGGTGCGCCGGAGGGGACCCAACCGGCCCGACCGTGAACTCCGTCATTACGTCTGCTCTTCCTGTCGCATCCATACGTCGGCACGGCGTACCTTCGCATCACTGCGGCCCGGCGTCTCCCATGGAGGGGAACACGCGCCCGGAGCCCTCTTTCAAGACGCTCTGCCGGCTCCAGCTCACAAGTCGCTCCGTGTCATCGGGTGCCGACTCGACCACGACGTACCACTGCGGCGTCATGACACCGTGCTCCTCAGGACCGAGGCGCGCCACGCACGCCGCGTGCAGCTCGCCGATGTTCACCTCGTCCTGCGACGTGACGTACGCGACGAGTGGCCGCCCGGCACCGTCCGGCGCGGTGAACACCCGGGCAGTGCCGTGACGGAGCTCGCCTTCAACGATCCGTTGCACGGCGCGCACGTCGATCCAATTGCCATCGACGCACGTCCACTCCGGTCCTCTCGCTACGGGACGGATTCGGCTGAGCGCCGCAAGCTCGGCAAGCAGGACGTCGCTGTCAGCCGCGGCGAGAAGGACGCGTTCGGCGCCGCGGAGAAGTTCTTCCATCGTCGCTTGCGGCGTCAGCCGGGTGTCGCAGCTCAGTTCGATCTCCAGTCGGGGAAACAGCCGCACGATGGTCAGTCGCACGGGCTCCGGACGGAACAGCTCGGGTGCGAACTCGATGCGGGAGTCCGCCGGCGCGCAGGTGTCATTGTCAGGAGCGTCGGCGATCGCGCTGACGTCGTTCACGACGACATCTCGATGGCTGTACATGCCCCGCTCATGAATCACCTCCTCGGCCGCCCGGATCAGCCGCGGGGCGTCGTAGTGGCCGTACCGGTACGCGGTCACGGCCGCCACGGTCACGTGCCGCACCAGGTCGTCGAACGAGTGGTGATCGGTTTCGAACGGCACCAGCGCCTCCTGGGCGATGGTGCCGACATAGTCTCGGGTGCCAGGTAAGAACCGGTTGCTGCAGGTCGCGTGGATCTTCATCGTACGACTGTCCGTCCACCAGGCCAGCACCATCGCCAGGCAGGTGAAAACGACCGTTGAGTGGCTCGCCGAGGTACGAGCCGCGATCTTGGTCATCGCTTGAGCGGCGGCACCGGAGGTCAGCGTGGCCTTCAGATAGCCGGCATCGGCGTGCAGCCGCACCGGCAAGGCCATCGCGCAGAGCGGAAGGCGCCGCATCTGCTCTGACCAATACCGCAACGTGGCGTCCAGACGGCGAGCACCACGGATGGAGCGCTCGTCGAGCGCCTGGTCGACCGGCTGCCGCCGGGGCGGTCCCACCACGCGCGTCGCCGGATTCACCATGAGGTCGAGCAGGTCGCGCTCGATGAGATCGGCTGCGGCCTGGTCTGCGGCGACGTGTGAGACATCCAGTCGCATGAGGGCCGGGCGCCCGTCGTCGACATAGACTGTGACACGCAGGGGCAAGTCGGTGGTGTGGTCAAAGGGCTCCACATGCCACATCGCCTGGGGCAGGCGATCCGGCGTTGCGCCGTCCGGGATCGGGAGGAAACGGACCGGTAGGAGGCCGACGCCGAGCACCTGCTGGACCGGCTCGCCCTCGATGGCGGGGAAGACCGTACGCAGCGACTCGTGCCGGGCGAGGAGCATCCCGAGCGCAGCGCGAATGTCGTCGACCGAAACGCTCGGGGGCAGTTCGACGATGTCGCTGAGGACGGCGGACGCGGGATCGTCGGGCACCCATGCGAGGACGTTGGCCTGGGTGAACGTGGCGGGCCAGGTGCCGGCGCGGGCGCCGGTGAAGGGAATGTGCGACATACCCTCCCTGAGGTCGCTGCTCACGTGTTCCTCCATCGCCGTCTTGGGGAACTCCTGTGTCCACTCAGGCACCGGCATCACGGCCTCCCGTCCCTGGCGCGACGCAGAACTCGAAGTCACGGCTCGCCTTGGCGTTCACATCGATCGGCATCGTGATCCGGCCGGCGTCGATGGCCTCGACCACCTTGCCGCGGCTGAGCGCGAGCCCGCGCATGAGAATCTTCACCGGCCGTATCGGCACCGGCACCTCGAAACGCACGAGAACGCGGCCGCCGCAGGGCGCGAGGGGCTGGACCTCCAGATGCCAGGCGCCCTCCCAGTCGAGCCGGTAGTTGTTGCGCCGGGCGATGTTCCGGTCCATCAGCGCCGCCGCGACGGACGCGGAGTCGTTGGACTCATAGCGGCGTATCCGCTCATTGCCCAGGACGGCGACGGGGACACGCTCATGGATCGCGACCTTCGACGTCCTGCCGCACTTGGCGCAGAACACGAGCAGCCAGACGTCCAATAATTTTCCATTGGCGTTCATGCGGAACTTCCCCGACGGGCGATGCAGCTTCGAGCTGCAGTCGACACACGGTTTCATGAGCTCGGGAAGCCTGGTCCCCCGTATCATCCACTCAACAAAATCCACGTCGGCTCGCAATCCGCTGTCATGAAAATCCCTTCGGCGCGCTCCACCACCGACCCTGGACTTTCCGGACATCGGCGCACAGGGACTTTCGCCGCGGAATTCGGCAAAGGTCGCGGCCGGCCTCGATACGAGAGAGGAGCGCAGCCCATTACGTGCGGCAGCACACTGCCATATCCGTCCCAGGAGTGTTAGCCCGGCAAGCGGCACGTCGAACGCACGTGGAATTGCCGCGGTGTTTCCGGATCCGGCCATTATCACGCCCGGTGTTCGTTCATCCAGCGGGGCCCGAAACGGTGCGGACGGATATCCGCACCCGGCCCGGCCGTCACCGGAATTTTCAACTGCTCAAAGCAACCGGTTGAACATCGTCTCGGCCTGATGGCCGACTGCTCCGGTGGCCGGCCCGTGACGACCACGTCGGCCGCGACGTCCTGGACCACCTGCCGTACGGCGTGCGGATCCGCCTCGGCGAACGCATCCTGCGCCGCGCCGAAAATCACATGAAAATCCGCCGGTGCCCGCGTAGCCTCGGACCGACTCCATGCCGTCTTCACCGACAAGCCGCACACCCTGATCCGGTCCAGCACGCAACTCAAGGCCAGGCAGGCGCGTGAGCGGTTACCGAGGGCGAGCCGGATAATCTGGCCGACCCGGCCGTCGCCGAGCGAGTCCTGCGGATCGACAACCGTTTGTGAATGTGTCAGCCTGCCCCGGATTTCGATCAGAATCTCATGAAGGGTTTCGCTGTGACCGCTGATCGTGAAATGGCGTCGAGAGGCTTCTATCGGCTTTGGGGTGCTCAGACCGTCTCCATGGTCGGATCCATCACCACCGCATTCGCGTTACCGTTGATCGCCGCTCTCGTTCTGAACGCCAGTCCATGGTCGATGGGAATCCTGGCCGCCGCGGCCGAGGCTTCCGTTTTGGTCTTCGGCCTGTCCATCGGTGTCTGGGCGGATCGATTCGAACATCTGCGGCTCATGCACGTGGCGAATGTTATCCGTTTCGCACTGGTGCTGTGCGTCCCGATCCTGTACGTGCTCGACTACTTGAACATGGCAATCCTGATTGCCATAACATTCCTTGTCGGCGCGTTTTCCATGCTCTACGATGCCGCGGTGGGGGCGTTCTTGCCGCGGCTACTCGGCGGGCGCGGCCTGGCGCGGGCGAACTCCTGGAACGAGGCGAGCGAGTCGGCCGGGGACGTGGCAGGGCCGGGGTTCGCCGGACTGCTTGTCCAAGTCGCGGGTGCGCCGATGGCGATGCTGCTGGACGCGGTCAGTTATGTGCTGAGCAGCGTACTGCTCACCCGGTTGCCGGCTGTCCCGCCCAAAGAGAACAACCAGGAAGATGACGAAAAGGGGCATTTGGCCGCCGTCAAGAGCGGACTCCGGGCGCTGCGGCGCTTTCCCTATCAGATGCCCATGCTGCTCGCCTCCACGCAGTTCAATTTCTTCGGGTCGATGTTCGGAGCGGTAATCATCCTGTTCTGCGTCCGAGACCTCGGGATGAACGCCGGGACCCTCGGGGCGCTGGCCATGCTGGGTGGTGTCGCCGGGCTGATCGCGGCGTGGACGGGGCAGCGGCTCACCCGGAAGATCGGCATCGGACGCACGCTGATGCTGTGCTATTTCGCCCCCTCTCTCACCGCTCTTCCCATCGGATTCATGGGCGAAGCCCCATTCCCTCTCGCTGTCGCGGCGATCGCGTTGTCGCAGTTCTTCTGGCCATTCTGGATCGTTATCATGCGGGTCAATTCTGTTACGCTCCGTCAGACCGTGGTGCCGAACCAATATCTGGCCCGGGTAGGCACGTGCATGGGATTCTTCAGCACCGGGATCATGACGATCGGAGCGCTGATCGGCGGCGCGCTGGGGTCGTCGCCTCTAGGCATGGGAGGGACGATCATCCTGAGCTCGGCAGGCCTGGGCACCGCAGTGGTGTGGCTGTGGTATTCCTCGGTGCGCGATCTTGAGGTTCTGCCGGACGTCGACATGGCGGCAGAGCCGACCTGACCGGGGGAGGCGGGCCTCCTCGAAACTCACAACGACTGCAATCCTTCGAGGAAGGATCGGGTGACAGACCTGGCCAGGTCCAGCGAGATCACGGCCGGATCCGCGAACATGCGCACCGCCAGATCGTCCGCGACCGATGCGATGACCACTCCGAATCGAGGTGTCCTGTAATCGGCAGGGTCCCCGTCCTCGATGAGAATCGACGAGGAGGGACCTCGGCTCTCATCCTGCTCGACCGGATCAGGGTCGAGGCGCAAGAAGTTCACGAAATGCCCGACGGCGCCGAATCCCAGGTAGTCGTCGTCGACGCCGGCCTCGGCCAGGACACCGCCCAGCTCATCCTGGTCATAGGCGGAATGCGCGTATCCGGTCAGCAGCGACCTCCACATCTGGGCCGCCGATTCGGGCGGCGGGTCACTCGACAGGTCGACACCGATCACGCCGTTCTGAGCGAGCATGCCCACGTATCCGTCCGATCCAGGCAGGTGCCGGTTCGAGCACGTCACCCCCAACGGAAATGAATCGATTCCCGTCTGTGCGGCGAACGACCTCGTCAGCGCCGCCATGGCGACGGCGGCCTCCGACGTCCTCCAGCGGACGGCGAGGTCCTCCACCTGCTTTCCCAGGCCGGGGCCGTGCCCCAGGACGACGGGAAAGCCACCGGATACCAAAGTTTCGTTCGTCTCGGAACTCGAAGGCCTTCCACCGAAGAGCCGGCCCGGATGTCTCTGGAGCACATCACGCATGTACTCAGCACTACGGCGGCTGGTCTCGGCGCCCTGCTGAGATTGTTCCTTCGCCGCCCACCGGACAGGCTGGCATGGAGGCTCGGGCAAGCCGGACGGCTCGGCCAACAGCGCCATGAACTCACGCTTCAAGATCGAGCCGGAGGCCCCGTCCACAATCATGTGTGACGCCATCATGACGAGCCAGGCCGGCGCTCCGCCGGCGGTCAGGATCCCGAATCTCACCAGAAACTCTTCGTCCCATGCGAAGTCCCCGCCCGCCACCTCCTGTGCTACCTGGTAGAGGTCCTCTTCGCTGCATTCACCGGTCCCGATCTCGCGGACACGGACAGCGAACTCGCCGTCGCCGTGCACCTGCTGGGCCAGACCGCCGCCAGGAGAATCCAGCAATCGTGTGCGAAGCGCCCCATGTCGCTCCACAAGCCTTTGCAGCGCGGACAGCACATCCCGATCGCCGTTGCCGGGCGGAATCGGCCAGAGCTGGTAGAGGTTGAACTGCTGCCGATTCTCCGGGTGCGCGACCTGTATCGTCCGGATATGGCGCTGGCCCCAGGTCAGCGGACCGAATTCGGATGTGAGCCCGCCGAACGAGATCTCATACACAGTATCTACAATGCCTCTCTTGTAATGGTGTCCATTTCGCATTTCTCGCCTTATGTTGTTTTAGCCGTCAACGGGCAGGAGTCGTAGACGTCCATGTTTTATCGCACAGATCGTCGTCGGCGGGAAGTCGTATGGCCGATCACCATGGCGCACCCGGCAAGCACGGCTGTGGTCACCGGAGCCGGGTCGGGTATCGGTGCCGCGTTCGCGCACCGGTTCGCCGCCGGCCGCCTCACCGGAGAAACACCCCCGACATGGGGCGGCACCTGAACCTGGGATCGGACAGGACCAACGCCCGGTGGAACAACGCCCGCGGCCCCTCCGCCGACGCCCACACCCGCGCCGCCACGTACTGGCGCACCTGCTGCTCACACGAGCCGAAGTCGCGATACCCCAGCAGCTCCCGGATCTCCCAGGCGTGCTCGTAGGCGGTCTTGGGCCGCTGGCCGTAGTCGGCGAAGCCGGAGATGGGGGAGCTACGCGTCGCTGGGACCCGCCGGCACCGCCGCGCGGTATTGGCGGTCACCTCGCCGGCAGGGCCGTCCCTGTGGGCGGCGGCGGGCAACTGGCGGGCACGGCGGTCAGTCGAGCCAGCCGAGCCGGGCCGCCCGCACCCCCGCCTGGAAGCGGCTGCTCGCGCCGAGCGCCGCGGTCAGCTCGCTCACCAGGCGGGTGATCGTACGCGTCGAGACGCCCAGGCTGCGGGCGATCGCCGAGTCCTTGGCTCCGGTGGCCAGCAGGCGGAGTACGGCGCGCTGCTGGTCCGTGAGGTCCGAGCCGTCCGGCGACCCTGGCACATCCTCCGGCTCCGAGGCCGTCATCCAGCAGTAGTCGTAGATCGCCGCGATCGAGCTGACCACGCTCGCACCGCTGATCAGCACCGCCCCGGCCTCCAGGTCGTCCGGGTCGGCCTGCACGATCGCGGTGTGCCGGTCATAGATGAGCAGGCGGGTGGGGATCACCGGCGCGACGCGAACCTCGACGCCGTGCTGCCTCCAGTGGCCCACGTACTCGCGGATCAGTGGGTTGGACAGCGAGATCTGCGCGTACAGGGCCCGGACCCGCACCCCGTTGCCCAGGGTCACCTTGGTGCGAGCCAGGCCCGCCTCCAGGGTCTCGCGCGTCCAGTTGGCCGGGGGCTGGAGCCCGAGGACCTCGTGGCTGCTCAGCTCGGCCAGTTCGTCGATGCGCTGGTTCAGGCGCGCGCGGTCGGCACGGGGGAAGAACTCGACATGTGCGTCGCCGCCTGCCTGCCGGGGCAGGTCGAGGTAGTGCTGGGCCAGTGCTGCCGTCCTGACGTGCTGCTCGACCAGGCGGTCGAGCGCGCGGTGGCTGCGCTGCAGGGTACGGGCGAGCGCGGCGGCCACGTTGACGGCGGTCTGCGTGCCGGGGTTCAGCAGGTTCAGCCGGGTGAGCTGGTCGCGCGCCCGTTCGATCTCCTCGACGGTCAGGCCCAGACTTTGCGCCGCCTCGGGCAGCGATTCGCCACGGCTGTGCATGCGTGCGTACAGGGCCTGCGCGACACCATCGTCCGTCGAGTCGTCCACCGCACTCCCTTCCAGGATGAATCTCGCAGAACCATGACATATCTCGCCTTGCTCCGGCAAAACCGCTTCCGGTTTCCGCCATGGCGTCTGCCGGAAGCCTCCGAGAGGTCCCTGGCCTACCGTTTTGCGGAACGATCCCTCTGGAGGGGCGAGATCCGATCATCGCCCCGGCACGAAGGAGGAATCCGGTTGATCACCGTTGCGTACAGCCTCGTCACCTACGAGGTCAGCAGCCTGTCCCCGGCGACCTGCGAGCACTGCCTGGCGGCCATCAGGTCCGAGCTCATCCAGGTCCCGGGCATCGTTGGCGTGGACGTCACCCCGGAGCGCTCGCGAGTGAGCGTCCTCACCGGCGGTCCCGTGGACCAGGGCCTCGTCCAGGAGGCGTTCGCGGCCGCCGGTTGTGGGGTGGTGGATCTGTGACGCCGCCGGGGAACTGGCTGGATGCCAGCGGCCGACCGCGGCCCTGACGCAGGAGGGCAGCACAATGTTCAGCGGCGTGCCCCCGGTTCCGCGAGAGTAACGGAGCCGGGGGCACGCCGCCTCAGCGATCGGCGCGGCGGGCGGCCGCGAGCGGCTTGGACGGGATGATGAGCGTGGGCCGGCCGGTGGAGTGCATGACGCGGGTGGAGGTGCTGCCGGACAGCGTCGCCTGTAGTCCGTGCCGTCCGCGGGAGCCCAGGACGATCAGTGAGGCGTCGAGCTCCTCGGCGACGTCCACGATGGCGTCGGCGACGACCTCCTCGGGGACGGAGGCGACGCGTGGCTCGGCCTTCAGTCCGAGAGTGCGGGCGTGCTCGGCGCCTTCGGCGGCCAGTCGCTCGGAGGCGTCGTGGGTGTTGGCGTCGATGTCGCGCAGGTGTTTCAGAGCGGGGTGGCCTTCGAGGTGGGCGGCGAGGCTCTCCAGCGGCCGGCGGGCGTACAGGACCACTGCGGGGGCGGCGGGGAACATCCGGGCGGTCTCCTGGATGGCGTGCCGGGCGCCTGGGGTGCCGTCGTAGGCGATGAG
>NZ_VCJS01000238.1 GCF_005893125.1 Nonomuraea basaltis | reverse complement strand
GCAAGATCAAATTCTTGAAACGGCTCATGTTCGGCCGCGCCAACTACGACCTCCTCAGAAAGATGGCACTGCTGAACTGAGTCGAGATCACCGACCGTGACCGCTCCCCAGCAAATGCACCAGACCCATTTATGTGTAAAACCCACGTGAGGCACCACTAAAGCGGGGTCGACGGAGCATTAGGGTTTGCTCCATGTTCCGCGACACGCAGAGTAGCTGGCTGAGCACCCTCCGGCATGATGTGCCAGCCTCGCTCGTCGTTTTTCTTGTCGCGGTGCCTCTTTCGCTGGGCATCGCGATGGCCTCCGGGGCGCCGCTCGTCGCCGGGCTGATCGCCGCCGTGGTTGGCGGGATCGTGGCGGGCGCGCTGGGCGGCTCGGCCGTGCAGGTGAGCGGGCCCGCCGCCGGGCTGTCCCTGGTGGTCGTGGATCTGGTGCAAACGTACGGGTGGCGCGCCACCTGCATGATCACCTTGCTCGCGGGTGCCGTACAGCTCGTGCTAGGGGTGTTCAAGGCGGCCAGGGCCGCGCTCGCGGTGTCGCCGGCCGTCATCCACGGCATGCTGGCGGCCGTCGGCGTGATCATCGCGCTCGCCCAGCTCCACGTCGTGCTGGGCGGCGGCTCGCAGCGCTCGGCCGTGGCGAACCTGATCGAGCTCCCCGGACAGATCGCCGACCTGCACGGCCACAAGGTCGCGGTCGGCCTGATCACGATCACGGTGCTGGCGCTGTGGACCCGGCTCCCCAAACGGGTCAAGGCGGTGCCGGCGCCGCTGGCCGCGCTGGTGACGGCGGCGGTCACCGCGTGGATCTTCGACTGGGACGTCACGCGCGTGGATCTGTCCGACAGCGTCACCGAGTGGGCCTTCCCCGTGCTGCCGCAGGGCGACTGGCACCTGGTCGTGGCGGCGGTGCTGCTGGTGGCGCTGCTGGCCGGGTGCGAGTCGCTGCTGTGCTGCGTGGCGATCGACGGGATGCACGGCGGCCGTCGCGCCGACCTCGACCAGGAGCTGACCGGCCAGGGCGTCGCCAACATGGTCACCGGCGCACTCGGCGGCCTGCCGGTCGCCGGGGTGATCGTGCGGAGCACCGCTAATGTGCAGGCGGGCGCCCGCACCCGCGGCTCGGCGATCCTGCACGGGGTGTGGGTGCTGGTGTTCGCGCTCGGGTTCGGCTGGTCGATCCAGCTGATCCCGATGGAGGCCCTGGCCGCGCTGCTGGTGTTCATCGGCGTGCAGATGGTCAACCTGGGTCACGTCAAGAAGGTCCACGGGCACGGCGAGGTGCCCGTGTACGTGGTGACGATGGCCGCCGTGATCCTGCTCGGGCTCGCCGAGGGCGTGCTGGCCGGGCTGGCCCTGGCCGCGCTGCTCGCGCTGCGCCGCCTGACCTGGGTCACCGTGCTGAAGCGCGAGGACAGGGACGGCGGGCTGCACGTGACGATCTCGGGGTCGCTGACGTTCCTGGGCGTGCCGAGGCTGACGCACGAGCTGCGGGCGATCCCCGCGAGCGCACCCGTGGACCTCGACCTGAACATCGACTTCATGGACAACGCCGCCTTCGAGGCGATCCACTCCTGGCGGCTGGATCACGAGCGCATGGGCGGCACGGTCGACATCGACGAACTGCACGACGAGTGGTACGCGCTGGCGGCCAGCGGGGTGCGCATGTTCCCGGTGAAGTCGCCGCCCGTGGCGCCGGACCGCTGGTGGCTGCCGTGGGCGCACCGGCGGCGCCGCCCGGCCATCCGTAGCTTGCCGTCGAACGGCGAGTCCGCGCAGGTGGAGTGCCAGCTGACGGCGGGGGCTCGCGAATACCATCGGCGCACGGCTCCGCTGGTGAAGCCGATCTTCACCGAGCTGGCCCGCAAGCAGCAGCCGTCGCACCTGTTCATCACGTGCGCGGACTCCAGGATCGTGCCCAGCCTGATCACGGCGAGCGGTCCCGGCGACCTGTTCACGGTGCGCAACATCGGCAACCTGGTGCCGCGCAGGGGGTCGGAGCCGCACGACGACTCCGTGGTGGCCGCGATCGAGTACGCGACGCAGGTGCTGGGAGTGCACACGATCACGGTGTGCGGCCATTCGGGGTGCGGCGCGATGGCGGGGGTGCTCAGCGCCGGCGTGCAGGCGGGGAGCCTGCCGGGGCTGCGCCGGTGGCTGCGGCACGGCGACCACAGCCTGGCCACGTTCATCGAGACCGAGGGCGACCGGCTGCACAGCGGGGCCCTGGACGTGCTGTGCCGGGTGAACGTGCAGCAGCAGCTGGAGAACCTGCGCACGTACCGGAAGGTCGACGAGCAGGTCAGGGCGGGGAAGCTGGAGCTGGTGGGGCTGTTCTTCGACATCGGGACCGCCCGGGTGCACCTCGTGCCGCCGCTGCGCTCTTCTACGCCCTTGGTGAAGCCGACGGACCGCCGGGTGGTCGCGGGCGAAGATTGACCCCATGAGGGTACTGATCATCGGTGGTTCGGGATTCCTGGGACGGGCCGTCGTCGAGGCGGCGTTAGCCCGCGGGCACGAGGTCACGACGTTCAACAGGGGGCGCAGCGGGCCGGACGTGCCCGGGGTCGAGGCCGTGCGTGGTGACAGGGAGGTGCCCGCCGACCTCGAGCGGCTGACCGGCGGGCGTTCCTGGGACTTCGTGGTGGACACCTCCGGCTACGTGCCGCGGGTGGTAGGCGAGTCGGCTCGGGCGCTTTCCGGGCATGCCGGGACGTACGCCTTCGTCTCCACCATCTCGGCGATCGCCGGCTTCCCCGGAAAACCGGCCGAGGACGACTCGGACATCTGGCCGTGCGAGCCCGGCGCCGGGCCGGAGGACGGCAACTACGGGGTGCTGAAGGCGGGCTGCGAGCGGGCGGTCGAGCAGGGATTCGACGGCAACGTGCTGATCGTCCAGCCCGGGATCATCCTGGGGCCTCACGAGGACGTGGGCCGGCTGCCGTGGTGGCTGACCAGGATCGCACAGGGCGGCCAGGTGCTGGCGCCGGGCGATCCCGGCGCGCCGCTGCAGTACGTGGACGCGCGGGACCTGGCGATCTTCACGCTCGACCAGGCCGAGCGCGGCACGGCCGACCGGTTCCTGGTGGCGGGGCCCGTCGGCCAGACCACCTACGGGGAGTGGCTGGGCCTGTGCAAGGAGGCGACCGGGTCGGACGCGGAGTTCGTGTGGGTGGACAGCGGCTTCCTGGCCGAGCAGGGGGCGGGGACGTTCGTGGAGCTGCCGCTGTGGGGCGGGCCGCCGTCGGCGGAGACCGGCAACTTCTGGAGCGTGCCGACGGCCAAGGCGGAGGCGGCGGGGCTGCGCACCCGTCCGGTCGCAGAGACCGTACGCGACACGTGGGCGTGGCTGCGCGAGATCCCGGAGCGCCGGCGCAATTTCGGCACCAACAGCACGCACGGGATCGCGCCGGAGAAGGAGGCCGCCCTCCTCGCCGCCTGGGCCGCCCGTTCCGAGCCCGCCCATTCCGAGTAGCCGGGGCCCGTTCTGAGTAATCCTGCGCAGACCGGGCGGCGCGGGCCGGTTAGTGTCGCGGTGTCAGCGAGATACCCCCAGTGCCCACGGCGTACCTCGCGACACCGGTCCTGACTCCCAGGGGCCGGAGGGGCGGAGGTGCCCGCTGTCAAGCTATGCCCCCTCAACAGGGCGGCCGACGATAGCGAGACAGGGGGTCGCCTCCGCCCTCACCGCATCCCACCAAGCCCCCGAAGCACTGGTCACGCTGTCCGACACCACGTCAATCGGCGTGCCCGTCGCTGCCGAACTCGATGTCGAGGATGGCCAGGAACGCCGCATAGGCCTGTGGGGACCAGTCGGTGTTCACGTGACTGGCGACCATGTGCGTGCCGTCGCGGCTGCCCATGACGAGGGTGAACGTGCCGTAGTCCGCGCCGCCGTTGCCCCACACGCGCACGCCGCTCTCGAGCTTCTGCTCGACCCACACACCGAGCCCGTAGCGGGTGTTGGGCAGCCACCCGGAGCCATCGGTCGACACGGTCGTGAACATCTCCTCCATCTGCGCCGGCTTGAGGATCCGACCCGAGAACAGCGCCGTGAAGAACGTGAGCAGGTCGCCGGTCGAGGAGATCATGCCGCCCGCGCTCCAGGCGGTTGTCTCGTTCGACTCGGTCGCGTCGTGCAGCGGTGCCGCTGGGTCGTGCGATTCCAGCCTGGAGTAGTGCACCGGATGCGGTCCGGGGATAACCGTCTGCGTGGTGGGCAGCGACGTCCCGGTCAGGTCGAGCGGCCGCAGAATGAGCCGATCGAGCACGTCGCCGTACGATTCGCCGGTGGCCTTCTCAACCATCATCGCGGCCAGGTAGTACTGCGTGTTGGAGTACCGGAACGCCTCGCCGGGCGCGTTGTAGGGCGGATTCCGTAGAGCGATCCTCACCAGTTCTTCGGGCGTGAAGATCTTGAACCGGCGTTCGTACCATGCCTCGCCTTGGCCGCTGGCGTAGAACTCTGGGTCCATGCTGAAGTTGAAGATGCCGCTGGTCTGGTTCAGCAACTGCCGCAACGTGATCTTGTCGCCGTCATGATGACTGTCGTCGAGCAAGCCGGGCAGCCACTTCTCCACCGTATCGTCGAGGCCGAGAACGCCTTCACCGACCAATTTCAGCGTGGTGGTGGCGGTGAATGCCTTGGCGGCACTGCCGATTCGGAATAACTCCCCCGGTTTGCGCTCGCGGCCGGTGCTTATGTCGGCTTTGCCCGCAGACGCGAACCAGTGGGAGTCACCCTTCCAGACCTCGGTCACGATGCCCGGGGTCGCGCCCGAAGACACTGCGTCGTCCAGTACGCGCTGCACCGCCTCATGGTCGGTTCCGGTGTTGCTCGTCATTGCCATGGTGCCTCCTTCGGTCGCCTTTGATCATTTTCTTATGCCAAAACGCTACATTGCGTTCGCAAAGCAATCAACGTCAATTGACCGGTGCAAATGGAGTGTTGCAATGGCTCTGTCGATGAACGCAAATGTAGTTGCAATGAGCATGGTTGAATGCAAGGATCGAAATCCACAGCGAGGAGGTGCGGCCGGTGCCGGGAGGCAGGTTGACGCTTGAGGATCGCGAACGGATAGCCCAAGACCTGGCGGAAGGGCTCGGGGTTGCCGAGATTTCCCGGCGACTGGGCAGGCCGACGTCCACGATCAGCCGTGAAGTGAACCGCAACGGCGGCGTCGCCGGTTATCGTCCGGATCAGGCGCAGGAGGCGACGCGAGAGCGCGCTCGGCGTCAACGCCCCACAGCGGTCGGGTCACCAGAGCCTCCTGCTGCCACAACGCAAGAGGTGGAGGGCAAGCTCACCGACGTTCTCGTCGCGTCGGGGCTGACGCGGATGTCCGCAAGGGTGCTGGCCTGCCTCTGCACCACCCACAGCGGCGGCCTCACTGCTGCCGACCTCGTCCGACGCCTGCGCGTAAGCCCGGCGTCCATCTCCAAGGCAGTCGGCGAACTCGAGGCGATGAACCTGATCGGCCGCGAACGAGACCACCGGCGACGACGAGACCGCTACATCGTCGACAACGAGATTTGGTACCGCTCACTACTGGCCAGCGCGCAGTTCAACAACAACATCGCCGAGGTCGCGCGCCAGAGCGCCGAAGCCCTCGGTCGCTCGACCCCGGCCGGAGCCCGGATGGACGCCATGAGCGAATTTTTCGAGCAGGTGGGGCGCGAGACCATCGCCGCCGCTCAACGTTACCGACATATCCTCACCCGCTGAGTAGATGAGGCCGCCGCCTCGCGTCTCGCTGTCGGTCTCGATCGCCATCTGGCCGGCCGGCTCCTGCTGCGCGATCGAACACCACGCGTACCCGATCCGGATCGGCGGCCCCGGCAGCGCCCTGCAGCGACAGGCCGGCAGTGTTCTTCAGCTGCGCGGCTGTCAGCGCCCTTCCGCTTCCCCGGCGCGGGCTGGTCGGCCGGGAAACGGCGCCACCTGCCAGCGGCAGATCTTCTTGGAGACGACGGTCGCTCCGATGCGCTGGTAGAAGCGCTGCGCCGCCACGTTGGCCTCGGCGACCTCCCACCGGACCACCCTGCCCTCGGCCGCCTCGGAGACCGCGCGCATCAGCCGCTCGCCGACCCCTGCGCCGCGCTCCCCGGAGCACACGTACAGATCGTCCAGCGCGAGATAGTCCTGGCCGGTCCACAAGCTGACCCGCTTGACCCAGGACACGTAACCGATCGCCCTCCCGCCCCGCTCGGCGATCAGGTAGCCGATGTCGGGGCGGTTGAGCAACTCCTCGAGGCGGCCGGCGCTCACCCTCACCTCCGCCCCCTGGTTCTGATGCTCCGCCAGCTCGCGCATCAGAGCCCGCACGGTGGACACGTCATCGGCCGTCGCGCGGCGGATGGTAATCATGGCGGATCTCCTTTCCTCGTCGTTGAGTTCCATCGGTCACGAAGCGGACTGCTCGGCCGCGGCCGTCGGCCGTCCGGTCGGGGGGACGTGCCGGAGCATGACCACTGCCAGGATCGCGGCAGCGGCGGCGATCACCGCGGAGGTGCCGGCGGCGACGTTGAGTCCGCTGGTGAAGGCCTCGCGGGCCGGTGCGAGCAGCGCGGTGCCCAGGTCGGCCGGGAGTCCCTGCGCCGCCGACACCGCGCCGCCGAGGCTGTCGCGGCTGGCCGCGGCGGCCTCGGGCGGCAGGCCGGCCGGTAGCGCCCCGCCGGCTTGCGCGCGGTAGACGGCGGCGCCGATGCTGCCGATGATCGCGATGCCGAGCGAGATGCCAAGGTCGCTGCAGGTCGTGGCGAGCCCGGAGGCCGCCCCCGCCTTCTGCGGCGGTGCCGACCCGACGACCAGGTCGGTGGTCAGCGCCATGGACGGCGCGACGGCCGGATAGAGCACCATGAAGCCGGCGACCAGCAGCGGCAGTCCGCCGGTGCTGCCGACCTGGGTGAGCATCAGGTAGCCGATCACCTGTACGGCGAGCCCGGCCGCGATCAGGAATCCCGGGCGAATACGCCGTACCAGGATGGGCGAGAGCGTGGAGACGACCACCAGCAGCGCCGCCGCCGGCAGCACCCACAGGCCCGCTTGCAGCGGTGAGAGCCCTTCGACGAGCTGCAGGTGCTGGGTGAACAGCAGGTACACGCCGCCCAGGGCGATCGCGGCGAGCAGGAAGACGCCCAGCGCACCGCTGATCGTCTTGTTGGCGAACAGCCGTACGTCCAGGAGCGGCTCCGGCAGACGCAATTGGCGGGCGACGAACCATGCGCCGAACGCCAGCCCGATCGCGATGCTTACCAGCGGCAGCGCGAGCGCTTGGGCCTTGGACAGCTCTTTGACGCCGTAGACGATCGGCAGCAGGGTCGCCAGCGACAGCACCACGCTGAACAGATCCGGGCGGCCCGCCGCCGGGTTGCGGTTCTTGGGCAGCAGCAGCGGCGCGCCGATGAGCACCACCACCATGACCGGCACTGCGACCAGGAAGGCCGCGCGCCAGGAGAACGCCTCCAGCAACGCTCCGCCGAGCACCGGGCCGACGCCGGTCCCGACGGAGATGCCGCCCGCCCAGACTCCGACGGCGATGCCGCGCTGTCTCGGGTCGGTGAACGTGGCGAAGATCAGGCCAAGCGTGGCGGGCATCTGCGTGGCCGCCGCGACGCCCAGTACGGCCCGCCAGAGGATCATCAGGCCGGGGTCGGTGGTGTTGGCGGCGATCAGCGAGACGACGGCGAAGGTGGCCGCGCCCGCCATCAGCAGCCGGCGATGGCCGATCCTGTCGCCCAGCGTGCCCATGGTGACCAGGAGCCCGGCCATCAGGAAGCCGTAGATGTCGATGATCCACAGGATCTGGGTGTTGCTCGGCTCCAGGTCCACGGCCATCTGAGGAATGGCCAGGAACAAGATGGTGAGCATCATGAACAGCAGCATGGCGGGCAGGGCCAGCACGACCAGGCCGAGCCAGAGCTTGGGACCGGCGCGCCGGCCGGAGTCGATCGACTCGGATGACATGAGGATGTCCCCTTCATTTTGGCTGCGTTTGGCGGCCCTGGCTCATCCCGGGCATCTCGTGCACGCCAAGCGCTTTACTTGGATATGTACCGTACGGGGGTAGGGTATAGAGAGATCGGCGCTGTGCCTCACGGGTATGTGGGGGCTTCGATTGAAGCCGTCACGACCCGCTTCGCGCCAGTTCGGCAGGGTTCGTCGTGGTCAGGGCGTCGAGCAGTTCCGGACGCTGGCCGGTCGCTCGGGACCTGGCTGGGATCCGGCGGAACACCTTGCCGATGGCGATGGCGAAGGCGCTCGTCGATGTGGAGATACTCGGGCTCGAGACCCAGACCCACTTCGGACGGATGCCGAGCCGGTGCTGGTGCGCATACTCCTTGCGCCGCCTCAGCATCGTCGCGATCATGAAACCGAACATGAGCACGTGCCCGATCGGCATCACCAGATGGCCCGGCAACGCACCGAACCAGTACGGGACGAGCAAGATGAGGAACGGCACGAGCATCGCCAGGCTCATCTCAGCGATGCTGGGCCAGCTGTGGCGGCGAACCCGCATCCAGACGGCCATGCCGATGGACATGTCGGCGGCCATGATCAGGGTGCTGACGTCGATCCGGGTGATCTCTGGCAGGACCGCGCTCCACACCAGACCGAGCAGCAGCATGCCGAGGCTCATCGCGATGACCATCTCGAGGCAGTGCCGGAGGAAGCGGCCGACCATGCGCGTCTTGCGAGTGCGTGGCTCGTGGATCGTCATTGCCGGGCTCCTAACGCGAAGGACGTGATGTCGCCAACGTTAGGAAGGCCGGGGCGGTCGCCGAATCAGTGAAGTCGCCGGTCCTCAGGCCGGGCGCTCGGCGAGTACCAGCCGCATGAGCTCGGCTCGCGAGGTGATGTCGGCCTTCTGGAAGACCTTGCGCAGGTGGTAGTCCACGGTGCGCGGGCTGAGGAACAGCTGCGCGGCGATCTCCCGGTTGGTCAGCCCCTCGCCGACGGCCAGCGTGATGCGCAGCTCCTGCGGGGTGAGCGTGCTCAATGCGCCCGCCTCAGGAGTCCGCGCCGACTCCCCGGTGGCGCGCAGCTCGCCCAGCGCGCGATCGGCCCAGGCGAGCGCGCCGATGCGACGGAAATTCTCCGCCGCGCCGCGCAGGTGCTGCTGGGCCTCGGAGCGTCGCCGGTCACGCCGCAGCTGCTCGCCGAGCAGCAGTTCGGTCCGGGCGCACTCCAGCGGAGAGTCCGACATGGCATGCAGGCGCAGGCTTTCGGCGTAGTGGACGTCGGCCCCGCCATCGGTGCAGACCAGCGCCCGGCAGCGAGCCGTGAGGGCGCCCAGCTCCGGCGAGGCGGTGTGCTCGGTCCACTGGGCGTAGCGGGCCGTGGCCGCGGCGGCCCGATCACGCTCGCCGACGCGGACCAGGGCCTCGACGAGGTCCGGGACGATTGCCATGGCCAGGTCGGGGGGCGCGTCGCCGTCCCAGCCGCCGACCGCCGCGAAATGCCGCGCGGCCTCCCGGTGCCTGCCCGCGACCAGCTCGATGAGCCCGAGTGCCCGCCAGGCGTAGGACATCGCGTCGGCCAGCTTGCGGCCGCTCGCCTCGGCCAGCACATCGGTGGCCAGCTCGCCGGCGTCCGGCCGGCCCCGAATGGCCGCGCACAACGCCAGCAGCCCCCGGTTGCGGCAGGCCGTGTTCGGCTGGCCGACCTCGGCGGCGAACTGGCAGCCCTCCTCGGCATATGCCTCGGCGAGCCCGAACCTGCCGCGGGCGAACTCGTCGGCGGCTTGGTACTCGAGATTCCACGCCAGCGCACCGAGTGATCCGCTGTTGCGCGCGAGCTGCCCGGCGTTGCGGTACAGGCGCCTGCTCAGCTCGTAGTCACCAAGCCCGCGAGCGATCGCCCCGGCCAGGGTCATCGTGATCGGATCGGTGAGCGACTCGACCGCGGCGCCGTCCCGCGCCGCCGGTCCCGGGTCGCGGCCGGCGCGGGCCCGGCAGGCACTGCGCAGCAGCCGCAGCACGGCGTCCTCCGGGTCGTCCGGCACCAGCGTGATCTCGTCGAGCCAGCCGGCGAGGTCGGACCAGGCCTGCGGTCGGTTGGCGCGGAACCCGAGGTCGCCGTACATCGCGATGGTCGGGGTGAAGCGGTGCCGGTCGATCCGCAGCGCGCGCGGGATCCATGGCTTGATGAGATCCATCGCGTCCTCTGGGGAGCCGGCGAACTCGGCCACGATGGCTCGCATGACGGCCACGGAGATCCGATCCGCCTCGTCCAGGAGGGGCTCGCGCTCGGCTCGGTCAAGCAGCTCCACGGCCGCAGCGGTGAACCCACCTCGAATGGCGGCGCGTGCGGCGGTCCACAGCCGCCGTCCCCGGCGCGGGCCGTCCGCGGTGAGCTCGGCCGCCCGGGACAGCGCGGCCATGGCCGCGGCCGGGCCACCGCGCAGAGCTGCCTGTTCGGCCGAGCGCTCGAGCTGCTCGGCGGCCCGCTCGTCGTGGCCGACGGCGGCCTGACCGAGGTGCCAGGCGCGGCGGTGCTGGTCGGCCGGGGTGTCGAAGGCCGAGGCGAGGGCGCGATGGATCGCGGCGCGCCGGCCGACCGTGGCGCTGTGGTAGATCGCGGACCGGATCAGCGGGTGCCGGAACACCAGCCGTGTCGCGTCGTAGGTCAGCAGCCCGTCGAGCTCAGCGCGGTGTAATGGGCCGGCGGCGATCCGCAGTGAGGCGGCCGCCTTCTCGATGGTGCCGACGCTGCCTGAGCCGTCGGCGGCGATCAGCTGGAGCAGCGGCAGCGATTCGGCGTGCCGGGCCCGGATCTTGGTCAGGAACGACCGCTGCAGCTCGTCGGTCATGGCCAGCGGCTCCTGCGTCCCCTCCGGGGGTATCTCCTTTCCGGCGAGCTCGAGCAGGGCCAGTGGGTTTCCGCCGGTGGCGGCCAGCAGGTGGTTCTGCTCGCTGTCGGTCAGCCGCCGCTCGCCGGCGCGCTCAGCAAGCAGTGCCCTGGCCGCGTCCGGGTCGAGGCCCATGAGCGGGATGCGGCGCAGGTGGGGCAGGTCGGTGCCGTGGCCCTCGTCGGCCCGCGCGGCCAGCGCCAGCGCGATGGGCTCGTTGTCCAGCCGGCGTGCGACGAACGCCAGGGTTTTCAGCGTCGGTTGATCCGCCCAGTGCGCGTCATCGATGACGCACAGCACCGGCTTCTCGCCGGCCGTCAGCGACAGCAGCGACAGGGTCGACAGCGCTACCAGGAACGGATCGGGCGGTGCGCCGTGCGCGCGCCCGAACAGGATGCGCAGGGCCTGCGCCTGCGGACCCGGCAGTTCGCCGGCCAACCCCAGCACGGGGAGCAGGAGCTGGTGCAATGTCGCGTAGGCGAGATCGGCCTCCGGCGCGACGCCGACCGCGCGAAGCACCTGGAAGCCGGCGGCCAGCTCCTCGGCGTACGACAGCAGTGCGGTCTTGCCGATTCCGGGCTCACCGTGCAGTACGACCCCGCCACCGTGTCCTTCAGCGGCGTGCCGCAGCAACGACTCAAGCAGCTCGGTCTCATTGTCTCTCCCCAGCACACGCCGAGCATAGGAACCGCCGACACCTGTGACAACGCGATCAGAACCGCCAAGACCGGCGACTTCGCTGATGCGGCTCGGGCGACAGAGCTCCTAGCGTCAACCGCGTCACCGCACACCCGCGAGAGAACCGAAGGTGAGGCCGCCATGATGCGCGGAGCGTTGAGCGGTCGCACCGCCATCGTCACCGGTGCCGGCCGCGGTATCGGCGGCACTGCGTCATGCGCGCTGAGCAGGGCCGGCGCCAGCGTGGTCCTCGCCGCCCACGACGGTTTGGCCCTTGAGGCGCTGGCCGCGGACATCAGCTCGGCGGGGGGCCACGCGGTCGCCGTCCCCACGGATGTCACCAACCCGGTGTCGGTGCGGCGGCTGGTCGAGCAGACGCTCGGCGCGTTCGGCCGGCTCGACAACGCGTTCAACAACGCCCACGTGCGTGGGGTGTCTCTGGCGATGAAATACGAGATCCCGGCGATGCGGCGCACTGGCGGCGGCTGCATCGTCAACATGGCTCCGACCGCCGATACGCAAGCCGCCGTGATCGAGCTGACCCGTACGGCCGCGCGGGACTTCGCCGACTCCGGTGTCCGGATCAACGCCGTGGCAACCGGGCCACAGTGCAGCGCGGAGGATGTCGCCAACGCCGTCGTGTGGCTGTGCTCAGGCGAGGCGTCCCTTGTCACCGGTGAGACGGTACGAGTCCCCATGGTCTGCCGCTGCCTCAGGGCTGAGGGGGCCCAGGGTCAAGCTCAATATGCAACTAAAGGTTGCGCGTGCATGCGTCGCTTGCTAGCGTGAACACGCAACCAAAGGTTGCATTTTAGAGGGGAGACTCGCCATGACTCCGAGCATCGAACGAGAAATCCTGATCGAGGCGCCGGTCGAGGTCGTCTGGCATGCGGTGACAGAGCCCAGCCAGATCAGCAGCTGGTTCACCGACGCCGCGGAAATCGACGTACATGAGGGCGGCAAGGGCACGCTCACCTGGACCGGCCGGGCAACCGTCAAACCGGCCACCGCCGAGATCACCGTGGTGGCCGTCGAGCCGCCTCGCCTGTTCTCCTTCCGCTGGGCCTACCCGGACGGTGCTCAGCCGCGCGAGGGCAACTCCGTGCTCGTCGAGTTCACGCTCGCCCAGGAGGGCGAGGGCACCCGGTTGCGGGTGACGGAGAGCGGCCTCAGCGAAATCGACTGGACCGAGGAGAATAAGGCCAGTTACGCCCAGGATCACATCAACGGCTGGAGCAAGCACCTCTCCGACCTGGTGGCGTACGTTGTCGCGAAGGACCGGGCATCAGTGCAGTGATGAACCACGATGACGAGGAGCTCTTGGCGGCGGTCACCGAACCGAGCCGTCGCCGGCTCCTTGACGTCCTGCTCGCCCTCGGCGAGGCGACACCCACCTCCCTCGCCGCCGAGCTTCCCTTCACCCGGCAGGCGGTCGCCAAGCACCTTGCGGTCCTCGACCGCGCCGGGCTCGTCGAAGCACGGCGCGACGGCCGTGAAGTCCGCTACACCATCCGCCCGGAACGGCTGGACACGGCCGTCCGAGCGATGGCGGACGTCGCGGCACGATGGGACGCACGGCTGCAAAGGATCAAACAGATCGCCGAGTCCGCCCACCGCGAGGCACGAAGCGGTGCGTCGGCCGAGGCGGCGCGGCGGGATTGACGATGACGGCCGTCGATGCGCACCCTCCATCGCCCTTGAGGACGTAGGTCGGGTGCGCATCGGTGGCGGAATTCAGGAGGATTCAAGCCATTGAGCTGATTCGGAGCGAAATTTCCAGGTAGCGCACTTACCGCTAACGCGGTGGAAACACCGATATCGCAATGCTGCCTGCCATGAGTTCCCGGGCTCCGCATTCCCTGTCGCCCTTCCCATCCGCTCTCGTGTAGGCCGGCCGTGCCGACCAAGTGCGGGACGCCGCCGAAGCGCCGGCGGGTCGCGCTGGGATCGATCGTGGCCGCGATCACGCCGCTGATCGTCCTTATGTCCGACGGCGTCTCCCCCGCGCCTGCCTCCGTCCCCGTCCCTCTCAACCCCAGCCCCGTCGCCCTGACCTCGACCCCGGCGCCGGTCCCTGCGAACAAGCCGAAGCCGTCCTCGTACAACAAGCCGAAGCCTTCGTCCTCGTACAAGAAGCCACTGACCCGGGCGCTCAACCGCTATCTGGACGACCTTCCAGGCCAGGTGGCGGTGTCGGTGCGGGACCTCACCACCGGGCTGTCCTTCTCCTACAACCGCGGGCTCAGGACGGCCACGGCCAGCATCGTCAAGGTCGACATCGTGCTGTCGCTGCTGCTCAAGGCCCAGCGCCAGCGCCGCGGCCTCACGGCCTGGGAGCGGCGGGCGGCCGCGCAGGCCATCAAGGTCAGCGACAACGCCGCCGCCTCCGCGCTGTGGTCGGCGATCGGCGGCGGATCGGGCCTGGCCGCCGCCAACAAGAAGCTCGGCCTTCGCGACACGCGCCCCGGTCCGGGCGGGGCATGGGGCTCGACCACCACCAGCGCAACCGACCAGCTCCGCCTCCTCACCGCGCTCACCTCGCCCAAGAGCCCCCTTTCGGCCAAGAACCGCCGGTACGTGCTGGGCCTGATGGGCGACGTGGCGCCCGAGCAGTCGTGGGGCGTCAGCGCGTCCGGGCGCAAGGGGGCGGACGTGGCGCTCAAGAACGGCTGGCTGCCGCGCGAACGGCACGGGGGCCGGTGGACGGTCAACAGCATCGGACGAGTGCGGGATCGCGGGCACACGTACCTGATCGCCGTCATCTCCCACCGCCACGGCTCGATGGGTGCGGGCGTCAAGGCGGTCGAACGCGTCAGCGAACTCGTCGCCAAAGCCCTGTCCGAGGCCAAGAAGTGAAGGACATGCTCCGCAGACTCGTCATCGCTCTGCTGCTGGCCACCGGCCTGGCCCTCCTGATCACATCGGTCCTGCTGGCCGTTACGCCACCCCTGTGACTAGCCGTCCTGCGCGAAGGAGGCGGCCGCGCCTCCGCCGAAGTACGCGGCCACGACCCGGGTGTGCAGCGGGAACGCCAGCTCCCGCGGCCCGTCGATCAGCAGCCACTCCACCGTCTCCAGCGTGGGCACGACCGGCGGCAGCTCGGCCGCGCTGACCCGCGGCCCCAAGGCGAAGATCAGCACGGTGCCGTCAGGAGCGCTGATCACGTCGAGCAGCCGTACGCTCGCCGCGTCGACCACGACTCCCGTCTCCTCGCTCAGTTCCCGGACGGCCGCCTCCTGCCAGGACTCTCCCATGTCGATGAAGCCGCCGGGCAGAGCGAGCCCCCCACGATGCGGTTCGATGCCGCGCCGGACCACCAGGAGGCCGTCGTCGACGGGCAGCACCATCACCGCGACCGGGAGCGGGTTGAGATAGCTGGTGTTCCCGCAGCCGGAACAGGTGCGGGGCCAGGGCAGGCCGGGTGGGAAGGCCGTACCGCAGAAGGAACAGTGTGCGTTTCTGATCACAAGCGCGATCGTAGAGGGCGCTGTCAGGTGGCGATCACTGGTGATGAGTGCCGATGGTCTACGGTACGGCCATGGTGAGCCAGACTCCACAGATGATTGCAGCCAGTCGTGTCGTCTACGCCGCGTCGGTGTTGGCTGGGACCGCGGATCTGCGCGGATATCCCCATCGACACCTGGCGGTCCTCTCCCAATTTGCTGTCGGATCCGCATTTACCCTCACGGAGGTGCTCACAGCGGTCGAGATCATGCAGCACTGGGGGTGGGAGTTGGTCAACGTGGCCAGCCTTCCCAACGGAGAAGTGACGAGCCAGTTATGTGCGATCGTTCGCCGTCGCGGCTGAGACGCAGGACGGGGTGATGGCTTACCTGGAAGCTCGCGCCAGCCGTGCGCCTCGATGTGCCGCTCACGCGTTGCGTGTGCTCCTCGGCGTGCTCATCGGCGTCGCGGGCTTGATCGGAACGCCTGCCGACCAGCCCCTCCTGGACCGGGCAGTCCTCCCCAACCGCGTGCGCAAGCTCACCAGTGACCAGGTGCTGGACGCGCTCGGCTCACTCGGCATCTCGGCCATCAACCAGGCGCTCGGCAAGGCCGGGCGGGGGATCACCTTCCCGGCTCCGATCATGCGGGGCGGTCCGGGTTGGCGGGCCGAGGTGGATCTCCCGCTCGGTGTGACCGTAGGGGAGGTGCTGGAGAAGCGGGACAAGCTGGCCTCCGGTCTGCGCCGCGCGCTGGGCTGTGTCTGGCCGGAACCGGTGTCGGAGGAACAGTGGGCAGGACCACCCCGTAGACGTTGGACAGGAGAAGGACGTCCAGCAACCCGGCGAATGCGGGGGCGTCCGCCGAATCGGTCCCTCGATCTGTGAAGATGCCGCAGAGCCGCAATTCGTGCTGCTCGCAGTATTGGGCAAGGGCCACCGTCAGCGCTGCTTGTCGCTCGGGTGTCGAGCGGTGCAGCCGCAGATACCCGTAGACGATCGGGCCGTCCACATCGTGTTGTTCGGTGAGTGTCCACAAGGTAGCCGTCCTTACCGTGGTCGGGGCTGATGGCCCGCACTTCGAGCATGGCCAGCCCCAGCCCGGCTGGATACGACCCGCTGTCGCACTTCCGTTGCACGTCCGTAGGTCCTCGATACCTCTGCGTGCTTCCATGGCCCTGGAAGGGAGCAGTGACGTGACGACCGTGCATGAGTGGACCGGCCTCGAAGCGCATGCACTTCGTCTTGCCTTGCGGATGAGCGTGCGGGCGTTCGCCCAGCACCTCGGAGTGGCTCCCCGCACCGTGGCGAAGTGGGACCAGCTCGGCCCCGCCACCCGGCCACGCCCCGACACCCAGGCCATCCTGGACACCGCGCTCGCTCGCGGGGACTCGGCGACCCACCTGCGGTTCGAGACCCTGCTCCTGGAACTCGGTCAGGACGTGGACCAAGGGCTGCGCGTCACACGCGTGGGGCCACGGGCCTGGGACTACGAGACATGGACCGACGACCTTGACCGGGCCGTGGTCGCCCTCAGCCGCCAGAGCTTCAGCTACGCCGCCGACCTGCTGAACCGATGGCTCACCCGCTACGACCCACATGTCCTGGACGACAAGGGCCTGTACCTGTCCGCACGATCCACGACACTGCTCGGCGACCTTCAACGCGACCAAGGCGCAGTCGCCGGCCCCCTGTCCGCCCGCCGCTCCTACCTCAACGCTCGCTCGATCTACAGCCAGCTCGACATCCCCCGCCGCATCGCCCAGCTCGACCTTTCGCTGGCGGTGGTCGCCGAGATGTCGGATCTGTTGGACGAGGCCGCCAGGGAGTATGAGGCGCTGGCGGTGGATGACCGGCTCTCACCACGTGACCGGACGCGAGCCCGGCTGTGGGTCGGGACAGCCTTGAGCAAGAACGACAAGAACGACTACGCCGCCCGCCTGATGACGACCGCCATCCGCGAGTTCGAGAGCCTTGGCGAGCCCGAGGACTGGTCCGTCGCGCACCAGAAACTCGCCTTGGCCCACCGTGGAGCCGGCAACCTCTCGGAGGCGCTACGCCTGATCGACCTCGCCCGCGCCACCGCCGTCACCGATGCACCCATGCAGCGGGTCCGGCTGGAGACGGCTTACGGGCACATCCTGCTTTCCGACCGGGCCACCATGGATGATGGGCTGATGATCCTCGACCGTGCCGCACGCGAAGCCGCGCAGCACGGGCTCGCGCACCAGCTGCGCAGCATCGAGGGCATCCAGCGGACCATCCAGGGGGAGATCCGTCTCCCTTTGCCACGGCGATCAGGGAGCAGCCAAGTGAGCGTCAAGCAGCAGGTCATCACCGACGAACAGTGGCGGCATGCCCGCACCATCTGGGACTACCACCAGATGCACCACGACCTGCGCCGCTGTGATGTTGCCATCGGTCTGGGCAGCCACGATCTGGGAGTCGCGAGAGCAGCGGTCGAGCTGTACCGCGCCGGGTGGTTCCCGTTGCTCGTCTTCTCCGGTGCCACCAGCCCCACCACCGCGGCCCGCTTCCCCCGCGGCGAGGCCGTCCACTACCGCGAGCACGCGCTGGAACTCGGCGTGCCCGACGAGGCGATCCTGCTGGAGCCGAACGCCACCAACACCGGCCAGAACATTGGCCTGTCCCGCCAGGTGCTGGCCGATGCGGGCATCCAGCCCGATTCGGTGCTCCTGATCTCCAAGCCGTACATGGAGCGCCGGGCATACGCCACAGCGCGGAAGGTATGGCCCGAGGTCGAGGTGGTGTGCGCCTCCGAGCCGCTTGAGCTGGACGACTACATCAGCTCGATCGGCGATCCGAAGTTGGTCATCGACATGCTCGTCGGCGACCTCCAACGCGTGATCGAGTACCCCAAGCTGGGCTACGCCATCGAGCAGTCCGTCCCAGGAGAGGTCCATGACGCCTACCAGGCTCTGCTCCGCGCCGGATTCGACAGCAGGCTTCTTACGCCCTGACCTGCCGTACGGTGAGGTGTGCGCCATCCACCAGCCCAATCTCTTCCTCCGGCTGGCGACCCTGGCCAAGCTGTTCACCGCCGACTACTGGATCGTTCTGGACGACGTGCAGTTCGCCCGCAGGGACTACCAGCACCGGGCGCGCCTCGCCTCTCTCGACGAGTCTCGGAAGCAGCAGTGGCTCTCCATCGCCACCCATCTACCGCACGGCCGCTCCACCTCCATTCGCGGAGCGCGTCTGGCGGATCCTGAGGGGCCTCGGAGATTCCGGACAGCGTCTGGTGGTCTGACCTACGCTGCGGACTGCCGGGTCAGGTACTGGTCTTCGACTTCTTGCGGAGTCTGATATCCGAGTCCCGAATGCAGACGCTTGCGATTATAGAACCCTTCGATGTAACGGACAACCTGACGGCGGGCCTTATCTCGCGTACTGAACGTGAACCGGCTGAGCCATTCGTTCTTCAGAACGGAGAAGAACGACTCGGCCATCGCATTATCCCAGCACACCCCGGTCCGGCCCACAGACTGCCGCATACCCATCCGCTTCAGCTTCTCACCAAAGACTCCCGACGTGTAGTTCGACCCACGATCGGAATGGAAAATCGCCTCATCAGCGATGCGAA
>NZ_VCJS01000237.1 GCF_005893125.1 Nonomuraea basaltis | reverse complement strand
CATCCGCTGCTCAGCCCGGCATCGGTGCCGCGATCTGGCTCCACGCCACAGACGTCCAAGCCATTCACGATGCTCTGGTCGCCGACGGTCACACCATCGTCTCCGCACCGATCGACGGCCCCTTCGGTCGGACATTCACCTTCGCCGACCCCGACGGCTACCAGATCACTCTCCACGATCGCGCCTGACAGGCCAAACGCCACCGGACGATCACCGGCCCCCAAAGACCGAGGTTGCGCCCGAGGCTCGAGAATCCAGGCGACGTTTGTTCACCCAGGATGATCACTTTCCGGCTCTTCACACGTGGGGTGGACGGAGCGTGACGTCGAGGCCGGGCGGTCATGGTTCGGCGCGTCGAGGGCCCGATAGAGGTCGAGGTCTCCCAAGGATAGAGGTTCCTACGCCGCCCATCCGGAAGGCCTCGACGTGCCCGACGCTACCGTCGGCGCGGGCTTCGCCTGCGCTGGTCTGACCACCTTCTGCCGACTCGACGAACTCGGACTCGAGGTCACCGGCCAACGACTCGACCCCGACCGTGCCCTCCTCGCCTGCCATGTCGTTGAACCTGACCAGTGGTGCCGGCGCTGCGGGTCGGAGGGATCGCCGCGGGACACCGTGACCAGGCGCCTTGCTCACGAGCCGTTCGGGTGACGTCCCACGACGCTGCTGGTCACGATCCGCCGTTACCGGTGCGGCGGCCGCGGGCACGTGTGGCGCCAGGACACAACTCCCTCGGCGCGCATCTCGACGCGACGCTTGATCGGCCCAGCTGGGCCAGGCTTGTGGTCTGGCAGGCACTGGGCGACTGCCCGTTCGCCGACGCTTGGGGCGAAGGCAGGATGCCGGCTCTGGCCAGGTGCGCGCGGGCGGCGGCGATGGCCTCGGGGTAGTGACGAACACTTGCCCGGCCGCGTCCAGGCGGGCAGGAAGCGGTGGGCGGCGAAGAACAGCGGCCCGTCCAGCCGGAAGGCGACGATGTGCTCGGCCAGCACGCGCGTGGTCTTCGGCGTCGTGGACACCGGGCGCCTCTTTAAGGGGCAGGTCGTGGTTGTCCACTGCGCTCGGGCGGCAAGGGCGGGGTGAGGCCGGCGTCGCGCAGGGCCCACAAGGTGAGTCCGTCGCGTGGCGCGCGCACGGTGGTCGGGCGGCGGCTTGTCAGGTGTCGGACGATGTGGACGACCGCGTCGCGTCCGGTGTGTCCCCATCCTTCCAGCTCGGTGAGATCGAGGATGAGGGGCAAGTCGTGATGGGTCAGGGCATGGCTCAGCTGATCGAGGTCCGGAGTCGTGAAACCGAAGTGGCCGGACAGGCGCAAGATCTCCGCCTCCGCTTGCACTTCATGTGCCCAGCGGAATGTCACGTCGCCGATTCCTGACGTGAACGGAGGTTCTTGACGGGGCTGAGGGGGCGAACGAAGGCCCGGCCGGCATATCCGAGCAGCCGGGCGCTTCCGCAGGCGGGGCAGCGGCCGTGGAGCACCGCGGCCGGGCGATGAAGTCGGCGGCACTGCAGGCAGAGAAGAACCTTCATCTGTCCACCTCTCTTCACATGAATATCTTACTACTTGCCAAAGTTAGCAATTAACAAGGTATCAAATGTCCTCAGTGTTGGGAAGCAAGGGTCATGAGCGGCGCTCTTTGGATGCCGCCCTTCGGCGGCGAACTCGCCACCGAAGGGCGGCATCAGCGGCGGGCGCCCGGGCTGTCAGAGGGAGGATCAAGGCCGCGATCGAGGGGCGGCGAGCGGTGAGCTTGGAGCTCGAATCCCGCCGGTGACAGCCAGGTGGTCAGGGAGATCACTCCTGCCAGGTGTGCCGACGCCGCGGCGGCCGGGTGATGGGAAGGAAAGGGACGGTCCGCGCGCTGACGGCGGCCCCGGATGTGGTGGCGTGGGGACGGGCGGTCGATAGGGCTACCGAGACCATCGACCGCCCGTCGTCTCAAAGGCGCCTTCAGGTTCCTTCGGGAACCGAGGCGCGCAGGTCCTCCAGCAGTTCGGCCTGGCCGGATAGCACGCCCGTGAGAATGGAGCGCGCCACCGCCATGAGCTCGGCGACCTGCGGGCTGGTGATGGAATAGAAGACCGTGGCCCCCTCTTTCCGGGCCACCACGAGGTTGGCCCGCCGCAGCACCGCCAGCTGCTGGGACAGGTGCGCCGGTTCGATACCCACCTCAGGGAGCATGTCGGCGACCGAGTGCTCACGCTCGCTGAGCAGCTCGAGCACCCGGATGCGTGCCGGGTGGCCGAGCGTCTTGAAGAACTCGGCTTTCAGCTGATACAGCGGTGCGCTAGCCACAGCCTCTCCCTGTCATGGGCCCATCGGCGGGTCAGGTGACCCCTGAACACCAGTGCCGCCGATCCACCGATCACCTGGCCGGGCACCGGCTGACACTTCTCAACATTCTCAGCAATTGCCAATCTTAGCAACTGCGGGGAGCGGGGCTCGCAGCATTCCCCAGGTGAGACCCGGCTCCCCGCAGCACCGCCCGCGATGCTGGTCGCCTCTTGTGCTGTGGTGGCCACCTCACCCGCCCCATTGGATCGTCTGCGCCGGTGCCGGCGCCGCGTCATTGATGTCGCAGTCGATGCTTTCCACCACGCGGACCACTCCCTCGATCTGGCCGATCCCTTCCACCAGGCCGGCGATCGCGGATCTGCGCTCAAGCTGCCCGTGAACGGTGACCACTCCGTTGCGCACCCATACGCCCAGGTCGTGCGGGTCGAGGCCGGGCATGCGGGAGAGCACTTCGAGCGTGATCTCTGCCTTGATGTCCACGTCGGGACGCGAACGGATCTGCAGCAGATCGGAGCGGGTCACGATGCCCGTCAGGCGCTTGGTGCGGGTGTCGACGACTGGCAGCCGGCCGATGCGATGACGCGCCAGCATGCGCACGGCCGCTTCGGCGGTGGCCAGTGGATCGATGGTGAGAGCGGGTGCCGTCATCAATCCCAGGGCGGTCTTGGACAGGTGAGGCGATCTGAGGTCGCCGGCGGCGGGCGCGGCCCAGGGGTTATCGGTCGGGGCGTCAGTGGTTTGCCTGCCTGCGAGATCGGCTCCCGAGATCACGCCGCAGACTCTGTCGGACCAGTCCAGCACGGGCACGCCGCTGATGCCGTTGGTGTACAGCAGTGCCACGATCTCGGTCAATGAGGTCGTGACGCGCACCGTGACCACATCTGCTGTCATGACCTCGTGCACGTGAGTTCTCTTCATGGTGAGCACCTCCTCGCCCATCCAGCCGGTGAGCCGTCGCACCACGAGATCCGCTCGGGCTGGGTGAGCTCGGCGATCTGCTCGACCCAGTGGTTCACCTTGAACAAGCCGGGAGGGCGCCGGCGTGCCTGCTCGGGCCCGGAAGCACTCTTCGGCAAGGCCCCTCCTTCACCCGGCATGATCGCTGTGTTCCTCCATCGGGATCTGTCTGGTCACGATCGCGAAGAGTGCCCGGCGCGCTGCGTGCAGCAGGCCCGCAGTGTGCGGGCTGGCCAACGTGTACACCACCGTTCCGCCGCTGCGGCTGGCGGTGACGACCCCGGCACCCCGCAGTATCGCCAGCTGCTGCGACAGGCAGGAGGGTTCGACATCGACCTCGGCCAGCAACTCCCGCACCCGGCATGGACCATCGGTGAGCAACCGGACGACACGGAGCCGCAGAGGGTGCGCCAAAGCACGGAACAGATCAGCCTTGGCTTGCGCTGGCGGGATCGCCACGATTACGCCTCGCCGGCCTCGAGGCGTTCGCGCACCACGGACAACGACGTGGTGTCCACGCCGTGGCGTTGAGCGACCGTGAGCAGGTAGCGCACACGTTCGGAGTACACCCGCACGCCATGGTCGTCGCCCACGGTGCGAGCGTCGTTCAGCCTTTTGGTGGCGGCGCTGATCACCGTGAGCACCTCAATGGCGAAGTCGTCCACGTAGCCGCCTCCCGCGGGCTCGTGCAGGCCCGACGGCCTGTCCGCGCTCAACATACCAATGATGTTGGCAATTGCTAAGGTTATCAATTCACTTGCCGTTATCTTACTGTCCGTAACCTGTCCGAGTGTGTGGGGACCGTTCATTACGCAGGCGTGAACGCTGCACCGGCTCGCCGCGAAGACGCATGAAGTGAGCCAGCCAAGTCGATGTGAATCTGCCTGCAGGAGGCGCGGGCGGCGTCTTTGGAGGGGGTCTGGAGTCGGAGGTCGCCATCAGCAGGGGGCGGCATGGAGACGAGCAGGCACGTGATCACGCGCGCTGCTGGTCCGTGACCTCGACCACGATCCCCTCAGGGCGGGAGCGGTCCTCAACGGGTCCCGGACATGATCGGATGCGGGGCGGCTCCGCATCGCACGATCAGCGCCAGGAGCACGATGGCGCGCAGGTCCTGCTGAGACCAAGGAGCACACCAGCGGTGTGGCTTGCCGGCCCATGCCGGGAGACAGGGCTGGCGCGGGTGTCAGGTGAAGTGCATCACGATGGCGAGGCCCACCACGTGCATCACGACCACCGCGACGATCAGGGAGACGAAGACGAACTTGGCCGGGCCGTGTTCGAAGGTCTTGCCCTCTTCGAGGGGCTTGCGCGTGGCCACGCGGTCGGCGATGCGTTCTTCCAGCGATTTGCGGTAGAACGTGGCCGCCTAGTCCTGCTCGTCCTCGGACGGATGCCGTCGGTTCTCGTCAGCGTCGCTGTCGGAGACGAGTTCTGTGCGCAGGCGTTCAAGATCGATCCCGTGGTCGGCGTACTTCAGTTCGCGCGCCACCTTGGTCTGCTTGGCCTTGGCTCGTCCTCGTCCCATGCCTGCCCTCCTTCACGAGGGGCCACCCCGGCCCGCCGTTTTGTGGACTATGTCCATCTCTCTTGCACGGCACTGATGCTACCGCCGCGCCCCCAGCGACATCAAATCATCGTAATTTGAAGAATTCTTCAATTTCCTTCATCATGAAGTGCTTGTGTGCCCAGCGAGGGCCGCAGGGACATCTGTGTGGTTGAGGAGTGAGGGCTTGAGCGTGTTCGCGAAGGATCTGCGCGCCCGGATCGACGAGGTCGAGACCGGTCCAGGTCAAGGCTCGGACGGCCACACGGTGCCGGGGCCGACCGGGCGGCTGGAGAACCGGCCGCCGCGGATCGCCGGGCGGCACGGCATCGAGGTGGCGTGATCGTGACGGTTCCGCTCTACCAGGCCAAGGCGGAGTTCTTCCGAACGCTCGGCCATCCCGTGCGCATCCGCGTGCTGGAGCTCTTGCATGATGGTCCGCGGCCGGTTCGCGACCTGCTCAACGAGATCGACATTGAGGCGTCCAGCCTGTCGCAGCAGCTGAGCGTGCTGCGCCGGGCGGGGATTGTCACGGCCAGCCGCGAAGGCGTCACGGTGGTGTATGAGCTGGCCACCGGCGAGGTGGCCGAACTGCTGGCGGCCGCGCGACAGATCTTGACGCAGCTGCTGGCCGGCCAAGGTGAGCTCCTGGCCGAGCTGCGGGCACAGGGAGTGCGATGAGCATGCACGCTGTGCTGAAGCATGTGTCCGCCTTTCTGCCTCGTCCCTCTGATTGGAAGGCGGCACGGCGCGACCCGCGGCGGGACGTGCTGGCCGGGGTGACCGTGGCGGTGGTGGCGTTGCCGCTGGCGTTGGCCTTCGGGGTGAACTCGGGACTGGGGGCGCAGGCCGGGCTGGTCACCGCGATCGTGGCCGGGGTGCTGGCAGCCGTGTTCGGCGGCAGCAACCTGCAGGTGTCCGGCCCGACCGGTGCGATGACGGTCGTGCTGGTGCCGATCATGAGCCAATATGGCCCGGGCGGGGTGCTGACGGTCGGGCTACTGGCCGGAGTGGTGCTGGTGGCTCTGGCGGTGGCCAAGATCGGCAGGTTCGCGCGGTTCATGCCGACCTCGGTGATCGAGGGCTTCACGGCGGGCATCGCGGTCGTGATCGCCTTGCAGCAGATCCCGGCGGCACTGGGCGTGACAGGTGCTCAGGGGGAGCGGGTCTGGCAGGTGGCGGCGGACGCGGTGACCCGCTTCGCCTCGCGCCCGGACTTCCAGCCGGTCATCATGGCACTGGTGGTGGCGGCGCTGATGCTGGCCGGTGCCCGCTGGCGGCCGGGACTGCCGTTCTCACTGATCGGGGTTGTCCTGGCGACGGTGGCGGCGGAACTGGCCGGGCTGGAGATTGCCAGAATCGGCTCGCTTCCCAGCACACTGCCAGCGCCTTCGCTGGGATTCCTGAACGTCGGGGCGCTGGCCGTACTGCTGCCTTCCGCGCTGGCTGTTGCGGCGCTGGCTGCCCTGGAGAGTCTGTTGTGCGCGTCGGTAGCCGATGCGATGAGCGTCGGCGAGCGGCATGACGCCGACCGGGAGCTGTTCGGGCAGGGGGTCGCGAACCTGGTGGTCCCGCTGTTCGGCGGGGTGCCGGCGACGGCGGCGATCGCGCGAACTGCGGTCAATGTGCGCTCCGGGGCCCGCTCCCGGGTGGCGGCGGTGACGCACGCGCTGGTGCTGGCGGTGATCGTGTTCGCCGCCTCGGGATTGGTCGGTCGGATCCCGCTCGCCGCGCTGGCCGGCGTGCTGCTGGCCACCACGGTGCGGATGGTCGAGGTGGGCTCGCTGCGCGCGATCGCCCGGGCGACCCGGGGCGATGCGCTGGTGATGGGGCTGACGTTTGTGGTGACGGTGGCCTTCGATCTGGTCAGCGCGGTCGCGGTGGGGATCGGGGTGGCGGTCGTGCTGGCGTTGCGCGCGGTGGCCCGTACGGTCCGGGTCGAGCAGGTGCCGCTGGACGGCGGCGACCACAGCGAGGAGGAGTTGCGGCTGCTGGCCGAGCACATCGTCGCCTACCGCTTCGACGGGCCGATGCTGTTCGCGGCGGCCCACCGCTTCCTGTTGGAGCTGTCGGAGGTGTCAGATGTGCGGGTGGTCATCTTGCGCATGTCGCGCGTCTCGACCATCGACGCGACCGGCGCACAGGTGCTGGGGGATGCGATCACCCGGCTGGAGCGGCGCGGGATCACTGTACTGCTGTCCGGAATCAGGCCCGGTCACGAGCAGGTGCTCGCCGCCGTGGGCGTGGCCGAGCATCTGCGCCGCGACGGCCTGGTCTTCGCCGATACCCCGAGGGCCATCGCGCACGCCCGTCAGTTGATCACAGGCCACACGCAGACTGCCGAGGACATGACCGTGCGGATGTGAACATTTCTCAGTTCGGGCTATACAGCGCACCATTGAGGTATCGCCGCCTCGTGTGAGGGGGAGGCCATGGGCGAAGACTTGCCTTCGGGAGCTCGCATCATCGTGGGCGTTGAGGACTCACCCGCTTCCAGGTGGGCGCTGGCATGGGCGCTCGCCGAGGCGCGGTTGCGTCGGCTGCCGTTGGTGGCGGTGCATGTCAGCCGCGCTCCCCTCTACCCGAGCCCGGAGGCTCTGCCGTACGACCACACGCTGTTCCCAGATGAGGCCGAGCGCAGCCAAGAACTGGTCACACGGTTGTTCGGGGATGTGGCCGGCGGGGTCCCGGACGAGGCGTTGATCATCATCAGGGTGGGGCATCCGGGCCGCCATCTGGTGGATCTCGCCCGGGCGAAGGATCTGCTTGTGCTGGGGCGCGGCACGCGCAGCTGGCTGAGCCGCCTGATCCTGCCCTCAGCGCGCCGCTATTGCGCACGGTACGCTCGGGCCACATTGGTCACCGTGCAGCCGGTTCCGGCCGCCGACAAGCCCGAGCCCGCACCTGGATCCTCGCCCTTGCGGCGCTGGTGGGTTCGGATCTTCTCCTCACATGCCGACGATGCCAGTCCTTCCTGAAACAGCTTGAGCGCAGTCCTCGGCGAGCCACGAGGCGCTGGCCGTGTCGAGGTCGGCGTCGATGCTGTCGCCGAATCCGCTGTGCATGCCTTGTGGAGGCGAACAGACGGCTGCCGCCGCAGGCCGATACTCGTCCTTGAGGATGCCGTCGGGCGGTGATGGCATCGCTATTTGCCGACACAAGACGACTCTCACCGACTCCCGCCATCCTTGCCGGCCTTCCTGCGCGTCCAAGTCAGCACTTAGAGGGCCTGCCGGCGAATAAGCCGTCGATCATCGGCGGTTGGACGTGCGGAAACGTCCTGTGAGACGACGGCTTATTTCTCCACGGCTCCTGAGCGATGACGCAGTGTGGCGTGGGCGGTAGCGCCGGTCCGGATGCCCGACTGTGCAATCAAGGCTCCGCCCGGCGCCCATATGCCCGAGCCGCCAGACGTCATGGGATAGCCGCCGGTGGCGCCGGCGAAGCTTGCCGCCGCGACCCAGACACCATGCTGGACGGCAATGGCCCGCATGCGGACGTCGCGGCGTGCCCCGGCAGTGAGGGAGAACAGCGTTCCGGCCACGTAGGCGTCCATGCCCATCGCCGCGGTCGCTGCGACGTGCTCGGCGATACCGGAATCCCGGCAGATCGCCAGGCCGAGCCGCCAGCCGTCCACCTCCAGCACTGCCGGGCCTTCGCCGGGGCTGTACCAGTCCGACTCGGGCGGGTGCAGGTACATCTTCCGATAGGCAACCGCAGCGCCGTCGCCGTCGATGACGAGCGTGGCGATGTAGTCACGATTGTCTTTCCCGCGGACTGGAGCTCCGGCCAGGGCGATGGTACGGCTGCCGGCGCAGGCCTTCATGATCGGGACAAGCCGGGGGTCGTCGGCGGCGATGGTCGGCGTGGTCAGCTCGTAACCGGTCAGCGACAGCTCGGGGAAGATCACCACACGGGCTTGGGCGGATTCGATCATCGCTGCGTGAACGGCGGCGTTCGCGGCAACGTCGTGCGGGGTGCAGTAGGGCTGAGCAACGGCGATGCGCAGGGGCTGACGCATAGGGACTCCCGGCCTCAAAGGGGGCGGACATGGGCGAGCGGACGGCTGACAGGGCGACCGCGACCCGCCGGCTCGGCCGCCGTCTGATGAGAAGGGGCTCATCGTCCCTTGGAGGTGGCGGTGCAGAGCCCCTCGGAGGCCCCCGCCCCGGCCATCGCCAAGGTCCTCGGCCATCACGACAAGCCCGCAGCCCGGCGACCATGAGCCAGGCAGAACCGAAACCTCGAACGCCGCTGACAATCGGGAGGAGTGGCCATCACGTGGGCTTCCTCGATCGAATACCCGTCATCGGTGTGCACGGCCTTTCAACGCCGAGGCCGGGTTATCCCTCACCGGCTTCGATCTGCGCGCGCACGTCGGAGAACGACGTGGTGTCCACGCCGTGGCGTTGAGCGACCGTGAGAAGGTAGCGCACGCGTTCGGAGTACATCTGCACGCCGTGATCGTCACCCGTGGTGCGCGCCTCGTCCAGATTCTTCGTGGCGACGCTGATCACCGCGAGTATCTCCACGGCGAAGTCGTCCATGTTTCCGCCTTCCTCGGCCTCCTGCCGGCCCTCAGACCGCCTACGCTCAACATACCAACAACCTTGGCAATTGCTAAGATTGTCAATTTGTTGTTCCGCCAGCGGTGCTCGCGCCTCACCTGCTTTGCGACGGGCTACCCGACGACGTGCCTGCCGGGCGCGACCTGAAGCTAGACGTCTTCGAGCAGGCCGGAACAGCGGGCGAAGTCGAAGAGCTCGGCTCCCACCCTGGCCTGCCGGCAGAACGCCACCGTGTCGGCGCGTGACAGCGAGTGCCAGCACAGCGCGTCGGTCAGCGCCAAGGCCCGGGCGGCCACGCACGGCAGCGCCGCGATCGCCGCCGTTTCGGCCGCGCGCCGCAGCCGCGCCACCTCGCGCTGTGCCACGGCGTCGGGAGTGGCTGCTTGCAGCCGGCCCAGCAGGAGCGACAGCTCGCCAGCGAGATACTGCTGCGTCATACCCGCACCTCCTCCCAGCCTCAGGGAGAAGACCAGCGTAACCCGGGTGTCCCGGCCGCCGCCCAAGCTGGGTGGAGCGGCGATCACAGGTCGTTGCCAGCGTAGGAGAGATTGAAGCTCTTGTTGACCAGGGGGAAATCCGGCACGATCGCGCCGGACAGGGCGACGGGCAGGGCCGGCCAGTTGAAGAACGACGGATCGACGATCTTGGCGCGGGCCAGGGTGCCGTCGGCGGCGAGTTGGACGCGGTGGACGATGGTGCCGCGCCAGCCTTCGACGATGCCGGCACCCGAGGAGATTCCGTCCTCCAGCGGCCTGCTGGTCTGACCTGGGGTGAGGTCGCCGGCCAGGCGGGTGATCAGGTCGATGGAGGCGGCGATCTCGTCGGCGCGGACCTGGAAGCGGGCCAGCACGTCGCCGCCGCCGCGCGTGGCGGGGGTGAACGGGCCGAGGTCGGTGAAGGGGTGGTCGCGGCGGGCGTCGAGGCCGAGGCCGCTGGCCCGGGCGACGTAGCCGAGGGCGCCGAGGTCGCGGGCGGCCTGCTGGGGGAGGATGGCGGTGCCGGTGAAGCGGTCGGCCACGACGGTGTGGCCGAGGGCGAGCTGGACGATCTCGGCCACGTCGGCGGCGATGCCGGCCAGCTGGGTGGGGTCGGGCAGGGCGCGCAGCCGGGCGCCGCCGAGGGTGATGCCGCCGCGCAGCAGCCGGTGCCCGCTCACCTGGTCGTTGAGGCGCAGCAGTTGTTCGCGCACGCGTCCGGCATGGGCGTGCAGGATGGCGTGGGCGACGTCGTTACACAGGGCGCCCAGGTCGGTGACGTGGTTGTAGAGGCGCTCCAGCTCCAGCAGCACCGCCCGTGCTCGCTGCGCCTGGGGCGGTACATCGGTGCCGGTGGCTTCTTCGACAGCCAGGCAGTAGGCCAGGGCATGGCCCACGGTGGTGTCGCCGCTGACCCGTTCGGCCAGCTCCAGCCCGTCGGCGGGGCGCCGGCCCTCGAAGAGCTTTTCAATGCCTTTGTGGACGAACCATAGCCGGGCCTTGAGCTTGAGTATCGTCTCGCCGACGACGGAGAAGCGGAAGTGGCCGGGTTCGATGAGCCCGGCGTGCACCGGGCCGACGGGGATCTCGTACACGCCGGGCCCTTCGACGGTGACGAAGGGGTAAGGGCCTTCCGGGTCGCCGAAGGCTGGCGGCGGCCCGGCGTCGGCGCGCATCGGATACCAGCCGCGCGGCCAGTGGTGGTGGCGCACCAGCCGGCGCGGCAATGGGTGGTCCAGGGGGGTGATGCCGTACAGGTCGTGCACTTCGCGTTCGAAGCGGCCGGCAGGGAAGGACAGGGCGGCGATGCTGGGGACCACGGGATCGCCTGGCGGCAGGTGAAGGCGTAGCTCGGCGCGCCGGTCCGGGTTCGAGGCAACAAAGAGGTAGACGATGCCGAAGCCGCGCGCCTCCTGATGGGCCGACACCAGCGCGAGCCGGTGATCGTCGGCGAGCAGCGTCTCGGCGGCGGAGGCCAGCTCGGACAAGCCGATGTTGGCGCTGGTGCGGTGGGTCATGAGGTCCCTCCGGCGATGGCGGCGGCGCCGTGGAGCAGGTCGCCCAGCGGGCTCACGGTGATCCCCAGCAGCGCGCAGGCGACCAGCGCCGCGATCACCGCCAGGGCGGCGGTCCGGGGGAACGGCAGCGGCTCCGCGGCGGCGGTCGCGGGCGAGCCGAGGAGCATGCGGCGCCCGTGCCGGCCGATGGCGGCGACGATGACGAGCATGAGCAGCAGGGCCGCCGCGATCGCCCAGCCCAGACCGGCGGCGAACCCGGCCCGGACGATGCCGACCTCGCTGGCGAACAGGCTGAACGGCGGCAGCCCCAGCAACGCCAGCAGCCCGGCCCCGAACGCCCCCGCGAGCAGCGGCGAGCGCAGGGCCAGGCCGCGCGCCGCGTCGATCCGGCTGCTGCCGAGGGCCTGGTGGATGTGGCCGGAGGACAAGAACAACGCCGACTTGCCGAGACCGTGGCCGAGGATGTGCAGCAGCACGGCCACCAGCGCCAGCTCGGTGCCGATCGCGGCGCCGAGGGCGATCAGCCCCATGTGCTCGATGCTGGAGTAGGCCAGCAGCCGTTTGTAGTCCCGCTGAGCCAGCAGCAGCGCGGCGGCCACGGCCAGCGAGGCGAGCGCGGCGGCCACGAGGAGGACCCGCATGGTCGCGGGCCCGAGCGCCACGTCGGCGATCACCTTGATCCGCAGGATCGCATAGAAGGCCACCGACAGCAGCACGCCGGACATCAGCGCCGACACCGGTGCCGGCGCCTGACTGTGCGCGTCGGGCAGCCAGGCGTGCATCGGCGCCAGACCGGCCTTGGTGCCGAAACCCAGCACTAGCAGGACCGCGGCGATGCGCATCACGCCCGGGTCGAGGTCGGCGGCGTGGCGGGCCAGGGCCGCGCCGTCGAGAGCGTCGGCGGCGGTCAGGCCGGCGTGCAGGGCGGCGTAGTGCACGAGCACGATGCCCAGGAAGGCCAGCACGATCCCGGCCGAGCAGATGACGACATACTTCCAGGCCGCCTCGGTCGCCTGTCTGCTGGGGTGGAAGCCGACCAGGAAGGCGGTCAGGATCGTGGTGGCCTCGATGGCCACCCACATCACGCCGAGGTTGGAGGCCAGCACCGCCAGCGCCATCGCGGCGATGAAGGCTTGGGTGAGCACCCCGTAGCGGCGGGCCGCCCGGGGCGTGGTGTGCCCGGCGGCCAGTTCGGCGGCCAGGTAGGCGGGGCTGGCCAGCGTCGCCAGCAGCGCGACGGCGCCGATCACGACCAGCATGAACGCACTCAGCGCGTCCATACGCGCCAGCCCGGCCACCGTCACGGCCTGTCCCGTGCCCGAGACGGCGATCCCCGAGACGACGGCCGCGGCCAGCAAGGCGGCGGCGGCCAGGGCGCCGAGCCAGGCGGTGACCCTGTTCCAGCCGAGGACGGCGTAGCCGCACGCCGCCAGCAGGGGCATCAGGACGGGTGCGAACACCATAACGGCCACGGGGAAGGTCACGGGGAGGGTCATCAATCGTGCAGCTCCCTGAGCTCGTCGAGGTCGGTGCCGCCGAACGCGGCCCGCATCCGGGTGGTCAGGACCTGCAACACCAACACGGCCAGCAGCACGTCCAGCGAGACGCCCAGCTCCACCACCAGCGGGACCCCGCTGGTGGTCAGGAACGCCGTAGCGGTGACCGCGTTGTCGATCAGCAGGAAGCCCACCACCTGCGACAAGGCTCGCCGCCGGGTAACCAGGACGAAGAAGCCGACCAGCAGCACGGTCAGCGCGACGGGCACCGCCTGGGTGGCGGGGCTGGGCGCCAGGGCGATCAGCGGCTGGGAGACCGCGTAGGCGAGCATGGCCAGCACCGCGGCGACGAGCAGCGAGGTGGCCACGTTCACCAGCGGCCGCGTCTCGCGCGCTTCGCCGCTGGCGGCCAGCGCGCGCCGCATGAGGTAGGGCAGCAGCCCGGCGCGTAGCCCGGCCACTCCCACGCCGACCGCGACCAGCTCCATCTCGCCCTGGTGAAGGCCGAGCACCACGACCAAGACCGCCAGGGCGAGGCCCTGCAGGGCGAACAACCCCACGATGGCCGACAGGTCACGCCGCCACAGCACCAGAACCCCGGCCAGCAGGAACGCCCCGCACGCCAGGTCCAGCAGCAGCACGTACATCTCATCACTCACGCCGGGTCCCTCACGCTCATGCCAGGAAGAAGGACGCGGCCACGGCCAGCAGCGCCATCAGGAACGATCCGGCCAGCAGCTCCGGCACCCGGAACAGGCGCAGCTTGGCCATGAACACCTCGCCGGCCGCGAGCAGCGCCCCCAGCGCTGCCACCTTGACCACCAGGACGAGGCAGGCCACCAGGAGCGCGAGGGGCCCCACGTCCGCCGTGGCGATGCCCCAGGGCGCGAACAGGCTGGCCAGCAGCCCGAGCAGGACCGACAGGCGAGCCGCGGACGCCCACTCGATCAGGGCGAGCTCGGGGCCGGCGTACTCCAGCACCATCGCCTCATGGATCATGGTCAGCTCAAGGTGGGTGGAAGGGTTGTCCACCGGGATCCGGCCGGTCTCGGCGATGGTGACGATGGCCAGCGCGGCCGCGGCCAGCAGGCTCACCGGCGACAACATGGCCCACGGGTTCTCGGCCATGGATGTGACGATCGCGGCCAGGTTCGTCGACCCGGCCCGTACCGACAGGGCGAAGACTGACACCAAGATGGTCGGCTCGACCAGAGCCAGGATGGTCACCTCGCGACTGGCGCCCATGCCGCCGAACGCGGTGCCGGTGTCCAGCCCGCCCAACGCCAGCGCCACCGACCCGAGCGCGAGCAGCGCGACCACGGCGAACAGGTCCGACACGCCGTCCAGCGGCGCGTCCGTGGCCACCAGCGGCACCGCCGCGGCCGCCACGAGCGCCGTCCCGGCCAGCAGCAGCGGCGCCAGCCGGAACACCCAGCCGGTGCCGTCGGGAGCGATCGGCTGCTTGCGGGCCAGCTTGCGCAGATCCCGCCACGGCTGCAGCACCCCCGCCCCGGCCCGGCCCTCCAGCCGGGCCCGAATCTGCCGCATCATCCCAGCCAGCAGCGGGGCGCCGGCCACCACGAGGATCACCTGAATCAGTGCGGTCACCGGATCACCGCCAGCACGATCAGCGCGCCGACGAGCGCGTAAAAGCCGTAGGCAAGGTAGCGGTGCACGCTACCGTTGGCCAGCGTGCGCGCCGAGCGCCCCAGCGCGTTGATGGCCGCCAGGAGCGGCGCATACAGGCGATGTTCGACCCGGTCGGGGATGCGCGCCTGGAACCGCACCCGCTCCACCAGATAGGCCGACTCCTTCACCGGGGTGACGTCCACATCGCTTTCCGGGGCCAGCACGTCGTCGAAGACCCGCTGCAGTGGCTCGGCGAAGGAGGTGGCGGTGTACTCCATCCGGGCCGTCATCGGCCCGGCGCCGCAGTCCCACAACCGCGCCCTGCGCCGTGCCCGCCACTGTGCCCGCTGGCCGGCCACCACCCGCAGCACCCCCAGCACCAGCGCCACGGCGGCCACCAGCGCGATCGCGATCAGCAGCGGGGAGATCGCCCCCATCACCCCGGTCAGGCGCAGCGTCACCTGACCGGACACCGCGTTGGCTGCCGGGAAGACCTGCGCTACAGCCGTCGCCAGAGCGGGTAGCACCACGGCCGGAGCCAGTGCCAGCATGGCGCAACAGGCGGCGGTGACGCCCATGCCGGTCAGCATCGTGGAGGGACTCTCCGACGCTTGCTCAGCCTCGCTGCTGCGGGGCCTAGCCAAGAATCCAATGCCGAAGGCTTTCACGAAGGTGGCCACCGCCAGGCCCGCCGACAACGCGATCACCCCCACGGCCAGCGGCATCGTCACCGCCCCCGCCACTCCGGAGGCCGGCAGCGCGTGGATGAGGCTCTGCAGCAGCAGCCACTCGCTGATGAAGGCGTTGCCGGGCGGCAGCGCCGACGCGCACAGCGCGCCGACCGCGAACAGCGCGGTGGTGGCCGGCATGCGCGTGCGCAGCCCGCCGAGGGCGTCGAGGTCGCGCAGGCCGGTGGCCCGCAGCACCGAACCCGCCGCCAGGAACAACAACGTCTTAAAGCCGGCGTGGTTGACCACGTGCAACAGTGCCGCCGTCAACGCCAACGCGGCCAGCACCGGCGCGTGCGAGACGGCGAAGAACCCGGCCGCGCCGACCCCGACCAGGACCAGGCCCATGTTCTCCGTGGTGGAGTAGCCCAGCAGCCGTTTCAGATCGGAGGAGACGGCGGCCTGCAGGATGCCGTACAGGGCAGAGGCCGCACCCGCGGCGAGCGTCAGCAACCACCACCACGGCACTCCGCCGCCCAGCAGGTCCAAGCCGACCCTCGCGATGCCGTACACCCCCATGTTCACCATGGCCGCGCTCATCAGCGCCGAGACGTGACTCGGTGCCTCCGGGTGGGCGCGGGGCAGCCACACGTGCAACGGCACGATGCCCGCCTTGGACGCGAACCCGATCAGCGTTGCCAGGAACACCACATCGCGGGCCACCGGCGACAACTCGGCGCCGCGCAACTGGTCGAAGCTCTCGCCGCCGGCCTGCGCGGCGAACAACGCCAGGCCGCCCAGGACCGCCGCGAAGCCCAGGTGGGTCATCACCGCGTACCACAGGCCGGCCTGCCCGACCTCCGGGCGGTGCCGGTGCTCGGCGAGCACCAGCACCAGCGAGGTGAGCGCCATCAACTCCCAGGCCACCAGCAGCGTGCTCACGCTCGCCGCCGCGGGCACCAGCAGCATCGAGGCGACGAACAAGGGCAGCACGGCCTGGACTGCCCGGCCCTCATGGCGGGCATAACCGATGGCGTACACGGCCGCGCACACCGTCACCCCGCCCGTCACCGCGACGAAGACAGCGCCCAGCGGATCGAGCGACAACCGTACCCCGGCCAGCGGCAGCAGCTCCGGCAACCAGGCGCTCCACCGCCCTCCGGTAAGGACAGTCATCCCGGCGGCCACACCGAAGCCGCCGGCTCCCGCGGTGCCCAGTCCCGCGACGAGCGCGCGGGCACGGGCGGGCACGATCAAGGCAGCCACCGCCGTCACCACGCACAGACCCAGAGCCGTGCCGAACAGCGACCCCGTCATCGACCGGTCAGCCCACGCAGCGCCGCGACGATCGCCTCCGGCCGGGGCGGGCAACCCGCCACCTCCACATCGACCGGCACCACATCGGCGACCGACCCCGCCACGCCGTACGCCCCCGCGAACACCCCGCAGTTACGCGCGCAATCACCCAGCGCGACCACCAGCCGCGGCTGCGGCACCGCCTCGAACGTGCGGCGCAACGCCACCTCCATGTTGCGCGTCACCGGGCCGGTGACCACCAGCGCGTCCGCGTGCCGCGGCGAGGCCACCAGCCGCGCCCCGTACCGTTCGGCGTCATACACCGGCCCGAACGCCGAAGCGATCTCCACCTCACACCCATTGCACGACCCCGCGTCCACATGCCGGATCTGCACCGACCCGCCCAGCTCGGCAGCCGTGCTCTGGACAGTCGTGTTGTCGGGGACCGGTTTATCCGGCGCCGGCTCGGCCACCCGTCCCGTTTTCCTGATCTTGCGCCACAAACTCGCCACGATGACTCCCTGCCTGGTGCTCTCACGCTGGATCATGCGGCGAGCTCACCCGGGACGGGGGGGTTGGGTGTCGGCATCGCGCAGCTCAGCAAGCAGCTGGTCCTGTCCGGCGATCATGTCGGTGAGGATCCGCCGTGCGGCCCGCAGCAGCTCGGCCACGTCCAAACTGCTGAGCGCGTAGACCACGGTGGCCCCGTCTCGGGTCGCTGTGACGATCCCCGCCCGGCGCAGCACGCTCAGCTGCTGCGATAGGTTGGACGACTCCACCTCGATCAAGGTGAGCAGGTCGCGGACCGGCAACGGGCCGCGTTGCAGCAGCTCCAGCACCTGGATGCGGACGGGATGGCCGAGCGTGCGGAAGAAGTCGGCCTTGGCCTGATAAAGCGGAACGGACATGATCAACCGGCTTCCGTGAACGGCAGCGCGACGTGGTGACCCACGATCGGGCACCGTATCGCCTCGACGCCTGCCGCAGGCGCACCCGCGGTGCAGGAATCTTCTGGCTGCGGCGCAGCGCGCACATCCTCGCAGGCGATGCTGCCCACGACCCCGGCGAAGCCCTCCACTTGCGCCTCCGGTCCGATACACGCTCAGCAATTGAAAAGTTCTTCAATACCTTAGCTCTGCAGCATGGCAGCTGTCATGCGGTCAACGGCGTCAGCGTTTGGAAGACAAGCGGCCCGATGACGTTCCATCGAACGCCAGAGCGCGGAAGGACAGTCAGATTCGGTTGCAAATGTTAGCAATTGCTCATAGCTTTACCTCGGCAAACCCGGCGGGTGAGTGTCATGGAGGGTGAAATGCGGTGATGAGTCTGCATACGGCACACCGCACGTCGCTTGTCGACCAGGTGATCGATCAGCTGACCGAAGCGATCGCCGGAGGGTCGTGGCAGGTCGGCACCAAGATCCCCACAGAGACGGTGCTCGCCGGGCAGCTCGGCGTGGGACGCAACACCGTCCGTGAGGCCGTCCGGGCGTTGACGCACGCGGGGCTCCTGGAATGCCGCCAAGGAGACGGCACCTACATTCGGTCCAGGAGCGAACTGTCGGGCGTGCTCGTGCGCAGCCTCCGCCACGCCAAGCACATGGAGATCTTCGAAGTGCGGCGGGCGCTGGAGATCGAGGCTGCGCGGCTGGCCGCGCTCCACCGAACGCATGCGGACATTGCCCTGCTGGACGTAACCCTGGCCGAGCGCGAGCGCGCCTGGCACAGCGATGATGTCAGCATGTTCGTCGAGCTCGACCTCGCCTTCCACGACGCGGTGGTGCAAGCGACGCACAACCGGATGATGATCGAAATCTACACAGGCTTCTCCAGTGAGCTTCGATCCAGCATCAAAACCGCGGGCAGGCACATGCGCGCGCCCTTGATCTCCCATGACGGCATCGCCCGAGCCATCGCCGCCGCCGATGCTGCCGCCGCCGAGCACGCGGCCCGCACCTGCATGGAGGACATCCGTGCAGCGCTCATCCGAGCGGATGGATCCCGGCGAGGAAAGCGACCGTGAGCACGGCTGCCACAGCCCATCCTCACGACAACGCTCCGGTACCTGTCAATTTGATCAAGGCAGTTGAGCTGGGCTAATTCTGTGTCGACTTCTCTGTGGCGTCCTCGTTCTGTGTTTCGGTCTTGGGCTTGTTGATCCAGGCGGGGCCGGGCAGGGCCTGGCTCTTATACACATC
>NZ_VCJS01000236.1 GCF_005893125.1 Nonomuraea basaltis | reverse complement strand
TCACGCTGCGGGGCGACGCGCTGACTTCGGCCGATCCAGGCGCAGTCGCAGCGTTCGACGCGATCGCGAAGGTCTATGCCAAGCTGTCCCGCGACTATCTGTCGTCGCTGCTCAGCGACCCCGGTGTCGCCAAGGCATATGGGGCGCTCTTCCACCTGGGCGTGGCGCTCCTGCAGGACGGAAGCTGGAACGCGGTCCAGCGCGAATTCGGTGTCGACGGCGGCCCAGGCTGCCTCGCTCGCCTCGCCGCGGCGCTCGCGAGCGACGGCGGCAGCGATGCCGTCAATCCCCGCCTACAGGCGCCGTTGCAGGCGGCGATCCTCGATTTCCTGAAGCGGGCGGTCGGCGACGATCCCGCCATCCGCAACCGCGGGAACGCCGCGGAGATCATCGCCGCCGCCAGCAGGGCCGTCTTCAGTCGGACCGCCAACCTGTTCCTCGGCTCGTATCTTTCCGAGACCCTCCGGCTGGAGGCAAAGAATCTGAACCGGGCTGCCCGCGTCCATCTGAACGACTTCGCGATGGCACAGGCCGACACACTAGTGCACGCGTTCGCCGGCAAGTTCCGTCACCAGCCATGGAAGGACATCCCCCAGGTGAGTTATCCGCACATGATCCGGGTGCTGGGCGGCGAGCCGGACTGGACCGTGAAACAGCTCCGCGCGAAGGTCACGCCATGAGCCGGCTGACCTGCACCGTCCATGGCGTGCGCAACCAGCTGCCGCTGCGCACGGCCGAATTCGACTTCGGCGCGACACCGATCTGGGGTCTTCACGGTCCGCTCGGTTCGCGCGATCTGTCCGCCAGGGGCCGCGATCTCGTCGACCTCGCGGGCGCCATCTACCGGGTGGAGTCGCAGATCAGACGGCGTGCGACCGATCCCGCTGTGAAGTGGGAACTGGTCGCCCCCGTCCGCGATCTCGCCTTTTGGACCAAGGACGGCGGGCCGCTGCTCGCATCCTGCCTCGGGTTCCTCAACCGAGCGCGGTGGACGTTCGACTTTTCCACGCGGCCGGACGCCGTCGATTTCGTCCGCCCCGAGGTGGACGAGCGGCCCGTCGACCAGATCACGCTCTTCTCCGGGGGCATGGACAGCCTCTGCGGCGCCGGATCGGACAAGCGGCCGCACACCTCGATCCAACTCGTCTCCTTCTACCACGGTCAGGCCAGCCTTCAGAGCAAGCTGGCGTCGGCGCTCGGGTACCACCCGCCGACCCAGTGGCGACTGACCGGCCAGCGCGGCCGGGAGGGGATGAACCTCATTCGCTCCTTCATGTTCCTCAGCCTCGGCGCCGCCGTCGCGGAGAGCTACGGCGCGCGGCATATCGTCCAGTATGAGAATGGCGTGCTGGCGACCGCGGTGCCGCAGTCGGGCAACTTCATCCCGACGCGCCACGCCCATCCGGAGACCCATCGCCGCATGGCCAGGCTGCTCGATGCGGTCTTCGAAGGTAGCTTCACGATCGACAATCCGTTTCTGCCCAAAACCAAATGCGAGGTGGGCGAGGCACTGGCCGCCACGCTCGGCGCGGGACCGGCCGAACACCTGCTCCGCGAAACCCAGACCTGCTGGTACCTGTTCCAGCCAAAGGTCGGCGGCCTCAAGAAGGAGAATGGTCAGCCGTGCGGCGTCTGCACCCCGTGCATCGTGCGCCGCACGGCTCGCCCTGCCGAAGCCGCCGCCGGCGCCTGGCCCGACTGGCCGGGGTACGCCTTCGATCTACGGGAGCCGCGATACCGCGATCATCCAGTGGTCGGCACGACGTTCCGCGCCTATCTTGAGCTGGTCGACATCGCGCTCACCGCGCGGAGCGATGCAGCGCTGATCGACGATCTCGCCCCCGAGGCGCGGGCGCTGATCGACGAGGTCGAAGGCCCAAGCGAGACCCTGGTGGCGGGCTTGTTGCGGCGTTTCGCGGGCGAGTTCTGCGATACGTTCGGCATCACGCCATCCCAGCCCGTCGTCGACGAGCCGACGGTGGATCGAGGCAGATGAGCCATATCGAGCGGGCGCTGAGCATCCGGCAACCCTGGGCCGAGCTCATCCTCCAGGGCCGCAAGACGATCGAGCTGCGCACATGGGACACGGATTATCGCGGCCTCTTCTGGCTACACACGGGTAAGGCGGCCGACCTTGGTCTGGATCGCAGCTTCGGCGTGTCGGACCCACCCCGCGGCGCTTTCGTCGGGCGAATCACCTTGGTGGACATCTCGCCCGTCGATGCCCAGCGGTGGGAACAGTGGCGCGGTCAGCATCTCGACTCCGGCCACTACCAGCCGGGCTGGTTCGCCTGGCACCTGTCATCGGCCGAGCGACTTCGCCAGCCCGTTCCCGCACCCGGAAAACTCAAGCTGTTCGAAGTCGACGAGGCACTGGCGCGGCGCCTGCACGCCGCGCTTGCCTGACGGCGCCCGCCCTCAGCTGACGACCAGTACATACGCGTCGTCGACGTCGTGGACGTCGAGCTCGTCGTCCGTCCCAAGGTTCAGCGCCTGCCGGTACGCGATCCTGGAGTCGCCGACGATGCGGCGCTGGAGGTAAGCCAGCTTGAACAGCGGCGTAAGCGGGCCCTCGCCGATGATCTTGATGCCGACGCCACGCGAAGAAACGAGCGACACTCCGGCGTCGAGCTTGGCGACGAGCTGCGTGTTGACTGGAGCGTCGGCGGCGACCTCGAATTCCATTCCGGCGCCGGCCTGGTTGGAGAGCAGGATGGTCGCACTTTCCGCCGCGCTCACCTGCACGACGACGGCGTGATCCATGAGCCAATTGCCTTTGAGGCGCCGCTCGTTGAGGATGCGCCCGAGCGTCGCCATGCTGGCGATCTCGGTGATCTTGATCGACGGCGCGGCGAACACGATGCCTTCCTCCGACGTGAACGTGATCTCAAGCAACGCCTTGCCATGGCTGACATTCGCCCTGGCCTCGGCCGACAGATGGCTGTAGAGCGACCGCGACGACTTGATCATGATGTCATAGTCGGCCGATGACGGGCCTTCACGCCTTCCCAGCGCCTCGATCTCCTCACGGTCGAGGCGTCCGAAAAATTCGAATAGGGCACCGTTGACGGGCCCATAGTCACCGATCTCGCGCAATGCGTTGGGCGGCCAATTGGCGAAGCACGACGTCTCACGCCGAATACTAAAACCGTACTGCTGATTGGAAGGCATGCGGCTCGTCCCCCTACTGCATGAGCGGGTCACCCCTCGATCTGAACCTACTCCATACCTGAGTCTTCCAGCTTGAAGATCGGCGGCGAGGCGCGCGCCACCGGATGGTGTCCCGCCCGGAAACTCGTCGCCCAAGGCGGCGGCGATATGCGCGTTTAGCGGTCATCTCACAGGAACTCCGCTAATGGTTTCAGCGGGCCATTTTGCAACATATGACCCGTATCCCGTCCTGAACGTGGCGGGCAAGCGTCTGGACAAGCCGGTCAGCGTTTTACTCGTATCCTGGTCGGCCAGGGCTTCCAGACTGGGCGACGATCTGCCGTTTGATCGCGGGTGTTCAGATCAAGTACGTCCGCGACCTCGGCTTGTTCCGCGGCCGGGGATCTCCAGGAGCAGTGCTTCAAAAGCGCGTGAAACTTCGCGTCAGCCGCTTCCCCGACCGCTGGCTCGACGGCACACCAGACGACCTGGCGCAGCGCCTTAACTCGCCGTCACTCGGCAGCCAGGCGAGGTTACATCCGCAGCCGACTCATCACCCAGGCGGCCAGGCCCCAGGCGGGATTTCGGTGCGGCAGCGGGCCGCTGGACACGCGCAGCTCGAACGGTGGGTCGGGGAAAACGTCGGCTTCTGCAGGGTCAGGGTCGGGGGCGACCCAGGTGGCCTCCTCAACGTGCTCACAGATCAGTTCCGCCCACTCGGCTGGGTCACCCACGGCGAGGGTGAGTCTCCAGGCGCTCCAAGGATCGCGTCGCTCGAGCTCGGCGTAGACCGGTGTTCCTCCAGGCCCGGTGAGCTCAACGTAGTCCTGGCTGTCGGGCCAGCAGTCGGGGAAGCCCAACAGCGGGATGGTACTCAGCGCCTCACATACCTCCTGCAACGCCTGCGATGAGTCGTCGAACCAGAAGGGCCGCATGACCGCCGCCTCCCGGCGACTGTCGGCGCCAATCACCACGCCCCCATCTTGGATTTCGAAGGCCAGATCCGCGCAGACCAGGACGTCGTGTTCTTGCCAGGTGCGGGTTTCCTCGTTCTCCCGGTAGAGGAACTCAGCGGTGCCGAGCAAGCACACCCGCGCCAGTGCGGTGTGTATAACGGGACGACCAGGTGTCGGGTCGGCGGCCGCGGGGTCGGGGGTCTGCACTGCGACATTAATGAGGCCGACCAGCTGCTCCAGGTGGGTCAGTTCGGCGGAGATGACCTGTTTATGCCACCCGCTTCCGAGGGTTTGTTCCGCCAGGTCGGCGAGGTGACGGGGGTCGGCGGTCACCGTGAATCCGCAGGGGCCCGACGGGTCCTGGTTGAGTCGATCTTCCAGGTAGCCGACGATCAGGCGGGTCACGGTGGCGTCGGAATCATCCAGGGTGAAGGTGAACAGGGTTTCCAGCAGCTGGCCCCAGCCTCGCAGCAGCGGCGCCGGTATCTGCCACTGTTGACAGGCTCGTCTGACGTCGGCGTCCGCGCTGACCAGCAAGACCCTGCTGAGGTCCCCGCCAGCATGGTCGCTCAGGTCGCGAAGCCACGCCGAGTCCGCCGCTCCCGTCTTCACGCCGTCCTTGCGTCGTCCGGGGGGACGCTGCAGGATCTGATCCTGCAAAGCCTGCCTTGCGTTGTCGGCCGACAGCGGCAGCACGGTCACGTTGTCGATCGTCTTCAACGACTGAAGAAACGCGTGCTGGACGGCCGGCTGGTCGCCGTAGGGGGAGGACGGCGGCGTCACCTCCAGGCCCGCCTCGGCAAGGCGCCGATACGCCGGGCCCGCCGGGCCGAGCAGCGCGTGCCGGCCGCTGCTGCCAGGCCCGGGCGCGCTCGCGCAGCCGGGCGAGGCCGTCGGCGTCGGCTGGAGGTGCGGGTCGTCGGCGGTGTCACGCTGCGTGTCCTTCCCTCGGGGGATGTCGGCGGAGGGCTCGGGCACCCGAGTCAGGTGGGGCTGGCGCGCAGGGTGAGCACCGCGGCGGCCAGCGGCCGCGCCCGGGCGCCAGCGTGCGCCCCCAGATAACGGTCCAAACACTTCGTGGACTCTTGTTCGAATCTGACGCCGTCACCTTCGCCGGGCGCGACCCCGCCTTTGCGCTCCAGGTGGCGAACTTGCTCTGCCTGGAGCACCGTGGCCCAACACGCCGCCCCACCCCCTGCCGAGCGACGTCCGGACCACTGCCTGCACCATCCTGGCCGCGGCTACCCGCGCCCCGGCATCACCGCACCCCCGGGGGCAGCCGGGCCTGACGCTCACCGCCGGTCGCATGCCTCAACCGCGGCTGCGACGTCACGTTCCGACCCCGATCACCCCCCGCGCATCAGGGCCGCCCGCACCTTCGGCGCCGTGATCTCGGTCAGGTATCCCGGCACTGCCGCCCCGGCTATGGCGGTGCTGGAGACTCACCGCGCCGGGACTGGTGCAGCGGGGGCCGGGAGTGAACGATGTCGGCGTCAAGGCCCGTGCGAACGCTGGCAGCCCCTGAGGAGGCCGATCGTGGAAATCCTGAATGCCGCCGTGGCCGTGGTGGGTGTGTTGATCGCGTTTCAGTCGGTGGGCGTGAGTCTGATGGCCCTTCCGGAGGACCGGCGGCAGGCGTTTCTGCGCACCTTCGGCCGGAGCTCCATCATTTTGGGGCTGCTCACCTTGGCGGTGGGAGCCTGCTGGTGGTTCGGGCAGGGGTGGGCGATGGAGTGGGAGGGACAAGCCTTCGCGGCGAAAGGCGTGGGCTTGACCGGGTTGCTCTGGCTCGTCACCGGCCTGGTCTTGGCGTTGAAGGCGACTCCCGGCAATCTCCGCAAGCTTCACACCATGGCGAAGTCGAGGCTGTCGCACTTGCCGGTGGACAAGGGTTCGGTGCTGCTCAGCTACGAGAGGCTCCGCGACGAAGGGGGGCGCCGGGGCAGGCGGCAGCCGGGTGAGACGGCTCGGGTTCACCTCATCCGTGGAGCCGCGGGATCGGGCAAGTCCGCCATGCTGCGGCAAATCGAGGGGGAGGCCTTGGGGAAGGTGCGGCGGCGGGGCGAACTCGCCCTCATGCCATTCTACATGGATTTGCGCCATCTTCCTCTGGACAAGGGCATCACCACCGGGCTACTCACCGAGATGATCTACGAGCAGTTTCCCACGGAGAACGACACCGTGCGGGGCTACGCACGAGAGCTGCTGCATGCGGCGCATGATCCCGGGTCATGGCTGCTTTTGGTCGATTCCTTCGACGAGCTCTACGACCTTCCTCGATCACGCGCAGACATCTCGGTGGCCGAGAGCTGTCTGCGGATCATCAAAGACCTTGTCCAGACCGCGAGTTCGGTCTCGCTTGTCATTGTGGCGACGCGTGACGGCGATGAGGTCGTGCAGGCGGACCTGGGGAGGTGTACCCAGTTCCAGATGCTCCCGTTGTTCGAGGTCCAGCAGGTGCACATCATGGAGCTGGCCGGCATTCGCCGTCCCGAGGGCTTGTTGCGGGAGCTGAGAAAGGACCCGAGGCTCAGGTCGATGACGGACAACCCCATGCTTCTTCGCCTCCTGTGCGAGGAACTGCCGGCGGTGGGTGAGAGGATCCCCGACGGCCACGCTCTGGTCGAGCGGGTGATATTGGCGAAACTGGGTGCCCAGCCGGACCTCGCAGGGCTGCGCCGCTATGCCGAGGACCTGGCCGTCATCCTGCTGGCGGGTGAGCAACCTGGCCGAGATAGCGTGCAGCTCGCGGCTCTGGTGGGCGCGGGTGTCGTCCGCCGTCGTCTTTCCGGAAGAGTGGAGTTCGCCCACCCCGTGCTGCGCGATCATTGGGCGGGCTGCTGGCTGGTGAGGGCTGGTGCGCTATGGGAGCCCGAACGGCTCGTCCGGGACCCGGCATGGCATGGCGCACTGGTGGTCTGCCTACGGCAAAGCACGCAGGAGATGCGGGAGCGCGTCATCGGCGCCATCGCGGCGGCCATGAGGCAGACTTCCGATGAGGCGACGGTCCGGCTCACGCAGGCGCGACGGCTGCTCACGATGGTCGCCGACGGGGCTCCCGACCGGCTGGCGGATTGGAAACGGCGCGCGGGCGGGATCGTCGTCCATGAGCTGCTCACCGGCTCGCCCGAGGCCCGGATCGCCGCGCTGGGACTACTGGCCTTCGTCCCGGCGCCGGTCGCCGGGCGGGTGGTCCACCAGATGCTGCGGACTCAGACGAGTCCGCGCAGCGAGGAGGCGGCGGCCCGGGCGGTCGTGTCGGCCGAGCACGTGATCGAGCTGCCGGAGGTGTTCCGGCAGCTCGGGATGAAAGATCGTCTGCTGGTTCTCATGGCAGCGTGGTCGCCGAGGCTGCTGTGGCGGTTCAAGGGGACCACGCCGCGCTCGAGGGACGGGCTCGTCGGCGCGGCCGGGCGCATGCTGATCGTCCTTCGCATTGCGCTGTCCGGCCTGCTGATCGTCGTGACCGAGTTCTTGAGAGAGATACTGATCTATGATCAATCTGGCAGCCGGTGGCTGATGTTGCCGCTCATCGGGTGCGTGATGTTTCTCCCGGTGCTGGTGGTGACGATCTCCGTGTGGAGGCGCCCCAGCGAAGCCACGATCAGCGGGACCGGTGTCATACTGATCGCGATGGTCGCGGTGTTCTCGTATGGGCCGGTGGCCTTCTTCGGGGCGTTGTTCGCGGTTGCCATGATCTTCAGCTTCGTTCCGGTGCGGATGCTCGGGGGCGTGGCGCTCGCGCTCGTGGCTACGTGGCCGTGCGCGATGACGTACTTCGTGCTTCGCGGTCGTGAGGTGCGCGCCTGGCACTGGGGCCTTCCCCACGTGCCGGCATTCGCCGATCTCTTCCGCCCCCTCCTGCGCCGAGACCTCTTGGCCGATGCCGCTGCGAGGCTACGCGAAGCCGTCCGGAGGTCGTCACCGGCGCGGGTGCGCGCGAGGCTGGAAGCGGGCCAGATGACCAGCGGAGCCCTGGTGACCTGGCTGCGGCGAGCGCGTGGCCCGCAGGAGCTTGCGGACCTGATTTGCGTGCTGCACGGGCTCTACCCCGAAGCTCTTCGCCCGGTGGAGAGCGTGCTTCGCGACCTTGAGGCGGCTCTGGAGCAGGTTCGTGTCATGGTGGCGCCGAAGTGGCGCAAGCGCGTCCCGCCGCTCGTGTGGGCCGAGGTCGAGTTCGCGACCCCGCGCTTCAGGCGGTGGCTGATGGCCTGGGATGAGGCGCACCCGGCCGGGCTGGGAGCCCTGCTCCGGCAGAACAACCCGCCTGACCTGGTCCCTCGACCACTGCCGCCGACCTGAGGATCGCCGCGACAGCGGCAAGTAAGCAACTGCCGCTGTTCACTGCGAACCCAAAGGATTTCGCGGGACTCGACGATCTCGTCGAGGTGGTGCCGGTCACCCGCCTGGAGGGTGCCAGGGGTTAGCGAACGCCGAGGCGTTGGGCGGAGAGGGAGCCATGCGCATAAAGGGGACCCACGGTAACGGAGCAGGTTGCAGGGTGTTCCCCGAGCGGGAAGATGGACGCATGAGGGCTCGGCAGTGGGGGCTTACGCTCGCGGGCGTCGCCGTGACTGTTGGTGGCGGGGTGGCCACGAACCAGGTCGACGGCCCGGGATGGGTTCAGGCGGCGTGGTACGCGGGCGCGATGGTGTGCCTGGCGGTCGGCCCGTGGCTCACCCTCAGGGCATCCGCACGTTCCGAGGTCGTACAGCAGCCGAGGCGGGATCCGGGCGGCCAGGTGATAGCGGGGGACATCCCGCGCGCGCCGGTGGCCCTGCAGCGAAGGTCCGAGCTGATGGCCTTGCTGGAAGCGGCGGGTGACTCTGATCAGCCGGTGGCGGTTGGTGTGCTGGTCGGAGCACCTGGAGTGGGCAAGACCCAGATCGCGGCGGCATACGCGCGAGTACGGGTGCAGCACGGTTGGCCGCTGGTGGCCTGGGTGCACGCTGAGAGCCGCGATCTGTTCCTCGCAGAGATGCAGGCGGTCGCCGTCGCGGTCGGGATCACGGTCCAGGGAGAGGATTCCGAGCAGGCCGCGCGGCGGCTGAAGGAGTGGCTGGGCGGGCGGCGGGAGCGGTGCCTGCTGGTGCTGGACAACCTCACAGACGCTCGGCTAGCCGCCGAGTGGCTCCCCTCGGTGGGGGCCGCGCAGATTGTGATCACCAGCAATCTGCGCCAGGCGGGCGCGATGGGCACGGTCGTGCCTGTGAGTGGGTTCACGCGAGAAGAGGCCGTGACCTTCCTACGTGAGCGGTCTGGCCGTGACGATGAGGAGGGGGCGCTGGAGCTGGCCGACGAGCTCGACGGGCTGCCGCTGGCGCTGGCGCAGGCGGCCGGAGTGATCCGCAGCCAGCATCTCGACTACGCCACCTACCTGCAGCGGCTTCGGTCGGTGCCGTTGGAGAAAATGCTGCCGCCGATCCCGGCGGAGGGGTACTCACATGGAGCGGCCCAGGCAGCTCTGTTGTCACTGACACGGCTCGGCCGAAAACGGAAGACCAAAACCGAGCGCGGGCTGCTGGACCTGCTGGCGGTGCTGTCCCCAGCGGGGGTGCGCCGTTCGTGGCTACGCGGAGCCAACGCATACATGGCGCTTGTCTGGTTCAAGGGGGACGCGCCGCTGGAGATCGACACGGCACTCGGTGTACTTGCCGATGCCTCGATCGTCACGATGAGCATGGATGGTTCGAGCGTGGGCATGCACCGGCTGCTGCAGCGGGTGGTGTGCGACGCGGCGAGGAAGGAGCGCCGGTTCGATCAGATAGTAATCTCCGCCGCGTTACTGGTCCGTGAGTGCGCGCCGCCTGGGGACGGGGCGGTGGTCGAGCCGGCCGAGAGGGAGGCGTTCGTCGATCAGGTCGCCGCATTACGCGGGAATGCCTTCAGCGCCGATTCGGGAGCCTCGCAGGGCACTCTCCTGTTGATCCTTTCCCTGCAGGAGAGAGCGGCACGTCTCCTGGACATGACCGGCGACCTGAAGCGAGCCCTGCCGGTGTACGAGCAGATCGCCGCTGATTCGGAGCAAGTCCTGGGCTCGGACGACTACCGCACCCTCGTCAGCCGGAGCGAGTTCGCCGACGCTCTTGCACAGGCGTGGGAACGGGAGCGGGCCATACCCCTGTTCGAGCAGGCAGCCGCCGACTTCGAACGAGTCCTTGGACCTGAAGCACCGGACAGCGTGGCCGCGTTGAGCGCGCTGGCACGGGCCTACCATCAGTTTGATGATCTCGAACGGGCCATCCCCCTGTTCGAGCGGGCCGCCACAGCGTACGAACGGGTCCTGGGGCCTGACGACCGGAACACGCTGGTGAGCCTGAACGAGCTCGCTCGCGCCTGCGCGGATGCCGGTGACACCGAGCGGGCGATCCTCCTGCACGAGGAGGCTCATGCAGGGTTGGTGCGGGTACAGGGGCCTGACCATCGAGACACCCTGGTCACCCAGATGGAGCTGGGCCGTGCCTCTTATGAGGCAGGGAACTGCGGGCGGGCCATCCCTCTCCTGGAGCAGACCGTCGCCGCCATGGTCCGGGCGCTGGGTGCCGACGATGAAGCCACGCTGAACGCCCGGGACGAGCTGGCCCGCGCTCATCAAGGAGCTGGAGACGTGGAGGCGGAGTGCTGATCCGCGAGGGACTCTCCTCGTAGCTTAGAGCCCCAAACCCCGCCCCCGCAGCCGGGGACTGGGATGACGGGGGCGAGGCCGACCGGCCGCTCGGCCAGCTGCGGCCGCAGTCCTGGCATGCGGTGGCCGCGCCGCTGACCGCGAGCGTCGCTCCATAATCGGGGCACACGCCCCAGGTAATGCCGCACAACGCGCCACGCGCGTGCGTGTCCCGGGTCGAGCACGCTGGGCAGCAGCGTTCAAAGGTCAGCCGCCGCTGCTCTGCGCAGACCTCAAGCGGGTGGCCGCAGACCTGGCAGGGCTTATCGTCGCCGGCACCGGACACTCCGGCCTCCTTCGTCTCGTGGCAACCGTGGGCATCAGTGATCGTGAGCAGCACCGGGTCCATCAGGTCCGCGCCGTTCGGCCAGGACACCTTCGGTCCGTTGAAAGCGCACGCTCCCCGCCCCGTCCGGGACGTGCAACGCCGGGCGCGGCTGGTCATCCGGGCGGCGATGCAGAGGACGGACAGCAGGGACACGCAGCCGCTCGATATCGTCGCGCAGCTCGGCGGCGGGTCGCAGGTCGTAGGCCATGGTCGTCTCCGGTCGTGCGTGTCCGGCCAGTTTGGCGGCCTTGATCGCGTCCACGACCGGCAGCACGTTGCTGATGAAGGTGCGGCGCATGTCGTGCGGCCGCACTCGGCGGGTACCCGCCTGCTGGCTTCTCTTGGTCAGGATGTCGGCGATGCCCTGGGGCTGCATGTGGCGGGGCCTGCCGTTCTTCATCCGTGGAACGCCATTGCGTTCCAGGCGCGGGAACAGCGCTCCGGCGCCGTCGCCGCGGAGGGCCAGCCAGCGTTCCAGCAGCCCGGTGGCGAACGACGAGAGGGGCAGATGCCGTTCCTTATTGCCCTTGCCGACGACGCGCAGCATGCCCGCGGTCAAGGCCTCGTAGTCGTCCATCGCCAGGTTGGCTGCTTCGGCGCGGCGCAGACCGCAGCTGTCGAGCACGGCGATGAGCGCGGCGTCGCGCGCGCCGGCGGGGGTCTCGTCGGCCAGGCAGGCGGCCAGGAGCGCGCCGATCACCTCGTCGGGGATGTAGCGGCCGGCGGGACTGCGCTCGCCCTTGACGTCCTTGACGCTACGGGCGCGCTGGTAGTCCTCTGCGGTGATGCCGCCGAGCAGCCAGGCTTCCTCCAGGACGCGGCGCAGGGCGCTGAGGTGCTTGTTGACGTAGGCGTCCGACCAGCCCTGCCGGAGAATCTGGGCCCGCAGGTGCACGGTGTGCTCGTAGCGCAGCAGCCACCACGGCTGGCCGCGCCCAGTGACGCTCGCGTCGTCGAGCAGGCGGCCGAGGATGAGCCGGGTGATCCGGTCCAGGCAGCCGCCCATGGCGCGCCGCGACTCGTCGCTGTCCAGGCTGGCCAGATAGGTGTCGTACGGGTCGCGCATCGCCGCGGCAGTAGCGATGCGGTCCTCATCACCCGGGACGGCTGCTGCCGGCAGTGACAGCGCCGCCAGGGCCAAAAGCCCTGCCTCCAGGTCCGGTACCGCCGGCGCGCCCTCGAGCTCAGTCAGTTCATCGGCGGGCGCCGTCACCGGAGCCTCCCCAAGGAGGCCGAAGGCGGCACTCCGGGGTCGTCCGGATGCTGCTTCGGTGAATCCGGCACCCGCGCCCAGTGAGCAGGGCCGGGGTTCTCGGTGTACGGCACGGGATCTCCCATCGCGGCAGAGTAGGGGAAGGGCGACATGGAGCGCCGACTGCGGTCAACGCGGAGCGTCCGAGGCGTCGGCGACCGAGTCGCGCAGCTCGAAGAAGCGACGCAGCACAGCGAGAATCTCGCCCCTCATGTCACCCAGGCGCGGCGGAGTGCTCACGCTGATGCGAGAGGTTCCGTCGATTCTGTGGCCGACATCGATAACGCGCACGCCGAGCGCTTCGATGGCCTGAATCGCGTCGTAAGCCGTCCGGTTGCGCTCACGTGAGAGGTCCTCATGCCAGCCGTTGTCCAGGATCGTGACGAAGCCGTCGGGTGCGATGGGCGCGGCGAGGATGCGTCCGGGAATGACGTAGGCATCGCCAGGGAAATCCTGCTCGACGCGAATGGTCTCACTTGGCATGATGGCCGCCTCAACTTGGATACGAGTTGTCGCCTATGTACTGTGCTGTCCGCCGCCATGCAGCTCTCCTGGGTCCGGCCGGGGTGCCGTCTCGCAAGAGCCTGTACGGTGCGGCGTACGGGCTGTCGTACCTGCTCCCGTCCATCGTCAAGCTTCGCGCGTGCGGTTGGCCAGGTCGTAAACCGTTGCGCCCAGCAGTCGCACATAGCTCTCCTTGTCCTGCATCGGTGCGGCAGCGGTCAGGGCATCGGCAAGGACGGAAGCCAGTGTCTCGCTGAGCTCGGGGGGGTGCTTGGCCGCGAGAGCGTCTGCGAAGGTCCTCCCGGCGACCAGGCTGGTGTTGGGCATCTGCCCGAACTTCTGGATGGCCGCACGGACGTCCGGGCTCAGCCCGCTCATAGGACTGCACGGCGGCGGGAGTGGTCGCACGACCGTTCATGACGTCGGGCCCTTCTCGATGGTGGGCCGTCCCGGCGTTGCCGGGACGGAGGTACTTGACTCTTCCAGGGGTGTCCGCCATGGGGGGCACTTCGTCGTACGGAACGTGCTTGTCGGCGGGGAAACAGCGGCGTACCGTGATGGGCAGGTGGCGTTCGGTGCGCCGGCTTCCGCGCGGAACGACGCGGACCAGGTCCTGATCGCCCAGTGCGCGGGATCGGCGGCCTTGCCCGCCGTCCGGGGTGTCGTGGTCCCCCGGAATGTTCCTCGGCCGCCGCCACCGTCGAGCGGAACGACCGCGTGTCGTCCGTTTCGGGTCCCGCCGCGCGAGGGGCCCACCCCCCTGCGGAGGGGGTGATCGCTCCGCAGCCTCACATCCCGGGTCATGCCGTGATCGTAGCGTTTTTACCTGTGGGAGTCCGCATTCCCGTGGGTAAGAAGCCTGCTCATTTTGAAACGTGATGATTGCGAACGTTTATTTAGCGTACGCGATCATCACGTTTTGATACAGTCATTGGCGTGACAACCGGACATGAAGATCCTTTCGTTGGCCCCGGCGATCTTCCTGAAGATCAGCCGGCCCCTCCTGCAGTCGACGGCGTGAGCAAACCGGACGGGCGGGACGAATCGGGCGGTGACGCGGCGGCCGAGGAGCCGACGCGCTGCGCCGGGCCGTCCTGCGGCAACACGCTGCCGGCGGCCGTGCGCAGCGCGGGCCAGCAGCGCGCGTACTGCTCCGACGCCTGCCGGGCCCGCGCCTACCGGGAGCGCCGGGCCCGCCAGGAGGGCGCGATGAGCGAGAGCGTCCGCCGCACCGCCGCGCTGGACGAACGGATCGCCCCACAGCTCGAGCAGCACGCCGCGGCGACCGCCCGCCTGGCCGAGGTGCTGGCCGAGCGCACCCGGCAGCAGCAGCGCCTCGCCGACCTCTCCGCCGAGCGCATCCGTGATGCGGAGCACGACGCCGACGAGGCCGCCGCCGCCAGCCGCGAGGACCAGGAGCGGGCCCGCCGCGCGCTCGCCCAGTCCGCCGCCGCCCGGCAGGCCGCCGCCGAGGCGCGCAAGGCCCGCGAGCAAGCCGAGGAACAGGCCCGCCAGGCCGAACGGGACAAGAAGCAGGCCGAAAAGGACGCCGGCGACGCCCGCGCCTCCGAGCTGGTGGCGCTGACCGAGGTCGGCGGGCTCAAGGAGGAACGGGCTCTCCTGCGCGGCCAGCTGGAGCAGGCCCACCAGGCACGACAGCGCGCCCAGGACGCTCAGCAGGCCGCCGAGGCTGCCCGTAAGGAAGCGGAGCAGCAGGCCGAACAGGCCCGCCAGACCACCACCGAGCACCAGGCAACGCTGGCCGAGCGCGACCGCGAACTCGACGAGCTGCGCACCGCCCTGGCCAGCGCCACCCGCACCGCCGAACGGCTGCAGCAGGACCTGGACCGCGAGCGGGCCCGGACCGAGGCGGCCGAGCGGCGCGCCGAGCAGGAACGCCAAGCCGCCACCGATGCCCGGGCCGAGACCACCGCGGCACGGGAACAGGCCGACCGGCTACGGGAGCAACTCCGCGACGAAGGCGGCCGGGCCGCCGCCGCGGCGCTCGAGGCGGCCGTCACCGCCGCCCGACTGGAGGCCGCCCAGGCCGCCGCCGCCCTGGTGCTGCCCGAGCCGATCGACCTGAGCAGCGACCTCGGCGACGGCGTGACCGGCGTGGTGCTGTCGGACGCCGGCATCGAGTCCGTCACCCGGGAGGCGGACGGCGCCCTCGTGCTGTGCCACCAGAACACCCAGATCCGGCTCGGCGATCCCGAGCACGCCCCCGCCCACGGCCGGGCCCTGGCCGCCGCGCTGCTGGTCCTCTCCTCCGAACGCCGCTGATCGCCCTGGCCGAACCGCCACTCCCCCGCTCTCCCGCCACTGCGCCATCCTCGTGAACGAAAGGACATCCCCCAGGTGAGCACCGACAAGCGACCCGACACACCCGATGGCGGCAGCCCACTGGAAAAGCCCACTGCAGCCGGACTGGGCCCTCCGCTCGCCGGGTAGCCCCCCTCAAGCCGAGTTGGCTGCGGTCGTAGTGGTCGCGCAACTGTTCCAGGCCGGGGGTCTTGAGCCGTGGTCGGCCTCGTCGATGATCAGTAGTTCGGTGTACGCGCTGCTGCCATGCGGCACGGCGCGGCCGCGCGGGTCGATGGCCTCCTGGGGAGGCAGACCAAGTACGCCTGAAAGGGGCAGTGGCCGCTTCTCTCCACGGAGAAGAGCTGGTCAGTGAGTACGGCGGGGCGGGGCGAGGTGGGTGGTGATGGCCGCGATGGCCGCGGCACCGGGTTTGACGTAGCGCATGGCGGTGCGTGGGTTCTTGTGCCGGGTCTTGCCCATGATGAGCTGGAGCGGAACCTCGGCGTCGCCGAGATAGGTGGCGGCGCTGTGCCGGAGTTGGTGGAGGTCGAGTCCGGCGTACTTGTCGAGCAGCACGCAGGCGCGGTCGTAGCCGAGCCGGGCTCGGCCCGTGTGCGGGCAGATGTCTTTAGCGTCGGGACGGCGGGCAGGGACGGGGCGACGCTCGGACAGGAACAGCGGGCCGCGGGTGCGGGCGGTGCCGTCCGGCAGGCGCAGCAACCGGGGCAGCAGGTGGGCGGTCCCGCTGTCCCAGTACACCCACTCGATCGCGCCGCCCTTGGAGGTGACGGGGGCACGCCGGTTGTCCAGGTCGAGGTCTTCGACGTTGAGCGCGAGAATCTCCGATGCTCTGGCGGCCGTTTCGTAGAGCATCCGCCACAGGGTCTTCTCCCGCAGCGGGATGTCGCGGCGTGACAGTAGCCGGTGCAGGGTCGTTTTGGCCACGGCTCGAGTCTCGTCCGGGATTTCCTTGCGGCGTTCGGCTTCGGCCGGCACCGACGGCGTCGCCCAGCGTTTGATGGTGCGGCACCAGGTGAGCCAGGAGTTGATCGCGGCGCGGTTGCGGTTCCAGGTGGCTGGCGCGCAGGCGCCCCACAGCTCGGTGAGCGCGTGGCCGATCTCGGCGTCGGTGAGGTCGGCGAGCGGCCGCTCGTGGCCGAGCAGGGCGATGGTGCGGTCGATCGCGCCGGTGTAGGCGCGGTGGGTGTTGGCGTTGGTGAAGCGGGGTGTGGACAGGAATGCGTCGGCGGCCGCCGCCACGGTGACCTTCGGGCCGCGCAACGCAGTGACGTTCCGCCCGGCGCGGGCGGTCACAGGCTTCCTCCGGTGGTGATGTACCGGATAACGTGCACGAGTCGCGCACCACCGCGCGGGACGGATCCCCTGCTCGGCCCGCCCCCATGATCGGCCATGTACGTGATAATACTGTTATCACATACATGAATATGACTGCGCGCAGATCCTGTGACTAGCGGCTCTGCCTCTCGCTCGGGAGCCCGAGATGTGCGATCCATCCGCATCGTTGTGGGCGCTTGTTGATCGGGGCCGCCGCCGGTGTTGATAGATGCCACCAGCTGGACCGTGAGACGCCGGTGCTCCGGCAGCTGAAGAAGGAGCCCCGGGCGCCGAACTCGCCGGCTGAAATGCGGGCACGTCCTCGCCCGGTTTCCGCATGGCGGCGGTCTCAGTCGGCGAGGCGGGCGACCAGACCGTGGAGGACGCAGTCGAGCCCGGTGTCGAAGTCGTCGTCGCGGGTGCCGCCCGGGTTCTGGCGGCGCTGGGCGGCGTATAGTTTCCGCAGCCGCGGGTAGGCCTGGACGGCTTGTTCGGCGGCCGGCCACAGGCGGCCGGCCCACTCCTGCTCGTTTTGGCCGCTGCGGGCGAGCGTGGTCAGCCACGCGGCCTCGCTGGTCGAGATCCCGATGACGTAGGCCACGACGGTGTTCATGGCCTGGTCTGCCGCTTCGAGTGAGAAGCCCGCTTCTTCGAACACGGCGAGTATGGCTTCGGTTAGCCGCAGCATGTTCGGTCCTAGGTAGGCCAGGCCCGCCTCGCCGAGTACGGAGACGATCCAGGGGTGGCGCAGGAGCGTTGAGCGCATGCTGTGGGCGCAGCCGGTGATGGCCGCTCGCCAGCCTGCCGCGTCGCCGGTGCCCGGTGCCTGGACCTCGCCGTAGACCTCGTCCACGACGAGTTCGATCAGCTCGTCCTTGTTGGCCACATGGGTGTACATCGAGGTGGCCCCGGCGTTCAGGAGGGCACCGAGTTTGCGCATGCTCAGGGCGTCGATGCCCTCGGTGTCCAGCAGCTGAAGCGCCGCGGCCACGATCTGCTCCCGGCTCAGCGCCGGCTGCTCCCGCCGTTGCCGCTGCGCACGGGTCCACACCGATGGGAACGGCTGCTTGTCGGCTGGCATGCGCTCTCCTCGTGTCTCACGGCCACTCTCCGCACCGTGTACGGCTTTGCCAACATCGTTCGCGGACCGTACGGTGTGCGGGGCGCCGAACACTGTGCGGCGCGATTATTCGGAGGTAATCTCTTCATGTCTTCACCACGTTCGATGTTGAGCGCTGGCAGGCCAGGCTCGATGAGCTGCGCGCCGCCCATCACGTGCCGGGAGCTTCCCTGGCCGTGCTGAGCGGTGGAAGCATTCACGAACTGGTCAGCGGCGTGCTCCACCGGGGCACAGGGGTGGAGGTGACGACCGACTCGGTGTTCCTGGCCGGCTCGCTGGCCAAGGCCTACACCGCCACGCTGGTGATGCGGCTGGTCGACTCCGGCGCCCTGGACCTGGACGCGCCGGTCGTCAGCGTGCTGGCGGAGTTCGCCACCCCCGACCCGCAAGCCACCAAGACGATCACGATCCGGCAACTGCTGTCGCACACCGGCGGGGTAACCAACGACTTCAACTATGACGGTGGGCGTGGTGACGACTGCCTGGCCAAGTACGTCCAGGCGGCCAGAGAGGTGGCACTGGACTGCCCGCCCGGAACGGCGATCTCCTACGGCAGCCTCGGCTACGTCGTGCTGGGCCGCGTCATCGAGGTGCTGACCGGCAAGACCTGGGATCAGGCGCTCAAAGACCTGCTCTTCACCCCGCTCGGGCTGGAGCACTCCATAACGCTGCCGGAGGAGGCGCTGCGCTTCCGGGTGGCGATGGGCCACCAGGGCGAACCCGGCCAGGACCCCGATCCGGCGCCGGTCTAGGACCTGATGCCGCGCTCGGCCGGGCCATACGGCAGGGTCATCGTCTCGGCCGGCGATGTCGCCCGGTTCGCCAAGATGCACCTGGACGGCGGCCTCGCCGCCGACGGCATCCGCGTCCTGTCCGCCGACGCTGTTGCCGCGATGCAGCGCCGCGAGGTCGACAGCCCAGACAAGTGGTCGATGTCGGCCGACGGCTGGGGCCTGGGGTGGACCCTGCACGACTGGGATGGCATTCCCGGCTACGGCCACGACGGCAGCGCCGTCACCCAGCACTCCTACCTGCGCGTCGTCCCGCACGCGGGCGTGGCCGTCGTCTTGCTGGCCAACGGCGGCGACTTCAGCCGACTGTATGCCGACCTGGTCGCCGAACTACTGGCCGAGCTGGCCGGGGTGCGCCTGCCGCCCCCCTTCGCCCCTGTCCCCTCAACA
>NZ_VCJS01000235.1 GCF_005893125.1 Nonomuraea basaltis | reverse complement strand
CGAGGATCGCCCGGCGGGTCCTGCTCAGGCTGATCCAGCCGGGCGAGCAGGCCCAAGACACCCGCCGTCCCGCCGCCCGGGCGGAACTGGACCCGTACGAGGAGGCGGACACCGCGCTGGTCATCGAACAGCTGGCCGCGGCCAGGCTGCTCACCCTGCACCAGGACGGCGTGGAGCTCGCGCACGAGGCCTTGATCGAGTCGTGGCCGCGACTGCGTGGCTGGGTGGACGAAGGACGCGACCGGCTGCGCGCGCATCGGCAGTTGACCGAGGCGGCCGAAGCATGGCAGGCGCACGGCCGCGATGCCGGGCTGCTCTACCGGGGCACCCGCCTGGCCGTCGCCGACAAGCTGTTCATCGAGCCGGGCAACCGCGACGACCTCACGCCCCTGGAACGGAACTTCGTTCAGGCGAGCGCGGCACTGGCCCGGCGCACCTCCCGCAGGCGGGTCACCGTCTCGGCCGCTCTGGTGGTCTTGCTGGTCGCCTCCATGGTCGCGGCGGGAGTCGCCATCCGGCAGGCCGGCCTGGCCGGCGATCGGCTGGAGGAGGCCACAGCCCGGCTGGTCGCCCGGCGCGCGGCCGCCCTGCGGATGAGCGACCCGAAGCTGGCCCGCCGGTTGAGCGCCGCGGCCTGGCGGATCGGCCAGGTCCCCGAGGCCAAGAGCGAGCTGATCGACTCGATGGCGCTGCCCTTGGTAGACGTCGTCACCGCCCCCTACGACGCAACGGACTTGGTGCATGGGCTCAGCGTGGACGGCACCCGGCTGGCCGTCTACACACCCGGTACGGCGGCCGAGCCGGCCGCACTGCGCATATTCGACCTGGTCACGAAGAAGGAGATCGCGAACGCGAGATGGAGCGGGCAGCAGGTCTGGAAAGTGGTGTGGAGTCCCGACGGCCGCACAGTGGCGGTGGACGACGATACCGACACCCGGTTGTGGGCCGTCGAGGGCGCACGATTGACGGATCTCGGCGTGGCAGTCCCCCAGCTCGCTCCTACGGAGTTCAGTCCGGACGGGCGCTTTCTCATCGGGGTCCGTGATGAGCTGAACGAAGTCTGGAGCGTCGCGGACGGCACACGCGTGCTCCACGAGCCGGTCAGCGCCATCAGCCCGGATGGCCGGCTGGCCCTGGTCATCCCAGTGGAAGCCGACAAGTTGACGGCCACCCTGTCATCCTCCGGCGATGGGAGGAGTTCGGGGCGGCGAGTGGAGCTGTGGGACTTCAAACAGCGCAAGCCGCTCCGGGCCTCCTGGTTACCGGACACCGCCACAGACGGCGTGTTCAGCCCAGACGGCAAGCGCCTGGCCGTCTCCACCTCCGACGGCATCTGGCTGTTCGACGTCTCCTCGGGCAAAGCGGTTCTACGCCCGCTGCTTCCGGCGGCCGGGCGGGTGGAGTTCAGCCCTGACGGCCGGTTCCTGGTCGGAACGCAGGCGGAGGGGCGGGTGACCTTGTGGCGGGTGGACGACGGCACACTGCTGATGAGCTCCCCGCTTCCCCCCGACGTTGTGGCAGCCGATGCCCGTTTCTCACCGGATACCCGCCTTCTCCGGGTGACCGGCCAGTACGGCACGGTGAATGTCCTGGACATCTCCCCTTACACCCACCCCGAGGTACTCGCCCCAGGAGGCGACAATCGGCTGTTCAGCCCCGACGGCCGCTTCCTGGTGACGACGGACCATCGAAAAGGCAGGCCGGAAGTACGCATCTGGGACGTCACCGCCCGCAAACCCGTGAGCGGCCCGCTACCCATCGCCGATCTCCCTGAAGAGGACCCTTCGGAGACGGCGTACGAACCAGTCTTCAGCCCCGATGCACGCACGCTCGCGCTCACCCATCCCCTGTCACCCATGGTGACCTTGTGGGACCTCACGACTGGCCGCAACATCGGCACATTCCACGTCCGAAGCCAGAAAGCCAACGGAGTCGATTCCTTGGCCTTCTCCCCAGACGGCAGAACCGTCGCGTTCGTCCCGCGCAACCCGAACCCAAAGGACACAGAGGCGCTTGGCGATTACGCCGACGTGGAGCTGTGGGACATGAGAGCTCGGAGATGGATCCGGACCGTCCCCGATGCGGAAGGCATTCTGATCTTCGAGCCCGACGGTCGCCGGTTGTTCGTGGACGGATCCAGCAAGGGGCGAATCACGGTCGATACGGCCACTGGAGAGGTACGCCAGCGCCCATCCGACGCTCGCGCCGCAGGAGAAATTCTCTTCATCGAGAACATTGCCGCGATCGGCGACATGGACGGGCGTTTGACGTTCTGGGACAAGGAGTTGCGCAGGCCTCTGGCCCCGCCGCAGAGTGCGCACACGGAGTCGATCAACGCTCTTGTCCTTCACCCGCAGGGCGGGCTACTCGCCACCGTCGCCGGCGTAGGCGAGTCAGGCATCCAGCTATGGGACTGGCGTGGATATCAGCGGATGGCCGCACCGATCAGCTTCCACACCCCGTCCGTACCGGCCGTGGCATTCAACCGGACCGCTCTCCTCGTCTCATCCGCCGACGGGACATTGCGTGAGATCACCGTCGATCCCGGCACCGCCACCGCCGCGATCTGCCGCCGGGACGGCGGTCTGTCCCCTGCCGAGTGGCAACAACACATCCCAGAACTGGCCTATCAAAAGACCTGCCACTGACGATATCCGCCAGATCCGCCATGATGCGCGATGGCCGTACGAGATCAAACGCTCTGGCACATCGGGTCGACCCACGGTACGGAGAAGTCATGACGTACGAGATTCGTCCGATCGGAGTCGTCCAGTCGTCCTTGGTGGATCGCGCGAGCGCTCCGAAGCAGGGTGTGGAGGGCGCTCCCGACGCTTGGCTGACGTTCGATCCTGCAATGGCCGATGGCATCCGTGATCTTACGGTGGGCGATGAGGTGTTCGTCCTCACGTGGCTGCACCTCGCCGACCGAGCCGTGGTGGCCGTACATCCGCGTGATGATCTGCGGAACCCGCTGACCGGTGTCTTCAGTACCCGTTCCTCCGACCGGCCCAATCCCATCGGTCTGCACCGAGTCCGGGTGCTCGCGATCGACGGGCTTCGGGTGCGGGTAGCCGATCTCGAGGCCATCGACGGCACCCCGATCGTCGACGTGAAACCGGTCCTGGACGCAACGCGCTAGGGGCGTCCCGTGATCGTCGCCAGTAGGGCAGCGTGCTTGCGGGACACCCTCTACTTCCAGGGTCTCCGCTAACGGGGCCTCTAGGCCACCTCCCACACGAAGCCGTCCGGGTCGGTGAAGGGCCCGGCATCACTGCCGATGATGAGCCGGTGCGATCCGTTGCCATCGGGAGCGACGCCGGCGACCTTGGCGAGGGCACGACGCTTGTAGAGCGACAGCTTGACGGGACTCGACGAAGTGGCGAACTCGACATACCTGCGGCCATAGCTCTTCGTCACGGCGAGGCCGCGGTCAACGTAGAACCGCTTGCTCGCGGCTACATCTGCGACTCCCAGCTGGAGCACGATCTCGTCGATTTGCCGGGTGGCCGGGCCGGTGTCTTTCTTCGCCGAGGACGCGACCGTCCAGATCGTCCCGTCCGGGGCTTGTACAACGCCTCCGTAGCCCCACAGCGACTTCGCGGCCGGCTTCAACGGCGTGGCGCCGGCGTCGAGGGCGGTGCCGATGAGGCCGTTGACGGTGGCCGGCTGGGACACGATGAGCGACAGCGTGAACCCACGGAAGCCGCTCGTCGGTGCCGCCGAGGCCCGCACGCGTACCCGAGTGTCCGAACCGAAGACAGTGGTGTAGAAGCGGTTGGCCGCCGCGGGGTCGACCGCCTCAAGGGTGACGAATTCGATGGAAGCCATGGCTGTCACGCTAAGTGGGCTCGGTGAATCGCGCTTCTCGATTCCTGATCGGTCCGGTCACGCCGGCCCATTCCCGAACCTCGCCAGCCGCGCGACAGTCGTGGCACCGGTGACGACGACCGAAATCCGCCAGACCCCCGCCCGCCGGATACCTACACTGCCCGGCATGACCTCCGAGCGGCATCGCGAACTGGTGAAACGGGCATGGCGCTCGTTCTCGACTCGCGACAAGGACCTGATCGCGGCATTCTTCACCGAGGACGCGGAATGGCTGGCCCCGCCCGGGAACGCGACCGCCGTCGCACTCGGCGCGACGCACCACATGGTGGGCAGGGACGCCATCGTGCACTTCCTCACCGTCGACTTCCCGCGCCTGTTCGTCGCCGATATGACGGTAGACTTCCGCGGCTTCCACGCCGACGGCAACGTGGTCGTGGTGGAGGAGACCATGGAGGCCACGTTGGCCAACGGCAACGCCTACCGCAACGACTACTGCTTCGTCTTCGAGCTGCGGGACGGGCTGATCCATCGGGTACGCGAGTACATGGACACGGCCAAGGGGCATCGGATGATGTCCGGAGACTCGTAAGGCGGTTTCGGCTCGGTCGCCGGCGGCGTGGCGATCAGCGACTTCAGCGCCTCGGCTCCGGTGATCGCCGGACTGATCATCGCGCTGATCGCCATCCCAGCGGCCTGGGCCACCAGTTTCCTCAAGTCGCCGATGGTCCAGGGAGCGGCGGAGCTTGCCCGTGATGCCGCGTAGTACACGCGCCGCCGTGCACACCACCATTGCGCACCTGTGAGAGACCTTCGTAGTGTGAGCTTCCTCACCGATGATCGGAGTCTCGATGTACGAGCTGGAGCGACGCTTGCCGACCAGTGGTCAAGGTGGGAAATGAGTCCGGAGATCCCCGGACCCTGGCCGGGGCCCGATTACGCGGCGGGGGCAAACGGATCCGGAAATGATGGGTTCGAGATCGACCGCAGGGGTGTGCGGGCCGTTTCCGGCAAGCTCATCCAGCTAGCCCACGACGAGGGCGACGACAGCGCGATCATCACGCATACTCGACTCCGCATGGGCTTCCCCTGGGAGTTTCCTAACGACCTCGCCAGGTGTCTCCACGGCGCCGGCCTGTCGGTGCGCATTTTCCGGAGCGACCTGCACGCCGAGATCGGTACGGCCGGAGTCCTGATCGAACGAGCCTGTACCAGATATGATCTTGTAGATAATCCCCGGCTCGGTGACATGCCCTTCCTGGAGGCGGGCTCCGAGGGAGTGCGGCCTCCCGACCGGCTTGGAGAGCGGCCTTCCATTCATTTCGGTGGTCCGAGCCGCCTGTACCCCAACGGTAGTGAGCCGCTGCCGTTGGTGGTCGATGACGGCGTCGAGCGTGTGACCGCGGAAATGGCGGTGACGAGTTTCTACCAGCCCTCGACCGGTGATGGTATCCCGACGTACCTCGAGCAGATGATCAGCTCCCTGGTCGAGGTGGCGAACACCCTGCCGCTCCGGGCGCAGGACCTGCACGACGCTCCATGGAGCGGTGAGGCCGCCGACCTGACGCAGCGCGCACTGCGGCAGATCTACGAAAATGTGATCTACCTGGCCACCTGGGCTGACACCCTGAATGCGGCGTGCAGGAGGTTCCTGGAAGTCGTCGACTGGTACGTCACGAACTTCCACGAGATGGTGGACCCGAATCGTCGCTACTGGGATGAGCTCCTTGATCTCGGCAGCACGGCGGACAGCCGGACCAGGAGTTTTCTCAGGGCGGCGAACCTCCAGTTCCTCGAGGTTCTTAACATGATTCCCCAGCCCTTCACGGAGAACCTGCCGGGCCTGATGGTGGTCGACGAGGATCTCGAGTGGACCCGCCACGAGGTCAGGTGGCACCAGAAGTACGACTCAGCAGCGCTCAACCGGCTCAGCGGCCAGATGCAGTTCGAGGAGCTCCAACGGCGCCTCGAAGCCCAGGAGGCGGCGGAGCGGACGTACGGCTAGGGTCATACACCGCCTGGCCTGACCCTGCGGGTCGCGCTTCCGTGGACGGACCGGTGCTCAGGGGCCGTCGGTGGCGATGGAACAGTTTACGGTCCGGGACACTAGCCGCTAGTCCCATTTTCCGCACGTTAGTGATCTAAGGCATCTCGCTCCCCCACCCACGCCGCGACCAGCCGCGGACGTCGCCTCGAATCGCGCAGCACGCTGACCGGATCGGTACGCTTGGGCCCTGTGCGAGAGCTGCTCACTCCCCGTCTGGTGCTGATCCCATGGGACCAGCGGTTCAAGGAGGATTTCGTCCGGCTGTCCGGTGACGAGCACGTGATGAAGTTCATCGGCAGCGGTGTGTGGAGCCGGGACTACGCTCTCCAGCGGCACGAGCTCGCCCTCGAGCAGTGGGCGCACCGCGGGTTCGGGATGCGCGCCATCACCGAGCGAGCCGGCGGAGCGTTCCTCGGCCTGGTGTCCCTCGGCGATGGTCAGTCCGCAGGGTTCGCCACGCCGGCGCTGGAGATCGGCTGGTGGGTGGATCCGCAGGCGTGGGGCCGCGGCATCGCGACCGAGGCCGCGGCGGCGGTGCGGGACGAGGCATTCACGCAAGCAGGAGCGTCGTCGCTGACCGCCTGCTTCAACAGCGCCAACGTACAGTCCGAACGGATCATGGCCAAGCTCGGTATGAGCTTCTCCGGCGACGTCACCGACCGATACGGCCAACCCGCCCGCATGTACGCGCTGACCCGCGCCGCGTGGGCAGCAGCCTTCAGTGGCCCTTGATATAGCGGCCAGAGGTCAGGCCGACGATGCGCTTGACCTGCCGGGTGACAGCCAAAGCAGAGCGTGAGAATTGCAGGCGACCCGGCGTGCCCGAACCGCCCGGCCTCCGTCCGGGGGGCGGACAAGCGGGCTCCAGCTCCGCCGCGCCTGCCCGCCCCCCGGACGGCGGTGATGCTGCCCCTACCACCGTCCGGGGGCGGCCTTCATCGTGTCCTCCGCCCGGCGCGGCCAGACTGATCAAGAAAGTTGGCCAAGCGCCCGATTGACTGGAGGATCCCCATGCGTGTTCAGGTGAACGGCACGTCGCTGTACGTGGACGTCGAAGGCGCCGCCCTGGAGCCCGACGGCTACACGATGCGAGAGAAGCCGACCCTCCTGCTGCTGCACGGCGGCCCCGGCCACGATCACTCGATCTTCAAGCCCGCCTACGGTCAACTCGCCGACCTGGTCCAGATCGTCTACGTCGACCAGCGCGGCAACGGCCGCAGCCAGAGCTCCGACCCGGCCACCTGGAACCTCGACCAGTGGGGCGACGACGTGCGCGCCCTGTGCGACACGCTCGGCATCGTCAAGCCGATCGTCCTGGGCTGGTCCTGGGGCGGAGCCGTGGCCATGAGCTACGCCTCCCGCCACCCCGACCACCCGGCCAAACTGATCCTGCAGAGCACCGTCGCCCGCTGGGACCTGGACCGGATCGTCGAAGGCTTCCGCGCCGAGGCCGGCGAGGAGGCCGCCACGGCCGCCAAGGCGTTCCTCACCGAGGGGACCCCGGAGACCTTCGCCGCCTTCGGGCAGCTCTGCGCCCCCGCCTACAGCCCCGACCCGAACTTCCCCGCGGAATCCGACATCCAGGCCATGACCCGCATCATCCAGAACCTCGAGCTCACCATGAGCTTCATGTCCACCGCCCGGTTCGACCTGACCGCGCGCCTGGCCTCCATCCGGTGCCCGGCGCTCGTCGTGGCCGGTACCCGCGACCCCATCACGCCGCTGTCCACGGCGCGGGAGATCGTGGATGGCCTGCCCGGGGCGCGCCTGGAGGTGTTCGAACGCTCCGGCCACTTCATCCCCGACACCGAGGGCGAGCGGTTCTTCTCCCTGCTGCGCTCCTTCATCACCGGGTGACCCGGCGCCATGACGTACCTGCCGGTCGGCGAGCGGCGACGTGCCATCATCGACGCCGCCATCGAGGTGATCGCGGAAGAGGGACTCGCCCGCGCCACCACCCGCCGCATCGCCGAACGGGCCGGCACGCCGCACGCGACCATCCACTACTGCTTCCGCGACAAGGACGAGCTGACCCTTCTCATCCTGGCCCGGGCCCGCTCCACCATGCACGCCGCCTTTGCCCGTCTGTCACCCGGCTCCGGATTCGAGGCGACCGTCCGGGCCGCCGTCGCCGCCTACTGGCAGTGGATCCGCGACGCCCCCGGCCTGCACCTGGCACTCCTGGAGCTGACCCTGTGGGTGATCCGCAACCGACAGACCGTGGCGCCGGGCGGCGACGTTTGGGCCACGGTGAACGCCCCCTTCGGCGGTGACCTCATCGAGGACGCCCTCACCACCGCCGCCCGGGCCGACAACCTCCACCCTGCCGTCCCCGTAACCGACCTGGCCCGCTTCCTCATCCACCGCATGGACGGCCTCGTCCTGGAACTCGCCGAAACCCGTGACGAGGCAGCCTGCGAGCACCAGACGCACCTACTCGCCAATGCCCTCATCGCTCTCGCCACCCCCGTGACTCAGCATCAACGACCCAGATGAAGGTCCGCGGGGCATCTATCACCGAGGTGGGGGTCGGATGCGCGTCGGCAACCGACCCCGTCGTGTCGGCTCGGCGGGTTCCGGGTCAATTCGCCAGCGACTGGGCGTAGAACTGCGCGGGGTCTGCCGCGAGCGAAGCCTTCACGTAGCGGCTCGCGTCATCGACCAGTACCTCGATCGCATCGGACTGCAGGCCGTCGAGGCTGGCTCGGGCGACGTCCGCCGGGTCGATCTTCGGGACGTCGGAGCCGGCCATCATGTCGGTGTCGGCGGCTCCGAGGTGCACGCCCTGCACCAGGGTTTTCTGGCCGGCGAGCTCGAGGCGCAGGCCGTTCGTCATGTTCCACTCGGCGGCCTTGGCCACGGAGTAGGCGTTCGCTTCGTCGGAGGCGCACCACGACAGCACCGACAGGATGTTCACGATCGCTCCCCCGCCGTTCGACGCGAGAACCGGCGCGAACGCGCGGATCACGCCGAGGGTTCCGAAGAGGTGCGTGTCGAGCTCAAGCCGGATCGTGTCGAGGGCGTCGGTCAGGAGGTTCGTGCGAGTCGCGATGCCGGCGTTGTTGACGAGCAGGGTGACATCGGGGGCCGCGGCAGCCGCATCCGTCACCGACTGCGCATCGAGGAGGTCGAGGCGCAGCACCTCGACCCGCGAGTCGGACATCTCGATCAGCTCGGGGCGGCGGGCCGTGGCATAGACCTTCGCGGCCCCGCGCGCGAGCAGTTCGTCGACGAAGGTGCGGCCGATGCCGCGATTCGCTCCGGTGACGAGTGCGATTGAGCCGGTGACGTCCACGGGGGTTCCTCTCGATTCGGTGGCGGACGCGGTCGCATCCGCTCTCTGTCGGGCTACGCTAAGACTTGACGTTGACGTCAAAGGCAAATCGTGCGCGGCGACGGATGCCGGTGGTTGAGACGAAAGACGAAACTGAATGATGCACACCATGCGAATCGGCGAGCTGGCCAGCAAGTCGAAGGTGAGCACGCGCGCGCTCCGCTACTACGAGGAGCAGGGCATCCTCAGCTCCGAGCGCACGCCGAGCGGCCAGCGGCTCTACGCGGATTCGGCGGTCGACCGAGTGCGGCTCATCCAGCACTTCTACGCCGCCGGGCTCGGCAGCCGCACGATCGCGACCATCCTGCCCTGCGTCGACGCCGGGCACGCGGGACCCGAGATGATCGACAGCTTGCGCGCCGAACGTACTCGCATCACCGCGAGCATCGCCGAGCTCGAGGAGGCGGGGCGGAAGCTGGATCAGGTGATCGAGCTCGCCGTGCGTCCGGATCCGGAGCACTGCCCGAAATTGCGCTAGCAGGCGTCGCCGAACTCCTCGCCGGAGACGGTTCAACGGTCCTGATAGACATGCGTTATGCGACTACGAGTGGCATAATCTTGATATGGCCATCCCGAAACCCGCAGACCCCACGATCAAGAGATCCGTGACGATCCGCCGCTCCCTGGCCGAGGAGATCGAAAGCCGGACCGGGCCCAGGGGGTTCTCGCGCTTCGTCGATCAGGCGGCTGAGTACGGCTTGGCGCTGCTGAAGGCCGAGGAGATCGTGGCGGACCATGAGCGCAGGGTCGGCCCGCTGTCCGATGAGGTTCTGGAGGAGGCCAGGCGAGCGTGGGCCGGCGAGTAAGGCGAGCGGACGTCCCGTTTCCCACGCCGCTGTTCGTGCTGGACGCCCAGCCGTATTCCTTGCTCGGCGAGGATGATCCACGAGTCGTGGCCCGGATCGCGGTCGCGCGGGAGGAAGGATTCATCCCGGCGATCAGTGTTGTCACCTTGGCGGAGGTGCGCCGCACCGGTGCGGTCGGCAGGCGGCTGATCTGGCAGCGGGCGCACCTGACCGTGATACCTGTGACCGAGGCGGTCGCCGATGTCGCCGGAACGCTGCTGGAGGGCACGGGACTGGACGGGCACGAACGCGTGGTGGACGCCCTGGTCGTGGCTTCGGCCGCAGTCGGTAGCGGCCCCGCGAAGGTGGCCTCCAGCGATGGTTCCCACATTCCCAAGCTGATCTCTGAGGCCAGACTCAGACGCGATTCGCCGATCGCATGGGTGCCGGTGTGAACGGGCCGGAGGATGCGGTCACCGCCGACGCTGGACGAGGTGACGGCCAAGATCGCCTCTTCGGCGACGCAGTCAAGATCTACATGGAGCTCAAGCGGGAGGAAATCCGCCGGGGTGTGATCGATGCGATGAAAGTCCTCGACGGCAGCCTGAAAGCTGATGTGATGGCATTGACCGGGATGACCGCCGAGGAGATCGACGCGGTCGGCGGAATCGAGGAGTAACTCCGGGATTGTTGTATGCGTCCTGCCCGTCCCACGCTTCGCACGCTCACGGAGGACCTGAAGCAGCCGATCCCCCGGTTACGGTGCCGTTGGCCTTAGCGGCATGGGAAACGGCTGCAAGGCCGGTCAACGGTGCTCGCTCAGCGCTATGCGCTCGCGCCACCGAGTGTCAGCGGGACGTAGCCGATACGGATGCACTTGGTTGTTGCGCCCGCGGTAGGGCGGTGAAACGTCGGGTCGAGATGGCGACGAGGAGTCCGAGTGCGGCGTAGGCTGCGCCGAGCAGGCTGGCGGCCGACCATCCCGTGGCGCTGTAGGCCCAGGTGGTGGTGATCGCACCCAGCGCGGAGCCGAGGGAGTAGAAGGCCATGTAGGCGCCGATGACGCTGCTGCTCTGGTCGGGGCGGGCGGTGGTGAGCAGGTGCTGGCTGCTGACGTGAACGGCTTGCACGGCGAAGTCCAGGACGATGACGCCGACGATCAACAGCCACAGCGATGACCCCGCTTGAGCGATCAGCAGCCACGAGGCTGTGAGCAGGGCCAGCGACCAGCCGGTGACCGAGGGCGCCAGGCCCCGGTCGGCCCATCGGCCGGCCCTGGCCGCGCCCAGCGCCCCGGTGAGACCGGCGAGTCCGAACAATCCGATCTCGGTAGTGCCGAAGTGCCATGGCGCGTCGCCGAGCGGGAGCGCCAGTCCGCTCCACAGCGTGCCGAAGGAGGCGAACAAGAAGAACGCGACCAGTCCGCGACTGAGGAAGAGCCGGTCTCCGACGACCAGACGCCCCAGCGATGACAGCAGTTGCCCGTACCGAGCTCGGGGGCGGCGGATGTCGGCCTTGAGGGTGAACCGGGCGGCGAGCGCGAGCATCGCGCAAAGCCCGGCGATGACGAGGTAGACCATGCGCCAGTCGGTCAGCTCGCCCAGTGTGCCCGCGACCACCCGCACTCCGAGGATCCCGATGACCACGCCCGAGGTGACCGCTCCGATGTTGCGGCCGCGCTCGCCGGTCGGTGAGACGGCGGCGACATAGGCCACCGTGATCTGGACGACCACGGCGAACAGTCCGGCCAGGGCCAGGCCCGCGATCGCGATGCCACCGCTGGGTGCGGCGGCGGCCACCCCCGCACCTACTGCTGTGAGCAGCAAGTGCACCGTGATGAGCCTGCGGCGGTCGAACAGGTCACCGAGCGGGACCAGCAGCACCAGCCCCGCGAGATAACCGATCTGGCCGGCGGCGACCAGCCACCCCAGTGCTCCTTCCCCCAGCCCGAGGTCCTCGCCCGCGGCCTCGAGGACCGGCTGGATGCCGTAGATGGCCGACACCGCCACCGCGCACACCAGCGCGAGCACGACCCGCTGCCTCCCTGTCAATCCTGACGACATATCACCTTCCAATGAGTTTCAAAATGCAACCTATCTGAAGTTAGGGCATAATGGTTTCAAATTGCAACTCATCGCGGAGAGGGTCAGTGGACGTCACACTCACTGCAGGAAGCGCTTGGACCGACCCGGCCTGCCCGGTCGCACGGACCGTCGACCTGATAGGCGACCGGTGGAGCCTGCTGATCATCCGCGACGCGATGGACGGGGCGACGACCTTCACCGAGTTCCATCAGCGGCTGGGGATCGCCCGCAACATCCTCGCCGACCGGCTCCGCAAACTCGTCGAGCACGGCATCCTTGACAAGAGCGCTGCCACCGACGGCAGACGACACACGTACCGGCTCACCGAAGCCGGGCAGGACCTCTTCACGGCCGTCGTCGCCCTCCGTCAATGGGGCGAGCGCCATGCCTTCGCCCCAGACGAGCCGCACTCCATTCTCGTCGACGACCAAGGGCGGGAGCTTCCCGAACTCCACCCGCTCGGCCAAGACGGCGCACCGCTCTCCGCCGGGGCGTCGCACGTTCGAAAAACTGCCTGAGCTGGGAACGACTCACAGGGCCAGGTCCCTTCTCCGCTCCAGGTCTAGCTGCCGGTAGCGCCGCCGGCCGCCGGCGGTGCGGTCGACGGGGGTGACAACCAGGCCAGCGAGGGGCTGGAGCGAGCGGGCCCAGGGACCGGCCGCGGGTTGACTTCGAGCATGCTCTAATTCCTAGCGTCGAGGCATGACGGCAACACTGATCACTGGAGCGAACAAGGGTCTTGGCTTCGAGACCGCCCGCCGACTCATCGCCGCGGGCCACACCGTCTACATCGGCTCCCGGGACGCCGAACGCGGGCGCCGGGCCGCCGAGCAGCTAGACGGGCGGGCAGTCCAGCTCGATGTCACCGACGACGCGTCCGTGGAGGCCGCAGTGAAGGCCATCGAGGCCGACGGAGGGCTGGACGTGCTGGTCAACAATGCCGGCATCCAAGATGAGATGGGTGAGGCCAACGCCGTGATCGGCGCCGCGGACGTGACCGCCGACCTGATGCGGCGCACGTTCGAGACGAACGTCTTCGGCACGGTGCGCGTCCTCCACGCGTTTCTCCCGCTGCTGCAGCGCTCCGCCGCCCCGGTCGTGGTCAACGTCAGCAGCGGTCTGGCCTCACTGACCCGGGTCACCACGCCGGCCACCCCGGCGTACGCCTACCCGGGCGTCGCCTACCCGGCGTCCAAGACCGCGGTCAACATGATCACCGTGCAGTACGCGAAGGCGTTCCCGAACATGCGGATCAACGCGGTGGAGCCTGGCTTCACCAAGACCGACCTGAACGGGAACACCGGCATCCAGACCGTCGAGCAGGGCGCCGAGATCATCGTGCGCATGGCGCAGGTGGGCACCGATGGCCCCACTGGAGGCTACTTCGACGCCGAAGGCACCCTTCCCTGGTAATCCGAACGGCCGCCAAAGGCTTTTGCAGGCAGTGGTGAAGGCCGCCGAGCAGGCGGTTGAAGGTATTACGTAGCGCGCTGGAGTGTCGCTCACCTTCGGCGCGTCGCCGGTCGTAGTGGGCTCTGGGGCCTGGTGCTCGTAGGGAAGCGAAGGCCCAGACGTGGCCGGCGGCGGCCAGGCGCTGGTTCTTCACCTTGCGGTGGTGGACGATCAGGCTCTTGCCCGAGGCGCGGGTGATCGGGGCTGCGCCGGCGTAGGCCTTCAGCGCGCGGGTGTCGGCGAAGCGGTAGCGGTCATCGCCGAGTTCGGCGAGCTTAGAGAGAAGACCCGAGAGTCCTAGCACAGCATGGGGAGTCCATGGCACGTCTGCCTGATCCGCTTCGATCCGAAGCCGTTCTCATCGGATGTGGTGACTATCACTCTGACGAACTCGTGTCGATACCGGCAATCGTGAACAACCTGCGCGATCTCTCCCAGGTTCTCCACGAGCTGGCTGGATTCGCGCACCCCAGTGCCCTGCTGGATCCGGTCCAAGCGCGGGACGTGACGTCCACCTTGCGTGAGGCCGCGGATAGCGCGGAGGACGCCCTACTCGTCTACTACGCAGGCCACGGACTCCTTGACGAAAGCGGTGAGCTGCATCTGGGGCTGGCGAGCACTGAGCTGCGCGACGTGACCGTATCCGCCCTGCCCTATGCAGTGCTGCGGAGAATCCTAACGGAGAGCAGGGCGCGGACCCGGGTCCTCATCTTGGACTGCTGTTTCAGCGGTCGCGCCACCGGCTTTCTCAGCAGCGCTGTCCCTGACCTCGCCGCCATGAGCGAGGTGTCCGGCACGTTCGTCCTCTCCTCGGCCTCGCGCAACGGGCTCGCGCTGGCTCGCACTAACGAGCCTTATACCGCTTTCACCGGCGAGCTAATCAGATTACTCTCCCAAGGCATACCCGGGCCGGAGCCCGTACTGACCCTGCATGCCATCGCGAGCGCGCTCAGGAGCACACTGAGTACCCTCGGCTATCCGACGCCCCAGGTGAGCACCAGCGATACCGCAGGTGACCTCGGCCTTGTCCGGAACCTGGCCTACGATCCCTCGGCCGTCCCGGCCCCAGGTCAGGCCGCTCCACCCGGCGAACAACTTCCCGAATCCGAAACCCAACCCGCGGACGAGCAGGAGAACATTGAGCCTGCCACCAGCGCGGATGAGGATCTGGAATGGTCCACCGACGCGCCAGCCACCGTGGACCTGTTGCACCGTGCACCCATCGCGACAGTGATCGCGCTACGTCTGGTAGAGACACACACCACGCAACCGGGAACGTCTTTCCTACTGCATCTGGACGGTCCGTGGGGCAGCGGCAAGAGCAGCCTGCTGAATCTGGTGGAGGAGCGGGTCGCACCGTACTTCCTGGTGGTCAGGTTCGACGCGTGGCAACAGTCGCGGCTGGCGCCTGCTTGGTGGTCGCTCTTGACGGCACTGCGCTTGGAGATCACGCGCAGCCGCCCGCGGTGGCGGCGGCCGTTCATACGCATCAGGGAGTCGGCCGTGCGGATACGCCGCACCGGCGCGCCGTATGCGTTGGCGTTCGTGATCGTGGCCATCGTCGCCGTCCTGCTCGGCTACCTGCTGTGGCCGCGGCAGCCGGCGCCGCTGGATTGGCAGCAGTTGGCCAAGACCGTCACGGCCGTGTTCGCCGCGCTCGGCACGCTGGGCGCCGGAGCCCTCCTCGCGGCCCGGCTATTCCTGTGGGACTCGGCACGCGGCGCCCGGCTCTTCGAGCAGACCCAGGCCAACCCGATGGCCGACATCTCCGCCCACTTCCGCTGGCTGCTCAACCGGTCGGAGAAACCGATCGCGTTCTTCGTCGACGATCTCGACCGGTGCGACCAGAAGTACGTGGTGGAGTTCCTCGACACAATCCAGACACTGGTCCGGGACATGGGTGAGGCGCAGGCGGGTCCGTCCGCTGAGCGCGCCGCCTACTTCGTCGTCGCCGCCGACGGCGCGTGGCTGCGGCGCAGCTACGAGACCGCCCACGAGTCTTTTGTCGAGTGCATGACCGAGCCCGGCCGGCCCCTCGGCTACCTTTTCCTGGACAAGCTCTTCCAGCTCACCCTCTCCATGCCCGCGTTAGCCGGGGCGGCCCAGTCGTCGTACCTGGACAGGATTCTGCGCATCGAGGAACGGGCCGCGTCCAGCGCCGAGGAGCGGCCCCGCAGGCGCCGCAGGGTCCCGCAGGCCGACGGAGGCCTGCAAGAACGCCTGCGACAGTTCGAGGAGGGACGTGCCCAATCAGCGGTCGCGGCCCTGTCGATCGACGCCGCGGAACGCCGTCGGACCGAGCACACACTGCGGAAGTTCGCGCCCGTGCTGGGCGACAACCCTCGGGCGGTGAAGAAGTTCCTCAACACCTACAGCGTTCTGCGTTCCATCCGGTTTCTGGAGGACGTGCACGTGGATCCGGACGCCCTGGCCCTGTGGAGCCTAATCACGGTCCGCTGGCCGAACATCGCCCACCACCTGGCGGCATGCCCGGAGGCCGTGGCCGGAATCCGCGACCCCCTATGGTGTCCGGACCACTTCCCCGAACCCCTCCGCTCGGCCGCGACTTCGGCTGACCTGCGCACTGTCGTCACCTCTCCCGACGGGGGGCCGTTAACACCCGACCTCATACGCCAGTGCTGCGGCGCCTCCGTCGCACCGTGCTAGATCTTCGAAGAGCGATCCGGTCGGCCCGCAGCAGGGCATCCCCGCTTCGTTGTCCTTGCGGTTCATGTGATAGCCCGGCGCGGTGCAGGTCCATTAGTGTGCCTGCCGCTCCGACGAGGCGATCTGAGCCCTCTCTCAGCGCGCATAACCCTTTGTACATGTACGCACGAGACCCGCCATTTGGGTCGAGCTTTTCGGGAGGAATCGCGAATTAGTTGGTTACCGGGGTAAGCAACTCGGACGGGGTTATCGTCGGTTGGGGGCCTTGAGAGCCGTACGAGGAGATCCGGGATGCCTGGTCTTGATCGCGAGGCGATGCAGGCAGCGATGTTACGCATCCAGAAGCTGTCCGACGACAACTGGTGGGCCCTGCATGCCTCCTGCACGCTGATGGAAGCCGAAGCATGGGTTGGGCCAAGCGGGAACCGCTTCGGGCAGACCGTGCACAGCCGCCAGCGAGAGCTGCACGCGATGCTGGCCCAGGCCGTCACCATGGCCAAGGACGAGCTGGCGAGGGCGAAATGAGCTTCTCCGGAGTCAAACTGCCGGAGTTCGACACCCTGGTCACACGGCACACGGCAGCCGCCATGCAAATCGAGGAGCTGGCCTCACTGTTATACGGGGAGCTCAACGGTGCAGGGCTGGACACCGCTCCGGCGGAACGGATCAGGAAACTCGCGGCGCAGGTCGGCCAGGAAGCCGAAGACCTGCGCAAACGGCAGCGCATCGTCCGGGAGATTGAGCGACTCAAGGTCTCCATCGGGCCGCCCATAGCGACGGGAACCCTCATCGGGGTCCCGGACTCGCTCCCCCAGGCTCAAGGGCTACTCGACGGCACGGTCGCGGCCAAAGCGGCCAAGGCCGCGGCAGCCGGGGATAAGGATGCGTTGAAACAGTTGCAGGCGTACGCGTCAAAGGCGCGCAACGCCGAGTTCGTCAAGGCGTTCCTCTCCCAACTCGGTGCCAAGGGAATGACTGAAGTGCCCGCCGCGATCGCCGCTCAACTGCGTGCCGCAGCCTCGGCAGGTGACGCTGGCCAGACATCCAACGAAGCCAAGGAGGCGATGCGATTACTCGCCACGGCACTGGCCAAGGGCACCAACCCCCGCGATCCCGCTTACATGGGCGACGCCTTCCTCAACGAGTTGGTGAAGCACGGGCGCAGCGAGTTCAAGGTGAACGGCACGTCCTACTACGGATATCAGGCACAGGCGATGATCTGGCGGGCGAGCGAGGGCAACCCGCCGTTCTCCGAGAAGTTCATGCAGGTTGTCGGACGAGACGCCATCGTCTTCGAGAAGGAGAAGTTCGAGGACCGCTGGAAGGCCTCCAAGGACGCGATCGGGAGCGCCCTGGGCAGCAAACAGGTGCCCATGGCGGACCTCGCCACCGTGCTCGGCGTCACCCAATGGATGATTCCCGGCACGCCTTCGATGGGGCCCGCCAAGCAGCCTGTCGACGAGTCACGCAAACAGCCCGGTTCGGCGGTCATCGACGACCTGTTCCACGCGGCGGCGAGCGATACGAAGGCCTCGCAGGCCCTGCTGAACCACACGCCGGCCGGATGGAAGCAGTCGGTTCTGTCCTACATGTTGACCGATCGCCTCGCCGCATTTCAGTTCCACGGCAACACCGACCCGTTCGGGCAAGCACTGCGGAAGGCGCTGGCCGGAAAGGACCCCGTCTCGCTGGCCTTGACCACAGAGGCACTGAACACCCTCAAGGAACACGCCAAGAAGGTCTTCGCAAAAGACGACAACGGAAGACTTTCGATTGCCGATCGGAAGCTGTTCGATCAGCTGGGCTTCCTCAGGTATCCCGTGGGCAGCGCCATGGCCACGCACATCGACCAAGTTTATGGCACGTTCGAAACCAAGACCCATGGTTTCCCAGGGCTCAGCAAGGTCGATATAGATCGGCTGCTTGTGCTGGTGAGCGGAGACAGGGACGCCGCCACGGAACTTCAGGCCGCTGAAGCGGCGCGCGTGGGCGAGCGGGTCAACGACGCCTACAAGGTGAATGGCGGAGAGAATGTGAAGGACCAGCTAGTTCCAGAGGCGAGGGTCTTTGGACACCTGGTGGAGGCTCGCAGGCAGGCCTTGCTCGCCAACGCTTGGAGCGATGAGCAGGTCAGAAAAGACCTGAAAGACACGCTTAACTCCGCGTTCTCCTATCTGACGGGTCCGACCGGGCAGCTCGGCACCAAAGTAGCGGGAGAGGTCGGCGGGAAGCTTGGCGAAAAGGGGGCTGAACTCTCGCTGGACGCACTCGCCTCATTCATCGCCAAGCAGGCGATCGAGGTGGGCGTAACCTCGGGCGACGCACTGAATACCGCCCAGAACCAAAATGAGATGGTTGGATGGTTGATGAAGAGGACCATCATCAGCGCAAAGATCGCCACTGGAGATTGGTCCAAGGCTGCTATGAAGGCCGCCAAGGGCAAGAGCTTTGCCACTGACGATCAGCCACCCAGAATCAGACCCATAAACGAGATCATCGCAGAACCGAAGACTTTCGACGATTTCATGGAATGGGCGCAGCGTCATGCTGACGTCGAAAGCACGACAGACCACTTGCAGAACACCATGGGCACTACCGCCACCATCACTGTGCCCGGTAACCTCAACATCAACAGGTACTGACATGCCGCTTCGAGTCGACCGCCCGCGCCGCGGCGCTGTCGCCAGTCTGGCGATTCTCTTCGCGATGACCACCGGTTGCACCAGCACCACCCCGCCGCCACCGTCGCCAAGCCTCGACAACAAGACCGTCGCCCGCCCCGTCACCGACTCCCCGCCCTACTGGCTGTCTCTTATAC
>NZ_VCJS01000234.1 GCF_005893125.1 Nonomuraea basaltis | reverse complement strand
CGTCGGGGGACAGCTCCAGGTCGGCCAGGGTGCGGACCGCGGTGCGCAGGCGGCCCATGGTGACCGCCTCGGCCACGCCGTGCCCCATGACGTCGCCGATGACTATGGCGACCCGGTCGGCCGACAGCGGGATGACGTCGTACCAGTCGCCGCCCACCTCCATGTCCTTACCGGCAGGCAGGTAGCGGGCCGCGGCGGTGACCGCCGGCAGGCTGGGCAACTCGCGGGGAAGCAGCCCGCGCTGCAGTTCCTGGGCACGCGTGTGCTCCCTGTCGTACAGGCGGGCCCGTTCCATGGCTTGAGCGACCAGCCCGCTGAGCGCGGTGAGCAGGTTGCGCTCCTCGCCGGTGAACTGGCGCGGCTCGGAGAAGGAGACGACACAGCTGCCCACCGGGCGTCCCGAGGCGATCAGCGGCAAAAAGGCCCACGCCTTCTTGTGTCCCGCCGCCGGAAGGTCGGCCGTCGCAGGGTAACGCTCGATGTACTCCTCGATCGAGCCGATGAACATCGGAGTGCGATCACGCAGGACCCCCGTGATCGGGGGTCCCCCGGCGGCTGGTATCCGGGTCACCCGGTCGACGAACTCTTTCGAGTACCCGGTGAACCCGACCGGCCGCAGGTGGTCGCCCTCCACGAAGGCGAGCATCAGCCCAGTGGCGCCGAACGACGGCAGGATGTGATCGGCGGAGGCGTCCACGACATCGTGAACGGTGACCGCCTCGGCCAGCGCCCTGGTCAACTGCCCGATATGGGAGGTCCGCTCGGCGTCGGCCCGCTCCACGGCAGCGCGCTCGGCGTTACGCGTCCGTGGCGCGGTGACTCTCTCCAGGGCGTCATGGGTCTTGGTGACGTCCCACAGTGTGCCGATCATGCGTAGCGGCTCACCGTTCTCATCGAGCACCAACCGGCCGCGGACCCGCACCCAGCCGGACGTCCCGTCCGGGCGGCACACCCGATACTCGGCGCTGTACATCCTCCCCGTGCGCATCGCCTCGTCTATGTCGGACAGCACCCACGGCAGATCCTCGGGGTGGACGATGCCCGTCCAGGTCTCGATGCGCCCATCGAAGGTGCCCGGATCGACGCCGAGCACGGTGAACATCGCGTCGTTCCAGATGACATCACCGGTCCGGATGTCCCAATCCCACGTGCCCACCGTGTGCAGTTCCTGCCGCAGATGCGAGCCGGTGGACTGTTCCTGCCACTCCGTGAGGGTCGAACCGGGCGGACGTGAGGAGGACTTGTTCAGGCGCTCGCCGGCCCATCGGCCCAGTGTGTCGAGAAAGCCCCGTCGCCCGGCCGACGGCTCGTGCGAGGAGAGCGTCAGGACCGACAGCGCGCCGACCGGCCCGCCCGGGCCGAGCAGCGGGACGGCCGCCATCGCCGTATCGGCCGGCCAGGACCAGGACCCGGTTTCGGCCCCGTCCGGCCGTCCGCTCGCCGTCGCGCCATCTTCGGGCATCCCAGGTACGAAGTCCGCCAAAGACACCTGTACGAACGCACTGTCCCGGAACGCGCGTGCCGGGGCGAACGGGCCGTTCCCGTCAATGCGATCCCATGCCTGGGTGAAGGCCGGGGGCAGCCCGCTGGTCACCACCAGGCGCAGCCCGCCGCCGTAGCTGGGACCGCCAAGATGCGCCATACCGCCCAGCCCGGCAAGATCGGCCACCGCCTGCTGGACCGCGAACCGCAGGAGCTCGATCCCCCACAGATCATCACCGACCACCGCCAGCAGCCGTTTCCGCTCCTCGGACACCTGGTCCGCCCACATGATCTGCGGACCTTGTGAATCCTGTTCGCCCATCCCCATCCTCATGCCCTTCACCACGTCACCAGGGTCTTCATCAGGGTCAAGAGCGATCCTGCGGAGCCTGGGCTCTGGGACGCGTCTGCGGTATTGATCCGGGAGGACTGTGTATATATGGGGGATATGTGCTGAGTATAACTACCCAAGGCATCCGCTTCATCGCCCATTCAGGTGACGGCAGTCCGCGAAAAGCGTTACTCGTCCAGGGCTTTCGGGTCGACGGCGCGCCGCGTCCCTGGTCTGTGGAGTCAGCTTGAGACTCGAGTACCGCCGTACTGAGGGGCAAGGCGACATGACACGCTGAATCCGTGGACACGTTGACGTTGCACCTGAAAGTTCTCCAGGTGACTGGGGCCGACGACGGGCGGTGCTGTCCCCGGACCGTTTTCTCGCAGGGAAGGGGACACCGCGAATGAGCGAGCCGGCGGTGTGCTCGGCGAAGGGCTGCCGGTCGGCGGCGTCATATGCGCTGATCTGGAACAATCCCAAGATTCACGCGCCGGAGCGGGAGAAGATCTGGGCGGCCTGCGAGGAGCACCGCCAGTACCTCGCTGACTTCCTGGACGTGCGCGGATTCCTGCGCCGAGTGGAGAGATTCTAGGCGCCATCCATACCGCCGTGCTGGACGAAGTGGCGGAGGTCGGAGTCGGGCGGCTGACCATGGACGGCATCGCCAAGCGCGCGGGCGCGGCCCGCACCACGCTCTATCGCCGCTGGTCCGACCCGTTCGAGGTGCTGCTCGACGCGCTTCATCACATGCATCCGGTGAAAGAGCCGGCCCCCGGAGCCGACGATCTGCGCGGGGATCTCATCCGCGCCCTTCGGCTCATGGTGTCGTGGATGGTCAGTCCCGCCGGTCGCGCGGTCGCTGCCATCCTCACCGATCCCGGGCGCAGCCCTGAGGTGTCGCAGGTGCTCTTCGAGCGGGTCTTCTCCAAGCGTGGTGGGTCGTTCACCAGCACCGTCATGCACCACTACGCCGCGTGCGGGCACTTCCCCGCCGAAAGGATCACGCCGGTGGTCGCGGACATCGGCGAGGCGCTCGTCACCAAGCGCGTGATCGACGCGGGCGTACTTCCCGACGATGACTATCTGGCCGACGTCGTCGACCAAGCCATCCTGCCCGCGCTGGGCCTACCGCCGTGGCACGAATCCCTGGGTGCCTGGGCGGGTGGCGAGCCGGCCGCTACCGGCAGGTCGTCGTCTTCACGGAGCAGAACTTGACCTCGGGATAGCGCGCCGAGGGCTTGTCCAGCAGGGACTGTGGCTTCTTACCAAGGTGCTGGTCGAGGAAGGCTCCAACGTACCTGCGGGTGATCTCCAGGGAGCGGACTCCGGTCAGGTCGGCCCCGTGGTCAATCCCGAATTGATCGGCCAGCAGCGGAACGTCGGTGAAGGACGCGTGCGCCGCACCGGCCACCACCAGCCAGCGCTTCCACCCGGTCAGGCCTTTCCAGTCGCGCTCCCACGTACGGTCCTTGCCTCCGGGGCTGTGCATCGCCTGCGTGCCCAGGAACAGGAACGGCCGCGACAACCCGCTCTTCGGGATCGGGGCGAACGTGGTGCCGTCCATGTTGATCCCCGCGCGCACCCGGGAGTCCTTCAGCATGGCGGCGATGCTGCTCGCACCTCCCACGGACTGGCCGGCCATCGCGATCCTGGACGGGTCGATCAGATGGGCACCCTTCCACGTCGAGCGCGACCGGGTCAGCTGATCGAGCACGAAAGACACGTCGAGCGCCCGGCTCCCTACCACCTTCTCCCCGAAATCCTCGCCCTTGGTCTCGCAAGCGACGCATGTGGTGATCCGTCCATCGGGGAAGGTCGTGGCAGTGGTCTCGTACGTATGATCGATTCCGGCCACCACATAACCTCTGCTCGCCAGATCCTCTGCCAGGGCCGTGAGCGAGCTTCGGTGCGAGTTGAAGCCGGGGGAAAGCACCACGAGGGGCAGGGTGCGCTTACGCCCTGCCGGTTTCGCGTCGCTGAAGGCGTTGGTCCGCGTCTTGCTCAGCACGTCGGACGGCACGCCGGTGATCTGAGCGTCCTTCAGGAGGAGCTCCGACTCCTTCGGTGTCACGTACTGCGCTCGCCGCTCGTCCCGAACCTTCGCCGGATACCACAGGGAGACCATGAGCTCTCTCGCCGTCGCCTCGGGGACCCAGGGGTCGTGGCGAGAGACGTCCTTCAGATGCAGGGACGTGGCCCCGACCGGATGGGAGCCCGTCGGCTTGGGCAGGTACGGCGTGCCCGCCGGGGCGGCTGAACGGCCGGCGGACGCGCTGGAGGCGGATGCGGGAGCCGTGGAGCTGGAGGCCACGAGGGCGAGCAGTCCTGCGACGGCGACCACGCTGCCACGCAGGATCGGATCCCGCGACGTCCGCCTTCCGCCGCCGGATAGCCCCGGCACGGCGACGGCCTCGCCCTTCCCGCCGGTCCACGATGGCGCACCGGCGGCGTCGTATCGCCTGGCCGCGCCTCGCTCCTCTGTCACATGATCCATGAACGTCCGTCCTTCCGCGTTGGGACGGCCGCCTCGACGGGGGATCGCCGCGGCGGCCTGATGCCGGGAACGACGCTAGGCGCGGGCGGTGTTCACACGCGTCGGCTGCCGTGCCGACATCGCATACTTCCTGGGAACGACCCAGCCCCGGTGTCATCCCTGCGATGTACTCCCGACGGACACCGCCCCCGTCACCGAGAAGGATGTGAGGCGGATCAGGCAGGCGGGACAATGTGCCTGAGCAACGCCGAGCTCGCCGAGCGGCTGACTCTCAGCCCGACGACGGTGAAGACCCACGTCGCGCGTATCTTGTCCAAACTCGGCCTCCGGGACCGGGTCCAGGCCGTCGTGCTGGCCTACGAGACTGGACTGATCTCGCCGGGCGGTGCGGCGGGAAGGTCCGCAGTCGTCGGATGACTCGGCTGACATCGGCAATCTGGCCTTGACGGTGGTCGCCGTCAAGGCCAGGTCCCGAGGTGATGTCATCGACGCGAGGTGGCGCGAGCCGCGGAACTCAACCGCAAAGTCTCGCGATGACCGGCTACTACTGAGTCCCGCAGACGGTTCCGTTGAGGGTGAAGACGGAGGGAAGCACGTTCGGGCCGGTGTAGTTGCCGACGAAGCCGATCGTGGTCGACGCCCCGGTGGGTAGCGAGCCGTTGCCGGAGTCATTGACGACCTTGACGTCCGAGCCGTCCTGCGTCCACACGGCGCTCCAGCCGCTGCCCAGGCTCTGCCACGACCTCGGCCAGCTGAAGTTCAGGGTCCAGCCGTTGATCGGCGCGCCGTGGTTGGTGATGTCGATGGCGCCGACATAGCCGCTGCCCCAGTCGTTCTGGTTGGTCAGGCGTACTGTGCAGGAGCTGGTGGCGGGGGTGCCGGTGGTGAACGTCAGCGGTGGGGAGGCCCACGAGGTGGTGCCGCCGCTGTCTCGGGCGATCACGTTGATCGTGTAGCGGGTGCCTGGTTTGAGGTTGTTCGCGGTGAACGAGGTGCCGGTGGTCTCGCCGAGTTGCTCGGTGATGGCTCCGTTCTGGCGGTGGATCTCGTACTTCACGATGGGACGGGCGCCGGGGGAGGCGGCGGGCCAGGAGATCGTGGCGGTCTTGTCCGTCATGTCGGAGGCGGTCGGCTGGCCGGGGGCGGCTGGGAGGCCGGTTTGAGTCGATGCCGGACGTAGGACGATCGTGGTCAGGGAGAGCGGCGGCAGCGTCTGGCTGGTCGTGGTGCCCGTTGTCGAGGTGGTGATGCTGGTGGCGGCGTTGGTGTGGGTCAGTACGGTGGGGGCTCCGGACGCGGGGGCGAAGCCGGAGTAGGCGATCGTGGCGGGGTAGGACGTGTCGGACGAGGTGTTGATCATCAGGACCGCCAGGTCGCCGTTGGGGCGGCGGGCGGCGTGTGCGGTGACCTTCGGCTGGTCGGTCGCGGCGCGGATGAACTGATCGCCGGGGCGGGCGAACCTGCTCATCATCTGGAGCGCGTAGTACGGCGCGAAGGGCGTGTTCAGCGGCGGCTCGCAGACGGTGCCGTCGGAGGTGCACGTCGCGCTCGACAGCAGGCCGAAGTCGCCGTAGTCGGTCTGGCCCTCGACCTCGGTGACGGTGCCGATGCCGTTGCGGACGTTCCACCAGTCGACCGTGAAGACCCCGTTCGCCAGCAGCGTCGCGTACGCGTCGGCGGCGGCCAGGGCGCCGGGCTGGGTGTTCGTGCCGTTGTTGCTGGTCCCGGTGTTGAACTCGGTCATCGCGATGCCGATCCGCTCGGATCCGGGGCCTGCGTGTTTCGCGATCTGCTGGCGAGTGAGCCCGATCATGTCGGGTACGTGGGCGGCCTTGTCGAGGGCGCCGGGGTACCAGTGCAGGATGACAAAGTCGATCTTCGGGCCGGCGGTCGACAGGACGACCTTGTTCCAGGTTCCGTCGTCGCCTTCGCCCACTATGCCGTCCGGCCAGTTGGCGGGCGTGGTGAGGACTGCGCCGATCTTGATGGTGGGGTCGGCGGCCTTCATCGCGTCGGCGTACGCGACCACGTGGCGGGCGTACTCGGCCGGGCTCTTGTCGGCGTGGTCGTCCGCCTCCCACGCGACGCCGTAGTGGCCGTTGCCGTAGTTCTCGTTGCCGATCTCCCAGTACTTGATGCCGTAGCCCTTGGTGACGTTGGCGTGGCGTACCCAGGCCGCGGCCTCCTCGGCCGTGCCGGTGCCGTAGTTGGCGGTCACCATCGCCTGGGCTCCGGTGCGCTGCACGCCGCGCATGAACGTGTCGAAGTCGGTGTTGGGGGCGACATATCCGCCGGGGGCGGTGTGGTCGGCCCAGTGGTAGATGTCGGAGTACGAGCCGCCGGGGTAGCGCAGCAGCTTCACGCCCGCGTCCTTGAGCTTGTCTGCGGTCTCGTCGGTGCCCAGATGGGTGTCCCAGATCGCGTGGTTCGTGCCTATGCCGGTGCCGGGGGCGGTGGCGAGCGCGGCGCGGGCATTGACGGTGACGGTGACGGTGATGGGGGTGATCTCGTCGGCGTACGCCGTGGGGGCGTTCAGGGTGGTCAGCGTCAGCAGGATCGCGGACGCGGCTCGTAACAGGGTCTTCGGCATCGGCGCACCTCGCCATGAGTAGCGGCAATCACTCGACGCCCCCTCCTGACCAGGAGGCATCATGATCATGAGGGGTGGTGCTTCGCCCGTCAACCAAGGGTGAAACTTTCACGCCGGATGATCGTCGCTCATCTGGCGAGTTCGTCATCACCTCGCCGCTAGCATTGATACGCCTGAAATATCGAGGTCCCCATGCGCCGGATCACCCATATCCTCTTCGACTTCTTCGGCACCCTGGTCGAATACTCGCCCAGCCGTACGGAACAGGGTTACGCGTCGTCCCACGCGTTGCTGCGGCGGCTCGGTGCGACGCTGACCTATGAGGAGTTCCTCGACGTCTGGTCCGGGGTTTCGGCGGAGTTCGACCGGCTGAGCGACGAGGACCACCATGAGTTCTCGATGATCGACGTGGGCACGGCCTTCCTCGCCCAGGTCCTGCCGCGCAAGCCGAGTTTGGCGGAGGTCGAGGAGTTCACGTCCCAATACGTGAGCGAATGGAACTCCGGCGTCCGCTACCTTCCCGGGCTTGCGGGTCTGATCGAGGAGTTGTCGGCGGACTATCGCCTCGCGGTGGTGACCAACACCCACCAGCCGAACCTCGTGCCCGATCATCTGGCGGCGATGGGCCTGCTGTCTTCGTTCGACGCCGTGATCACCTCGGTGGAGGTCGGATGGCGGAAGCCTCACCCGAAGATCTTCGCCGGGGCGCTCGACACGCTGGGTGTCCGGGCCTCGTCCGCCGTCTTCGTGGGTGACACGTACGAGCCCGACTTCGAAGGCCCGGAACGCGCCGGCATGACGGCGTATCTCATCGACCCGCATCGCCTGGCCGCGATCCCGGAGGATCGCCGGCTCACATCGGTGTTCGACCTTCCCCGACGCCTGCACGCGCAAGGGGTCTGACACCGGAGTACGAACCAGACGAAAGGGTCGTATGCCTTTCAATCACAACGACCACTACCACCGGACGCTCCTGCGCCTGGTCCCTGACGGCTGCAAGACCGCGCTGGACGTGGGCTGCGGAACCGGCCGGTTCGCGCGGCGGCTCGCGAGCCGCGGGATCGAGGTCGACGCGGTGGACCCGGCGGCGGAGGTGATCGAGGCCGCGACCGCGCAGGGCGGTGGGCCGCGCTTTCACCACGCGGACATCACGCGGATGGAGCTGCCCGAGGCCCGCTACGACTACATCTCCTGCCTGGCGAGCATCCACCACGTGCCGTTCGGCACCGTCGCCGCGCTGCGCGACGCGCTCGCGCCCGGCGGCGTCCTGGCCATTCTCGGCTGCTACCCGGAGAGGTCGGCCGTGGACTACGCGTGGAGTCTGGCCGCCATCCCGATCAACGCGGCGGCACGGCTCGCGGTCGCCGCCGGGCCCCGCGACCGCGAAGGGACACCCATGGCGCCGGTCAAGCCCCCCGAGATGTCGTTGCAGGACATCCGGCGCGAGGCGGGTGTCCTGCTGCCCGGCTCCACCATCCGCCGGCTGCTCTTCTGGCGGTACCTGATCGTCTACTGTAGAACCTGATGGATCTTCTTCTGGTACGGCTGCGCGAGGCCGGGTTCGACGCCGTCTCCGCCGAGCCCGCCCCCGGCGGCGTGGTGGCCACGGCCGCCATGGCGAGCCTGCGTGACGGCTCCCGCGTGTTCGCCAAGACGCTGCGCGGTGCCGGGAACGACCTCTTCACGATCGAGGCCGAGGGGCTGCGCACGCTGCGCGAGCTCGGCGGCGCCACCACCCCCGAGGTGCTGGCGGTGACACCCGGCCTGCTCGTACTCGAGCCGCTGTGCCCGCGCCGCGAGGACGACGAGCGGTTCTGGGAGGAGCTGGCCCGTACGGTCGCCGCCGTGCACGCCGTCACCGGCGACCGGTTCGGCTGGCGCCGGGACGGCTGGCTCGGCCGCCTGCGCCAGGACAACACCTGGGACGCGGACGGGCACGCCTTCTTCGCCCAGCGCCGCATCCTGCGCTGGCTGCCGGAGCCGCTGGTGGAGGAGGCCTTCGACCGTGATGAGCGCCGATCGCTCGAACGGCTCTGCGCGGCGCTGCCCGACCTGCTGCCGCCCCGGCGGCCGGTGCTGACGCACGGCGACCTGTGGCGCGAGAACATCCTCGCCGACCAGGCCGGCCGCCCGGCGCTGATCGACCCCGCCGTCTCCTACAGCTGGGCCGAGGCGGACCTGAGCATGCTCTGGTGCTCGCCGCGCCCGCCCGCCTCCGACCGCTTCTTCGCCGCGTACGCCGAGGCGGCGCCCCTGGCCGACGGCTGGCGAGACCGCATGCCGCTGTTCCACCTGCGCGAGCTGCTGAGCAGCATCGCCCATGACGATGACGGCTGGGGCGCCGCCGAGGCCGTACGCGAGATCATCGGGCCTTTCCGGCCACGTTAGTTGTACTTGTACAGCTGGTCGGCGATCTGGTGGTTGTCGTCGAACACCGCGGCGCGGTACATGCTGACGGACAGCTCGCCGTGCTCGGCCTTGCCGCAGGTGTTGACCCCGGCCAGCTGGTGGATCTCGAAGCGGGCGGTCGGGTCGCCGCCCACGAAGTATTCGGCGCGGGCCTGGTACTTGTCGGCGCTGGTGTCGCACGCGAAGACGTACGTCCTCCGCTCGGCGAAGCAGGTCGTGGCGGCGCGTCTCGTGGAGGTGCAGGCCTCGGCGCGGGCGCGGGCGCCGGCCGGGGTGACGCGGGTTTCCCGCTTGACCGGATATTTGGCGACATTCTGTACGGTCTTCCACCGGCTGAATTTGACCCGGTGGTTCCCCTTGTACAGCGCGGCCCGGAACGTCACGATCCTTCCGATCTCGCGGCTGCCGCGTACGTCGCCCTCGCGGCCCAGGTTGTGGATGACGTACTTGGTGCCGAGGTAGCCGCTCAGGTAGTACTCGACCGCGGCATGACGCCTGTCGCCCGCCGTGTCCTCGATCGTGACCCCCGGCCGGTCGCTTCCGTCGGGACCCACGCACGCCTCCGCGCCCTTGACGCGGACGCACACGGGCTCGCTCTCCTCGGCCTCACTCACGGGGGCCGAGGCGGAGGCGACGGGCGCGGCGGTTGCGGGCGCTTCTGTGACCGCTCGGGGTTCGGACTTCGCCGCGGCCCCATCAGCGCTGAATACGACGGCGGCCACCACGACCGCCGCGATGAATGTACGAGCTAACCCCACTCCGACCTCACCAGCCTCAGGAATCACAATGGTCTGTGTGAGTGTGACGCGGATTACAGGAGATAAGTTCGGATCCGGATAGATCACGTTCAGGCGGTGTTCACGGAGTCAGGTCTCGAGGCGTCTCTTCGGGTCAGGCTGGCCAGCAGGAGGAGGAGCGCGCTCTGGGCCAGCATGCCGGGCGCGAGCGGCGGCGCCGAGCCGACCGACTTGGTGAGCGCGGACCACCACTGGGTGAGCGCCGAGTAGGTGTCCCACGCGGAGTCTGCCGCGCCCATGCCGAAGTTGACCGACACGTGCGTGTAGACGCCGTACGCCGCCGTGAGCAGCACGACCAGCGCCAGCACGCGCACCGCGGTGATCGTCCGCGGCGAGTCGCGCAGGGCGAGGAGCAGCAGTGCGAGCGCGAGGAGCACCAGGGCAACCCAGGGGATCAGCTGGACCGGGCTCCGCCAGTGGCGTTCGAAGGCGAGCTCAAGGGCGGCACCGACGATGCCGATCGCGACCAGCCCCAGGAGGCCGAGACGTAGCGTGATGGGGCCTGTGGGGACGCGTCGGCGGCGATGTGCCGCCGCCTGCTCCGAGGTTGAGGTCATATCCGGACCCTGACCGGGCAGGTTCAGAGGTTCCTGTGCGAATTCTGAAGATCTGGTGAGAATGGCTGTTCAGGTGGCCGTCCGCCGCCGTCCGAGGACCCCCTCGAACACCTCCGCCAGCTCGGCCGCGTCCTCCCCGGCGTGATGCGTGTGCGGCAGCCCTTCGAGGCCCAGCTCGTGCTTGATGGTCCCCTTGCGCGTCTCGGACCACTCGCAGCCGGTCTGCCCCATCCAATAGCTGCGCAGATCGACCCCCGACCCGGTCACCCCGAACGGGCTCTTGCCGGTGAACCGGATGAAGTACCAGTGGACGAACATCCCGTCCCACACCGCGGGCGCGGCCAGGAACACGGGCCGCCCGATCTTCCGCAGCCCGTTGACCCACCGCGCGGCCGCCGCCATGGCCTCCTCGGGCGGGGGCGCCTCGCGCAGCAGCCGGTCGCGATCGAGGCCGGAGACTGCCAGCGCCGCGGGCACGTAGTCGTCGGAGATCGGCCGCAGCTCGGTGTAGAACGTCAGATCCGCCCGCCCGGCCACGGCCATGCCCAGGGAGATCATGCTGTACGGGCCGGGAATGGGCCCGTCGGCCTCAACGTCTACGGCGATGTACAGCTCGGGAAGTCGGGACACGGCCTCAAAGGATAGCTGCACGACATCTTCACGACATCCGCACACCAGGCTGCTGGATCGGGCGCCCCGGGCAGGGTGTGCTCGAAGGGCGTCACCTCGGCGGGCGTGACCTGCTCCGGGGTACTGCCGTGAAGGAGACGCCTTTGATGGAGACCTGGATCGACCAGCCGATCATCGATCCCACCGTGTCCGGACGGGTCCGGTCCCGCCTGACCGGCACGCCGCCACTGCTCGGCCGCCCCGACCTCGAGCTGCCGCGATGGGTGCGCTGGCTCTTCGGCGCCGGCGCGGCCGTCACCGGAGCGGGCGGGACCCTGTTCACCATTGCGGCCGCCCGGACCGACGGGGTGTCCGCCTCGCTGTCGGCCGTCATGGTCTTCGCCATCACGGTGATCTTCGTCGGCCTCACTCGCCCCGGCATGGGTCATCGGCGGCCCCGGCCGTACGCCGGCCGCTACGTCATCCCGGCGGAGCTGGACCCCGCCGCGCTCGCCCTGCTCGCCAGGGCGCGACAGGCCGTCATGGACGTGACCGGCTCTCGGGTGAACCGGCTGGGCCTCCTCGACGCCATCGCCAACGACGTCGTGCTGCCCGAGCGGCTGTGGGAGATCGCCCGCCTCGTGCGTACCCACACCGAGTTGCGGGCGGAGCAGGCCGAGGCGCTGGCCGACCTGATGACGCCCGAGCTCGCGGCCGTGCTGGAGCCCCAGAGACAGGCGCTCGGCCGCTCGGTGGCGGCCGTCGCCGCGCGGGTGCGGGAGCTGGAGGCGTACGCGAGCCGCGTACGGGAGGCCGACTCGGCGCTGCGCGCGCAGGACCTGCAGAAGAGCAACGACCGCTATCGGGACCTGCTCGCGCAGACCGGCGACACGGAGAGCCTGCGACAGCTGATCGACCAGGCCGACGCGCTGACCACGATCCTGCGCGACGCGATCCGCGCCGGCCGGACCCTCGACGCGGAGATCGGCACCGACCGGGAGCCCGGGACCGAGCCTGGACGGATGCCCGAAGCGCCGTCCGTATAGGCGTCCGGTCAGATCCGTCCGGGTCCGGTCGCCCTGCCACCGCGCGGCCGCGCGTCAGCGGCGGCGGGACAGGGCACTTGACATGATGCAGGCCGGCTACCGGACAGGCCCCTGCCGAATCACATGTTGATCATGTGTCCGGCGAGGCCGTGGACGGCCTCCTTGACCGCTTCGCCGAGCGTCGGGTGCGCGTGGACGTTGCGCGCGACCTCGTGCACGGTCAGGTCCCACTGCTGCGCCAGGGTCAGCTCCGGCAGCAGCTCCGTGACCTCCGGACCGATCAGGTGGGCGCCGAGCAGCTCGCCGTGCGTGTTGTCGCTGATGATCTTGACGAAGCCGGCCGTGTCGCCCAGGCCGTGGGCCTTGCCGTTCGCGGTGAAGGGGAACTTCGCCACCTTCACGTCATAGCCCAGGTCCCGGGCCTGCGCCTCGGTGTAGCCGAAGCTGGCCACCTGCGGCTGGCAGTACGTGGCCCGCGGGATCATCACGTAGTCCAGCTCCATGGTCTCGGCGTCGGCGATCGTCTCGGCGGCGATGATGCCCATGGACTCCGCGGCGTGCGCCAGCATGAGCTTGGCGGTGACGTCGCCGATGGCGAAGATGTGCGGCACGCTCGTACGGCACCGCCCGTCCACCGCGATCGCGCCCCGGTCGGTCAGCGCCACGCCCGTCTTCTCCAGGCCGTAGCCGTCGACGCGCGGCTGGAACCCGATGGCCTGCAGGACCTTGTCGGCCTCCAGCACCTGCTGCTGCCCGTCCCTGGTGACGGTGACCTTGACGGAGGCGCCGGTGTCGTCGATGCCGTCCACGCGGGTCGAGGTCAGCACCTCGATGCCGAGCCGCTTGTAGCGCTTGGCCAGCTCGGCCGAGACCTCCTCGTCCTCCAGCGGCACGACCCGGTCGAGGAACTCCACGATCGTCACCTTGACGCCGTAGTTGTGCAGCACGTACGCGAACTCCACCCCGATCGCGCCGGCGCCCGCGATGATGATGCTGCGCGGCAGCTCCTCGGTGAGGATCTGCTCCTCGTACGTCACCACCCGCTCGGACAGCTGCGTGCCCGGGATCAGTCTGGTGGTGGCGCCCGCCGCGATGATGCAGTGGGAGAACGTGATCGTCTCGCCGTTCACCTGGACCGTGTTCGCGTCCAGGAACGTGCCGCGCCCGTCGTACTCGGTGATGGCGTTCTTCTTCATCAGGTAGTGAACGCCCTTGACGCGCCCGTCCGCCACCTTGCGGCTGCGCTGGAAGGCCGCGCCGTAGTCGAAGCTGACCTCGCCGCTGATGCCGAAGGTCTTGGCCTCGTTATGGAAGATGTGGGCCAGCTCCGCGTTGCGCAGCAGCGCCTTTGACGGGATGCAGCCCACGTTCAGGCAGACGCCACCCCAGTACTTCTCCTCGACGACAGCGGTGCGCAGTCCGAGCTGGGCGGCGCGGACCGCGGCCGTATATCCTCCCGGACCCGCGCCGAGAACGACGACGTCATAGTGAGTGCTCATGAGTCGGACCATACCGTCCGCCCACCGCCTCCCCTGACGTCAGACCTCCACCTTGTACGTCAGGGAGAGCTCATCGGCGGGAACACCACGAATTCCCCAGTTGACCTTGGGCATTTCGATAATGGTGACCTCCACATCCTCCGGGTCATGCGGCCACTTGTCGTAGATTTCCCGGATCAGCGCCCGCTTGGCGTCGTCGCTGCGCCCGGTGAAGCAGACCACCTCGATGATCAGATAGCGCTCGCTCCGCTGCGGGCAGACGAAGTCGTCGGCGTCCAGCAGCAGAAACCGGTGGAACCGCTTGTCCTCCGGCAAGCCCCACGCGCTCACCAGGCACGACTGCACCAGATCCGAGATCTCCCGCTGCCGCCCCGACCACACGTCCCTGCGCCCGTATACCTTCACCTGTGCCATGTCGGCCAATATAGATGCCGTGATCCGCATCCTCCTCGCCGACGACGAGGCCATGATCCGCGCCGGGGTGCGCGCGATTCTCGCGTCCGACCCGTCGCTGGACGTGGTGGCCGAGGCGGGCGACGGCAGGCAGGCCGTCGACCTGGCCATCAGTCATCACCCCGACGTGGCGCTGCTCGACATCCGCATGCCCAGGCTCGACGGGCTGGGCGCGGCGGCCGAGATCCGCAGGGTCGCGCCAAGGACGGCCGTGGTGATGCTGACCACATTCGGGGAGGACGACTACATCGCCAAGGCGCTCGACATCGGGGCCGCCGGGTTCCTGCTGAAGTCCGGCGACCCGCGCGAGCTGATCGCCGGGATCCACGCGGTGGCCGACGGGGCGGCGTACCTGTCGCCCAAGGTCGCGCAGCGGGTCATCGCCCAGCTGTCGGGCGGCAGGATGGCCAAGGGGGCGCGGGCGCGCGACCGGATCGAGGCCCTCACCGACCGCGAACGCGAGGTGCTCGCCCTGCTCGGCGCCGGGTTGCCCAACGCGGAGATCGCGGCCAGGCTCCACATCGTGGAGGGCACGGTCAAGGCGTACGTGAGCACCATCCTCACCCGGCTCGACGTACGCAACCGCGTACAGGCCGCGATCGTCGCCCACGAGGCCGGGTTGGTAGCCTGACCCGTGATGTATCGCCTCGTGTTCTCGCAGGTCTTGCGGCGTTTCGACGCCGAGGCCGTGCACCAGCTGACCGTGAGCGCCCTCGCGCTCCTCGCGCGGCTGCCGCTGCTCAAGCGGCTGCTGCACCGGGCGCTCGCGCCGCACGACCCGGCCTTGCGGGTGACCGCCTTCGGCGTGCACTTCCCCGGACCGCTCGGGTTGGCCGCCGGGTTCGACAAGGACGCCGCCTGCGCCGAGGGCATCGCGGCGCTCGGCTTCGGGCACGTCGAGGTCGGCACCCTCACCGCCCACGCCCAGCCGGGCAACCCGCGCCCGCGCCTGTTCAGGCTGGTGCCGGAGCGGGCGGTGATCAACCGGATGGGCTTCAACAACGCCGGCGCCGCAGCCGCCGCCCGCCGGCTGCGCCGGCCCCGAGGCCTCCCGGTCGTGGTCGGGGTGAACATCGGCAAGACCAAGGTGGTGCCGGAGGCCGAGGCCACGGCCGACTACGTGACCAGCGCCAAGGAGCTGGCCCCGCTGGCCGACTACCTGGTGGTCAACGTCAGCTCGCCCAACACGCCCGGCCTGCGCAACCTGCAGGCGGTCTCGCTGCTGCGCCCGCTGCTCACCGCGGTCAAGGAGGTCGCCGACAGCACCCCCCGCCGCACCCCGCTGCTGGTCAAGATCGCACCCGACCTGGCCGACGAGGACGTGGACGCGATCGCCGACCTGGCGCTGGAGCTGGGCCTGGACGGCATCATCGCGACCAACACCACAATCAGGCACGGCGGTGAGACCGGCGGCCTGTCCGGCCGGCCGCTCAAGGCCCGCTCGCTGGAGGTCCTCCGCCGCCTCCGCGCCCGGGTCGGCGACCGCCTCACGCTGGTGTCGGCAGGCGGGGTGGAGGACGCGGACGACGTCTGGGAGCGCCTCCTCGCGGGTGCGACCCTCGTCCAGGGCTACACGGGCTGGATCTACGGCGGCCCGCTCTGGGCCTCCCGCATCCACCGTCGGCTCGCCACGCGCGTACGCCGCCACGGCCTGAAGTCCATCACCGAGGCCATCGGCCGCACCGCCTGAGCCCCTATGGTGGGACGATGATCGAACCGGTCCCTCTCACAGACGGCGTCATCCTGCGGCCGGCCACCAAACAGGACGCCGAGGCCCTGCTGCGGGCCTACACCCGCAACCGCGACCACCTGCGCCGGTGGGAGCCCCGCCGGTCCAAGGAGTTCTACACCCTGGCGGGCCAGGCCCACCGGCTCAAGGACCTGCTGGAGCAGCGGGCGGCAGGCCGGGCGATGCCGTGGGTCCTCGCCGACGGCGACGAGATCGTGGGTCGCATGACGGTCAACACCATCGTCCGCGGCCCGTTCCTCAGCGCCGACCTCGGTTACTGGACGGACGCCGAATACACCGGCCGCGGCCTGACCACCAGGGCCGTGATGGAGGTGTGCCGGATGGCCGACCAGGACCTGGGCCTGCACAGGATCGCGGCGGCCACGCTGCTCGACAACGTCGCCTCACAGGGCGTCCTGCGCAAGGCCGGGTTCGAGACCGTCGGCATGTCCCCGCGCTACCTCGAGATCGACGGAAAGTGGCAGGACCACCGGCTGTTCCAGCGCATACTCAACGACCGCCCCGCCATGTGAGCCACGCGCCCGCTCCAGGTCGCTCCGGCCGTCACATGCTCGGCCGGGTGGACTCCGCGTCGTGCGTCATGCCGTCGATGCGGGCCATCACGTCCACGACCCGCACCTTGCTGGCCCGGTGCGGGCGCCGCCGCTGCCAGGGGCGCGGCCCGGCCGGCGGCCGGTATTCCACGCCGATCGCGTCCAGCCGCCCCAGGTGCTCCTCCAGCCGCCCGGCGAAGTCCTCCCCTCCGGCGCCCGACCAGGCCACCTCGGCGAGCGCGCAGGCCCGCGGCCACATGCGGTAGTCCACCGTACGGAGGTCCTGCACCCACTCGGTCCACAGCTGCGCCTGCACCCCCATGACCCGGGCGCGCTCCTCCTCCGTCCACTCACCGGGCGCCGGCCGGAACGCGGCCACGTCCTCGACGCCGATCGCGTCGCCGATGGCCATCGGCTCGTCCGCCGAGGCCGACTCGGCGTAGTCGAAGTACAGCGGGAACACCGGCGTCGCGACGACGTCGTGCCCGGCGGCCGCGGCGCGCCGGCCCACGCCCATGCCGCGCCACGGCATGACCACGGTGTCCTGCCGCAGCCCGCCGCTGACGAACGCCTCGTCCCACACCACGGTCCGCGCTCCCCGCTCGGCCAGCGCGTCCGCGAGCCGCCGCAGGAACCACGCCTGCAGGTCGTTGGCGGTGGCCAGCCCGAGCGAGTCACGGTACGCGACGATCTCCGCCGACGCGGCCCAATGGTCGAGCACCACCTCGTCGCCGCCGATGTGCACGTACGGGGTCTCGCCCAGCGCCCCTATCAGCTCGTCGAAGATCGTGACCAGGAACTCCACGGTCGGCGGCAGCGGCGACAGGATCGCGGGCGAGATGCCCCACCGGTCCAGCACCTCGTGCCGCTCCCCGGTGGCCCCGAACTCCGGGTACGCCGCAAGGATCGCCGACGCGTGCCCCGGCACGTCGATCTCGGGCACCACCGTGACGCAGCGCGCCCGGGCGTAGGCGCCGATCTCCGCCAGGTCGTCGAGCGTGTAGTACCCGCCGTGCGGGAGGCCGTCGTACGCCTCCGGCTCCCGGTAGTAGTTGATCGCCGTCCGCGCCCGGTACGAGGCGACCTCGTGCAGCCGCGGGTACGCCCGGCTCTCCACCCGCCACCCCTGGTCGTCCACCAGGTGCAGGTGGAGCCGGTTGAGCTTGTGCACCGCCATCAGGTCGATCAGCCGGAGGACCTCCCGCTTGGGGGAGAAATGCCGGGCCACGTCCAGGTGCAGCCCGCGCCAGGCGAACCGCGGCGCGTCCTCGATCCGCACCCCGGGAACCGGCCACGACGTCCGCTCGGAGAACCGGTAGGAGGCGTCGGGCAGCAACTGGTGCAGCGACTGCGCCGCGTAGAACGCCCCCGCCCGCCCACCGGCCACGATCTCGACGCCCCGCGAGCCGGCCGTCAGCCGGTACGCCTCCGCGCCCAGCTCCGGGTCAAGCCGCACGTCGATCTCGCCGGAGTCACCCGGTCGCAGGTCCAAGAAAGGGAGCGCGAGGCGTACGGCGTCGATCAGGTCGCCGGACACGGTCGCGCCCGCGGTCAGCTCATAGGAGCCGGAGAGGGTGGTGAGCAGCTCAGGGCGTGGAATCATGCTTTGAGATAGTGCTGCAATCCGTTCGCCAGCGCCACCGCGATCCTCTGCCGGAACTTCGGGTCCTCGAACTTGGCCGCCTCGGCCGGGTTCTTCATGTTGCCGCACTCGACGAAGATCTTCGGCACCGTCGAGAGGTTGAGCCCGCCCAGATCGTTGCGGTAGTTCAGGGCCTGGCTCCCGACGTACGTGGAGTACGGCAGGCCCGTGCCCTTGACGAAGGCGGCGCGTACGGCCAGGCCCAGCTTGTTGGACGCGCCCACGACCTTGTCCACCGGCCCGTTGATCTTCTTCGGGATGATGACGTGGAAGCCGCCCTCCTTGGCGGCCGCCCCGTCGGCGTGCACGGAGATCGCGGCGTCCGCCTTGGCCTTGTTGCCGATCGCGGCCCGTTCGGTGATGCACGGCCCGACGCCGTCGTTGGTGGACCTGGTCAGCTTGACCGTGGCCCCGCGGCCCCTGAGGATCTTGGCGAGGCGGTTGGAGACGTCCCAGGTGAAGGCGGCCTCGCTGTAGCCGTTCGCCGTGACGGTGCCCGTCGTGTCGCAGGCCTTCTTCTTGGTCAGCACGTCGACCAGGCGGTTGATGGCCGCCGGGTCGCGGTAGTTGCCGCCGTTGTGGCCGGGGTCGATGACGATGACCTCGCCGTCGAGCGGCTCGGCCTCCGGCGGAGCCTCCCTCGCGGGACTCTGCTGCGCCGTGGTCGCAGGAGCGGCCTGACCTGCCGCGGTGCCACCGGAGCCGGTGCCGCCGCACGCGGAGGCGATCAGGCCGCAGAGGGCGAGGACTGAGGCTGGTAGAGCACGCATGGCGTCAAATTTACGTCAAATGCGGTGCCCGAACCTGCCGTATGGCCAGTGCAGCGCCCCGGATGTCCTCACCAGACGTGTTCGCCGACCTCCTGCCGCTCCAGCAGGGCGGCGAGCTCCCGCGCGTCCTCGGCATCGAGGCCGAGGACGACGCGGGGGCGGCCCCACGGATGGTCGAGGGAGTGGGCGACGTAGCTGGCGACCGATTCCGGCCCGCCGTCGGTGCCCCGCCCC
>NZ_VCJS01000233.1 GCF_005893125.1 Nonomuraea basaltis | reverse complement strand
GCCACCACCCCCGCCGCCGCCACCGGACCCCGGACGGGGACTCGGACCGGGCTTGGGACCCGGACCCGGACGGGCGGCCGGACCAGGTCGCGGACCTGGGGCCGGACGAGCGGGCGCGCCGCCGCTCTCGAATCGCGCCGGCGGCGCCTGAGGCGTCTCACCGCGAGGGGCCTCAGGCTCCTGCTGCTGGTGAGGCATGGGCACCGGCGGGCGCGGCTGACCGCCGCCTGCGGGACCCGGCCGCGGACCGGGCTTGGGACCCGGACCCGGACGCGGAGGAGATGGAATCGACGCCTGCGGGGCGCCGTTGCCGGCTTGGCTGTCCGCCGGCCGTGGAGCAGCCCTTGGCGGCTGCGGCTTGTTGGACGGCGTGCCGCCGCCCCTCGAGGGCCCACCCTTCGATGCGCCCAGAGCTTCGGTGAGCCTGCGGACCACCGGCGCTTCGATGGTCGAGGACGCCGAACGGACGAACTCTCCCATCTCTTGGAGCTTGGCCATGACGACCTTGCTCTCTACGCCGAACTCCTTAGCGAGCTCGTATACCCGGACCTTCGCCACTACACTCCCTAACTCGGCCCGGGAGGCTGGCTTGTGCCGTCCGGACCGTCGCTACCTTGACGTCTTCATCGCCGCGTGCTCATCAGGCGCTCATAGCAATCTGACTCCGCCCATCAACTCGGCGTCCTACATGACATTTCGTGGTTCTCCTTCCAGGTGAGCCCGCACGCGCGAGACGTCAAGCGGCCCCGGCACGCGAAACGCGCGCGGAAGCGCTCGGCGACGCTCGGCAAGCTCCAGACAGCTCATGGACGGATGCAGCGATGCACCCCGGCCAGGAAGCCGTCCTCGCAGGTCAGGGACCACATGATCCTCGACCCGCACCAGGCGGAGCAGCTCGGACTTAGCCGTGCGAACCCTGCAGCCCACACAGGTGCGCTGTGGGGCCGCGTGGCCACCATATTCCAGCTTACCGTGTTGACGCATCTACGGAACCGGCGGCATCTTCCGCTTGTGTATCGGGCCGGATGTCGATCCGCCATCCCGTCAGCCGTGCGGCGAGCCGGGCGTTCTGCCCCTCTTTCCCGATGGCCAGCGAGAGCTGGTAGTCGGGCACGGTCACCCGCGCGACGCGTCCCTCGAGATCGAGAACCTCGACATGTGAAACACGTGCCGGTGACAGGGCATTCCCGACGAACTCCCCGGGGTCCTCCGACCAGTCGATGATGTCGATCTTCTCACCGTGCAGCTCGGCCATCACGCTACGCACGCGCGAGCCCATCGGCCCGATGCACGCGCCCTTGGCGTTGACGCCCGGCTTGCGCGACCTGACCGCGATCTTCGTACGGTGCCCCGCCTCGCGCGCCACCGCGGCGATCTCGACGGTCCCGTCGGCGATCTCCGGCACCTCGAGGGCGAACAGCTTCTTCACCAGCCCGGGATGCGTGCGCGACAGGCTGACAGAGGGGCCCTTGTGGCCCTTCTTCACCTGCACCACGTAGGCGCGGATGCGCTCGCCGTGCACATATTCCTCGCCGGGGACCTGCTCGGCGTGCGGCAGCACGGCCTCGATCTTGCCGAGGTCGACCAGCACCACGCGCGGGTCCCTGCCCTGCTGGATGACGCCGGAGACCAGCTCGCCCTCGCGGCTGGCGAACTCACCGAAGTTGATCTCGTCTTCGGCGTCGCGCAGCTGCTGCAGGATGACCTGCTTGGCAGTGGTCGCCGCGATCCTGCTGAAGTTGTTGGGCGTGTCGTCGTACTCCCTGACGACGTCGCCCTGCTCGTCGAGCTCGGCCGCCCAGATCGTGACGTGACCGCTGCTCCTGTCGATCTCGGCCCGCGCCTTCGAGGCCGCTCCCTCGGTGCGGATGTAGGCGATCAGCAGCGCGTCCTCGATCGCCTTGACCACCAGGTCGAAGGAGATGTCCTTTTCGCGTTCCAGGCTGCGCAGGACGCTCATGTCGATGTCCACGGCGGCTCCCCCTAGCCTTCGTCGCCGTCGACGTCGTCGATCCGGCGGAATTCCACCTGCACCCGTCCACGGGCCAGGTCCTCGTAATCAAACCGGCGCGCGGCGCCTGCGACGTCGAGGTCGACGCCGCTCTCGTCCGCCGCCACGATCCGGCCCTCCACCACGGTGCCGTCCCTCATCTCGGCCTTCACCAGCCGTTTGGCGGCACGCCGCCAGTGGCGGGGCTCGGTGAGAGGGCGGTCGACGCCCGGCGATGAGACCTCGAGCGTGTAAGCCGCCTGGCCCATCGCGTCGTCGCCGTCCAGCGCCGCCGAGACGGCCTGGCTCACGTCGGCCACGTCGTCGAGACTCACGCCGCCGTCCCGGTCGACGATCACGCGCAGCAGGCGTCTCTTTCCTGCCTGGGTGACCGTGATGTCCTCCAGGTCGAGACCCTCCGCGCTGACCACGGGCTCCAGGAGCTTCATCAGGTGGTCGCGGGGTGATGCGCTGCCCATATCGACCTCCCCTATTGTCATGTCATGTCTCAGCCGGGCGGACCTCGCCTCTGGCTCTCCGCCGCCTGGCCGCTCAGCCAGCGACGACAGTTGACACCCTATCCGTATGGGGGCACAGAAAGAGCGCCACTCGTCACGGTCGAATGGCGAGCGTCGCCTGACGGCGATCGCGGGCACCAGCCCGTACGATGCTATCTGGGTCCGTACTTAATGGAGGTCTCTGCTCGTGCGCCCGCGTCACCTCTCCCGGCGAATCTTGCTGGCGGGCGGAGCGGCCGCTCTCACCGCATGCAGCGCGTCCGGCCCGCCACAACCGTCCGCCCCGGCCCCGGACTCCCCGGAGACGCTCCTGCTGAAGGAGCTGATCGCCGAGAAAGAACGGACGATCGGGCTCTATTCATCCCTGATCGCGGGCGGGGCGCAGAAGCTTGTTCCGTTCCGGGACCGCCACCAGGCTCATCTGAACGAGCTGCGCAAGCTCGTCGCGGCCACCGCCTCCCCCACCGCGTCCACGTCGCCCTCGCCGTCCGCCACCGCCGCGAAGAAGGCGTCGCTGTCGCGGCTGCGGGACCTCGAGCGCAAGGCGGCGGCGCTGCGGCCGCGCCAGCTCGCGAACGTCTCGCCCGGCGTGGCGCAGCTGATCGCCAGCATCGGGGCCTGCGAGGCCGCCCACGCCGCCGCCTTGCCGAGGTCGCTGTGAACGCGAACGACCGCCGGGCCGCCGTGGAAGACAGCGGGATCGCCGTGAACGACCGCGCGACCGCCGTCAACGACGGCGCGACCGCCCTGAACGACCTCGGGACCCTCGTGAGCGGCCGCCGGACCGCCGCGGCCGTGAGCGGTGACGACGTCGAGAAGCTGCGCAAGGCGCTGGCTGCGGAGCACGCGGCGCTGTTCGCGTACGGGCTGCTGGGGGCACGGACCTCCGGGTCGCTGCGGGCCAGGATGACCGCGGCCTTCGACGCCCACCGGGCGCGCCGCGACCAGCTGCGCGGGCTCATCACGACACGTGGCGGCCGCCCGGTCGAGCCCGACGCGTCCTACGCGCTGCCGTTCTTCCCCGCCAACGCCACGCAGGCCGCCAAGCTGGCGGTGCACCTGGAGACCGGCGTCACGGCCGCCTACCTGGAGCTGGCGGCCGCGCAGGACGTGTCGCTGCGCCGCTACGCCGCGCTGGCCATGCAGGAGGCCACGACCCGCTCCTACTCCTTCCGCCCCTCCCAGCCTCCCGCGTTCCCCGGCATGCCGGTACAGGGCGGAGATTGAAGCGCTCTCCAGCTGAAGGGCTGGAGATTCCCGCCTACCTTGCGGTGGCGGGCTTGACGCGGCGAGCGCGCCTGACGACTGCCCTCCCGGCAGCCGGGACGAGCGCGAGGCCCGTCCGGTACAGGTGCAAGATGTTGCGGGCGGCGTTGTGGTCGGCGTTGCCCGACCATCCGCAGCCTTCGTTCTTGCACGCGAACTCGGCCTGACTCTCCCGGCTGCCTGAGGTGGTGAACCCGCAGGCTGAGCAGCGTTGGGAGGTGCCGGGGGCGGGAACCTTGTGCAGGGTGCCGCCGTAGCGTGTGGCCTTGTAGGTCAGCATCGTCACAGTGCGGCCCCATGCCTCCTGGCTGATGGCGCGGTTCAGTCCGGACTTTTGAGCGATGTTCTTGCCTGGGTTGTCGACGGTCCCCTTGGCACTCTTGGTCATGTTCGTGATGGGCAGGGCTTCCACCACGATGATGCCGTAGGCGCGGGCGATGCCGGTGGTGGTCTGGTGCTGCCAGTCGATCGCCCGGCGCTTGGCTCTTGCCCGCACGCTCGCGATCTGGTCGTAGGTGGCCCGCAGCCGGCGCGAGGTGCGCTGGCCCGGCTTGCGGAAGCTCTTGCAGTGGGCGGCCCTGCGCTCCAGTGTGAGCAGCTTGGCCTGTTCGTTGGTGGTCAGCCAGGCGTTCGGCTTGTCTTTGGTGGACCTCCACTGCTCGTGGGTGTGGTGGTTGCCGTCGGAGAGGGCCAGCGGCACGCTCACGCCGACGTCGATGCCGACGTGCGGCCCCTGGTGGGGCTCGGGCTTGGGGTTGAGAGTCTGGACGCGGAAGGCGATGTGCCAGCCGAGCGGATCCTTGACCAGCCGGGCACCGGTGATCCGGTTGCCGGTGGTTGCCTTCTTCCCTACGGGAAGGTCCTTGGTCCAGCGGAACCGGACCCGCCCGACCTTGGGAATGGTGACCATGCCCCAGCGGCGGTGCACCCGCGTGATCTGCAGGTCGCGGCCCTGCGGGATGTCCACCGACATCACCGTGCGCGAGCGGGCTTTGAAGGTTGGTTGGTCGGCCCGGCCTTCCCAGTGGTTCTTCCATGCCTGGAAGTAGGTCTTGAGCACCTGTTGCGCGGCCTGGGCGGGCAGGAAGGCCAGCCAGTCGATGTCGTTGCGGGCCTGTCGGATCGCCGCGTCGGCCGCGGCGAGGGACCTGCGGCACTTCGGCAGCATCGTCCACCAGTCGTGCAGCAGATTCCACAGCGCACGGGCCGCATGCGCCTGGGTGTCGATGAGCCGAGCCTGCGCGGGTGTCAGCGCCAGCCGGGCGCGGTGCCCGAACTGCCGCTTCTCCAGGCCGGGTTCCTTGGCCGGAGTGGGTGCGAGCCGCGGTTGCACCACCGGGAGCAGGTCTTGCTCTGTGGTGGTGGAGCGGCGGATCGCCATCGAGCACCTCCTGTCACAGAACCATCACACACCGCAATACTACCTACTGTTACCGAGGTTTTCCATAGTGTTTTCGAATGGAGGGGTGGCGTTATCTCTTGGTCCTGAAGTACCAGGTCTCCACGCTGCAATACTGATGAAGTCCTTGGCCTTCTGGCCCGGTTCGCATTTCGCCTGGCAGCTGCGCCGGAGCACGGCTGACCGTCATAGGCCAGCACATCGACAACCAGCAGCGCCCTTTCTGACGCTCGACGGCGGCCACCGGGTGCGCGCAATGGCATAGCAAAGCCACAGCCTGGCCCGGTCCTGGGGTGCGCCGTGCCTGCCCCCGAGCGACCTTCAGGGTCGTGGGGCCGGGTTCGTCAGCCCCGTACTGGATGACGACAAAATAGCGATCATAGTGCTTGATCAGGAGGTGCGACCGGCGGGCGGGTTCTACGTGCAGGGGCGCCGACCGGGTCCCTACGTGCGAGACCCGGTGTGCGGCAGTACCCGGGCGGGGCGTCAGCCGGTGGCGGCGGTGATGCGGTCCGCGGCCTCGGTGAGGGGGATTTCCGACTTCTCGCCCGAGACTCGGTCGCGGAGTTCGACCACGCCCTGGGACAGGCCGCGTCCGACCACCACGATCGTCGGCACGCCCAGCAGCTCGGCGTCCTTGAACTTCACGCCGGGCGACATCTGCGCCCGGTCGTCCACCAGGACGCGCAACCCGCGCGACTCCAGTTCGGCCCCCAGTCGCAGGGCCGCCTCCACCTGGTTTTCCTTGCCGGTGGCGACGATGTGGACGTCGGCGGGGGCGACCTCGCGGGGCCACACCAGCCCGAGCGGGTCGTGGGCCTGCTCGGCGATGACCGCCACGGCACGCGAGACGCCGATGCCGTAGGAGCCCATCGTGATGCGGATGGGCTTGCCGTCGGGGCCGAGGGCGTCGAGGCCGGCGGCGTCGGCGTATTTGCGGCCGAGCTGGAAGATGTGGCCGATCTCGATGCCGCGGTCGATGGACAGGTCCGAGCCGCAGCGGGGGCAGGAGTCGCCGGCGCGCACCTCGGCGGCCTCGATCGTGCCGTCCGGGGTGAAGTCGCGGCCCGCGACCACGTTGGCGGCGTGCTTGCCCGGCTCGTTGGCGCCGGTCACCCAGGAGGTGCCGGTGACCACGCGGGGGTCGACGAGGTAGCGGATGCCCAGCTCGCGCAGAACCTGCGGCCCGATGTAGCCGCGGAGGAGGCCGGGATGCCTGGCGAAGTCGGCGGCCTCGAAGATGGCGGGCTCGCCGGGCGACAGCGCCGCCTCCAGGCGCTTGAAGTCGACCTCACGGTCGCCGGGCACGCCGATGACCAGCGTCTCGATCTTGTCGGAGCCCGGCGTCGCGACCTTGACGACGACGTTCTTCAGCGTGTCGGCGGCGGTGATGGACAGGCCGTGATGCTCGTTGACGTACGACACCAGGGTGTCGATGGTCGGGGTGTCGGGGGTGTCCATGACGCGCAGGGGCGCCACGTCGTCGTACGAGCGGGCGGCCGGGACGGGCGTGGTGACGGCCTCGGCGTTGGCCGCGTAGCCGCACGAGTGGCAGGCCACGAACGTGTCCTCGCCGGTGGGCGTGGGCGCGAGGAACTCCTCCGACGCCGACCCGCCCATGGCCCCCGACTGCGCGAACACGATCTTGTAGCGGATGCCGAGCCGGTCGAAGGTCCGGATGTACGCCTCGCGGTGCTGCTCGTAGGAGCGCTTGAGCCCGTCGTCGTCGAGGTCGAAGGAGTAGGAGTCCTTCATCAGGAACTCGCGGCCGCGCAGGATGCCCGCCCTGGGCCTGGCCTCGTCGCGGTATTTGGTCTGGATCTGGTAAAGGGTGACCGGATAGTCCTTGTAGGAGGAGTATTCGCCCTTGACCATGTCGGTGAAGAGCTCCTCATGCGTGGGGCCGAGGAGGTAGTCGGCGCCCTTGCGGTCCTGCAGCCGGAACAGCGTGGCGCCGTATTCGGTCCAGCGGCCGGTGGCCTCGTAGTATTCGCGGGGCAGCAGGGCGGGGAAGAGCACCTCTTGGGCGCCCATCCGGTTCATCTCCTCGCGGACGATCCTGGTGACGTTCTCCAGCACCAGCTTGCCGAGGGGCAGCCAGGAGTAGATGCCGGGCGCCACGCGGCGGACGTAGCCGGCGCGGACCAGGAGCTTGTGGCTCGGCACTTCCGCGTCTGCCGGGTCGTCCCGCAGGGTGCGAAGAAACAACGACGACATGCGCAGCAACACGGCTACTCCTTGCTCGAACCTGGATGCGGAGAACTACAGGCTATCGACTCGGGGCGGCCGCGCGCTCCGGCTTATCTCCCTGGCCCGTTTCGCCGGCTCGTTTCGCTGCGGCCAAGCCGGCTTGTGTCGCTGCGGCCAAGCCGGCTTGTGTCGCTGCGGCCAAGCCGGCTTGTGTCGCTGCGGCCAAGCCGGCTTGTGTCGCTGCGGTCACACCGCCGAGCGGAGCCCGGCTCCCCTGCGGTCAGACCGCCAGGGGGATCCAGCCCGCCACGAAGGCTCCCAGGCCGACCGTGAACAGGCCCGAGAAGACCGCCGACAGTGCCAGCGCGCGGACCCGCGCACGCGCGTTCCTGCGCAGCAGGAGCACCAGCGCGACGGACAGCAGCCCGACCACCATGGCGGGCACCGGCCAGAACGACCGCTCGCTGCCGATGAACCCGGGCGTCGCCCGCTCCACGACGTCCGCGATCAGCGCGGCGCCGACCGCGCCGGCAGCCAGGTCGCCCCAGCCGTCGTTCCTGCGGGTGACGTACGCCAGCAGGCCGAGGCCGACGAGCAGGGCGAGGGTCCAGTTGAGCCCGGCGGCGCTGCCGCCGATGACGTCGAAGGCGAGGTCGCCGCGCACCGCACTCCCGCCCAAGGCCGCGACCAGCATGGACACCGCCGCCAGGAACGTCGTCAGCAGCGCCCATCCGAACCCCGACGCGCTGACCCCGACGGCCAGCGTCAGGGCGAGATAGACGTACGGCTCGTAGAGGTGGCCGACCCAGCCCGGACCGCGGCCGGAGATGAGCATGCCGACGAGGCCCACGGCCAGTCCCCCCAGGAAGGCCGCGACCAGATGGCGTTCGATGCCGCGCTGCCGCCGGTCGTACTCGGCGAAGTCGGCATAGTCGATGGCGGTGTTGTTCATCTCCATTTTCCTGGTCAACCCTTGCCCGGTTATCTCTAGGGATGGCCACGACCAGATTATGCAAACCTCACAAAAAGGCAAATTTCGGGCATAACTCTATCAAGGCAAGCAATCGCTTGGTTAGCATGTGCCCGTGTCGCTACCCGATGAGCTCCGCGCCGTTGTCCGCGACTATCTCGCCGGCCGTCCAGCTGCGTCGTGGCAGGAGTTCGCACGCGACGTGGGGGTCGCGGGACTGCTCGTCCCCGAGGAGTACGGCGGAGCGGGCTGCGGACCGGCCGAGATGGCCGCCGTGGCGGAGGAGCTGGGCCGGGTGCTGTCTCCGCATCCCTTCCTTCAGTCGGCCGTGATGGCCGTCGAGGCGGCGATCGCGTGCGGGGCCGCTCACCTCCTGCCGGCGCTCGCCGAGGGGGCGGCGACCGCGACCGTGGTGCTGCCGGAGGACGGTGACCTGCGGCTGGAGGGCGAGCTGCTCACGGGTGTCGTTCCGTACGCGCTGGAGGGCGAGCTGGTGCTCGTCTACGTCGATGAGCTGCTGGTCGAGGCCGTGCCCACGCGGCGGGAGCCGCACCCGACGATGGACGAGAGCCGGCCGCTGGCCCGGCTGATCTTCGAGAGCGTCCCGGTACGGCGGCTCGGCGACGGCTCATCGCAGGCCCGCGTGCGTGACCTCGGCATCGCGGCGCTGGCCGCCGAGCAGGTGGGCGGGGCCCAGCGCTGCCTGGAGATGGCGGTCGAGCATGCCAAGGGCCGGCGGCAGTTCGGGCGGCCGATCGGGTCGTTCCAGGCGATCAAGCACAAGCTGGCCGACGTGCTGCTCCTGGTGGAGTCGGCCAGGTCGGCGGCCGGGGCGGCGGCCCGGGACGGGGTGTTCGCGGCGATCGCGGGGTCGTACTGCACGGAGGCGTATCTGGCGGCGGCGGGCGAGAACATCCAGGTCCACGGCGGGATCGGGGTCACCTGGGAGCATCCGGCGCACCGCTATCTCAAGCGGGCCACGTCCGACGCGCAGCTCTTCTGCCCGCCCCAGACCCACCGCGCCCGGCTCGCGGAACGAATTTTCGGCAACGGTGGGGCCCGTCCAGCGACCCACCGCAGGTAGCGGGAGGTCCGCACCTAGCCGCCGAGCAGTTCTTCCCAGGGGTGGCGGGCGTTGGTGCGGCGGGTGGTGTCGAGGGCCTCGGCCAGGCGCCAGAACCGCGGGCTCGCGCGTACGGTGACCCGCCCCATCGGGTCGATCGCACGCAGCTCGAACCGCACGCCCATCACGTCGAGCACCGCCGAGCCGTCGCCGCCGGGACCCGCCTCGGCGACGAGCGAGCCCTCGAGGCCGGGGTCGCACACCTGATCGGCCAGCAGGGCGGCCACCTCGGAGGCGTACGGCCCGTCGCGCCACTCGATGTGCCAGCCGTGGTCCGCCCCGCGCCACCAGGTCAGGTCGCGGCACGACTCGATGAAGTCGGCCTCGGTCGCGAGCGCGGCCATCACCCGGCCGAACGCCTCATACCCGCGAGCACTCGTGAGCGAGAGATCGTCATCGCCGTCATCGGGGACCGCGCCATCCTTCGGCCGCCGCAACGCGTGCTTTCGCTTCACAGGCACTCACTCTGATCGCGCCCGCGCCCTTCCCGCAAGTCTTTGCTGCTGATACTCTCTACCAAGCGAGCGCTTGGTTCACTACTTTGCCGGAGGCGCGATGACGTCCCTACGGATCAGCCTGGGGTATGAGCTGGAGGTCCGCGGTCGCACCCGCGAAGTCGAGCAGCAGGCGTTCCAGAACGTGATCGACCAGGTCGTGCTGGGCGATCGGCTGGGCTTCGACACGGCCTGGTTCGTGGAGCACCACTTCACCAGAGGCTTCTCCCACTCCTCCGCCCCCGACCTGGTCCTGGCGGCCATCTCCCAGCGCACCGAGCGCATCCACCTCGGGCTGGGCGTGGTGCTCCTGCCGTTCCAGTCCCCGATCCGCACCGCGGAGCGCGTCGCCACGCTCGACGTGCTGAGCCGCGGGCGGGTGGAGTTCGGGACCGGGCGCGGGGCCTCACCGCTGGAGTATCAGGCCTTCCAGCGGCCGTTCGAGAAGTCGCGGCAGATCTGGGAGGACTCACTGGAGGCGACGCTGGCCATCTGGCGCGCCGACGGCGAGCCGATCAGCCGGTCGAACGAGTTCTTCGAGATCCCCGACGTGGCCGTGTACCCGCGGCCGGCGCAGGAGCCGCATCCGCCGGTATGGGTGGCCTCCACGTCGCTGGAGGGATATCTGGCGGCGGCCAGGCACGGGTACAACCTGCTCGGCATGACGATGCTCAAGGGCATCGACGACGTTGCCGCCGACATCGCGAAATATCGGGAATGTCTGGCGGAGCACGGCTTCGACCCGGCGAGCCGCCGCGTCGCCCTCATGATCCCCTGGTTCGTCGCGCCAACGCGCGAGGAGGCCAACGCCACGGCCGCCGACCCCGTCCTGTGGTACATCCGGCGCCAGGTCAACCTCGTCACCCCGCCCGACTACTACGACGCCCGCCACGCCACCCACCGCGTGCTGGGGCAACTCGCGGCCGGGCTGCCGCCCGACGAGTCCATGGCCACGCTGCGGGAGCACCTCATGGTGGTGGTGGACGACGTGGAGGGCTCGCGCAAGGCCCTGGCCAGGATCGCCGAGGCCGGCGCCACGGATCTCATCATCCAGGCCCAGGTCGGCGGGCTGGCGCACGAGCGGGTGTGCAAGTCGATGACGCTGTTCATGACCGAGGTGGTGCGCTGATGGCCATGTTCACCGCCGAGAGGGCCACATCCGGGGCGGTGGCCTGATGGCGCGCTGGCTGACCCGCGACGATCTTGGGGCCGCCGCCCGTTCCGCGGAAGGGCTCCTGCTGGTCTCCCCCGACGTGTCGAGCGTCTACCCGCTGGGCCCGGACGACCGTACGGCCGCCGCCGAGCTGACCGGTACGGCGCTGCGGGCGGCCGGGGTCGGCGAGCGGGACCGCGTCGTGGTGGCACTCGCCGAGCCCGCGGGCGCGCTCTGGACCGCCGCCGCGGCCGACGTGGCGCAGGCCGCCGCGAACCTCGGGCCGCGCGGCCGGATGCGCCTGCACCACGCGCTGTCCGAGCTCAAGGCCACCACACTGGTCGCCACCCCGACGGGCGCGATGGACTTCCTGGCCCGCCTGCACCTGGAGTTCCTCCTGGACCCGCTGGACCTCGGGCTCAGGAACATCGTGCTGACCGGCGAGATCGCCTCGAAACGGACGATCGGCCACTTGGCGGGCGAGTTCGCGGCGCGGGTCACGGAGGTGTACGCCAGCCCGTTCGGCGGCGGGGCACTGGCGTGGCGGGCGGCCGAGGAGGACCCGCTCACGCCGCTCGCGGACGGCATGCTGGGCCTGGCGGCACTCGCCAAGGACGAGCTCGGCCCCGGGTCGGGGATGGCCGAGCTGGTCGTCACCCCGTACGGGCACTCGACGCTCGGCGACGCCGTGCTCAGGACCGGGCAGGTGGCCAGGCCGGGCGGCGCCGGCATACCCGCGCCCGTCCACACCGTGGGCGAGCACGTGCTGGTCAGAGGCGTCTGGCTGGCGCTGCCGCGGATCGACAAGGCGCTGTCGAAGATCGACGGCGTGGCCGGCTGGGAGCTCGCGATCAGCAGGCAGGGCACGCTGGACGCGGCCGTGCTCACGGTGACGTTCAGCCGGGAGAGCCTGGTCGGCAACCCCATGTGGCGCTCCAGGATCCAGCAGGCCGTCCAGGCGCTGACCCCCATGTCGATCAACGTGGAGATCGCCCAGGACGTCTCCGACACGCCCCGCCCGGGCACGGTGAACGACCTGCGCGGCCACCACCTGGGCAGGGACCGGGCTCTCATCACCTAGGGGCGACGATGGCACCGATGCCGGACTGGGGGACGCTCCCCCGCATGCTGCGCGACCAGGCCGAACACCACCCCGGCACCACGGTGATCGACGAGGGCGGCACGCGGGTGACGATGTCCGAGCTGCGGGCCGCGGCCGCCGAGATCGCCCGCGGCCTCATCGCTCTGGGCGTCGCGCCCGGCGACCGGGTGGCGATGTGGGGGCTGAACTCGGCGTACTGGGTGGCGCACGCGTTCGGGATCTGGGACGCGGGCGCGGTGATCGTGCCGCTCTCGTCCCGGTACAAGGGCATCGAGGCCGCCCAGCTGATCGAGAAGACCGGCGCGAAGGTGCTGATCACCGGCGCAGGACCGACGGCCGTCCCGCTGGCCGGCCTGCTCCCGCCACTGCCCGGCCTCCGCCACACCATCGTCCCCCCGGCGTCGGAGCTGCGCGCGATGAGCACGCGGGTCTCCGCCCGGGAGGCCGAGGACCGGGCGCTCGCCATCCGCCCCGACGACCTGTGCGAGATCATGTCCACGTCGGGCACCACCGGCGCCCCCAAGGGCGTGATGCTGGACCACGCCCAGGTGCTGCGCGGCTACTGGGACTGGTCCGAGATCGTCACCCTGGACGAGCACGACCGCTACCCGGTCATCGCCCCGTTCAGCCACGGGTTCGGGCTGAACGCCGGGCTCGTCGCCTGCGTGCTGCGCCGGGCCACGATGCTGCCGATCCCGATCTTCACCCCGGACGCCCTCATGTCGCTGATCTCGTCGGCTCGCGTCACCATCCTGGCCGGACCGCCCACGCTCTTCCACCGGATCCTGGACGAGCTGGAGCGCGGCTACCGGGACGTGTCGTCGCTGCGCGTGGCCATCTGCGGCGCCGCCGCCGTGCCGGCGACGCTGATCACCCGGCTGGTCGAGTGGGTCGGCCTGGAACGGATGATCAACGCGTACGGGCTGATGGAGGGCACGGTCGTCTCCATGACCAGGGCCGGCGACCCCATCGAGGTGATCGCCGGCACGACCGGAAGGCCCGTACCGGGCATCGAGGTCAAGATCGCCGATGACGACGGCAAGGAGGTCGCCACCGGCGAGCGCGGCGAGATCCTGCAGCGCGGCTACGGCGTGATGCGCGGCTACTGGGACGATCCCGCCAGGACGGCCGAGGCGATCGCCGCGGACGGCTGGCTGCATACGGGCGACATCGGCGTGCTGGACGAGCGCGGGAACCTCGCCATCGTGGACCGCAAGAAGGAGCTCTACATCGTCAACGGCTTCAACGTCTCCCCCGCCGAGGTCGAGTCGCTCCTCCTGCGCGAGGGGTCGCTGGCGCAGGCCGCGGTCATAGGCGTGCCCGACCCGGCCACCGGCGAGGCGGGCGTGGCGTACGTGGTCCCCCGGCCGGGCGCGACGGTCACCGCCGAGGCGCTGACCGACTGGGCGAAGGCCAACATGTCCAACTACAAGGTCCCCAAGCGGATCGTGGTCGTCGGCTCCCTCCCGACCAATGTCAACGGCAAGATCGACAAGCTCGCTCTCCGCGAACGTACGACGTGATTCGATACGGGACGAAGAGGGCCGCGCGCTGCCTCCCGAGAACCACGGTGAGATGCTTCTCCGCTCAGAGGCGGTGATGAAGGGCTACGTTGGCAACAGCACCGATCAGACGGTTTTCTCCAGGGACGGGTTCGTCCGCACCGGCGACCGGGGATACTTCGACCACATCGGCCGGTTGTATCTGGTAGGACGCGTGCCCCGGGCAGCCGGGTCTTAGGAGGCAGCGTGGCGTTGCGTGTGGCGGTCATCGGGTCGGGCCCCGCCGGGATCTACACGGCCGAGGCCCTGGTCAAGCAGTCGGCTGAGCCCGTGCAGGTCGATGTGCTCGAACGCCTGCCGACCCCGTACGGGCTGGTCAGGTACGGCGTCGCGCCCGACCACACCTCGATCAAGTCGATCGCGAACTACCTGCGGAGGGTGCTGGAGCTGCCCGAGGTGCGCTTCCTCGGCGGCGTCACGCTCGGCGACCACCTGTCCGTCGAGGACCTGCTGGGCCGCTACGACGCGGTGGTCTACTGCACGGGGGCGATGATCGACAGGAAGCTCGGCATCCCCGGCGAGGACCTGCCCGGCAGCGTGGCCGCGACCGACTTCGTCAACTGGTACTGCGGGCACCCCGACGTCGATCCCGACCGGTTCACGCTCGACAGCTCCGAGGTCGCGGTGATCGGTGTCGGCAACGTGGCCGTGGACGTCGTCCGCGTCCTGGCCAAGACCTCCGACGAGCTGCGCAGCACGGACGTGCCGCACGACGTGCTCGAACGCCTCTCCGAAAGCCAGGTGAAGGCCATCCACATGGTCGGCCGCCGCGGCCCCGAGCACGCCAAGTTCACCCTGAAGGAGCTGCGCGAGCTGGGCGAGCTGGCCAACGCCGACGTCTGCGTACGCCCCGAGGAGGCCGTCGTCCTCGGCGGCGACTTCCCGCGCCAGGTCCAGGGCAACATCAAGGTCCTGCAGTCGTGGTCCGCCCGTGAGCCCGTCGGCCGCCCGCGCCGCCTCGACGTGCGCTTCTGGCTGCGGCCCGTGGAGATCCTCGGCACCGAGCGGGTCGAGGGGCTCAAGCTCGAACGCACCCGCCTGTCGGAGGAGGGCCGGGTGGTGGGCACGGGCGAGTTCGAGACGCTGCCCGTCGGCATGGTGCTGCGCTCGGTCGGCTACCAGAGCGTGCCGCTGCCCGGGGTGCCGTTCTCGGATCGGACCATGACGGTGCCGAACGAGGCCGGGCGGGTACGCGACCGCGAATACGTGGCGGGCTGGCTCAAACGCGGACCCACCGGGGTCATCGGCACCAACAAGTCCGACGCGGCGGAAACGGTCCGCACGCTCCTCGCCGATCTGGAGGGGCGCGAACGCGTCGATGCCGGGCCGATCGAGGCGCTGCTGGCCGAGCGGGACGTGCGGCCGGTGACGTACGAGGAGTGGCTGGCGATCGAGGCGGCGGAGGCCGAGCTGGCCAGGACGCTCGGCCGCGGCGAACGCGTCAAGCTCGCCGGACTGGAGGCCATGCTCCGTGCCTGCCGTTCCTGACCTGCGGGTCACCTTGGGAGAGGGGCTCGTGCCGCCCGGGTTCGCCGCGGCGTACCGCGCCCAGCAGGCCCGTTACCCCGCGACGGCCGCCGGGTGGCAGCCGGTCCACACCGTCTACGTGCCGGCCGACCGGTTCTCCGCCCGTACGGTCGGCGAGTGGCGTGATCAGGCGTTGTCCCTGGTCAAGGCGCATCTGGCCGGTCCCGATGAGCTGGCCGAGGTCTTCGGGACGCCGGGCCTGCTGGCCGCGGCCGTCCACGAGAAGGTGCTGATCAAGCTCGCGCACGAGCCGATCGAGGACCTGCGCGTGGACTTCGAGGACGGGTACGGCATGCGGCCGGACCCGGTCGAGGACGGGCACGTCGAGCAGGCCGCCGAGGCGGTGGCCGCGCTGCACGCCGCCGGGGAACTGCCGCGGCGGTGGGGGCCGCGGGTGAAGTCGTTCGCGGACGGGGATCCCGGGCGGGCCGTGCGGACGCTCGACGGGTTCGTCACGGGGGTGGTCGATCGGGTCGGGGAGCTGCCGGCCGGGTTCACGGTCACGTTTCCGAAGGTGCTGATGGAGGAGTACCTGGGGCAGTTCGCGGACGTGCTGGAACGGCTGGAGGCGGGGCCGGCCGCCCGGCCGGGAGCGGCGCCCGGCGGGAGGCCGGGGTCGAGGCTCGGTGGGCGGCTGCGGTTCGAGATGCAGGTGGAGGCGCCGCAGACGCTGCCCTTCCTGCGTGCCGAGCTGGCCGAGTCGCTGGGCGGGCGGCTGGCGGCGGCGCATTTCGGCGTGTTCGACTACACGGCCGCGCTCGGGCTGCCGCCGCACGAGCAGCGGCTCGATCATCCGGCCTGCGACCACGCCCGGCATGTCATGCAGACCGCGTTCGCCGGTACGGGGGTCGAGCTCTCGGACGGGTCACTTGCCGCCTCGCCCGCCTCCGAGCGGGCGGACGACGTACACATGCTGTGGCGGCGGCACGCCGACCTGGTCGGGCACTCGCTGCGGCACGGCTTCTACCAGGGGTGGGACATGCATCCGTCGCACCTGGTGAGCCGGTTCGCCACCGTCTACGCCTTCCACCTGGCCGACTACGACGCCTACCGGGAGCGGGTCAGCGCGTGGGAGGAGCAGCGGGAGGCCGGGGGCGGCGTCATGGACGAGCCCGCCACGATCCGTACCATCGCCGCCGCCCTCCGCCGCGCCGACGCCGCCCTGCCCTGACCGGCAAGCCTCCCTTGAGGTCGTACCGGCGATGGATGCGAGGCTGGGCCTCCATCCGGCCAGGCCCCGGGCGGTGGGTCAGTCGCGTTCGACCAGGGCGCGCCACTGGCGTACCATGCGCCACTCCACCGGGTCCGACCAGCTCGCCCGGACCGCGGACCCGACGTGAAAAGCGCGGATGCCGTAGTCGAGCAGCGGCGGTACGTGCGCCGGCTTCAGGCCCCCGCCGGCCAGGACGATCGAGCCGTCGCCCGCCTCGGCCCTCGCCCGTAACACCGGCAGGCCCGTCCCCACCCCGGCAGGCGATCCCGAGGTCAGCACAGTGGCGAGATTGGGCAGCAGGCGCACGGCCCGCCAGGACGCCTGGATGTCGGCCGCGTGGTCGACGGCCCGGTGGAAGGTCCACGGCAGCGGGGACACGGCGTGGATGAGCGCCTCGGTGGCCGCGAGATCGACCGCGCCCGCCCTGTCCAGGAACCCGAACACGAACCCGGCCGCCCCGGCCTGCGCCAGTGCCTTGGCGTCGCGGCCCAGCCGCTGCAGCACGTCCGGATCGGCGGAGAAGTTGGCGTCGCAGCGGAGCATCACCATCTGGGGGAGCGGGCATTCCGCGGCGATCGCGGCAACCGTCTCCGGGGAGGGGGTCAGCCCGTCGGCCGCCATGTCGGCGACGACCTCCAGCCGGTCGGCTCCGCCCTGTTCGGCGGCCACGGCGTCGCGCACGTTGAGCGCGATCACCTCGAGCAGGGATCCGGTCATGCAGCAGAGGTTATATGGTGATCTGCGCCTTTGGGCCGTGATGTGCCCTGCCACCTGGGCGGAAGCATGCACCGGAAGGGATGGCCGCGATGATCATTCCGTGTATGTTCCGCAAGGGTACGTTGTGGATCACGATGACAGTGCCTCCTCGATACGTTGGTTGGCAACCTCGCGCTGGCCGTCGATGCACTTGGCGTAGGTCTTGAGCAACATCGCCACGGTGTGCCCGGCCCGCTCGGCGACTTCGGGAGTATGCACGCCGGCGTTGAGCCACAGCGACAGCGCTGCGTGTCTCAGGTCATAGGGGAAACCGGCCAGCGGGGAAGCGACCTGCTCGGGCGTGAGGGCGAGGGCACGGGCCTGCCGCCACACTTCGCAGTAGGCCGAGACAGCTACCGTGCCACCGCCGCGGGTGTAGAAGAGCCGACCGTCGGGAGCTGTGTCGAATGACTTGATGTGATCGCACAGGATCGCGACCAGCTCCGGCGGGATCGGCACCGGGCGAGTCTCGTCATCATCTCGGTGTTTGAGACCCCGGACATCGTAGGAGCGTCCGGTGTCGGTGTACCGCCTCTTCGTCTGAGGCCGACTTTCGACCAGGGTGATCAGCCCCCACCCCTCGGCCGGCAAGACACAGTCCTGCTCGCGCAGCCCGAGCGCTTCGCCCGGGCGCAGACCGGCGAAGTACATGCACGCGAACATCGCCGCCAGCATCGGCCCACGCGTCCGCCCCACGTAGGTCACCGCGATCAGCAACTCTCGCGCCTGGCGGGGGTTGACCACCACGCGCCGGTCGACCGCCGCGTTCAACTTGGGAGGTCTCCACTTGACTCGATCCAGCGGGTTGATTGTCAAGTTGAGGTGCCCTAGATCTTCCGGACAGCTCCCCAACTAGGGTTGGGGTGACCGGAAGGAAGCAGTAGTTGGCACGACGTAAGGGCCCGTACTCGCAGGCGTTCAAGGATGAGGCCGTCCGCATGGTGCTGGATGGGGATCGTCCGGTGTCGCATGTCGCCCGGGAGTTGGACATCCACGACACCACCCTGCATAACTGGGTGAAGGCTTGGCGGCGGGAGCACGGAGGCGTGGCGCCGGCCGCTCCGGGGAAGAGCGGGGAAAAGAGCGAGCGGGAACTCGAACTGGAGCGTGAGAACCGGGATCCAGATTGACTACCGCACCTATGACTGCCCGGAGCTGGGCCCGTGGCGGTTGCAGCACTCGGGGGTGGCCGCCAAGAACGGCTTGTGGGAGATCCATTACGACCCCTACGACCTGTCGCAGGTGTTCGTACGCACGCCGGACGGCTGGGTGAGCGCCCCGTGGACGCACCTGCCGATGGTCGCGGCGCCGTTTGCGGATTTCACCTGGCGCTACGCCCGCCACCTGGCCGCCGAGGCCGGGCTGGACGACACCAACGAGACCGTGGTGGCGCGGGTGCTGGACGCATTGCTGACTCGGGCTCAGGCCGGTCCGGCCGACGACGGGGATGGGCTTTTGGACGGTGCCGGGGCGCGCGTCGTGGCACGCACGATCGTTGGCGCGGCAGCTCACCGCCCTCCGGCGTTGGAGCCTGCCGGCACGCAATCGCCCGAGCTGCCCGAGGCGGTGGAGGAGTCCGGCGAGGCGCTGACCGGCACGGTGGTCCCGCTGGGGATCTTCGACGCGGAAGCGGAAGCGGAAAGGTGGATATGACGCGCGGTTTCGACCCCTGGCCGGCCCTTTCCGACGCGACCGGCGGAGGCGACGATGAGGTTCCTCCTGATGCGCCGCTGACCACCAAGGAAGGCTGGCGGCTCTTCGTCGACTACCAGCCGACCCCACCAGTGCTGCTTTCCGCTGACCAACTGCTGGCGCTGTCGCGTCGTGAACGCGCCGCCTATGACGAGGCCGGGGGGGACCTGCACTGGAGCCGTTTCGTACGGTAAGCGCCTTCCCGCAGGTTGAGTGGGGTTCAAGATCTGGACTTATGGCGTGTTTCCGAGTGCGAGACCTGCCTGCCGCGGCTGAGTGAATCGCAGCATGTTGCCGGAGGGATCGAGGAAGGCGCAGTCGCGGACGCCGTCGGGCTGGTTGATC
>NZ_VCJS01000232.1 GCF_005893125.1 Nonomuraea basaltis | reverse complement strand
CCAGGTCCGGGCGTGGCCGGGGGACCGTGGACATGGCCGGTCCCGGGCCCGGGTCCTGGCCCACCAGGTCCGTCACCGACAGGCTCAGCTCGGCCTGCACTCCCTGCAAGTGCCGCGCGAGCTCCCGCGCGGACCCGTACCGCGGCTCGGGCTGTTTGGCCATGGCCCGCAGGATCGTCTCGAAGACCAGCGGCGGCACGTCGGAGCGGTTGATGGGCGGCGGCTCGAGGCTGAGCACCCGGTACATCAGCGGCGCGATCGACGGATCCGACGGGTTGTGGAAGGCGGGCCGGCCGGCCAGCAGGTGGTAGAGGGTCGAGCCGAGCGAGTAGATGTCGGTCGAGGCGGTGTGCGGGGCGCCGGTGAGCACTTCGGGCGCGGCGTGCAGCGGGGTGAAGGCCTGCGAGGTGGCCGAGATCTCCGAGGAGTCCACGACTCTGGCCACGCCGAAGTCGGCGATCGCGAGCTCGCCGTACCGGGAGATGAGGATGTTCTGCGGCTTGATGTCGCCGTGCAGGACCCCGGCCTCGTGTACGGCGGCCAGCGCGCCCGCCAGCTTCACCCCGGCCCGCAGCACGTCGGGCACCGGCAGCGGGCCCTCTTTGCGGATCTTGTCGCGGAGTGAGCCGTTCTCGAAGAAGTCCATCGCGATGTACGGCTTACCGGAGCGCGTCACGCCGGTGTCGAAGACGGTGACGACGTTCGGGTGGCCGGTGAGGCGGCCGGTGAGCTGCAGCTCGCGCTGGAACCTGCGCATGGTGCGCTGGTCGACCCGGTCGACGGACAGCACCTTCAGCGCCACGACCCGGTCGAGGCGCTCCTGGTATGCGCGATACACGACGGCGAAGCCGCCCTGGCCCGCCTGGTCGAGTATCCGGTAGCCCGGCGCGTCCTCAACTGGCGGCACGGCGGTACTCCCCTCTGTTGCAGGCGAGTTTAATGCGAAATTTGGGGCTTAGAGCGGGTTCATGAGGTACGCACCGTAGGCCGCGGCCATGACCGACACCAGGAAGAAGAAGAACACATAGAAGCCGCCTGGCAGGAAGGTGAGCCTGGCTAACTGGTCGGCGTCGGAGTCCCTGGCCTGCCGCCGGCGCCGCTTCTGCTGCAGCTCGATGATCGGCCGGATCCCGCCGAGCAGCAGGAACCACACCGCGACGAGGGCGACGACCTGCTGGACCTCGGCGGGGGCGTACATGATGAGGGCGAACACGGCGCCGCCGGTGGCCAGGAGGATCAGGGCGCCGTAGAGGTTGCGGATCAGCAGCAGCATGCAGACCAGGAACAGCAGCACGGTCCAGATCAGCAGCGTGATGCGCCCTTGCTCGGTGAGCCACGCGGCGGCCAGCCCGAGCAGCGGCGGCGCGAGGTAGCCTGCCATCGCGGTCAGGACCATGCCGGGCCCGGTGGGCCTGCCCCTGGTCAGGGTCACGCCGGAGGTGTCGGAGTGCAGGCGGATGCCTTCGAGCTTGCGCCGGGTGACCAGCGCCATCAGCGCGTGGCCACCCTCGTGGGCGATCGTGATCAGACCCCGGGACAGCTGCCAGGGCATGCGGAAACCGATGATCACGATCGCGGCCAGAGCCGAGACCGCCATGACCCAGGGGTCGGGGTCAGGCTGAACCTTGATCAGGTGCGCCCAGAACTTGTCCATCGAGGAGAAACCCTAGCCCGGTAAAGTCGTCACCGTGGCCACAGAACAACATTCTGATGCTGGGGTGCCGGACTGGTGGCGGGGCCTGGGGCTGCCGGGGTTGATCGATCTGCACGTGCACTTCCTGCCGGAGCGGATGGAGCGGCGGGTGTGGCACCACTTCGCCCACGGCGGGCCGCTGATGGGCGACGGCTGGAAGATCCAGTACGAATGGCCCGTGGAGGAGCGGCTCGCCCGGCTGCGGGCGATGGGCGTACGCAGGTTTCCCGCTCTCGCCTATGCGCACAAGCCGGATATGGCGGCCGATCTCAACGCTTGGACGATGGAGTTCGCCCGCCGTACACCTGAATGCCTTCCGTCGGCGACCTTCTACCCGGAGCCTGGCGTCGTGGGCTACGTGCGGCGGGCGCTGGAGGAGGGGGCGAAGATCTTCAAGATGCACCTTCAGGTCGGCGGGTTCGATCCCCGGGCCCCGGAGCTGGATGAGGTCTGGGGGCTGCTGGCGGAGTCGGGGGTGCCGGTGGTGGTGCACGCCAGCGCGGTGCCCGTGCCCGGCGGGTACGTCGGCGCCGAGCCGATCGGCCAGGTGCTGCGCGGGCATCCGAGACTGCGGGCGGTGATCGCGCATCTGGGGATGCCGGAGTACGACCCGTTCTTCGAGCTGGCCGCCCGCTACGAGCGGGTCGCGCTGGACACCACGATGACGTTCACCGACTTCGCCGAGGCCGGCATGCCGTTCCCGGCGCGGTTGCGGCCCGCGCTGCGTGATCTCGGGCTCGCGGGGAAGGTGGTGCTCGGAAGTGACTTCCCGACCATTCCGCATGCCTACGCGCACCAGCTGGACGCGCTCGCCCGGCTGGACCTCGGAGACGAGTGGCTGCGTTCTGTGTGCTGGCGCAATGGCGCGGCCATGATCTGATAGAAGGGTGAACGATCGGCACGTGGCGCTCATCAGCGCTTTCTACGACGCTCTCGGGCGGGCGGATCTCGCGACCATGGAGAGCTGCTACCACCCCGAGGTGAGCTTCGGCGACCCCGTCTTCCAGGAGGTCGAGGGTCGCGACCGGGTGATGCGGATGTGGCGGCTCCAGTTGGGCGTGCGCGACGGGGTGACCTCGGACTACCGGGACGTGACGGCCGATGACCACTCCGGGACGGCGCACTGGACCGCCCGGTACACGTTCTCCAGCACGGGCCGGCGGGTCGTCAACGAGATCGACGCGCTGTTCAGGTTCGAGGACGAACTGATCGTCCGCCACCACGACGAGTTCGACTTCAGGCGCTGGTCGAAGATGGCGCTCGGCCGGCCGCACGGGCTGTTGTTCGGCTGGACGCCGATGTGGCGCAAGACCATCAGGGATCGGGCGGCGCAGCAGCTCGACGAGCTCTCGACATAGGACTTCTGGAGGTGGCATGGCCAGGGTGAAGGGGTTCAGGCGCAGCGGAGAGGTACGCGAGGAAGCGCCCGAGCACTCGATGGACCCGCGCGCCGCCGAGGAGCGTCCCTACCGGCCGACGGTCATCGACAACGCGATCTACAAGGACGGCGAGCGCGTCGACAACCCCGGCTCGCTGGCCGACGCCTTCGAACGCCTCAAGGAGATGCCGGAGTGCATGGCCTGGATCGGCCTGTACCGGCCCAAGGAGTGGGAGCTGGTCAAGCTCGGCGAGGAGTTCGAGCTGCACGAGCTGGCGCTGGAGGACGCCATCGTCGGCTCCCAGCGGCCGAAGGCCGACCGGTACGGCGACACGTTGTTCGTGGTGCTGCGGGCCGCCCGCTACCTCGACGACGTGGAGGAGGTCGCGTTCGGTGAGGTGCACGTCTTCGTCGGCCCCAACTTCGTGATCACCGTACGGCACGCGGAGGCGCCCGACCTGCAGGCCGTGCGCAAGCGGATGGAGTCCGACCCCGATCTGCTGCGGCAGGGCCCGCAGGCCGTGCTCTACGCGATCCTCGACGCCGTGGTGGACGGCTACGCGCCAGTGGTGGCCGGGTTGCAGAAGGACATCGAGGAGATCGAGGTCGAGGTGTTCAGCGGCGACCCCTCGGTGTCGCGCCGTGTGTACGACCTGTCCGGCGAGGTCATCGAGTTCCAGCGGGCCACGGCGCCGCTGGTCGGGATGATCCACGGGTTCATCGCAGGGGCGGCCAAATACGGGGTGACGGACGAGTTGCAGAGCTACCTGCGCGACGTGGCCGACCACGCGATCACGGTGACCGAGCGGATCTCGTCGTTCCGCCAGATGCTGCAGAACATCCTGGTCGTCAACTCGACGCTGGTGACGCAGGCGCAGAACGCGGAGATGGCGAAACTGACGCAGACGAGCATCCAGCAGGGCGAGGAGGTCAAGAAGATCTCGGCGTGGGCGGCCATCCTGTTCGCGCCGACCCTGGTCGGCACCATTTACGGGATGAACTTCGATTTCATGCCGGAGACGCACTGGGCGTTCGGCTATCCGTTCGCCGTGGTGCTGATGGCCGCCGTCTGCCTGATCCTCTACATGGTCTTCAAACGGCGGAACTGGCTTTAGCGTTTTCCCGGGTGGAAACCCGGCCCTAAGCAAGGGTGCCGATGTCCTCCGGCGAGCTCCCGCACGGCGCACCCCCGGGTGATGTCCGGGGCGGCGCGCCGCGGCGGGTTGTGGCGGCGGGCGCGGCTCACCACAGCGCTCCGATCACCAGGCCGACGGCGATCGCGGCCACGATCGTGACGCGGAGCGCGGTGAGTGCGCGTCGCCGGGCGACGGGGTTCAACGGAGGGTCCTCAGGCTTCCAGTCCCAGGTGTCCTTCCAGGCGCTCCAGGCGCTGGACGAGCGGCTGGAGCTCGTTCTTGATCGCGGTGGCGAGCATCGCGGCCTGACCTTGAGCTGAGGCTTGGGCGGCGGGGTCGCCCGGCTGGGTCTGGGCGCGCAGGTGGACGTAGCCGGCCAGGGCGGCGGCCACGGCGCGCCGGGTGAGGCGGGGCTCGGCGCCGAGCGCGCGCAGGACCTGGCCGGCGGTCCCGTCGGGCTCGGCGACCAGGCCGAGCAGGAGGTGCTCGCAGCCGACGTAGTTGTGGCCGAGCGAGGTCGCCTCGGTGACGGCGAACTCCAGCGCGTTGGCGGCGGGGCCGCCGAAGTTGCGCGCCCAGCCCGCCTCCGGCGCGGCGCTCTCTGATGTGACGCCCTCCGAGGCGACGTCTTCCTGGCCGGGTTGTCCTGCGGCGGGGTGGCGCCGGTCGAGGTCCCGTTTTACCTGGTCAAGACTGATTTCCATGGCGCGCAGGACGTGCAGCGCCAGGTTGGTGCCCTCGGTCAGCATGCCGCCGAGAAGGTGCTCGGTCCCGACGCTGGTGGCCCCCTCCGCGCGGGCCTGGTCGGCGGCGAGCTTGAGCACGGTACGCGTCCTGGCCGTCAGATGGGTCAGCGCCCCGGTCGGCACGTCCAGGTCGAGATCGGTCAGAACGGTCTCCCTGATGGCGGTCACCCGGCGCACCGCCTGCTCCAGCGCCCGCTGGCAGACGGCCGACACCGGCACGCCCGCCTCCTTGACGGCCTCCGCGAGCTCGTCCGGCAGATAGACATTGATCTTAGGCATGCCCCTAATATAACCCCTGTGGGGTTATACGACAAGACATGCGTCGATCCCGAAGGGACAGGCCTGATCCCTCAGCCCGGGAAGCCGGCCAGGGCCTGCTCGGCCTCGGTGACCGCGCGTCTCAGCTCCGCCGCGAACGTCTCCACCCGGCCCGCCCCGAACCTGGCCGACGGCACCGAGATCGACAGCGCGGCCACGACCGAGCCCCGGCCGTCGCGCAGGGCGGCGCCGATGGCCGAGACGCCCTGCTCGGTGCCGTCGACGTTCAGCGCGTAGCCGCGTACCCGGATCTCGTCGAGCTCACGGGCGAGTGCGGCGCGCTGCGGGTCGGTGAGGTCGGGGTAGAGCTCCCGGAGCCGGTCACAGGGGAGGGCGGCGAGCAGGACCTTGCCGCCGGACGAGTATCGCGCCGGCAGGATCGTGCCCCGCCGGTCGCCCACGTGCAGGATCTGCGAGGACTCCACGCTGTCCAGGAAGCGCACCTCGGTGCCGACCCTGATCATGAGGTTCACGGTCTCGTCGGACCGCGCGCACAGCGCCTCCATCGCGGGGCGCGTCCTGGCGCGCAGCTCGCGCAGGGCCGAGCCGCCCGCGTTGGCCGGCATGGAGGCGAAGAACGGGCCCGGGAGGTAGGTGTGATGCTCGTCCTGGACGGCGAAGTCGCGATAGACGAGCATCGCCAGGAGACGGTGCGCGGTCGACCGGGCGATGCCCAGCTCCCTGGCGACGTCGGCGACCTTGAGCCGCCCCTGGTCGCGCAGCATGTGCAGGAGCAGCAGCACGTTGTCGACAGAGCCCAGGGCATACGCCGGCTTGTTCTTCACAGCAGAATGCTAGTGCGTCTTGCGGAATGTATCTCTAGCGTGGGGTCCATGAACCCGGAGGAGAGGCTGTACGCCGATTTCGCGGCCGAGAACCTGATTCCGCTATGGACCCAGGTCGGCGACCTGATGCCGGTGCACCCCAAGCCGAGGGCCCGGCCGCACGTGTGGGAGTGGAAGACCCTCCATCCGCTGGCCGAGCGGGCCGGTGAGCTGGTGCCCGTCGGGCGGGGCGGGGAGCGGCGGGCGATCGCGCTGGCCAACCCGGGCCTGGGCGGGCTGCCGTACGCGACGCCCACTCTCTGGGCGGCCATCCAATACCTGGGCCCGCGCGAGGTCGCGCCCGAGCACCGCCACACCCAGAACGCCTTCCGCTTCGTCGTCGAGGGCGAGGGCGTGTGGACCGTGGTGAACGGCGACCCGGTGGCCATGCGGCGCGGCGACTTCCTGCTGACGCCCGGCTGGCACTTCCACGGGCACCACAACACCACCGACGCGCCGATGGCCTGGATCGACGGGCTGGACATCCCGCTCGTGCACCACACCGACACCTCGTTCTTCGAGTTCGGCCCCGACCAGGTGACCGATTCCAGTACGCCGAGCGTGTCGCGGTCGGAGCGGCTGTGGGCGCATCCCGGGCTTCGGCCCGTGTCGGCGCTCGGCGCCACGCCGAGCTCGCCGATCGCGGCCTACCGCTGGGAGCACACCGACCGGGCGCTGGACGAGCAGCTCGCGCTGGAGGACGAGGGCCACCCGGGGACCGTCGAGCCCGGCCACGCCGCCGTCCGCTACACGAACCCGACCACGGGCGGCGACGTGATGCCGACGATCAGGGCCGAGTTCCACCGGCTGCGGCCGGGCACCGCGACCGCCGCGCGGCGGGAGGTGGGGTCATCGGTCTACCAGGTGTTCGACGGCGAGGGCTCCGTCACGCTGGACGGCGCCGAGCGGCGGCTGACGCGTGGCGATCTCGTGGTGGTGCCGTCGTGGTGCGCGTGGTCGTTCCGCGCCGAGACCCGTTTCGATCTGTTCCGCTTTGCCGACACGCCCGTTTTCGAGGGCCTGCACCAGTACCGGGAGGAGCCGGCGTGAAATTGCCATCTGAGGGTCAGCGCCGAGGGGAGTTCGCGTGAAGCTCGCGACGCTGCGGCTGCCGCGCCGTACGACCGCCGCCCGCATCGACGGCGACCACGCCGTCGAGATCGGCCGCCCCGACGTCGGGGCGCTGCTGACCGATCCCGGGTGGCGGGACGTGGCGGCCGCCGCCGACGGGCCCCGGCACCCGCTGTCCACGGCCGACCTCGCGCCCGTGGTGCCCCGGCCCGGGAAGATCATCTGTGTCGGGCTCAACTACCGCAACCACATCCTGGAGATGGGGCGGGAGCTGCCGCAGTATCCGACGGTGTTCGCGAAGTTCGCCGAGGCGCTGATCGGGCCGTACGACGACATCGTGCTGCCCGCCGCTTCCCAGACCATGGACTGGGAGGCCGAACTGGCGGTGATCATCGGTGCGCCGGCACGGCACGTCTCGCCCGAGCAGGCGCCGGCCTGCATCGCGGGCTATTCGGTGTTCAACGACGTGACGGCCCGCGACTACCAGACCCGCACGACGCAGTGGCTCCAGGGGAAGACCTTCGAGGGCAGTACGCCGTTCGGGCCCTACCTCGTCACGCCCGACGAGCTGGCGGGCGAGCCCATGACCATGCACTGCGAGGTGGACGGAGAGGTGATGCAGCAGGCGGACATCGATGACCTGGTGTTCTCGCCCGCAGAGCTGATCGCGTACCTGTCGGAGATCCTCACGCTGCAGCCGGGCGACGTCATCGCCACCGGCACGCCCGGGGGTGTGGGGCACGCGCGTAAGCCGCCCCGGTATCTGGCGGACGGCAGCAAAGTCGTGACGCGGATCTCGGGGATCGGGGAGCTGGTGAACATGGCGCGCCGCCGTGGTTGATCTCAAGTGGATGGACTCGGGGACCGCCTACTTCGAGTCCCTGGTGGATGCGGGCGACCTCGATCGGGCGAGCGGGCTGCCAGGGTGGACAGGGCGGCACGTGGCGGCGCATATGGCCGCGAACGCCCGCGCGCTGGGGCGGCTGGTGCATTGGGCGCGTACCGGTGAGGAGCGGGCCATGTACGCCTCACCGCAGGCGCGGGACGCCGAGATCGAGGAGCTGGCCGGCGGGTCGTCGGCCGGGGAGCTGTCGAGGCTGGTGAAGGAGACCGCCGGGGAGCTGAGGGAGGATCTAGGGCGGCTGACCGAGGCGCAGTGGGGGGCGCGGGTGCGGACCGCACAGGGGCGTGTCGTACCCGCCACCGAGATCGTGTGGATGCGGACGCGCGAGGTGTGGGTGCACGGTGTGGACCTGGGCGGGAGGTTCGAGGACCTGCCCGACGAGCTGGTCGGCGCGCTGATCGCGGACGTGGTGCGGCTGCTGGAGCTGCGTGGTGAGGGGCCGGCGATGGTGCTCAGGGCGACCGACAGGGACACGGTCTGGCACGTGACCGCCCCGCCCGGGAGCGCGGGCCCGATCGAAGCGATCGGGCCGCCCAAGGGCGGTGGCGGGCCGGAAGTGCGGGGCACCGTCGCCGAGCTGGTCGCCTGGCTGACGGGGCGTGGGCCGGCGCCCGTGCCCGACGCCCCGCCCATCGGGCGCTGGCTTTGAGAAGCGGGGTGTCGGTGACCGAGGTGCTGGTCGCCGGGGGTGGCATCGGCGGGCTGGCCGCGGCCTTCGCGCTGGCCAGGGCCGGGCGGTCGGTCCGGGTGCTGGAGCGGTCGCCGGAGTTCGGGGAGGTCGGCGCGGGGCTGCAGCTCGGCCCGAACGCCACCCGCCTGCTCGCCGCCTGGGGCCTGCTCGACCGGGTGATCGCGGCCGGGGTGCTGCCCCGGCGGCTGGTGTTCCGCGACGCCCTGACCGGCGAGGAGCTCACCCACCTGGACCTGGGCGAGGAGTTCCGGCGGCGCTACGGGGCACCGTACGTCGTGGCGCACCGCGGCGACCTGCACGCCATCCTGCTCGACGCCTGTGGCGCGGCCGGTGTGGAGCTGGTGAACGGCCAGCACGTCGAGCGGGTGGCGACCGAGGGAGAGCGGGCGCGGGCGTACTGCGCGGGCGGGTCGGTGCACGAGGGCGGCGTGGTGGTGGCGGCGGACGGGCTCCAGTCGGGGCTGCGGGCGCAGCTCGTGACCGACCAACCCCAAGATTCCGGATTTGTCGCTTATAGAGGTACGTGTCCGCTCCCGGAGGATTTCGACACCTCCGACGTGGTCGCCTTCCTCGGCCCCGACTACCACTTCGTCCAGTACGCGCTGCGCGGCGGCGAGCTGCTCAACCAGGTCGCCGTCTTCCGCGGCCCCGGCGAGCTGGAGCGGGCGTTCGACGGCTGCTGCACGGCGATCGGCAAAGGCCTGCCGTACCTGTGGCGGGACCGCCACTGGCCCATGCTCGACCGGCCGCCGATCGGCACCTGGGTGCGGGGACGGATGGCCCTGCTCGGGGACGCGGCGCACCCGATGCTGCAGTACCTGGCCCAGGGCGCCTGCCAGGCGATCGAGGACGCCCACGTGCTGGCCGAGCAGTCGGCGGGCGGGGACTGGGACCGGGCGCTGGCCGCGTACCAGGAGATCCGGGCCCCGCGCACGGCGCGCCTGCAGACGACGGCGCGGCTGTGGGGCGACGTCTGGCACGTGGACGGCGTGGCCAGGGTGCTGCGCAACGAGCTGTTCCGGACGAGGGACATGTCGAGCTACACCTACGTCGACTGGCTGTACGGCACCTGAATGGGCCCGCCCGATGTGTGGACCGTCATGACATGTCCGGAAATGGAGACCCGGGGATCGGCGGCGCCCGGCACGATCACCGTCAGCACGCCCGCCGCCTCGGGAGACAGCACCGTCACGGTCTCGGTGGTACGCAGGTACCCAGGACAGACGAGGCCCGGACGCACCGCCTGCCCCTCCCCCGGAAACTGCAGCACCGTCACCCGCCAGTCCCCGTCGCCGAGCACCACCGCGCCGTCGCCCCGGGAGATCACCTTCAGCGCCGGGTCGAAGTGCCACAGGCTGCGCAGGGTCCCGGCGGGAACGGAGTCGTGCACGGCCATCAGGTCGGGCCCGTGATTGACGAGGACGTGCCGGGTCCTGGTCACCCCGTAGGCGTCGTCGGCCAGCTCGAAGCACTGGCGCGACGGGCCGACGGACGAGCTCAGCAGGCGGGTGGCCGTACCGGGCCGGAAGATCCCCGTCACGACGGGCACGTTGTGCGCCTCGGGCGAGCGCGTCCACTCCACGTAGCCGGTCCTCTCATACGAGTGGAACCCGGCCTCCACCAGGATCCGGCGGCCCTGCGCGCTGTAGGTGACGCCCAGGTGGTCCTCGTGCCCGTGCAGCCGCCGCCCCGGACCGAACCTGATCGAGTAGTGGGCGGAGCGGAGGTCGTCCCACGCGGTCCTGCCGAAGACGTAGCCCCCGTCGAACACCCGCACCACCGGACCTTCGCGCGGAAAGCCGTCCGCGCGGGCGTCGGCCGGGCTGTCACCGATGGGGACGAGGCGACCGTCGGGCTGGGTGGCGTGGGCGATGTACGCCTCCAGCGCGGCCCGCCTGGCGACCAGCCGCTGGGGCGGCTCGGCGCCGCTCTCGCGGATCGCGCGCAGGGCCACGCCGAGCCGGCGGTGCACGTACAGGCCGTAGCGGGGCGCCTGCTCGTGCAGCACCCCCTGGGCGTCGATGGCCAGGCCGGCGGAGGCGGTCATCCGGCGGATCGCCAGGTCCCGCCAGCGCGCGCGGCCGAGGCGGCAGCCGACGACCAGCAGCGCGATGTCCTGGTCCAGGCCATGGTTGTGGCCCTCGCGGTAGAGCGCGGGATCGGCGAGGATCTCACCGTGCTCGGCCAGGCTGTCCCACAGCGCACGGGTGTGAACGTGCTCGCTGAGGCACACGAGCGCGGGCGCGCGCAGCGCGACGGCGTGCTCGGCCCACGCCCACGGGCTGACCCCGGGGCCGCCGCGCGGGTTCTCGCGGATCCAGTGGCCGGCCAGGGTGGAGGCGCGGTCGAGGTGCGCGGGCTGCCCCGTCCGCTCGTACTCGGCGACCAGGCGGCCCAGCCAGCGCAGCGAGTGCAGGTTCAGCGCCCAGGAGCGGTTGCCATGGGGGTTCGCGGTCCAGTCGACGTCCGTGCCGAGCTCGACGGCCGGCAGGCTGACGAACGTGACCCGCCCGCGCATCACCTCCTCCACCTTGATCCCGGGAAACTGGTCGCTCAGGCAGATGGCCCGGCCTGAGGTCGTGCGGGCACGCCAGAACACGTCGCGGCTCCTGTTTCAGGGCGCGCGAGACCCACGCGCCGCGCCTCGGGAAGGGCTAGGGGAGATCCGGTCCCCGGTCGGTCCAGCCCGCGCCGAGCACGATCTCGGAGCGGCCGCCCTGGCCGCTGTCCGCGCTGGACAGCACCTGCGAGGTGATCGGATCGATGATCAGAGTGCGCTGGGCGCCGGAGGGCAGCTCGAAGGAGAACGCCTCACCGGCGCGCCCCCGCGCGTCCGTGCGGGCGCCCAGGTAGCGGACCTCGGGCAGGTCGGCGAGCGCGCGGTACGCGGCGGCGCGGACGCCAGGGGCGGACGGCTTGGTCCACAGCAGGCCGCTGAGCGCGTCGGCGAGCAGCCCCTCCGAGCCGGCGGGCAGCATCGCGGCCACCCGCTCCCGCAGCACGCCGGCCTCGGACGGCAGGCTCTGGATCTGCCCGAACGTCAGGTCCCGGCCGGCCATGCTGAACGGCGACCTGCCGGTGATCCGGGTGACCCGGCCCTGTTCGGCGGTCCACGCCTCGCCCTGCCTGGTCACCCAGAGCTCGGTCACCCGGTCGCCGTCGTGCAGTTTCTTGACGTGCCAGTACGTCCCGCCCGATCCGGAGGCGGCCGAGGTGGCCGCCGCCAGCAGGATCGACCGGCCGGGTGCGGAGGGCTGGTTCATGGCGAAGACGAGCGCGAGCGCCGCCGCCACGGCGGGGATCGCCAGCCACGACAGCCGCCGGCGCCGGCGGCGGGCCACCACCCGCCGCCACACCTTCGCCTCGGCGTGCGGGCCGGGCTGCGGGCGGCCGTACAGGTCGCGGACGAGCTCCAGGTCATCCATGGACCAGCACCTCGCCGAGGAGGGCGCGCAGCTTCTTCCTGGCCCGGCTCAGCCGCGACCCGACGGTCCCGTACGGGATGCCGAGCGCGGTCGCGATCTCGTCGTGGCTCAGCCCGGCGAGCGCGACCAGCAGCAGCACGTCCCGGTCGCGCCGGTCCAGCTCGGCCAGGGCGGCGGCCAGCTCCGGGCGCAGACTCTGGGCGCTGACGCGGACGGCCACCGAGTCCTCGTGCCCCGGCGAGTCCGTGTCGGGGCCGCAGCGGCCGAGCGCGCGCAGGGTTCGGGCCTCGAGGCGGCGGTGCTTGCCGATGAGGTTGGTGGCGATGCCATACAGCCAGGCGCGCACGCTCGCGCGGGCCGGGTCGTAGTGCGCGCGCTTGCGGAACGCGGTGAGGAACGTCTCGGCGACGATGTCCTCGGCGTTGTCGGGGCCGAGCCGCTGGGCGACGTAGGTGTGGATCTCACCGAAGTAGGCGCCGAACACCGCGGCGAACCCCTCGGCGTCGTCAAGGGCTCCCGGCGCGCGGGCGGCCCAGGGCACCGTGGTCGCGATGGTCTCCCCCGTCATGTGCACGCCTTCCGATGTATCAATGGTCATCTGTTATCACCCGATACACCGGTTTGCTTTCACGCGTTGTGTTCGGTCAGGAAGCGGCGCACGTCGGCGATCTCGGCGTCGAGCAGACCGTCCGGCAGCTCCTCGAACGGCCGCACGCTCACCTGCGCGCCCTTCCTCCCCCACACGCCCCTGATCACGCCGTCCACCAGCACGACCGGGCGCAGGACGCCGCCTCCGGGGAACACCCTCTTCGCGTGCTCGGGCGCCAGGATCGGGTCTCTGCTCCGCCAGCCCATCAGGTATTCGTCGAACGCGGGCGCGAGGCGTGCCAACGGCCCCTCCGCGGCGGGCGGCGGCGGCGCCGTGCTCAGGCGCCAGGCCGTGCGGGCCTCGCCGAGCGGCAGCCCCGACCAGGCCGCCAGGTCCTCGGGGGCGGCGGGATGGTGGGCGCGGCGGTAGCGGGTGGCCAGCTCCTTCAGCGCGCGCTCCCGGTCCGGCTCGGGCACGATCGGGGCGCCCAGCCAGTCGGCGGCGTGCACGTACGTAGGCTTGCCTGCGCGGGGCGGGCCGAGCACGGCCAGGCCGTGGTAGGCGGCCAGCGCCACCAGATGCACGATCCCCTGCCCGCGAGCCCGGCCGGCCAGGCGTTCGGCCAGGTCGTCCTTGGTGAGCGGGCCCTGGCCCTCGAGCGCGCCGGCGATGAGCGGGAGCAGGTCGTCACCGGTGACGCCCTCCTCGGCGAGGCGGCGGAGGGTGCTCGTGTTCTGCCTGATGAGAGCATGGATCCAGGGGAGGTCGTCGGCGTGGAGGAAGTGGAGGGTGCCGCGCGGGCCCCAGGTCCTGACGATCTCGCGGGCCTGCCAGGCGGCGTCGATGTCCGCCGTGGTGAGGGTGGCCGAGCGGGCGCGGAAGGCGAGGAGGGCGGAGGGGACGTCCTGGGCCTGCATCGCCGTCAGACGGCGGACGATCTCGCCTGCCGTCAGGCCGGGCGGGCGGTGCAGGAGCTGCGCCTCGACACTCCTCATGCGGGACATCATCGCAGGAGCAGGCGTCTTCGGTGACGGCGTCGGGAGCGTACCGGACGAAGTTTGAAATGCAGCGGACGGTGCGGAGACGTACCAGAAGGGTGGCGGGACGGCCGTACTCCCTGACCCGGCGCGTCAGCCCGAACGGGTCGGCCCGCACAACCACCAGCGGCCCGACGGGAGTCTCGCCGCGGACGACCGTGGGCAGCGGGTACGACACCGCCCCGTTCCTGGGCAGCGTCTTGAATTCTCTATAGTTCCCTGAAGGAATCAGGCAGTTCGGACGGGCGTAGCCTGGCTTGGGCGGCCTCTGTGCGCGGCGAGTGCGAGCACAGGGGTGGCTTTGGCGTGGTGGAAGCCGGTCCGGTGGTGAGAATTCCTGACATGCCCTGTCCGGGACGGCAGGCGCCGTCCGGGCTGGGGTGCATGGCCCGCCGGACGCTGTCCACTCCCGATAAGGAATGGGGCGGGCACCGTGCGCCGGTCGGGCACACGGCTGGAGGTCATCGAATCATTCTTCGCCTCGTTCTTGGCGGTGCGTGCGGGTCGTTTCGGGGTCGGGCGGTTCTTGGATCTGCCCCGTGCTGCCGGTCGGGGGTGCAGGTCGGTCCGGGTGCGGCGGGCGCGGCGGGCCGCCCGGGTGGGTCTGCGCGGCCGGCGGGCGCGGGCCACGTTGCCTTCTACCACCGTGAGGATGGTGCGCTCCCCGGTGGTGCGGTGGGTGCGGGTGGCGGGCTGTCCCAGCAGACCGCGGGCGACGATCCGCTCGGCCGCTGCCCAATCCCGATCACACGACAGCCCGCAGGCCGGACAGCACGCCCACGCCCAGCCCCGCTCGGCTAGCCGGTCCGGGGCCGGGCAATGCTGCAGCACCGACGTGCCGTCCCCGCAGCGGGGGCAGTACTTGGAGGTGCCGCGGGCCGGGACGGTGACCACGGCGATGGTGTGCTTGGCCGCCAGGTGCCGGATCGCCTCGACGATCTGCCCGCGCACCTGCCCCGACAGCCACGCGTTCGCCCGCCCGCGGCGTCCGCGCGCTTCCAGGGTGGCCAGGTCCTCCAGATACATCACCGTCGCCCCGGCCGCGGCGGCCTGATCGACCGCCCAGCGCGCCGCCGACCAGGCCAGCGCCTTGTTCAGGTTCCGGATGCGCGCGCACACGCGCTCATGCTCGACCCCGAGGACCTCATAAGCCGTACTCAGCTTCGCGTAACGGGGGTCGGCGGGCGTGAGGCCGGCCAGCAGCCGTTCCAACTGCTCGTGCTTGGCGGCAAGGTGCTCGCGCTCGGTCCGCAGCCGGTGCAGCTTGGCGGAGATGCCGGTGGCGTCGTAGGTCAGTGGCCGCCCGTCGCAGATGACCCGGCCGCCGGTCAGTCGTCCTGTCGCGCCGGTCAGCAGCATGTTCACACCCCAGTCGAACCCGCACGCGACCACGTGGCCGGTGGCGGGCGCGAAGCCGATCGGGGTCTGGAACGGCAGATCGACACGCACCCGGCCCTTGCTCACCCGTAGCGTGGGGGTGCACAGCTTCGCCTGGGGCGGGACGGTGGGCGGCAGGGTGATCGGCAGCACGTGCCAGGCCCAGTCCCAACCGGAGGCGGGAGAGGCGATCAGGGGAAGGCGCACCCGCAGGCGGGCGCCGCGCTCGCCGGTGCGCTGCAGGGTGATGAGTTGCTTGTCGGCTGCGGCCAGCACGATCTGCGCCGCAATGTCCGGGGGTTCTTCCAGGTCGGTCAGATCGGCCGGCAGAGCGCCACGTTCATCGCAGTAGGCGCGGATCTGCCGGGTGCGGTTACGGATCTCCGCCGCACTCACCCCGTCCGGCAGCAGCCTGCGCAGCGCCTCCCACTCCGCGCCGCTCCGCTTGCGCGCATCGGCCGGCCAACTCGCCACGATCGCCGCCACCAGCGTGCGGCGGTGCAACGCCAGCCGCAAGGCACGGGCGGCCTGCTCCTGCGCGCAGCGCAGCACCCGATCACAGACGTACACGCCTGAGACGGGGGTTACGCCCCAGCCCAGCCGCCGAACCGCCATCCAGCCCTTCGACGGCAACACGCGCCCGTCCAGCCCGACCCCAGACGCCAGTGCATCCAGATCCGCTGGATTCCACCGGGCCGCGACCAGGCGGGCCGTCAGGTCCCGTGCCAGGCCGGTCAGCCAGGCGACCCGCTGCACCAGCATCGCCTGAGCAACGACCTCGCCGGTCCTCTCCACCACCGCTGAATGGGCGGTGCAGGATGCGGTCGCGGTGAGCTTACTCACGTCGCCGCCCCCGTTCCGAGGCGGCATCCAGGCGTGTACCGCACGACCCGCACCCGTCCACTCCCGCCCCATCTCAACGATGTGTAGCCGTAAAGCTACCAAGAGTTTGCATTCCTTGGATAGAACGTTTGAGCGACAAGCATCCGCCGAACACCGTTCCCTCAACTCACCACAGGGGAATGCCCGCACCCGCGCTCAGGCCGAACGCCAAGGACCGCTCACGGACTGCCCCGCTCCGCGCTGCGGGCCACGTTCCATGTGCACCGCCGACAACGAGATCCAGACCGGCTCGCACACCCAGTCAATAACCGCGCGGAAGCCCCATCCGCAGCGCCCCCAGCGGAGGACACGAACGTGACCGCCACAGCATCGGCCAGCAGCTTGCTCAAGCCGGGGCGATCCTCCCGCAGCCGTAAGGCCGCGTCCTTGCAGAGCTTCGCGTTCCCGGTCCGGCCGGTGCGACGCACTTCGTCTTCCCGCACCGCCAGGGAGATCTCCTGCGCACCCGAACCAGACACGCGCACATAGGCGACCTCCACCCGCTCCGGCACCGCAAGGGCCGCCAACATCGGCGAAGGCGCGTTCAGGCCCGCTTCGTCGAAGCCGCGCTCGGTTCGAGACGTGCAGACCCACACGAAGCGATTCCGGCCCCCGCTCGGCCTACAGGCGCAGCGTAGCCGGGCGACACCCCAGACGCTTGGCAGCGGCCGCAACCTCAACAAAGCCACGACGGGGTCGTCGTAGAGCCTCAGGCTTTCATAGCGAACATACGTTCATACCCTGGGCAGGTCGATCGTGTGCTCGGCGGCGCCGATCCGGTCCCGGGCACGTAGCCCCAACAGGACGCAGCCGAGATTCGTAACGGTGAGCACCGCCACCGCCGCGTCCCCGCGCGGCACCTTGATCGGCGTGACCTCGCGCCGCACCTCCAGCCTGGGCTTCGGAGCGGTCCACGCGAGCGCCGCGGCCAGCGCGAACAGGCCGCCGGTGGCCAGCACGACGGGCTCGGGATAGCCGAGCGCGAAGCCCGCCGCGTACAGCACGACCGCCCCGGCCAGCGTGCCCCAGCCCAGCGGGGTCAGCGCGACGGTGGCCCTCACCGCAGGTGGCGCGGTTCGCACCTACGCCGCCTGAGGCACCGGCATCCCGGCGAGGGTCTCGGCGAGCACGGCACCGGCGGTGATCTCGCGTAGTTCGGCCTCGGGCGAGAGGATCAGCCGATGCCCGATCACCGGTACGGCCAGCGCCTTCACGTCCTCCGGCACCACGTAGTGCCGCCCGGCGGCGGCCGCCTTCACCCGGGCCGCGCGCAGCAGCGCCAGACTGCCCCGAGGGCTGGCGCCCAACCGCAGGTGCGGGTTGGTACGGGTGGCCGCGCACAACGAGACGATGTAGTCGTAGACCGGGTCCGCCACGTGGATCCGCGAGGCGAAGTCGATCATCCCGGCCACGTCGGAACCCCGCGCCACCATCGGCAGCCGCTCGACCTGCGGCCCCGTCGGCATGCCCTTGAGCACCTCGACCTCGGACACGTGGTCGGGATAGCCGACGGAGATCTTCATGAGGAACCGGTCGAGCTGCGCCTCGGGCAGCGGGTACGTGCCGTCCATGTCGACCGGGTTCTGCGTGGCCACCACCAGGAACGGCCTGGGCACCGGATGCGGCTCGGCGTCCACCGTGACCCGGCGCTCCTCCATGACCTCCAGCAGCGCGGCCTGCGTCTTCGGTGAAGCCCGGTTGATCTCGTCGGCGAGCACGATGTTCGCGAAGACGGGACCGTGGTGGAACTCGAACTTCTGGTGTGCCTGGTTGAAGATCGACACGCCGGTGATGTCGCTGGGCAGCAGGTCGGGAGTGAACTGGATGCGCCGCCACTCGGCGTCCACGCTGGCCGCGATGGATCGGACGAGCGTGGTCTTGCCGGTGCCGGGGACGTCCTCGACGAGCAGGTGCCCCTCGGCGAACAGGCAGATCAGGGCCAGCTCGATGGCCTCGTGCTTGCCACGGATGATCCGCTCGATGTTGCCGGCCAGCAACTGGAAGCGCTGCGCGAACTGCTGCGCCAGCACGGCGGTCTGCTGCGGTTGCTGGGGTGGCTGCGGTGGCTGCTGCTGGTACGGCTGGGCGGTCTGCTCGAACTGGTCCTGATAGTTGTACTGAGTCAACTGAGTCCCCTTCTCAGTCGGTGCGCTCGAAGAGCGGCCCCTCGGGGAAGCCGCCGTCCGGAGTCGCCACCAGCGCCGCGGCGACCAGGATCGTGGCCGCCGCACCGGCGATCACGCCGTGGCTCGGTCGCCCCGGAGCCTGCGGATACGCATCCGTCACTCACCCCCGTACGTACGAATACTTACCGTTTGCCCCCATATTATCGGGCATCACCATAGCGTTCAGGCGTCCCTCGGCGTGCGTACCGGCAGGTAGCCGCGCCGGGTTTCCAGGAGTAGCGGTGCCTGGCTTCCGGGAATGTGGTGCCTGGGTTCCGGAAGCAGGGATGCGCGGGTTCCAGGAATAGGAATGTGAACTCGGAGACTGACGGGTGCGAAGTTCCGAGAGTGTCGGTGCGAAGCCGTACCTTAGAGCCCGTGTCCGAACAGCCCCTGACCCTCGACGCCGTCCTCACCGACGAAGCGGTCCTGTCGACCTACCGGCGGATGTTCGCCGCGCTGGCCCGCGACAGCGGCGCCGTGGTCGACGACCCGGCCCTGGTGGACATCGCCGAGACGCTGTTCGCGGCGTTCGCGGAGGCGGGCGAGGAGTGGCTGACGCACGAGCAGATGCGCTTCGCCTGCGGGGCCTACCCGAGCGACCAGTTCGACAACCGGCTGCGGGTGCTCAAGGGGCTGGGCGCGATCCGCGAGGTCTTCCCGAAGCCCAACCAGCTGCGCTACCGGGCCTCGTTCACGAGTGTGGTCGGGCTGATGTTCATCCGGCGGATGATGGACGACGGCGGCCAGTCGGAGATGCACCGGCTGCTGGCGCTGGAGGACCTCAACGTCGCCGACCCGCGCACCACGATGGAGGAGGCCAGGCAGAGCGCGGTCAACCTGGCGCGGGCGTTCCGGCTGTGGGCGCTGGAGCTGATCACGCTCACCACGGGGACGATCGAGGAGCTGCGCGAGCAGGCGCCCAAGCTGTGGGGCACCGAGGAGATCGCCCGGCGCGCCCAGGGCCTGCACGGCACGATCCTGACCCGCTGGCCCGAGCTCGACCGGTTCTGCACCGACCTGCGGGCGGCGATCTACGCCTACAGCGACGCCTCCCGCCGCGCCGCCGGACGGCTGGCCGACTCGGCGGGCACCACCCGCAACCTGACGCTGCTGCCTACGGAGACATGGCGGACGTTCTCGCAGACGGCCTCGAGGGAGCGGCTGGCCGCCGTGCTCGACGGGTTCGTGTTCGACGCGCCCGCGCCGTGGCACGACCCGGCCGCCATCGCCCGCGCCGTGGACGAGGCGCCGCGCCCCGCCCCGGCCCAGCCC
>NZ_VCJS01000231.1 GCF_005893125.1 Nonomuraea basaltis | reverse complement strand
CCCCCGGGCCCGCCGTGGTCTCCAGCGACGAGCCGAGCCGGGGCGCCATGAGGATCATGTAGATGACCGTCAGCACGACGAACGCGTACGTCAGGTACCGCTGCACCGCCATGATCATGGCGTGGCCGTACACGCCGACCGCGATCACCACCACGGCCGCGACGGCGAAGCAGATCCCGGTGGCCGTCGTGCCGGGGATGCCGGGCGCGAGCCGGGCGAGGATGGCCGCGCCGCTCTGCGCCGCCAGCGTGACGAGCACGATCTCCCAGCCGACGTTGGAGATGTACGAGAACACCGCGGGCAGCTTGTTGCCCTGATACCCGAACGGCGCACGCCCCAGCGTCATCGTCGGCACGCCCGACCGGGTGCCGCCGATCGCGACCAGGCCGACCAGCAGGAACGACAGCACGTACCCGATGGCGCCGGTGATGACGGCGGGCACGACGCCGAGGCCCAGGCCCACGATGTACACGCCGAACGCGACGCCGAACAGCGACAGATTGGAGCCGGCCCACGGCCAGAAGAGGTCACCCGGCCGGCCGCGCCGCTCGGCCTCGGGGACCGCGTTGATGCCGTTCTGCTCGACGGTCATCGTGTCCATGATCGGACGGTACCCACCCTGATCATCGCGCAAAGAATTAATGGTCTGCGAAAGATGATATTTCGTAGACCGCGGGGAATCATCGGCGGGCTGCGGCGGCCGAACCGACGTCTGCTGCCGTCGCGCGGAGGTAGCCGTGATGGGGGCGTCCGGGTTCGACACGCGCCGGCGCGCGCTGGGCGTGTGCCTGGTGGCGGCCTTCATGAGCGGGCTGGACGTGAGCATCGTCAACGTGGCGCTGCCGTCGATCCGCGAAGGGCTGCGCGCGACCGAGGACGGCCTGCAGTGGACGCTGTCCGGGTACGCGCTCACGTTCGGGCTGCTCCTGGTTCCGGCCGGGCGGCTGGGGGACGCCAGGAGCCGCCGGGCGATCTTCATGTTCGGCGTGGTGCTGTTCACGCTGTCCAGCGCGGCGTGCGGGTTCGCCTGGAACATGCCCGTGCTGATCGTGGCCCGGCTGGTGCAGGGCATGGCGGCCGGCATGCTGAACCCGCAGGTCTCGGGGCTGATCCAGCAGCTGTTCCAGGGGTACGAGCGGGGCCGCGCGTTCGGCGCGCTCGGTGCCACGATCGGGTTGTCCACGGCCGCCGGGCCGCTGATCGGCGGGGCGCTGGTCACCGCGTTCGGGCCCGATAACGGGTGGCGGTGGGTGTTCCTGGTGAACCTGCCGATCGGGATCGCCCTGCTGCCGCTGGCCCATCGCCTGCTGCCGGCGCCGGCGAACGCGCGGGAGGGCGGACGCCGGGAGAGCCTGGATCCGATGGGCGTGCTCCTGCTCGGCATCGGAATGACGGCCCTGCTGCTGCCGTTCGTCCAACGGCACCAATGGGAGGGGGCGGCCAAGTGGCTGCTCGTCCCCGCCGCGCTCGTGGTGCTGGCCGGGTTCGTCGGGTGGGAGCGGATCTACCGCCGCGAGCCGCTGGTGAACCTGGCCCTGTTCCGCAAGCGGTCGTACAGCCTGGGCTCGGCCATCGCGCTGTTCTACTTCGCCGGCTTCACCGGCATCTTCTTCACCTTCACGCTCTACCTGCAGAGCGGCCTGCACTACAGCCCGCTGCTGGCGGGACTGTCGATCACGCCGTTCGCGCTCGGCTCGGCCTCCGCGTCCGTGGTCGGCGGGCGGCTCGTGTCGCGGGCCGGGCGGCGGCTGGTGGCCGTCGGCCTGACCACGGTGATCGTCGGGCTCTCCGCCACGATGGCCGCGACCGCGCTGGTGCCCGGAGGCGGGGTCGGGCTGGCGACCGCGCTGCCGCTGCTGGTCGCGGGCGTGGGCAGCGGCCTGGTGATCTCGCCCAACCAGGCCATCACCCTGTCGGAGGTGGCGCCCGAGGGCGGCGGGAGCGCTGCCGGGGTGCTGCAGACGGGGCAGCGGTTCGGGTCGTCCATCGGGATCGCGGCGGCGGGCTCGACGTTCTTCGGCGCGGTGGGCCAGGGCTGGCCGACGGCCTTCCGCCACGGCCTGCTGGTGGTGCTGCTCTGCGTGTCCACCGCCCTCGCCGCCGCCGTCTACGACCTCATCCGCACCCACCGCTCATCCCGGTAGCGACCGCCACGCCTCCCGCTCATGCCAGTAGCGACCGCCACGCCCCCGCTCATGCCAATAGCGATCCCCACGCCTCAAGCACCGAGCAGCTTGGCCTCCACCGCCGGGTCGAGACCGAGGCGTGGCCGGTCCGGGCGCTGGGGAGCCTCCCCGCCGATGCTCTGGAGCCACGCCCACGTGTCGGCCACCGTCTCCGCCACGGGCCGGAGCCGGAGCCCCGCCGCCACGGCCTTGGCCACGTCACCGCCATGCATGAAGTCGTAGTCTTCGCCCACCAGCCAGATCGGCAGGTCCATCCACGGTTTGACGCCCGCCGCCAGGATCGTGTCGGCATCGAACCAGCGCAGCTCGGCATCGGACCCGGTCACCTGAACACAGGTCTCGAGCAACTCCCGCATCGTCGCGAACCCAGGAGGGCTCACCACGTTGAACGCCCCGCCGACCCCGCGCTCGGCCGCCCGCAGGCACCATACGGCCAGGTCTCGCGCGTCGACGTACTGCAGCCCCTGATCAGCGGGCGCGGGCGCGAGCACCGGCCCGCCACGCGCGATCCTGCCCAGCCACCATGGCAGCCGCCCGATGTTCTCGTAGGGCCCGAGGATCAACCCGGCCCTCGCCAGCAGCGCCCGCTCCCCGAACGCGGCGAGCGCCCCCAGCTCTGCCCCCGCCTTGTTCCTGGCGTAGTCGGAGGCGTCGTCATCGTCAGCGGACGCCTCCACGACAGGCGCGCTCTCGTCGGCGCCGAAGGGCACCGGATCGGCGTACACGGACCTGCTGGACACGTAGACGTAGTGTCCGGCCCGCTCGGCCAGCAGCGACGCGGCGTCCGTGACCGCGGAGGGCGCCCACGACCAGGTGTCGACCACCACGTCCCACTCGCCGCGCTTCAGCGCCGCCAGCCCGCCGGCCGCCGACCGGTCGCCGCGCAACGCCGTCACGCCCGCGGGCGGCTCTTGGCTGCCCCGGTTGAACACCGTCACATCCCACCCGAGGGCCAGCGCCTCCTCGACGACCGCCCGCCCGACGAACTCCGTGCCACCCAGCACCAGAACCTTCATGGCACCCCACTCTGGCCGACGCACCTCCCCCAGGGAAGGCATCCACGCCCTCAGCGGAATCGCCACAAGCGAAAGCCGTCAAGCGGGTCAGAACTCGCACCCGCCCGGATCGGCGAACTCCTCGTCGTCGTACACAAGAGGCGGGGCCACCCGCCGCCCGCGCCGCACCTCCGGCCCCGCCGCCACTTCGGGCTCGGGTTCGCCGGAGACCCGCACCGTGAGCCCCGGACCACCGAGCGGAGAGTCGTCCGCCACCACCTCGGCCCTTCGCCATCGCACCAACCAGCCCGCCTCCAGCCTCCATCAGCAGATCCCGGCCCCCCGATCCTGGAACGAGCAGGCACACAGAGCGTGTCGAAACACCCTCCTTGGCGCCCCGCTTGCCCAATCTCGACCGATCCCACATAGGCCGGGCCGATGGACATCAGTCCACGTCGATGAAGACATGAACTCCGGCCGATGGACATATCAAGAGCGTGAAGTTGCGCACACCATCCGTGGGTAGTGGTCACAGTTAGTAATGATTCGGGGGATCGGATGGGATGGTGAAACGGCTCTTTCCTCACTTCTTTCCTCGCTCGATCCGGGCACGCCTGATCACGATCGCGACCTTGATCGCGACCATGGTCTTCACCGTCACGTCCACGATCGCCCTCGCCACCGTGCCCGACAACCTGCACGGTCTGGTGCAGACCAGAGTGGAGCTGGCCGTACGCAGGGTCGCGAGCCAGGCCCGCGCCGGCCAGCTTCCCGCCGACCTGGAGACACCGTCACACGTACACCTCCTGCAGGTGGTCTCCGAGACCGGCGAGGTGCTCGCGACCAGCCCCGACCTGCGCGGGGGGCCTCGCCTGACGCCGTTCCAGCCCGGCAAGCCCGGGACGATGCGGGTCACCGAGCGCTCGCTGCCGCGCATCCGGTACGAGGGCGAGGAACAGTACCTCGTCATCACCATGCCGGTGCAGACGCCCGACGGCCCCGTCACCGTATTCGGCGCGGCCCCGCTCACCGAGGTCAACCAGGCCCTGACCTGGCTCTACATCCTCGTGTTCCTCGGCACCCCGCTGGTCCTCGTGATCGTCGCGGCGACGACCTGGGCGGTGGTCGGGTTCGCGCTGCGCCCGGTCGAGCGCATCCGCACCGAAATGGCGGAGATCACCGGCCAGGATCTCAGCAGGCGCGTATCCGTACCCGACACCGGCGACGAGATCACCCAGCTGGCCGTCACCACGAACCGCACCCTCGACCGCCTCGAACGCTCCGCCGAAACCCAGCGCCGCTTCGTCGCCGACGCCTCCCACGAGCTCCGCAGCCCCATCTCCGCCATGCGCACTCAGCTCGAGTTCGCCAACGCCTACCCGGACGAAACGGACTGGCCGGCCACGGGCGCCCGGGCCCTGGCCGCCGCCGAGCGCCTCTCCGGCATCATCGACGAGCTGCTCATGCTGGCCCGGCTCGACGCGGGCGCGGTCGTGCACCGTCGCGTCGTGGACATGTGCCGCATGGCCGAGGAGCAGGTACGCCGCCGCGAGGGCTCACGGGTCCCCATCATCCTCGACCCCTGCGAGCCGGCCCCGGTCAACGGCTCGCCCATGCAGCTGGACCGCCTGCTGACCAACCTCCTGGACAACGCCACCAGACACGCCTCATCCAGGATCGACTTCTCGGTCACGGTGGAGGGCGACGAGGTGGTCGTGACGGTGACGGACGACGGCGAGGGCATCCCGCCGCAGGACAGGGAGCGCGTCTTCGAACGCTTCACCCGGCTGGAGAGCGCCCGGGCCAAGGAGAAGGGCGGCAGCGGCCTCGGCCTCCCCCTCTCCCGCGAGATCGCCACCGCCCATCACGGCACCCTCACCATCGCCGACTACTCACCCGGCGCCCGCTTCGTGGTCGTCCTCCCGCTGTACGAAGGCGACTCGTAGACTTCGCCGAAGGGACCCGCGGCAGCCCTGCGACGAGGGTGTCACTCACCGGTTGCGCCGTCGATTCGTTCCCTGAGCAGATCGGCATGCCCATTGTGACGCGCGTACTCCTCGATCACGTGCAGCAGCACCCAGCGGACGGTGACCAGCGATCCGTTGCCGCGCGTGCCGGTGTCATCCGGGGAACGTCCCGCGATGATCGCCCGTGAATGTTCGATGGTCTGCCGCCACGTATCGAATGCCTGCTCCACGGCGGCCGCATCGACATCGTCGAAGTCTCCGTCGGGGTTGGCGTCGCTGAAGTACAGCGGCGGAAGACTCAAGCCGCCACGATGGAACGCGAACGACGCTTCTCACGCGTATGCCCTGCCAAGCCGCGGTGTTCCGTACGTCGGGTATCAGCCCTGTACCGTGCGCGGGGCCAGGACGATGTCGCTGATCAGGCCGTAATGGTCGGAGGGCCAGACGCGCACGCCGTCGAGCACCTCCGTCTCGGTGAAGGCCAGCGCGGTACGCAGCGGCTCGCCCCGGAACAGCTCGTCCCCGCCGGTGAAGATGTAGTCGATCCGGCGGGACGGCTCGCGCGCCTGCCTGGCGTAGTCGTTGGCCCGGTCGAACGTGGCGCCCGCCGAGCCGTCACCTCCATAGGTCCAGGCGTCGGCGAAGTAGACGCTCTCGCCGTCCACGACCGTGAGCCCGCGCAGGTAGCGGATCTCGTCGGAATCGGGGTCGGCGTTGAGGTCTCCCATGATCACCGGCGGCAGGTCGGTGCCGGAAAGCTCGCCCACCCGCGCCACGGCGTATCGGAGCTGCGCCAGCCGGATCGCGCCGTGGTCCTGCTGCCAGTTCAGGTGGGTGACGAAGCAGGGCAGCTCACCGTAGGGGGTCTCGACCAGCGCGTACAGCAGCGCCCGGGGCTCATAGCCCCCGAGGGGCAGGGTGAACTCGCGCCGCTCGCTGATGGGTAACCGGCTGAGCACGGCGTTGCCCTGGATGAGGCCGTCGCGTTCGCAGGCGGGACCGTATGCGATCTCGTAGCCCAGCCCTTCGGCGATCTCCCGCGCCTGGCAGTAGTAGTCCTGCCGTATCACCTCCTGCAGACCGACGACGTCCGGCCGCAGCCGGGTGAGCTCGCGGCGGATCAGCGCCAAGCGCCGCGGCCATGGGCCGTTGGTGCCCCAGACGTTCAGGGTGGCGACCCGGATCGTGGTCATTGGGGGGCCAGCCGGATCGTCAGGACCTGGAACGGGCGCAACGCCAGGGGCACGCCGCCGTCCTCGGCCGGCTCGAGCGGCTCGTCCAGCGGCCTTTCGAGCAGGTCGGTCAGCTCGGCGCGGCGTACCGGGAAGGAGGTGCGCAGGCAGGTGGCGGCCCGGCCGCCCAGTGACTCGTACACCCGGACCACCACGTCGCCGGAGCCGTCGTCGGCGAGTTTGACCGCCTCGATGCGGGCCGCCCCGCCGTCCAGGGTGACCAGCGGTGCGGGCGCCGGGCCCGTGCCGCCGGGGACGACGCGCAGCGGCAGGTTCAGCGCGTACCCGGCCGCCACCGCGTCCTCGATCGAGGCACCGGGGACCAGCGCGTACGTCATGTGGTGGACGCCCTGGTCGGCCTCGGGGTCGGGCGACTGCGGGGCGCGGACCAGGCTCAGCCGGGCGGTCGTGGTGGTGCCGCCGTCGGGCCGGGAGGTACGGGTGACGTCGTGTCCGTAGGTGGAGTCGTTGGCGATGGCCACGCCGTAACCCGGCTCGCCCACGTGGATCCAGCGGTGGCAGGAGACCTCGAAGCGGGCGGCGTCCCAGCTGGTGTTGGTGTGGGTGGGGCGGTACAGGTGGCCGTACTGGATCTCGGCGGCGGAGCGGTCGGCGTGGACGTCCAGGGGGAAGGCGGCCTTGAGGATCTTCTGGCGTTCGTGCCAGTCGATCTCGGTGTCGATCTCGATGCGCCGGCTGCCCGCGGTCAGTCGTACGGTCTGGGTGATCCGGGAGGAGCCGAAGGCGCGCTCGATCCGAACGGCGGCGACCAGCGGGCCGCGCTCCACGACCGTGACCGACTCGGCCTCGACGAGGTCGGTGTACTGGCGGCGGTAGTGCCGGTCGATGTCCCAGGCGTCCCATTGGTTGGGGAAGTCGGTGTGCAGCCGCAGGAGGTTGCCGCGGCCGCCGGGGGCGAGCACCTCGCGGTCGGCGACCAGGTCCCTGACCGAGGCGAGCAGGCCGTCCGCGTCGATCTCCACGCGTACCAGGCCGTTGTCGAGGGTGGTTCCCGTGACGGTGACGGGCGCGACGCACGGCGCGGCGGTGCCGAGCCGGGCCGCCGCCGATCCCGGGGTCTCGACGAGCACGGCGCACGAGCCGTCGGCGAGGCGTTGCGCGGGCTCTCCCGCCAGGTACGCGGGCGCCTTCACCATCTCGATGCGGGCGGCCGGGCTCGCGTTGAAGACCCAGGCGGAGCCGCCGCTCCCGGCCATCGCCGCCGTGGCCGCGGCGATGATCTCCTCCAGCTCCGTACGGACCCGGGCGTAGGCGGCCTCGGCCTCCTGGTGCACCCAGGCGATCGAGCTGCCCGGCAGGATGTCGTGGAACTGGTGCAGCAGCACCACCTTCCACAGCCGGTCCAGCTCCGCGTACGGATAGGAGAACCCGGCGTGCACGGCGGCGGTGGCCGCCCACAGCTCCGCCTCGCGCAGCAGGTGCTCGCTGCGCCGGTTGCCCGCCTTTGTCCGGGCCTGGCTGGTGTACGTGGCCCGGTGCAGCTCCAGATAGAGCTCGCCGGACCAGACCGCCGCGTCCGGCAACTCCGCGAGGGCCGCCTCGAAGAACGCGTCCGGCTCCTCGATCACCACCCGCGGCGAGCCCTCCAGATCGCCCAGCCGCCGCGCCTTCTCCAGCATCTCCCTGGTGGGCCCGCCCCCGCCGTCACCGTGCCCGAACGGCAGCAGCGACCGGCTCCCCAGCCCCTTCTCCGCGTAGTTGCGCACGGCCCGGGCCAGCTCCTCGCCCTCGAACGTGCCGTTGTAGGTGTCGGCGGGCGGGAAGTGCGTGAAGATCCGCGTGCCGTCGATGCCCTCCCACCAGAACGTGTGGTGCGGGAACGTGTTGGTCTGGTTCCACGAGATCTTCTGGGTGAGGAACCACTCCATCCCGGCCAGCTTGGCGATCTGCGGGTACGCGGCGGTGTAGCCGAAGGAGTCGGGCAGCCACATGCCCCGGCACTCGACGCCGAACTCCTCCAGGAAGAACCGCTTGCCGTGGACGAGCTGCCGGGCCAGCGCCTCCCCGCCGGGCAGGTTGCCGTCGGCCTCCACCCACATGCCGCCGACCGGCACCCACTGCCCGGCCTTGACCGCCTCGCGCATCCGGTCGAAGATCTCCGGGTAGCGCTCCTTGACCCAGGCGTACTGCTGCGCCTGCGGCCCGGCGAACACGAACTCCGGATAGTCCCTGGCCAGCGCGGTGACGTTGGCGAAGGTACGGGCGTTCTTCCGCTGGGTCTCGCGGATCGGCCACAGCCACGCGCTGTCGATGTGCGCGTGGCCGACGCCGTGGATGGTGTGCGCGCTGGCTCTCGCGGGGGCCGAGAGCACGCCCGTCAGGCAGGCGCGGGCCTCCGCGGCCGTGCCGGAGACGTCGTGGATGTCGAGGACGTCCAGGCTGCGCTCCAGCGCGCGCAGGATCTCGTGCCGCCGCGGGTCGTGCTCCGGCTGCTCGGCCATCAGCTCGCGCAGCACCTCCATGTCCAGCCGCAGGTGCCAGACGTCCTCGTCGAGCACGGCCAGCTCCGCGCGCTTCAGCGTGTAGAGCGGCGCGTCGCCCGCGGTGGCCTTGTCGCCGAGGGGCGTCGGGAGGAAGCCGCCCGCGAGGATGTCCGGGTTGGCGGCCATCTCCAGCAGCAGCCCGGCCCGGTCACCGGTGATGGGAACGTACTGGTTCAGCGGCTCGATGCCCTTGATCGGGTTGCCGTCGAGGTCGTACACCAGCGCCTCGGCCTGGCCTCCCGGCCAGTCGCCGACGAACCCCAGATCGAAGACCGCCTCCACGCGCCGCCCCGCCCACTCGGCGGGGACGGCGCCCGTGGCGCGCAGCCAGGTCGTGGACCAGGGCCGGCCCCAGGGCGTACCGACCTGGAACGGCTCATAAGGCGCCACCAGCGCCTCCGCCACGGGCACCGGCTCGTCGGGCACGTGCCAGGCGGCCAGCTTCAGGGGCGCCGACGCGGCGTAGACGGCGGGTGTGACGCGCTCGCGCAGCACCCGCTCGATGCGCTTCTCGACGAGCTTCCGGTCATCGTGCATCGGTCGTCAGTTCCTTCCGCGGAGGTAGCCGAGCTGGGGGAGCTCGCGCTCGTAACTTTCCAGGAGGCGGCGGGCGACCACGACGGAGTCGACGAGCGGGTGGGTGGCGAAGGCCCGCAGCGCGGCGCCGCGGGAGCCCGTCGTGGCGGCCTCGATCACCGCTTGTTCCACCGCCTTGACCGAGGCCATCAGCCCGAGCGCGTGGCCGGGCAGCCGGTCCACCGACAGCGGGCGGGCCCCGTTGGCGTCCACGAAGCAGGGCACCTCCACCACGGCGTCGGGGTCGAGGCCGTCGATGGCGCCGCGGCCGCGTACGTTGAGGATGAGGGTGGTCCGCTCGTCCAGCGCGATGGCCCGCATGAGCGCCAGCGCGACCTGCTCGTACCCGCCGGACTCCAGGTCGGCGCCGGCGCGTTCGCCGGTTCCCGCGGCCTCGCGGATGTCGGCCAGATAGGTGGTCTCCCGCTCCAGCCTGGTGCTGTCCCACGCCTGGAGCGCGGAGCCGTTCGCCTGCGCGTAGAACCGCTGCTGCTGCTCGATGAGCTGGGCGCCGCGGGTCTGGGCGGCGGCGCGGGCGGCGGCCACCGCCTCCCTGGTGAAGTAGTAGTAATGCAGGTATTCGTTCGGCACGCAGCCGAGCGTGCGCAGCCACTGCGCCCCGAAGAGCTTGCCCTCCTCGAACGACGTCAGCGCGGCCTCGTCGTTCAGCAGCACGGGGAGCAGGTCACGGCCCTCGACGCGGACCCCGCGCAACCATCCCAGGTGGTTGAGCCCGGCGTAGTCGAGCCACACCGTGGCCGGGTCCACGCCGAGCGCGCCCGCCACGCGGCGGCCCAGGCCGACCGGGGAGTCGCAGATGCCGATGACGCGGTCGCCCAGGTGGGCGGACATCGCCTCGGTCACCACCCCGGCGGGATTGGTGAAGTTGATGACCCATGCCTCAGGGGCCAGTTCGGCGATCCGCCGGGCCAGGTCCACGGCGACCGGCACCGTGCGCAGGCCGTACGCGATGCCGCCGGCGCCGACCGTCTCCTGGCCGAGCACGCCCTCCTCCAGCGCGACCCGCTCGTCCACGGCGCGGCCCTCGAGCCCGCCGACGCGGATCGCGGAGAAGATGAAGTCCGTGCCACGCACCGCCTCGTCGAGGTCGGTGGTGACGCTCACCTCCGGAGGGTCGGCGAAACCCGCCGCCTGCTCCGCGAGGACCCGGCGGATGGCCTCGATCCTGGAGGCGTCCAGGTCGTGCAGGGTGACGTGGGTGACGCGCCCCTTGCCGTGGTCGTCGAGCAGCGCCCGGTAGACGAGCGGCACCCGGAACCCACCGCCCCCGAGAATGGTCAGCCTCATACCTCGATCACCTGTACCCCCGTGTCTCGCAGCGTCGAAAGGGTGGCCGGATCGCTGGACGCGTTGGTGACCACCACGTCGAGCTCCTCCGGGCCGCAGACCCTGGCCATCCCGGTGCCGGGGAACTTGCCGACGTCGGCCACCAGGACCACCTGGTCGCTGGCCGCGATCATGGCGCGCTTGACCGGCACCTCCACCACCGTGGTGTCCATGACGTGGCCGCCGGGCCGCACACCACTGGTGCCCAGGAACAGCCGATCGGCCTTGACCTGCCGCAGGTTGTCCTCCGTGAGGAAGCCCACCAGCGACCGGTAGTCCCTGCGCACCATCCCGCCGAGCAGCACGAGCTGGATGTCCTCCTGGTCCTGGAGCTCTTCCAGGACCGCGAGACTGCTGGTGACAACCGTGAGCGAGCGGTCGCGCAGCCAGTGCGCCACGCGGTGCGCCGTCGTGCCGATGTCGAGCAGGATCGTCTCGCCGTCCCTGACCATCCCTGCGCATCTTTGCGCGATCTTGTCCTTCTCCTCCGCGCGCATGGCGGCCACGTCCACGAAGGGATCGTCGCGCGGGTCGTCCACCGGCATGGCGCCGCCGTACACGCGCCTCAGCAACCCCTGCTCGGCCAGCTGAACCAGATCGCGCCTGACCGTCGCCGTGCTGACACCCAGCCGCTCCGCCAGCACCTCGACCGTGGCAGGCCCGTCAGCGTGCACGATGCGCACGATTAACTCATGACGTCGGTCCCGAAGCATGTCAGGGACCGTATCGTGCAAAGTCGCTCACGACTAGGGCCCAAACCTCGTCATTTTTTGGCGAACTATTGCGATGTTGAGCAAAGAGGGGCACCATCCAAATTCAAATCGTCAGGGTCAGAAGTGAGCAGCATGGTGTCCAGCACGTCAGACCAGGGTCAGCTCGATGTCTTCGTCTCAGGGCTGCTCTTCTTCGACGTCGTCTTCTCCGGTCTCGACCACGCCCCCAAGCTGGGCGCCGAGGCCTGGACCAGGGAGATGGCGTCGGGCCCCGGGGGAATCGCCAACTTCGCGTACGCGCTGAGCAGGCTCGGGCTGCGGACCGGTCTCGCGGCGGCCTTCGGCGACGATCCCTTCGGCAGGTACTGCTGGGACGCCCTCGCCGAGCAGGAGGGCGTCGACCTCTCCCGGTCGCGTCGCTTCCCCGGCTGGGCCACGCCGACCACCGTCTCCCTCGCCTACGAGGGCGACCGGGCACTGGTCACCCACGGCGCGCCGCCCCCTCTGCTGGCCGACGACCTGATCGGGGACCCGCCGGTGGCCCGCGCGGCGATCGTCCACCTGCGCCCCGAACCGGTCGAATGGCCGCGCGGCACCGGAGGGCTGGTCTTCGGCGACGTCGGCTGGGATCCGACCCTGCGGTGGCCGCGCTCCATGCTGGACCAGCTCGGCTCGTGCCACGCCTTCATGCCCAACGCCCACGAGGCGATGAGTTACACCAGGACGGACACACCCTCCGCCGCCCTGTCGAAACTGGCCGATCTGGTACCGCTCGCGGTCGTCACCCGCGGAGCCGACGGCGCCATCGCCGTCGACGGGATCAGCGGGGAGACCGCCGACGTGGGAGGTCTCCCCATTGACGTGGTGGATCCCACCGGCGCGGGAGACATCTTCGGCGCCGCGCTCGTCGTGGCGACGCTCGCCGGCCTGCCGCTCGCCGAGCGGCTGCGGTTCGCCAACCTCGCCGCGGCACTGTCCGTGGGGCGGGTCGGCGGAGCGCTGTCCGCGCCCACCTGGGCAGATCTGGGCCGTTGGTGGCATGGGATCACCGCCCCCGAGATCCGCCGCGACTATGCGTTCATCTCTGATCTTCTGGAGGGTTAACAATGGAACTTTCTCGTAGGAACCTGCTTCGGGCAGGTCTGTTCTCGATGGCGGCGGCGGGGATCGGCGGCACGGCCGCCTGCGGCGGCAGCGGCGGGGAGACCGCCGCGGCCGGCGGCGCCACCGAACTGACGCTCTGGTACTGGGGCGGCGGCCTGAGCGACAAGGTCGTGGCGGAGGCGGTCAAGAACTTCAGCAAGATCACGCTGAAGCCCTCCGTGATCGGCGGCGACTTCAAGCAGAAGCTCGTCACGACGATGAACGGGCGCAAGTTCGTACCCGACATCACCGGCATCAAGGGCGAGAACATCGCCTCGCTGCTGGCCGAGTCCGATCGGTTCCTCGACCTCAACACCCTGGGCGCGGACAAGCTGCGATCGCAGTACGTCGAGTGGAAGTGGAAGCAGGGCTCCACCACGGACGGCAAGCTCATCGGCTTCCCCATCGACATCGGCCCGACGGGGATGTTCTACCGCGAGGACATCTTCAAGAAGGGCGGTCTGCCCACCGATCCGGCCGAGGTGTCGGAGTCCATGTCCACCTGGGACGACCTGTTCGCCGCCGGGCAGAAGCTGAAGAAGGCCGTGCCGGACGCCTTCATCGTCGACACCGCCACGGGTCTGTTCGACGTGGCCGTCGGCCAGGGCCCCAAGCGCTTCATCGACGAGAGCAACAAGTTCATCGGCGACCAGGCCCACATCCGCACGGCCTGGGACGTGGTCGTCAAGGCCCTCCAACTGGGCGTCGTGGCCCCCAAGACCGACGGCCAGGACACCAACATCGCCATGACGAACGGCAAGTTCGCCGCCATGCACGGCGCCGCCTGGATGGCCCTGGACATCAAGAACGGCGCGCAGGGCACCGAGGGCAAGTGGCGGGTGGCCGGCACCCCGGTCGGCCCGGCCAACATCGGCGGCTCCTTCCTCGCCCTGACCCAGCAGTGCCGCGACCCCAAGCTGGCCTTCGAGATCATCACCTGGCTGCTCAGCCCGGAGAACGCGGCCAAGGGCTTCACCGACTCGGCGCTGTTCCCCGCCAGCCCGGCCACGTACGCGATGTCCGCGATGACCGAGGGCGACCCGTTCTTCGGCGGCCAGGTGACGATCGAGGTGCTGGGGGAGGCGGCCAAGAAGGTCCCGGTCCAGTACGAGGCCCCCGCGGACGCGGCCGTGGGCCAGCCGTTCAAGGACGAGATCCTCAACGTCTGGACCAAGGACAAGAACCCCGACACCGCCTGGACCGACGCGGTCGCCAGCGCCAAGCAGATCGCCGAGCGCCAGGGCGTGAGCTGAGGTGGTGTCCACCACCCCCGCCAAAGAGGCGGGCGCCGTACCAAGCCCGGTGGGCGGATCCCACCGGGCTCGGGGGAGGAAGCGGGCACTGCGGTCGCACTGGCCGCAGTACCTGGCCATCTCTCCGTACTTCGTGCTGTTCTCCGTCTTCATGCTGTTCCCGATCATCTTCTCCCTCTACCTGGCGTTCCAGAAGTGGGACGGCTTGGGGGAGATGGAGTTCGTCGGGCTGCGGAACTTCGCGTTCCTCATGAAGGACGACCTGTTCTGGCGGTCACTGAAGAACACGTTCCTCATCTGGTTCATGTCCACGGTGCCGATGCTCTTCCTGGCGCTCGTGCTCGCGAACATGCTCAACACCGGCATCCGCTTCACCGGCTTCTACCGGATCGCGTACTTCGTCCCGAACGTGACGTCGGTCGTGGCGATCGCCATCTTCTTCAGCTCGGTGTTCAGCAGCACCGACGCCGGGCTGATCAACGTGATCGTGGGCTGGCTCGGCGGGTCATCCATCCCATGGCTGACCAACGAGTGGACGATCAAGATCGTCATCGCCACGCTGATCTGCTGGCAGTGGACCGGCTACAACGCGATCATCTACCTGGCCGGGCTGCAGGCCGTCCCGACGGAGCTGTACGAGGCCGCGAGGATCGACGGAGCGGGGCCGGTGCAGGCCTTCTTCAAGATCACTATCCCGCAGTTGCGGCCCATCATCCTGTTCACCGTGGTCATCTCGACCATCAACGGCATGCAGACCTTCACCGAACCCCAGGTGATCTTCTCCAGCAACGCCGCCAACAACGCCAACTCCGGAGGTCCCGGCTCGGCCGGGCTCACCACGATCCTGTACTTCTACCGGGAGGCGTTCAACTTCAACGACTACGGCTACGGCGCCGCCATCGCCTGGTCCCTCTTCCTGATCATCATGCTGTTCACCGTGATCAACTGGCGCATCGTGACGCGCCGCGACCGCCCAGGAAGGAGTCGGCGATGAGCCGCGGTGACCGCCTGGGGAGGGGATGGCGATGACGCGCAGGCGCTTCCTCGGGGTAGGGCTGCAACTGACCATGCTCACCGGCGTGGTCATCTCGCTCTTCCCCTTCTATTGGACCGCCGTCATGGCGACCAACACCACGCGCGACATGTACACCGTGCCGCCGAAACTGTCGCCGGGCCCCGAGCTGTTCACCAACATCGGCCGGCTGCTCACCAACATCGACTTCTTCGGCTCGATGCTGAACACGCTCACCGTCGCGTGCAGCGTGACCGTGCTGGTGCTGTTCTTCGACTCGCTGGCCGCGTTCACCTTCGCCAAGTTCGACTTCCCCGGCCGGAACCTGCTGTTCGGCATGCTCATGGTGACCTTCATGCTGCCCGGCCAGCTCGCGCTGATCCCGCAGTTCGTCATCATGGTCAACCTCGACTGGGTGGGTACGCTGAAGGCCCTGATCGTCCCCGCGGCGGCCAACGCCTTCGGCATCTTCTGGATGCGCCAATACATCAAGAACGCGGTGCCCGACGACCTGCTCGCCGCGGCGCGCATCGACGGATGCGGCTTCTTCCGGCAGTACCTGTACGTGGCCCTGCCGATCATCCGCCCCGGACTGGCCTTCCTCGGCATCACCACGTTCATCGGCGCGTGGAACGACTACGTCTGGCCGCTGATCGTCATGGTGGATCCCACGAACCTCACCCTGCAGGTGGCGGTGTCCCAGCTCAACACCGCGCACAACACCGACTACAGCATGATCATGGCCGGCACGCTGCTCGCCGTCCTGCCGCTCGCCGTGGTGTTCATACTGTTCGCCCGCGGCTTCATCCGCGACGCCATAAAGGGCGCCCTCCGCGGCTGACCCGCCGCCGACCGGCTGCGCCCGGCCGGTCGGGAGGGCGGGCACGTGGCTATTTCCACAGGTAGTCGTAACGTGGCGGAGCCGGGCTGATGATGACATCGCCGTCGCGGACCTGCCACTCGGTTTGGCCGTCTACTTCATGGAAGGCAAAGAAGAGGCCGCAGACGCGGTCGTTGTCTTGGTCGGCAGCGGGGAGCGCGGCAATCTGCCGGACGTGGTCGAGCACCTCGTGGACTTCATGGGCACGGACGGCGCGGGTGTAGCAGACGGCGTCGAGCCAACCACCGTTGGGAAAGGTCCAGCCTTCGGGTTCTCTTTGGCGAATGATCCGTTCGGCTTCTGCCCGCTGTCCGCAGAACTCCAGCCAGCCTCGAATGTAGACCCAAGTGCCCATGACTCGATGATGGCAGCAGCGAGCATTACACCATTCCCGGACAGTCCCGCTCTGGGACCCACGTCTGGTGATCCGCGTTCTTACGTGATGCGGAACCGCGAGGCCGCCTCGGCCCCCGCACGCTGGATCGTAGAAAGTCGGAGTCACCGATCTGGATCCGCTGCCGCGGCCGATGAGCAGGCATCACACTGTTGTGCGCGGTCGGCACGTGCTCTCTCTCGTTCTCGGATGATGCCCTTCCAGGGATCACGTGCCGGCCGTCACCAATTCTCGGTACAGAGGTGCCGACCAGGGCGAACCTGACGAGGCGACTACTTCAGTCGCTGACCAACAGCTCGAGAACCGTCGGCAGTGTGGTCACAAGGTACCGAGGAAGTCTTCGAGGATCTGGTTGAAGACGTCCGGGCGCTCCATGTTGGGGTAGTGGGCGGTCCCCTCGATCGAGATCGCGCGGCCGTTGGCGACGGTGCGGGCCAGGCGTTCCGCCATGCCGATGTGGTCGGGTGAGTCGACGGCGCCGTTGATGGCCAGCACGGGAACGTCGATCTTGGCGATGCGCTCCCAGGTGTCGCGCACCGGGACGAGCCGGTCGGGTTCGTCGCCGGTGTGCTTGGACATGGTGCCCCTGGCCATCCGGCGCAGGCGGCGCACGACCTCGGGATCGAGATCTTCGAGGGTGCGAAGCGGGCCCGCGGCGAAGAGCATGAACCCCTCGACCGAGGCGTCCAGATCACCGGCGGCCATCGCCGCATGCCACGTGGCCAGGGCTTGGGTGGTCCAGGGGTCGGTGAAGTACGGCTCGCTGGTGCCGGCGCCGCTGACGACCACGGCGCTGACCAGTTCCGGGTGCTCCAGCGCGGTGTCGACCGCGGTGCTCGCCCCCATGGAGACTCCCACCAGGACCACGGGGCCGGTGCTCAGGTGGCGCAGCAGCGCGGCGAGGTCGTCGGTGAGCCGGTACGGTCCGGTGGCGTTGGCGGAGCGGCCGTGGCCGCGGGCGTCGGGCGCGATGACGCGATAGCGCGAAGCGAAGACGGGAATCTGAGCCTCCCACATGCCGTGGTCGGCGAAGCCGCCGTGCAGCAGGACAAGGGACCGGCCGGCGCCGGTGTCGAGCCAGAACAGATCCTTCATGACAACCAAGGTGTCATTGTCGGTCAAAGATGACAACCTAGGTGTCATCATGGCGAGATGAGTGAGACTGAGCGTGGCGTGGCGTCCGAAGAGCTGACCGACCGGCTCGCTGAGGTGTTCGACCTGGTGGGGCCGCTGTACCGGCGCGCCCAGCGCAAGGTGGAGCAGGACGCGCCCATCGAAGGGCTGTCGGTCGGGGTGCGGGCCGTGCTCAACATGCTCCGCGACCACGGGCCCATGACCGTCCCCCAGATGGGCCGGGCCCAGGCGTTGAGCCGCCAGTTCACGCAGCGCATGATCAATGACGCGGCCGCGCGAGGCCTGGTCGAGTTCGTCCCCAACCCGGCGCACAAGAGGTCCTCGCTCATCCGGCTGACCGAGGAGGGCCAGGCCGCCATCACCGCTGTGATCGACCGCGAACGCGCGGCGCTGCGCCAGGTCGGTGGCGACCTGACCGACGCCGAGGTCGCCGCCTGCATCCGGGTGCTCTCGCGCCTCCTCCGACTCCTCGACAACGTCGACGTGAATTGACGCAGGCCGCAGGAGGCCCGCGAACGACGCCACGCCTGTGACCAGGCCAAACTCGTACACAACTCCTGTTGGCGAAGCCCCCCGCACGTTGGACCGCGGAAAGTCGGAGTCACCGATCTGGATCTGCTGTGGCGGCCGATGAGCAGGCATCACACTGTTGTGCGCGGCCGTCACGTGATCTCATTTGTTCTCGGACAATGCCCTTCCAGGGATCACGTGCTGGCCGTAGTTCAAGTCTCGGTACAGGCGTGCCGATCAGGGCGAAGCCGACGATCTCAGCTATCGACCCGTTCGCGGATTTCCAGCTGCCGTACTTGACGGTCATCTCAGTTCTGCAGAATCGTGCGTTCTCCTTCGTCGACCGGCTCCTCAAAGCCGATCAGATATCTGTCGAGAAGCTCCCCGGACACGGTGACGGAGTTGGCCCCGTGCGTCATGTTGCGTATCCCGAGCCGCTGGCGCAGCGTCTCCGGGTTCGCCTTGAGGTAGATCAGCTCCCATCGACGGCCGTGACTCTCGATGAGCGCCTTGTATCGGTCGCGCGTGGCGCGCCGCCAGAAGCTGTAGTCCAGCACAACCGGTTGGCCGGCCTTCAGCAGGTCCACGAGTTCGTCCCACAGCGTTTCCTCAGCAGCGGCCTTGGAGTCCTCGTACTCTTCCGGATCGAATTCGACGGCATCGCGCCCGAATCGCGCCCAGATCGCTTCATCGATCGACAGCCGGACATATCCCCGCCGCTCCAGCGACTGCGCGTACGTCGTCTTGCCCGATCCGGCGATCCCACACATCATCACCACGGTCGGCGTCGCTTCCTCCGGCGGACCAACAGCGATCTCCTCGCTCTCGCCACTGGCAGTACTGTCACTCATGCATCAGGACCTTACTGCCGCACTGCGATCAAGCCGTGCGCGTAGTGCGCCTCCATGGTGTGGCCGTGTCTCGCAGATGCCGTTGGTCAGCGGCCGGGCAGCCGTTCGGTGATCTCCTGTAGAAACCAGCGGTTGCCGTCGGGGTCGGCGAACGAGGCGAAGGAGCCGTAGCTGGCACGCTGAGGGTGCAGGCCCATGACGCGGCCGGTCTCGCCGGCCTGGTGGAAGGCGCCGGTGGCGTCGTGGAACGGGCCGGTGACGTCGACGCCGCGGCCCGCCAGCTCCTTGTGGGCCTGCTCGATGTCGGACACGATCAGGTGCAGTCCCTGGACCGTGCCGGGTTCGGCGTCGGTGAGGCCGTCGCCGAAGATGATCGAGCAGGCGGAGCCGGGGGGAGTGACCTGAATGATCCGGTACCCGTCGTTGATGGGGAAGTCCGCGTCGAGGCGGAAGCCCAGCTGCCGGGTGTAGAAGTCCTTGGCGCGGTCGGCGTCGGATACGGGCAGGACGACAACTTCGAGCTTCATGTCCATGGTGGTGATCTTTCTTTCGCGTCGTGGAGCTATCGGGTGGCGCGTGCGGCCTTCTCGATGACGCCGGCCACGGTCTTGGGCTGGGAGACGGCGACGGAGTGGGAGGCGCGCACTTCGACGGAGTGCGCGTGGGCGCGCTTGGCCATGTAGCGCTGGACTGCGGCGGGGATGTTGAGGTCCTGGGTCGTGATGATGGCCCAGGTGGGCTTGTCCTTCCAGGCGGCGGCCTCGGTCTTCTCCTCCAAGGCGGACTGGGCGATGGGCCGCTGGGTGGCGGCCATGAGGGCCGCGGTGCCGGCCGGTACGTCGGCGGCGAACTGGTGGTGGAACTTGCCGGGCTTGATGTACAGGTCGGTTCCGGTGGCGCCGTCGGGG
>NZ_VCJS01000230.1 GCF_005893125.1 Nonomuraea basaltis | reverse complement strand
CAGCCCCATGCCACGTCGCACGCCACCACCCCCCATGCCACGCTCCGCGCCACCAGCCCTCATCGCCACGCCACATCACCACGCCCCACATCACCACGGCCACATCCACCGGCCACATCCACCGGGCCACATCCACGGCTAATGAGCCACGGCCGCGGGGAACGGTCAACGGGTCACGCCCACGGCACCGGCCATCAGCACCAGCCGACAGCATCAGCACGGAGTCCGACCTGGTCGCGTTGGTGCATGGCGCCGAATGTGGTGACGGCTACCGCACGATCCTGGCCCACGCCAGCCGTTCACCCGAACAACGACTTCCTCGAGTGCGTATCCCCGCTCCTTCAACCGAACAACGCCACCCTCAAACCCGTGAACGGCTGGCGCGGCCGGTTGAGGGTGCTGTTGCTTGGGTGAAGGAGTGGGTGCCCGAACAACCCGGGTCCTAGCCGCGCGCCCCATCCCCTTCACTTTGACGGTCGCGTTTCCCACCTGCGGAACCGTCCTCCGGGCCAGGAAGGCCGTCCTCTCGGCGTGCGAGGTCGTCTTCGTCCGGGACCGGCGGATCCTGGGTCGGGTCCATGTCCTCCGCGATGGGTGGGGGCTCTAGGGCGGTGGATTCCGAGGCCTTGCGATATGTGGTCGTTTGTTTGCGGAGACGCCAGCCGTCCGGAGTTCGCTCGATGTAGCCCGCGGCTGCCAGGCCGCCCAGTGCGCTGAGGGCGGCGTCCAGGCCAACGCCTGCCTTGACCGCTATGGAGGCAGGGCCGGCTCCGCCTCGAGCGGGGATCGCGTCCAGGACCTTCCTGGTCGACTCGTTGAGCCTGTCCCTCGGGACCGCGGGGGCTCGGGATTGCGGGGTCAGGTCGTCGCCTATCACGCCGACGAGGTCGATCATCTCCTCCGGCGAGGTCACGCACACCGCTTTGCGTTCGCGGAGGAGTCTGTGGCAGCCGGCCGACATGCGCGAGGTCACCGGGCCGGGAACGGCTCCCAGGTGCCTGTTGAGGGACAGGGCGTGGGTGGCCGTGTTGAGTGCCCCGCTGCGCAGGGCGGCTTCCACCACTACCGTGCCTCTCGACAGGGCGGCTATCAGGCGGTTTCTGATGAGGAAGCGTGCCCGGGTGGGGTGGACCCCTGGCGGGCATTCGCTGATCACCACGCCCTGGTCCCTGACGGCCGCGAACAGGGTGTCGTGGTTGCTCGGGTAGCAAATGTCCACGCCGCAGGCCAGAACGACCACCGTCGGGGAGCCGGCGACCAGCGCCCCTCGGTGGGCCGCACCGTCGACGCCGTAGGCGCCGCCCGACACGACGGTCCAGCCTGACTCGCTGAGGCCGACGCCGAACTCGGCCGCGATGTGCACGCCGTACGCCGTCGCGGACCGAGCACCCACGACGGCCACCGACTTGAGGCAGGAGAATCGGAGGTCTGCCGTGCCGTGGAGCCATAGTCCGAGGGGACGGCTCGGGCCCAGTTGGTCCAGTTGAGTGGGCCATTCCGGGGTGCCGGGGATGATCAGTCGAGCACCGGATTTCTCTCCGGCTTCGAGATCGGCGGCGGGGTTCGCGGCTGCCAGGCGGGCGTGCCAGGCGTTCAGGCGGGCGGTCAGGTCTCGGGGACGCTCTTGCTGCGTCTCCTGGGTGGCGAACTCCGGCGGCAGGGTGCGCGTGCGGATCGCGTCCACCGCGCCTGTGGCGCCGTACTGCGTCACGAGGTGGCCCATGATCGTGTCGCCGACGTCCGCGGCCCGCATGAGGGCGGCTCTCGCCTCATGTTCGGCACTGATCACCGAGGCGGCGGTTTGAGGTGGTTGTTGGATCGGCGATGCCGGTGGCCAGGATGGTTTCGCTGCCGTCATTGCGAATGCGAACGGTTGCGTGTCGCGTTCGGGATGCGGGGGTGTGGGTGGAGTCATGACGCCTTCGGGGTGCCGGGATGCTTGGTCGGCAGTTGCAGGGTTGGCATGCGTGTGGGGGATTGCCGGGTTGGCATGCGTGTCGGGGATTGCCGGGTTGGCATGCGTGTCCGGGATTGCCAGGTTGGCCTGCATGTCGGGGGTAGCCGGTTTGGCGTGCATTACGACGTCACCCCTAGCCAGAAGTGAAGGGCGGCGGTGGTCTCGTCTTCCTCGGGCCGGTCCTTGTTGGCGAGGTCGGCGAGGGTCCACGACACGCGGACCGCGCGGTCCAGGCCACGGGCGGTGAGGGTGCCCGAGTCGAGGCAGGAGGTCATGGGTTTCATGGCCTCGGGGGACGGGCGGTAGTCGCTGTGGAGGACGGATGAGGGGATTTCGGCATTCGTCCGCCATGGGGTGCCGGCCAGGCGTTTGGCGGCTCGTTCGCGAGCCACGAGAACGCGTTCGGCCACCGTCTTGCTGGATTCCGCGAACTGGCGGTCGGCCATGAGCTCGCGTCTGGAGGCGCGTACCACGGTGACCTTCATGTCTACGCGGTCGAGGAGCGGGCCCGAAAGCCTGCCGAGGTAGCGGCGCCTGACCGTCGGGGAACATTTGCAGTCTTCCCCCTGGTCTTCGGCTTGGGCGCACGGGCAGGGGTTCGCGGCCAGGACGAGTGTGAATCTGGCCGGGAAGGTGACCGAGCCCGCCGATCTGGACACGGTCACGCGGCCGGACTCCAGCGGCTGCCGCAGCGCGTCAAGCACGTGGCGGGGGAATTCGGGGGCTTCGTCCATGAACAAGACGCCTCGGTGGGCGAGCGAGACCGCCCCGGGGCGCACGATCGTGCTGCCGCCGCCGATGATCGCGGCTGCCGTCGCCGTGTGGTGAGGGCTGACGAACGGCGGTCTGCTCATCATTGGCGCGTTGGACGGCAGGACGCCTGCCACCGAATGGATGGCCGTGACCTCCAGGGCGTGGTCGAGCTCCAGGTCGGGCAGGAGGGTGGGGAGGCGTTCGGCCAGCATGGTCTTGCCGGTGCCCGGCGGGCCGAGCATCCAGAGATTGTGGCCGCCCGCCGCGCACACCTCAAGGGCTCGGCGGGCGACCGGCTGGCCGACGACGTCCGCCAGGTCGACCGCGGGCTCCGTGGTGGACTTGGGGAGCTCCACGCACTCTTCGGCCTGGGGCTCGGGTGCGTCCTCTCCCTTGCGGAGCCACTCCACCAGTTGGCGCAGGTGGGCCACCGGGAACACCTTCACGTCGGGAACCAGGGCGGCTTCCGCCGAGTTGGCGGACGGCACGATGACCGTGGCGTCTCCCTGCTTCGCGGCGCCGAGGATGGAGGGGAGCACGCCGCGTACGGGTCTGATGCGGCCGTCGAGGCCGAGCTCCCCCAGGAAGAACGGCTCCGCGATGCGATCGGCGGGAATCACCCCGGCGGCGCCCAGGATCGCCATCGCGATGGCCAGATCGAACTGGGATCCACGTTTGGGGAGACTGGCCGGGAAGAGGCTGACGATGATGCGGGCGTCGGGCCATGGGTATGTGCTGTTGACCACCGCGGATCTCACCCGGTCGCGGGCCTCGCTCAGTGCCGTGTCGGGGAGGCCGATGAGGTGGATGCCCGCCAGGCCGTTGCCCACGTCGGCCTCGACCTCGACGATGCGGCCCGTGACGCCTACGAGCGCCACGCTGCGAGTGCGGGCCACCGCCATCTAGATCGCCCCCCGTACGTGGCGCAGGGCGAAGTCGCCCGCGAAGCGCTCCAAGGCGATCACGTCCACCCGTACGGCGCTGAACGTACGGGGCTGCGTGGCCAGCCATTTGGCGGCGAGCATCCTTAGCCTGGCCAGTTTGGCGGAGTTCACCGACTCCAGGGCTGTGCCGTGGGATCTGCCTGATCGGGTTTTGACCTCGACGACGATCAGGCTGGGGCCCTCTTCGGCGATGATGTCGATCTCGCCATGGCGGCAGCGCCAGTTGCGTTCGATGATTTTCATCCCCTCGGCCTCCAGGTAGGTCACGGCTAGTTGCTCGCCCTGCTTGCCGAGCTCGAGCTCGTTCTTCGTGGCCATGTGCCGCCTCCGTCAGTTCAGGTCCGGTCCGGGAACCGACCTTCGCGGATGAGGGGTGGCAGGCGTTGGGCCGAATGGGGTTCTGGGGATAGCGGGGTGTGGCTGCCGTTGGTTGTGGATAAGGGCCGTCGTAGACCGTGCCGAGCGACGTAGCGTGCTCGCACGGCCTAGCGAAGCGGCAGGTCCACGTGGCCTAGTACGGGTGGCAGGCAACGCGCGGCGGCACCGCGGCCGAGCGAAATGGCGGCCCGATGCAATGAGGCGACGCATGGCACGGCACTGCGGCCTCAGGGCGACGGACGCTGCGCGACGGAGGGCAGCAAGATGCGGGGCACGGCGCGACGGAGCACGACAGAACGCGGGATGCCGCGCAGCGCGGCAAAGCGGGGCGCCACACGACGGGACGCAGGGCGACGGAGCGGGGCGCCACACGACGGGACGCAGCACGGCAAAGCGCGCTGGGACGCCTGGCACCCGAGCCCGAACGCGACCCCCGGGCCGACCGACTACCCCGAGAACCCCTCCTTGGGCATCTCCAGATCAGCCTTGGCCAGTTCTTCCACGTTGACGTCCTTAAACGTAACCACCCGCACGTTCTTCACGAACCGCGCCGGCCGATACATGTCCCACACCCAAGCGTCCTGCATCTTCACGTCGAAGAAGACGTCGCCGTTCTCCGCGGTACGGACGTCGAGGTCGACCGAGTTGGTCAGATAGAACCGCCGCTCAGTCTCCACGACGTATGTGAACAAACCGACGACATCGCGGTATTCGCGGTAAAGCTGCAGCTCCATCTCGGTTTCGTACTTTTCGAGATCCTCTGCGCTCATCGCGGTCCTCCTGTCGTACCGGTCCCCCGGTTTGCCTGCTCAGGCAACCCCGGCCCCCATTTCATTCTCACCCATCTCCCTGGCCACCGTGACGAATGAGTAACGGTGGTCGGGACATGGGCCGTGCGTTTCCAGCGCCAGCCGGTGCCCCGGTGTGACGTACCCCTTGTGCTCGGCGAAGCCGTACTGCGGGAAGCGCTCGTCGAGCGCGACCATCAGGCGATCCCTCGTCACCTTGGCCACGATCGACGCCGCCGCCACACATGCGGCCACCTGATCCCCCTTCCACACGGCGAGCGACGGCGCCGGCAGCCCCGGCACCGGGAAGCCGTCCGTCAGGATGTACTCCGGGTCACAGGGCAACTGTGCGACAGCTCGCCGCATTCCTGAAACATTGCTTTTGTGAAGACCTTTGGCGTCGATCTCCCCTGGTGGGATGATCACTATGCCGGTGTGGGAGACGCGCATGATCTGGTCGTAGAGGCGTTCGCGCACCAACGGGGTGAGCAGCTTGGAATCGTCGAGGCCGTCGATCTGCCTGCGCAGGATCACGGCCGCGACCACCAGCGGGCCCGCGCAGGCGCCACGGCCGGCCTCGTCGACACCGGCGATCGGGGTGAGGCCGCGGCGAGCCAGCGCCCGCTCATAGGCGTAGAGACCGGAATCGCGCCGGACGACGCTCGGTCGAGGGCGGAACGCAACTGTCATGACACAGGCAGCGTACGCCCCATTCGCCGCAACCCGCGACCGAAAGGCCCCCTCTACTTGACCTTGTCGAAAATGTCGGGCCGGGAGAAGAGATAGCCGCGCGACAGCGGCCAGTAACGCACCACGGCCTTGCCGATCACATCGCCCTCCGAGATGAAGCCCTTGCCGGGCTCCTCCATGTGCGCCCGGGAGTCGGCCGAGGCGCTGCGATGGTCGCCCATCAGCCAGAGCTTCCCGGCCGGCACCGTGACGTCGAACTTGTCGCCGGAAGCGAAATCGTTGGGGTAGAGGTAGGACTTCTCGTCCAGCGGCGTGCCGTTGACGGTGATGCGCTTCTTGGAGTCGCAGCACACCACCTTGTCGCCGCCGACGCCGATGACCCGCTTGATGGTGTCCTCGCCGTTCCAGCCCTTGAACACCACGATGTCGCCGCGCTCGGGCTTGCCCGCGAGCTTGTTGACGAACACCCGGTCGTTCACCAGCAGGGTGTTCTCCATCGAGACGGACGGGATGTAGAACGAGCCGACCACGAACGCCTGCAGCAACAGCGCGATGCCGACGCCCATGACGAGCAGCAGCACCGTCTCGCGGAAGCCGCCCTTCTTCTTCTCTTTCCCCACGCCTTCCGCCTTTTTGGTGACGGCCATCAACGCCTCCTCCGCAGCCAGCGCCGACGGACCAGGACCAAGGGTACGGCGAGCCCGAACCCGGCGACCAGCGGCACGGACCCGCCGAGCGCCTGGAGCGCGGGCTGCCCGAACGTGTCGGGGATGTCGAGCACGCTCGCCCGGTCGAACGGCCAGACGATCACGAATGCCCGCCCGATGACCTGACTCACGGGAATGGACCCGCCACCCGAGTCACCGGTATGGGAGCGCGAGTCGAGCGAGACGGAGCGGTGGTCGCCCATCACCCACAGCCGCTCGGGCGGCACCGTGACGTCGAAGAACTTGTCGGAGGGCACGTTGCCCGGGTAGAGGTAGCTCTCCTCGTCGATGGGCGTGCCGTTGACCGTGATGCGCCCCTTGGAGTCGCAGCACTTGACGTGGTCCCCGCCGACACCGATGACCCGCTTGATGTAGTCCTTCTCGCCGGGCACGATGCCGAACGCCGTGCCGACCCACCGGAAGAACGCCGCGACCGGGTTGGACGGCTCCTCCAGCTGGAACTCGCCGTCCCAGGAGTCGACCCCGGAGAACACGACCACGTCGCCCCGCTCGATGTCGCGCGTGTGATAAACGAGCTTGTTGACCAGGACCCTGTCGTTTTTCAGCAGGGTGTTTTCCATCGATTCCGACGGAATGTAGAAGGCCTGGACCACAAACGTCTTGATGATCAGGGCCAGCACCAGGGCTACAACGACAAGAACAGGAAGCTCTTTCCAGAACGACCCCTTCTTCTCTTTCTTTCCGCCCTTGGCCGGCTTCTGAGTCTCTTCGGCGACCACGTCCACCTCGTCCTCGACAGGGCGGCGCGCCGCGCCGTGCTCCTGGCTCTCGCTAGTCATCGCTGACGAGCCTAGATGATGGATCGGCTCGACAAGCCGCGACCGACGTTACACCGGGCACGAGTCGCTCCACATAAAGGAAACGGCGCTGCAAAACCGAATGGCCCGCGCTGAAGGCACGGGCCAAAGGCACAAGACCGAGGGCCGCGCACCGCGGCCCCCGGTGGGAAGAACGGAGCCCTACTTCGCGGGCGTCGCCTCGCGCTTCTCGCGAATGCGGGCGGCCTTGCCGCGCAGGTCGCGCATGTAGTAGAGCTTGGCGCGGCGCACGTCGCCGCGGGTCAGAAGCACGACCTTCTCGATGACCGGGCTGTGCACGGGGAAGGTGCGCTCGACGCCGACGCCGTAGCTGACCTTGCGGACCGTGAAGGTCTCGCGGGCGCCGCTGCCCTGCCTGCGCAGCACGAAGCCCTTGAAGACCTGAATACGGGAGCGGTTGCCTTCCACGACTCGTACGTGAACCTCGAGCGTGTCACCGGGGCGGAAATCCGGCACATCGCTGCGCAGGGTCCCCTTCTCGAGCTCCTGGATCTTCGTGTGCATGAGAGCTGTCCTCAAGTCCTCGTGAGCACGCGGAGGTCCACCCGGCCGTAGCTCGCGGCGGACGCGCCTGCTGATGTGATGAACCCGGGACCGTTTCCCGGGCATGACGGACCAACCAATTGACAGTTGGCAGCGATTCAGTTTGCCATATCTTCCGGCCCGACGCGAAACGACAGCTCCTCGAGGAGCCTTCTGTCGTGCTTGTCGAGCGTCTCGGGGTCCAGCGCCGCCACCAGCTCGGGCCGGTTGCGCATGGTACGGCGCAGCGCCTCGTCCCGCCGCCACCTGGCCACCTTCCCGTGGTGCCCGGACAGCAGCACGGCGGGGACCTCGTGGCCCCGCCAGACGGGTGGCTTGGTGTAGACGGGACCCTCGACCAGGTTCCGCATGGAACCGGGCGCGAACGAGTCGTCCACGGCCGACTGGGCGTTGCCCAGCACACCCGGCAGCAGCCTGCCGATGGCCTCCACCATGACCAGCACCGCGACCTCGCCGCCGGCGAGCACGTAGTCGCCGATGCTGACCTCGTCCACCCGCAGCCGCGCGCCGTATTCGGCCATGACCCGCGAGTCGATGCCCTCGTAGCGCCCGCACGCGAACAGCAGCCACGGCTCCCCCGCCAGCTCCTGCGCGAGCTCCTGAGTGAACGGCCGGCCGCTCGGCGTCGGGACGATCATCCGGGGCGCGCCGTCCCCGATCACCGCGTCGATGGCCTCGCCCCACACCTCGGGCTTCATGACCATGCCTGGACCGCCCCCGTAGGGGGTGTCGTCGACGGTCTTGTGCACGTCGTGGGTCCAGTCGCGCAGCTGGTGGACGCGTACGTCGAGCGTGCCTCGCTCACGCGCCTTGCCGATCAGTGAGACGTCCAGCGGCGCGAAGTACTCAGGGAAGATCGAGACGATGTCGAGCCGCATCACAGCAGGCCCTCTGGCGGATCGACGATCAGCCGGCCCGCCTCCACATCGACCTCGGGCACCAGAGCCTTGACGAACGGGATGAGCGCATCGTCCTGCCCCTTGCGGCGCACCACGAGGAGGTCCTGGCCGTGATGGAGTACGTCTTCCACCTCGCCGACCGGGTCACCGGAGACGGTCTCCACCGCCAGGCCGATCAGCTCGTGGTCGTGGAACTCGTCGGGGTCGCCGGTCGGCTCGACCTCGGCCGAGTCGATGACCAGCATGGTGCCCCGCAGCTCGTCAGCCGTGTCGCGGTCGGAGACCCCCTCGAACGACATCAGCAGCATGCCCTTGTGCCAGCGGCGCGCGGCGATGACGAGCGGCCCTCTGTCGGCGGGGTCCGTCGCGATCGACGCGCCGACGGGGAAGCGCAGCTCGGGATCGTCGGTGCGCACCTCCACGGTCACGTCACCGCGTACCCCGTGCGGACGGCCTATCCGGCCGACGACCAGCTGCACGTGAATCTGCCCTTTCTAACGCAAGCGCCCCCATCGGTCAGCGAACCGATGAGGGCGCGAGAACCTGACGCTAACGGACTGCTTCGTGCAGGTCGAGCAAGTCGACCCGAACGTACTTCCCGTCGGCCAGGGCGTTCACGACCGTGCGCAGCGCCTTGGCGGTGCGCCCGCCGCGTCCGATGACCTTACCCAGGTCCTCGGGGTGCACCCGGACCTCCAGGACGCGCCCGCTGCGAATGCGGCGTGCGCGGACCCGGACATCGTCTGGATGTTCGACGATGCCCTTCACGAGGTGCTCGAGAGCCTCCTCGAGCACGTCAGCCCTCGCCCTCAGTCGGGGTCTCGGCGGGGGCCTCGGTCTCTTCCTTCTTCTTGGCCTTGCGCGGCGTGGTGGCGGCCGTGCCGGTGTCGCCACCGGACAGTGCCTCCTTGGCCGCGGCCTCGTAGAGGGCGTGACGGTCGGGCGCGGGCTCGGCGACCAGGAGCGGCGCCGGGGCGGGCTCGCCCTTGAACTTCTGCCAGTCGCCGGTGAGCTTGAGCAGCTTGAGCACCGGCTCGGTCGGCTGTGCGCCGACACCGAGCCAGTAGGCCGCACGCTCGGCGTTGACCTCGATGCGCGAAGGGTGATCCTTCGGGTGGTACAGGCCGATCTCTTCGATCGCCCGGCCGTCACGCTTGGTGCGGCTGTCGGCGACGACGATACGGTATTGAGCGTTGCGGATCATGCCGAGCCGCTTGAGCTTGATCTTGACTGCCACGGGTGTGGTCTCTCCTGCATTCGAGCGTGGGTGAACGGCGTCTCGCCGAGTGGGGCACGACTTGACGACGCTCCAGGGACAGGCGTGGCCGGCGGGAGGTGAGAGGGCACCCACCTGGTCACGGTGTTCCAACATGTCATTGTGCCAGATCTACGGCACTGCCTTCGACCTCATAGGGAAGGGCGACGCAAAGGCTCGGCAAGAATGCGGCCTCACCCGTCCTCAGACGCCTGCCGCGGCCGTCACCGGTGACCACGGCGACACGATGCTCCGGCGCCACGTTACCGAGGCGCACGTGCGGCCGTGCTCGGGCGCGCTACTTCTGGCCGGGAAGATTGAACTTGGACGGGTCGAAGCCGGGCGGCAGCTTGCCGCCCAGGTTGCCCAGCAGCCCGCCCTGCTTCGGCTGCGCCGGCGCCTCGGCGGAGGACGTCTTCTCCAGCCCCGCCTTGCGCGGGTCGCCGCTGACGCGCCGCCCCTTCTTGTTCTTCTTCTGCCCCTTCGCCACCTTGCCGCGCCCGCCCGGCATGCCGGGAATGCCCATGCCCCCCGCCATCCGCTTCATCATCTTCTGCGCCTCGAAGAAGCGGGTGACCAGGTTGTTGACAGCGGTGACCGTGACGCCAGAGCCGTTGGCGATGCGAACGCGGCGGGACCCATTGATGATCTTCGGGTCCTGACGCTCGGCCGGGGTCATGGAGCGGATGATCGCGGCGATGCGGTCGAGGTCGCGGTCGTCGATGGAGTTGATCTGGTCGCGCATCTGGCCCATGCCGGGCATCATGCCGAGCAGGTTCTTGATGGGCCCCATCTTCTGGACCATCATCATCTGCTCGAGGAAGTCGTCGAGCGTGAAGTTCTCGCCCGACGTGAGCTTGCCGGCCATCTTGGTGGCCTGCTCTTCGTCGAACGTCTTCTGGGCCTGCTCGATCAGGGTGAGGATGTCACCCATGTCGAGGATGCGGGAGGCCATCCGGTCCGGGTGGAAGGCGTCGAAGTCCTCGAGCTTCTCGCCGGTGGAGGCGAACATGATCGGCCGGCCGGTGATGTGCCTGACCGACAGCGCGGCACCGCCCCGGGCGTCGCCGTCGAGCTTGGTCAGCACGACGCCGTCGAAGCCTACGCCCTCCATGAACGCCCGCGCCGTGGTGACGGCGTCCTGGCCGATCATGGCGTCGACGACGAACAGGACCTCGTCGGGGCTGACCGCGTCGCGGATGTCGGCGGCCTGCTTCATCATCTCCTGGTCGATGCCCAGGCGACCGGCGGTGTCGATGATGACGATGTCGTGCTGCAGGCGCCTGGCCTCGTCGATCGACCCGCGGGCGACCGCGATCGGGTCGCCGACGCCGCTGCCGGGCTCCGGCGCGTAGACCGCGACCCCGGCGCGCTCGCCCACGACCTGGAGCTGCTGGACGGCGTTGGGGCGCTGCAGGTCGGCGGCGACCAGCATGGGCGCATGGCCCTGGTCGCGCAGCCACCTGGCCAGTTTGCCGGCCAGGGTCGTCTTACCGGCGCCCTGGAGGCCCGCCAGCATGATGACGGTCGGCGGCGTCTTGGCGAAGCGGAGCCTGCGGGTCTCGCCGCCGAGGATCCCGATCAGCTCGTCATTGACGATCTTGACGACCTGCTGCGCCGGGTTGAGCGCCTGGGAGACCTCGACCCCGCGGGCGCGCTCCTTGACCTGGGCGACGAACTCCTTGACCACCGGGAGCGCGACATCGGCCTCCAGCAGGGCGATGCGGATCTCCCGGGTGGTGGCGTCGATGTCGGCATCGGACAGCCGGCCCTTGGATCGGAGGGAGGAGAAAACCGATGTGAGGCGGTCGGAAAGCGTCTCGAACACGTGGTTGGCCAGTCCTCGAAGCGAATGAACGTCTAAGGCTCCAGCCTATCCGCTCTCCTAGCCGCTCCAGCCTGGCACGGCCATCCGAACCGTAAGAGCGTGCTCGACGAGGTTGATCAGAGCGCTCTTGACCGAGTCCTTGGAACGGGCGTCGAGCCTGACCATCGGGATGTGCGGAGCCAAGGTCAGGGCGTCGCGTACCTCGGCGTCGCTGTGCAGGTATTCACCGTCCCAGCCGTTCACCCCCACGATGAACGGCAGCTGGGCCTCTTCGAAATAGTCGATGGCCGGGAAGCTGTCGGCCAGGCGCCGGGTGTCCACGAGGACGACCGCGCCGATGGCGCCGCGTACCAGGTCGTCCCACATGAACCAGAACCGGTGCTGCCCGGGCGTGCCGAACAGGTAGAGGATCAGGTCCCTGTCCAGCGAGACCCGGCCGAAGTCCATGGCCACGGTCGTGGTCGACTTCAGCGGCGTCATGCCCAGGTCGTCGATGCCCGCGGAGGCGTCCGTCATGACGGCCTCCGTGGTCAACGGCATGATCTCCGACACCGCACCGACGAACGTCGTCTTGCCCACCCCGAAGCCCCCGGCCACGACGATCTTCGTCGAGGTTAAGCCGGGGCTAGAGCCTGCGAAGTCCACTGAGCACCCTTTCCAGCAGGTTGACGTCCGGCCTACCTGCATCCAGCTGCGGCTGATGCACTCGTACGAGGCCTTCGGCCGCCATATCCGCGATCAGAACACGCACCACGCCGAGCGGGATCCGCAGCAGGGCGGACACCTCCGCCACGGACCGGACCTGAAGGCAGAGCTGGCTGATCGCCTTGTACTCGGGCGTGATGTGTGAGAACTCCCGGTGCTCGGCGGTCGCCGAGGACACCAGAGCCTCCATCGCCAGCTTGACCTTGGGCGCGGTACGCCCGCCCGTGACGGCGTAGGGCCGCACCGGCGAGGCGGGGTCAGAGCTGTGGGGCGGGGGCGGCGAGGGCTCCCAGCCGCCGCTGTTCCATCTGGGGTCAGTCACTTTTACATCACCTGGTCTGGCTGGCGCGCAGCTCCGCGCGCACAGCCGGGGTCAGCACCTGACCGGCGCGGTCGACCATGAGCGTCATCTGGTAAGCGACCAGCCCCATGTCACAGTCCGGGGCGGCCAGCACCGCCAGACATGAGCCGTCGCTGATCGACATGATCAGCATCAGCCCCCGTTGCATCTCCACAATCGTCTGATTGACCGCGCCGCCCTCGAAGACCCTGGCGGCGCCGTGCGTGAGACTCACCAGCCCCGACGCGATCGCGGCCAGCTGATCAGCCCGGTCGGCCGGAAAGCCCGACGACGCCGCCAGCGGCAGCCCGTCGGACGAGACGACCACCGCGTGCGCGACCCCCGGAACGGTACTGACGAAGTCGGTGATTAACCAGTCCACCCCGCGTGCCGCGTGGCTCAGGTCGTTCACGCGCCCTCCTCCCTACTGTTACTCCTGGGGCCGGACCCGAACGTCCTGCCCTCGCTGATGTCGTCGCGTGCGGCTCTGAAGCCTTGTTGGAAGCTCGAGAGCCGGCTGCGTATCCGGTCCGGCGAGACCGCCGGCATGGGCGCGACACCCTTCGGCGCGGAGACGGCGTCGGCGGAGCCCGGCACCAGGTTCGCCTTGGGCACCCGCTTGGGCAGCCCGGCCGCGGTCGACCCGTCACGCGCCGGCTCCACCGCGGCCTGGGCCGCGCTCCAGCCGGCGTCGGCCTTGGCCGAGCCCCATGTGGCGCCGCTGTCGGTGCCGTGCTCGAACCAGGCCGACTCGACCGAGGCGAAGATCGGCAGGTACTCGTCCCCGGCCGAGGCGGGCTTGACCACCGGGATGGGGCCCGTCGCTGCGGACTCGGTCTCGGGGAACTCGTAGCGCTGCGACGTGGGGGCCGGCGGCTGCTCGACAGGCTGCGACCAGGCCCGCTGTTCCTCGGGCGGGGCGCCCCGCCGGGGCAGCGCGGTCTCGCCCGTCGAGGGCCCGCGCGAGGACACCCAAACGTCAGAGGACGGAGCGGAGTTGTTGGACATCCAGTTGCCTGCCTCGGCGGGCCACTGCGGCACCGACGGCCAGGAGGTGCCTGTGCCCTGCGGCGCCGGCTCCGAGGGGTACGACGGGTGTCCGGGGCCGAGCTGGTAGCCGGAAGCCGGCCACGGGCTCGCGGCCGCGGGCTGCGGCGTCGGGAAGACCCCTCCGCGAGGGGGAGCGCCCCCGGCGCCGGCGCCGGCGGGCTGGGAGCCCGCGAACGAGGGGGCCTGCGCGCCGAGCAGCGACTCGGGGATGAGCACCATCGCGGTCAGGCCGCCGGAGCCGTGCGAGCGCAGCTGCACGCGGATGCCGTGGCGGTGGGCCAGCCTGGCGACCACGAACAGGCCCATGCGGCGGGAGACCGCGACGTCCACGGTCGGCGAGTCGATCAGGCGCTCGTTGGCCTGGATCAGCTCCTCCTGGGCCATGCCGATGCCGGAGTCGCTGATGGAGAGCATGATGCCGCCGCCGTCGATCCTGCTGCCCGAGACCGGTACGCGGGTCTCGCGCGGCGAGAACGACAGGGCGTTCTCGATCAGCTCGGCCAGCAGGTGGATGACGTCGTTGACGGCCTGGCCGGCGATGGAGACGCCCTCGGGCACCTCCAGCACGACGCGCTCGTAGTTCTCGACCTCCGACAGCGAGGCGCGGGCGACGTCTACGAGCTTGACCGGCTGGCTCCAGCGGCGCGGCGGCTCCTGCCCGGCGAGGACCAGCAGGTTCTCACTGTTGCGGCGCATGCGGGTGGCCAGGTGGTCAAGCTTGAAGAGGTTCCCGAGCCGCTGCTCGTCCTGCTCGCCCTGCTCAAGGCCGTCGATGAGGGTGATCTGCCGCTCGACCAGGGTCTGGCTGCGCCGCGACAGGTTCACGAACATGGCGTTGACGTTGCTCCGCAGCCTGGACTCCTCGCCGGCCAGGCGGATGGCCTCGCGGTGCACCTCGTCGAACGCCCGCGCCACTTCGCCGATCTCGTCCTTGGAGTTGATCTCGATGGGCGGGACGCTCAGCCGCTCGGGGTCGACGTCGGTGGTGCGCAACTGGCGGACGAGGTCGGGAAGAGTCTGGCCGGCGATCTTGAGTGCGTCACCGCGCAGGCGCCGGAGCGGACGTACGAGCGAGCCCGCCATGATGGCGGTGATGGCGAGGACCAGGACCAGCAGGGCGCCCACGATCGAGATGTTGATCGCGGCGAGCTGCCGGTCGCCGCTGGCGAGGTCGGCACTCCTGGTGGCCACCTGGTCGCCGAGCGACTTCTGGACGTCGTGGAACCGGTCGACGGTCTCGCTGATGGCGTCGAACCAGCGGTCGACGTCGTTGTTGGTGGAGGTGTCGAGCCTGCGCAGGTACTGCCCCCTGGCGCTGCTGGTCGACGGGATACCGGCGGCGTTGGTGTGCAGCAGCACGGAGCGGTCGATGTAGAGCTCGGCACGACCGATCTTCACGCTGGCGACGGTGTTGTCGAACGCCTGCCGCTGGTCCAGCGTGGCGACGGCCAGGAAGGCGGCCCGCTCGCTGTCGCGCCGGGAGTTGGCGTCGAGGAACGCGCTGAACTCGGTCTCGAGGAAGGACCCTCGGACGAGGCCGATCGTCAGGAGCGCGCGCTGCTTGGACGCCTCTTCTTCAGCTCGGGCGATGGCGCGCAGGGCGGCGCTGGTGGCGATCAGCTGCTCGTCCGTCGCGCCCTGGGCGACCTCGTCGTAGAGCTGCAGCATCTCGGCGATGGTCTCGGAGTACTTCTCCATCGTCGGCAGGGGCGGCATCTGCGTCTTCGTCACCGTCTCGCGCAGCGAACCCAGCTGGTCGAGCCGGACCTTGATGCGGTCGAGGCTCCTGCGGCCGATGTCGGACAGGGACGGCTCGACGGTCTGCGCGGTCGACAGGACGCGCTTGACGCTGACGTCGACGACCTCCTGCTGGGCGGCGAGTCGCCCCTCGACGTCCGCCGACCGGCCGGAGGCGGCGTAGCGGGTGGCCAGGTCGCGCTCGAGGCCGAGGTCGCGGGAGACCTCGCCGAACTGGGTGACCAGCCTGCCGACCTCGCCGATGACCTGGGCCTGCTCCGCGCCACTGATCGAGCTGGTGACGCGCAGGCCACCGAAGACCACGGCCACGATCGTGGGAACGGCGATGAGGGCGATGAGGCGGGTGCGTACACGCCAGTTCCGCAGCGCGAGCGAGCTGCCCGCCTTGGGCAGCTTCACCTCCGGCACCTCGCCGCCCGCCGGCTCGTCGGGCACGTCCGGAGCCCTACCACGACCGGGGCCGGTCGTTGTTGTCCTCACTGGTGGCAACCTCTCGCCATGGCCTGCTTCAGGGGGTCTCAGCGGCTTCGTCCGAGGGACGAGTGATCGCAGGCAGGTTCGAGGCCCAATTTGAGCACAAACCTCATACTTCAGCCAACGTCTCTGCCGTTTTCAACCGTTCCAGCTCACACATTGTTCACCTGGCAAGCCTCTGACCACGGAGCGCAACCACACCACCAAGGCGGACATACTACCATCAATCAGCCTTAATCTCCATATTTACATCTATAGTCGTTTATTATCACATTTATCAGATAAACCTCGTATACGAGGCGCAGAGCTGCCGATCTGATCTCCCCTTCCGGTACGCTTCACGCCCGGTATCCTGTCCCGATCTCCAGAAGACTTCCCCCTGGTAGGAGAACCCCCCCATGACACGCAAACTGCGCTGCAGCGCCGTCGCACTCGGCGTCGCAGTCGCTCTTGTGCTTACCGGCTGCAGCAGCTCCGACAGCTCAACGAGCGCCTCGGCCGGCGCCAACGGCTTGGAGAAATCCACGATCAAGGTCGGGGCGATCCCGATCCCTGACTCCGTGTCGCTCTATGTCGCCATCAACAAGGGCTACTTCAAGCAGGAGGGCCTGACGGTCGAGCCGGTGACCATCACCGGTGGCGCGGCCGCGATGCCGAAGCTCATGAGCGGCGAGCTCGACGCCACGCTTCAGAACTACGTGTCGGGGTTGGTGGCCTTCAGCAAGGGACAGAAGATCAAGCTGGTCGCGGAAGCCTCCCAGGGCGCCCCGAACACGTTCAACATCATGGTCCCGAAGGACTCGCCCATCAACACGGTGGCGGACCTGAAGGGCAAGACCGTCGCGGTCAACACCCTGAACAACATCGCCACGCTCGCCGTGGAGACGCAGCTCAAGGTGGCTGGGCTCACCAAGGACGACGTCAAGTACAAGGAGGTCGCGTTCCCCGACATGGGCAACGCGCTCACCAATGGCCTGGCCGACGCGGGCTGGATGGTCGAGCCCTTCATCACGACCACCCAGAGCACGCAAGGCTTCCGCAAGCTGGCCGACACGATGACCGGCCAGACCGAGAACTTCCCCATCTCCGGCTGGTCGGTCACCGAGGCATGGGCGCAGAAGAACCCGAAGACGGTGGCCGCGTTCCAGCGAGCGATCGCCAAAGCGCTGAAGGACCTCTCGACCGACCGCAAGGAGCTCGAGAAGGCCCTGCCGACGTACACGAAGATCGACGCGAAGACCGCGTCCGTGATCACACCGCTCGCGTACCCGACTGAGCTGACCGCGAACCGCCTGCAGAAGGTGGCCGACCTCCTGCTCGAATACAAGTACATCGAGAGCCAGATCGACGTGAAGTCCATCATCGTCCCGGCCCCCCCGGCCGGATGACCGGTGCTCGAGTGCTCCGCGGCGCCGCCGGCGCCGCGGGGCTCCTTGCCGTCGGGGAGCTGCTCATCCGCTTCGCCATGAGCGACGACCTGACCTTCCCGGCCCCCTCGACCATCCTGTACGAAGCCGTGCTCCTCCTGGTCGACACCGATTTCCTGACAGGACTCGGCACGACCCTGACGAACTGGGCGCTCGGCCTGCTGATCGCGATCGGGATCTCCGTCCCCCTGGGCGTGCTGCTCGGCGCGCTGCCGCCGGTGGAACGGGCCATCAGGCCCGTGCTGGAGTTCATGCGCCCGATCCCCTCCGTCGCGATCATCCCGCTCGCCATCCTGCTGATCCCGGTGGACGGGCTGATGAAGATCTCGGTCATCGTGTACGCCTGCATGTGGCCGATCCTGATCAACACCCTCTACGGCATGCGCGACGTGGACCCGCTGGCCAAGGAGTCCCTGCGCAGCTTCGGCTTCGGCCCGCTGGCCGTGCTGGCCAGGGTGAGCCTGCCCAGCGCCGCCCCGTTCGTCGCGACGGGGGTCAGGATCGCCGCCGGCATCGCGCTGATCCTGGCCGTCAGCGCCGAGCTGCTGGCCGGAGGCACTGCCGGCATCGGCGTCTACGTGATCCAGGCGAGTAGCGGCAACCGGATGGATCTCATGATGGCGGCGACGTTCTGGGCCGGGATATTCGGCGTGATCGCGAACCTGGTGCTGCAGGCCGGAGAGCGCCGCCTGTTCCACTGGCACCGCATGCGGACGGGAGCGCAGGAGTCGTGAAAGCCCTCTTGAAAGCCGGCGCCAGGCTCTGGGTCATCCCCGTGGTGCTCGTCGCCTGGGAGTTCATCGCGCGCGGGCTGGAGGACCTCGACTTCCCCCCGCCCACGTTGATCGTCGCCCGCATGTACGAGCTGTGGTTCTCCGGGCCCATCTCGCGGATCTTCCTCACCGACGACGCGGTGGACAACCTGCTGCCGAGCCTGGGCCGCATGCTCACCGGCTGGGTCCTGGCCGCCGTGCTCGGCGTCGTGCTCGGCGTGCTGCTCGGGCGCTCGCGGACGGCGACCGATTACGTGGACCCGCTGATCGAGTTCGGCCGGGCCATCCCGCCGCCGCTGCTGCTGCCGGTGTTTCTCGTGCTGTTCAAGGCCGGGCTGACCATGCAGCTGGCCACGATCGTGTTCGGCGTGATCTGGCCCGTGCTGCTCAACTCCATCGACGGGGTCAGGGCCGTGGACCGCACCTACACCGACACGGCCACGGTGTTCAACCTGTCGAAGGCGCAGTACCTGCGCGTGGTGGTCCTCCCGGCCGCCTCGCCGAAGATCTTCGCCGGGCTACGGCTGAGCCTGTCGCTCGCGCTGATCCTCATGGTCATCGCGGAGCTGTTCGGCAGCACCGACGGCATCGGCTATCAGCTGCTGCAGGCCCAGCGCAGCTTCGACGGCGCCGGGGTCTGGGCCACGATCGCCCTGCTCGGCGTGCTCGGTTACCTCGCCAACTCCCTGTTCGTGCTGGCCGAGCGGCGCCTGCTCGTCTGGCACCGGCAGGCCACCCGTAACGCGTGATCCTCCGGAAGGAAACATGCCGCATTCCGACGAGCTCCTCTGGGGAGCCGTAGGCGACATCTCCCGTTTCGCGGCCCTGCTGACGATGGCGGAGCTGGGTCTGGCCGACCACCTGGCGCACGGCCCGCTCGACACCGGCGAGCTGGCCAGGCGCTGCGGCGCGCACGCCCCGTCGCTGCGCAGGGTCCTGCGCGAGCTGGCCGGCATGGACGTGGTCCGCCCCGCCGGCCCGGACACCTACGACCTCACAGCCAGGGGCACCGCGCTGCGCTCGGAGGTCCCCGACTCGATCCGCTCCTCGATCCGCATGCTCGGCGAGGAGGGCTTCTGGTACGCCATGGGCATGCTCCCCGCCACGGTGCGGGACGGCAGCTCGGCCTTCGCGAAGCGGTATGGCCACCTCTACGACCACCTCGCGAAGAATCCCACGTCGAGCAGCATGTTCGACGACTACATGAGACGCCGGGCCGTCCCCCTCACCGAGGGCCTGGCCAAGCGGTACGCCTTCCCCGCCACCGCGACCATGGTCGACGTGGCCGGCGGCAAGGGCCACATCCTGGCCACGGTCCTGCACGCCAACCCGACCATGCGCGGCATCCTGTTCGACCTGGAGCACGTGGCCGCCCACGCCACGGCGGCGCTGGCCGCGGAGGGCCTGTCCGACCGGACAGAGGTCGTCTCCGGCGACTTCTTCGCCTCGGTCCCGGCCGGCGACGTCTACCTGCTGGCCAGCGTCCTGCACAACTGGGACGACGAGGACGCTGTCAAGATCCTGCGCAACGTCCGCCGGGCCATGAACCCTGGCGGCAGCGTCCTGGTGCTCGAAGTGGTGCTGCCCGACGACGAGACCCCGCATCTCGGCAAGGACTTCGACATGCGGATGCTGGCCATCTTCAACGGCGGTACCGAGCGGAGCCGCGACGAGTACGCCGCCCTGCTCGGCCAGGCGGACCTGGCGCTCGGCGACGTCGTCGAGCTGGGCGCCGGCGCGAGCCTCATCGAGGCCATATCTCGCTGAAACTCTCCCCCCCGT
>NZ_VCJS01000022.1 GCF_005893125.1 Nonomuraea basaltis | reverse complement strand
GTTGGGTGGAGGTCTGATGGAGTGAGAGGGCCGGGGGGTAGGTCGCGGGTTGCCACCAGGACTGTGGTGGGTGGGATGGGGCGGGTGGCGAAATACGCGGAGACGACGGCGATTGCGGCGAGCCCCGCCGCAATGAGGCGGCGGCGGCGACCGTAGCGGCTCAGCCAGGACTGGATCACGGCAGGTCGAAGGGGATCTTGATGCCGTCCAGGGCCGCGCCGCAGGTGCAGGTGCGCTCTTCGGGCAGGGCCTGCACGGTCTCGGCCACCAACGTGCGCATGCGGGTGACGTTTTGCGCGAAGAACTCGAGGACCTCGTCGTGCGTCACGCCCTGGCCGGCCTCCACTCCGGCGTCGTGGTCGGTCACCAGGCAGAGTGACGTGTAGCAGAGGGCCAGCTCGCGGGCCAGGATCGCCTCGGGGAAACCGGTCATGCCGACGATCGACCAGCCGTTGCTCGCGAACCACTGAGACTCGGCCCGCGTGGAGAAGCGCGGGCCCTCGATGACCACCAGCGTGCCGCCGTCGACGGTTTCCCAGTCATCCGAACGCGCTGTCTGCACGGCCGCCACTCGCCCCGTCGCGCAGTACGGGTCGGCGAACGAGACGTGGACCGCGCCGTCTATGTCGTAATAAGTCTGGACGCGGCCTGAGGTGCGATCTACCAGTTGGTCAGGGATGACCATGGCGCCCGGGCCGTACTCGGCTCGTAGGGAGCCTACGGCGCTCGGCGCGAGCACCTGACGGACGCCGAGGGAGCGCAGCGCCCAGAGGTTGGCGCGGTAGGGGATGCGGTGCGGCGGGAAGCGGTGATTTCGCCCGTGTCTGGGAATGAAAGCCACGGAACGCGAGCCGATGTGGCCGACCGTGACGACGTCGCTCGGTGGGCCGTAGGGGGTGGCGAGTTCGATCTCCTCGGCGTCGTCGAGGAGCGAATAGAAGCCTGAGCCGCCAATGACGCCGATGTCTGCGCGAGTGACCATGGCGCTGAGATTAGCCGGATTGGTGAGGGGCGCGGGTCGGCCGAATTCGGTTCTGTGGATAACCGACAACCTGCGATCGGCCGGACCCCGTAAGCCAACCGGCCCCGTAAGCGACCAGCCCCCCGTAGAGGGACCGGCCCCCCGTAGAGGGACCGGCCCCCCGTAGAGGGACCGGCCCCCGTAGAGCTCGCCGACGCTCCGGTTGCGGTTCCTGTGGCGGTTGCCGACGAGGTGTCGCCGTCAGGACGTGCTAACGCCAGACGACCTCATCCAGGAATGCCTCGACGGCCGCCAGCACCTGGCCGAGGACCTCGGCGGATCTGGGGAGCGGCCCCGGCACCATCATGCCGTGGCCGGCGCCCTCCACCTCGAGCACATGCGGCGTCAGCTCCCGCGCCAGCGGGCCATCCCAGAAGCCGTCCTCGGTGCCGCCCACCAGCAGGAACGGTTCCGTGGCGCGACGCATCGCCGACACGCACGCGGGCATGGTGAGCAGCGGCGTCAGCCAGACTGCCGGGAGGCCGCGGTCGGCGGCCACGGCGGCGCCGTACGAGCCCAGGGATTTGCCGATCAGCAGCGGAGTGGGCACGGGCAGCTTCTCCACGACGGAGGTCACCTGCTCGTGTACCCAGGACGATCTCTCCACGAGGGGGCGGTCCTGCGGCGGCGTCCACGAGATCAGCTCCAGGTGGGCGCCACGGCGGCCCGCGGCCTCGCTCACGTACGCAAGCAGTCCTGCCAGTGGTCCGTATCCGCCGCCGGGGACGATGACGGCGTGCCGGTCCGATTCGCCTTCACTCATGGACGAAACGTGCCGCCCTGGAGAAAGGCGTGCGCTGACTGCTCAGCGCACGCCGGAGGTCAGTTGGAGGCGGCGGCAGGTGCGGCGGCCGGGGTGGAGGAACCAGAGGAGTCCGAGGACTTGCTCTCCGAAGACTTGCTCTCCGAGGACTTCGACGACCCGTTGGAGGAAGACGACCCGTTGGAAGGGGACGATCCGTTGGAAGAGGACGCCGAAGACGACGCGCGGTTGTCCGTCCGGTAGAAGCCGGAGCCCTTGAACACGATGCCGACGGCGGAGAAGACCTTCCGCAGGTTTCCCTCGCAGCTCGGGCAGACCGTCAACGCGTCGTCGCTGAACTTCTGAACGACCTCGAGCTGCTCACCGCAGTCGTTACAGGCGTACTGGTAAGTCGGCACGCGGCTCCTCCTTCAGAATTTGGCACTCGAGCGTTGCGACTGCTAATGGTAACCGATGGGGACAAACGCCTATTCCAAACCCCGCTCCCCGTACCAACCGGCCAGCTTGCCACTGCGGCTCACCGCGCGCAGGCGGCGTTCCACATCATCGCGGCAGGCGGCGGTGGTGACCAGCAGGAGCTGGTCGTCCGCCCGGATCCTGGTGGTGCTGGTGGGCACGAACGATTTGCCCTCGCGGACGATCAGCGTCACCTGGGCGCCGGACGGAAGGCGCAGCTCGAAGATCTCCACGCCGTGCAGGCGCGAGCCGGCGGGGACCTTGACCTGCAGCAGGTCCGCCTTGAGCTCCTCCAGCGGCGCCGCCTCCACTGAGAGGTCGTGCGCCTCAGCAGGGGCGATCACCCCGAGCAGCCGGGCGGCGAACGGCAGGGTCGGCCCCTGCAGCAGGGTGAACACGATGACGATCACGAAGACCTGGTTGAAGATCTCCTTGGAGCCCTCGACGCCGGCCGCCCAGGGGATCGTCGCGAGCACGATCGGGATCGCGCCGCGCAGCCCGGCCCACGACAGGAACGCCTGGTCGCGCCAGCTCACCCGGCCCAGCCGCAGGACCCACGCCAGCAGGGAGCTCGCCATCACGGAGAGCGGCCGGGCCATGAGCACCAGGACGGTGCCGGTGATCAGGCCGGGCACGATCGCCGACGGCATCTCGTTCCTGCTGGCCATCATGCCGAGCATGACGAACAGCCCGATCTGCGCCAGCCACGCCGCGCCCTCCGCGAATCCCCTGGTCGCCGCCCGGTGCGGCAGCCGCGAGTTGCCGAGGATCAACGCCGTCAGGTAGACGGCCAGGAAGCCCGAGCCGTGCAGCAGCACGGCGCCGCCGTACGAGACGAATGTGAGGGCGAGGACGGCGATCGGGTAGAGGCCGGAGGCGGGGAGGGCGACGCGGCGCAGCGCGTAGACGCCCGCAGGACCGACGGCCAGGCCCACCGCGACACCGATGACCAACTCGACCGAGGTCTCCAGCAGGAACGTTCCCAAGGTCGGTTCGGTGGACGCCGCGCTGAGCAGCGCAACGGCGATGACCGTGGGTGCGTCGTTGAATCCGGATTCCGCCTCCAAGACGCCCGCCAGCCGTGGTGGTAGCGGCAACCTGCGCAGCACGGAGAAGACCGCGGCCGCGTCCGTGGAAGCCAGCACCGCGCCGAGGATCAGCGCCGTGGTCGTGTCGAGGCCGAGAAGCGCCTGTACGAGCAGCGCCAGCACGACAATGCTGACCGTCACGCCCACGGTGGCCATCACCACTGCCATGGGGACGGACCGCCGGACATGGGACCAGTTCGTGGTCAGGCCGCCCTCGGCCAGGATCACCGCCAGCGCGGTCAGGCCGATCTGCTGCGCCAGCTGGGGGCTCTCGAAGGAGAACCCGAACCCGAAATCCCCCAGGACCAAGCCGAGGCCGAGGAACAGCAGAAGACTGGGGAGACCGCTGCCATGCGCGATGCGTACGGAGGCGATGGCCGCGATGACGATCCCCGCACCAATGAGAAGCCAGACATCAAGCGTCATCTGGCCCCCTCTCGTACCTTCGTTCACATAAGACTAGTGAGTCCCTCTGGTGTCATCGCATAGCGGACCCGTTGATCATGCGCCTCCGTGGGGATGCCCTCGATCAGCTCGCCGTCGTGCAACAGGGCCACGGTTGGAACGTTCGGACCGACCCTGGCCAGTGCACGATCGTACGAGCCGCCGCCGCGGCCGAGCCGCACCCCCGTCCGCCGGTCGACCGCGAGCGCGGGCACGATCACGAGCGCGGCCGTGCGGATGGCGTCGACGCCGCGGCGCGTGTCGACGGGCTCCATGATCCCGAAACGGCCGGGAGCGAGCGTGTCCGGCCCGTCGTACACTGCCCAATCCAGGTCATTGTCCTCAAGGAGCACCGGAAGGATCACCGTGGCGCCGTGTTTCCACAGAGCGAACACGAGCCCGTGCGTATCCGGCTCCACCCCCGTCGACCAGTAGCAGGCCACCAGACCGGCCATCTGGACCCACGGCTGCTCGAGCAGCGTTTCGCGGACCTTGATGGCGTTTGCCCGCAGCTGTTCGGGGGAGAGGGAGGCACGCGCCGCATTGAGCTCGCGGCGCAGGTTCAACTTGTCCACAGGTACCTCCACTAGGGTCTACTCATGGCTGACTTCGACCCTGTGACGAAAGCCGTCGTGCCCGCCGCGGGTCTGGGCACCCGGTTTCTCCCGGCGACCAAGGCGACACCGAAGGAGATGTTGCCCATCGTCGACAAGCCCGCGATCCAGTATGTCGTCGAGGAGGCCGCCTCCGCTGGACTGCTCGACCTGCTCATGGTCACCGGCAAGAACAAGCGCTCCATCGAGGACCACTTCGACCGCGCGTTCGAGCTGGAGGAGGCCCTGGAGGCCAAGGGCGACGAACACCGGCTGTCCCAGGTTCGCGAGCCGGCCGCCCTGGCGACGCTCCACTACGTGCGGCAGGGCGAGCCGAAGGGGCTCGGCCACGCGGTGCTGTGCGCCAAGCACCACGTCGGCGATCACCCGTTCGCCTGCCTGCTCGGCGACGACTTGATCGACTATCGGGACCCGCTGCTCAAACGCATGATCCAGGTACGCGACACGTTCGGGGGAAGCGTGATCGCGCTGATGGAGGTGCCGAAGGAGCAGGTGTCGCTGTACGGCGTCGCGACCATCGAGGCCACCTCCGAGGACGACGTCGTACGGGTGACCGACCTGGTGGAGAAGCCGCCGGCCGACGAGGCGCCGTCCAATTGGGCCATCATCGGGCGTTATGTGATCGATCCTGCGGTGTTCGAAGTGCTGGAGAACACGCCGCCGGGGCGCGGGGGCGAGATCCAGCTCACCGACGCGCTGCGGACGCTCGCCGGCCGCGGCTCCGAGGCGGGCGGACCGGTGCACGGAGTGCTGTTCAGGGGGCGGCGATACGACACCGGCGACAAGCTCGACTATTTGCGGACCGTGGTGAAGTTCGCGGCGGGCCGGGAGGATCTGAAGGCGGACTTCGTGCCGTGGCTGCGGGAGTTCCTCGATGAAATCGGTTGACGCGCATCTGGCCGAGATCCTGGCCACCGTGCGTCCGCTGGCGCCCCTTGAGCTGGAGCTGGAGCAGACGCTCGGGACGACGCTGGCCGAGGAGGTGACGTCGCCGGTGCCGCTGCCGCCGTTCGACAACTCGGCCATGGACGGCTATGCCGTGCGGGCTTCGGATATATCCGATCTTCCGGTTACGTTGCCGGTGATCGACGATGTGGCGGCCGGGTCGCTGGAGCTGCGGGCCGTGGGGCCGGGGCATGCCGTACGCATCATGACCGGGGCTCCGGTTCCGGCCGGGGCCGATGCGGTGGTGCCGGTGGAGTGGACGGACGGGGGGACGGTCTCCGTACGGATCGATCGTCCGGTCCAGGTCGGCAACGCGATCCGCCGGGCGGGGGAGGACGTCCAGGCCGGCGAGGTCGTGCTCAAGCCGGGCACAGTGATCGGTCCAGCGCAGCTGGGGATCATCGCCGGCGTCGGGCGGCGGCGCGTCTGGGCGCGGCCGCGTCCTCGGGTCGTCGTCATCTCCACGGGTGCCGAGCTGGTGGAGCCGGGCGGGCAGCTGGCGCCCGGGCAGATATGGGACTCCAACAGTTTCACGCTGACTGCCGCCGTACGGGAGGCGGGCGCCGAGGGGTTCCGGGCGGGCTCCGTCGGGGACGATCCGAGCGTGCTGCTCGACCGGCTGGACACCCATCTGGTGCGGGCCGACGCGATCATCACCAGCGGCGGGGTGTCGATGGGGGCGTACGAGCCGGTCAAGGAGGCGCTGTCGCCGCTGGGCACCGTACGTTTCGAGAAGGTCGCCATGCAGCCGGGGATGCCGCAGGGGTTCGGCGTCCTGGGCGAGGACCAGGTGCCGATCTTCGCCCTCCCGGGCAATCCGGTGTCGTCCTTCGTGTCCTTCATGCTGTTCGTACGTCCTGCGCTCGACAAGATGCGCGGGCTGCCCGGCGGGGTGCCGGAGACGGTGACCGCACGCGTCACCGGTCCGCTGCGGTCGCCCGCGGGGCGGCGGTCGTACCTCCGCGGCGTGCTGGCCTCCGACGGCACGGTGTCGCCGGTGCACGGGCAGGGCTCCCACCAGCTGGCAGCCCTGGCCTTGGCGAACGCGCTGATCATGGTGGCCGAGGACGTGACCGAGGTGGCGGCCGGGGCTGCCGTGGAGGTGATCAGGCTGTGAGCGAGATCGGTGCTGACAGGACCGGCTGCGCGAAGGAGGACCTGTGGGTGAGCTGACGCATATCGATGAGACCGGCGCCGCCCGCATGGTGGACGTCTCCGCCAAGGACGTGTCGGCCCGTACCGCCGTGGCCACCGGGCGGGTGCTGCTGTCGGCCGAGGTGGTCGAGCTGCTGCGGTCGGGGGAGGTGCCCAAGGGTGATGCGCTCGGGGTGGCGCGGATCGCGGGGATCATGGGGGCGAAACGGACGCCCGACCTGATCCCGCTCTGTCATCCGATCGCGTTGCACGGGGTGAAGGTGACGCTCGACGTCGAGGACTGGGGTGTGGCGATCACCTGCCGGGTGAAGACGGCCGACCGCACCGGCGTGGAGATGGAGGCGCTGACGGCGGTTTCGGTGGCGGCGCTGGCCCTGATCGACATGGTAAAGGCGGTGGACCCGGGCGCGGTGATCACCGATGTGCGCGTGGAGGAGAAGCTGGGCGGGAAGACTGGCCGCTGGACGCGGGAGCCGGCATGATACGCGCGCTGGTGATCACGGTGTCGAACCGGGCGTCGGCCGGGATTTATGCGGATAAATCGGGACCGCTGCTGGTCGAGTTGCTGCGCGATGAGGCCGGGTGCGAGGTCGTCGAGGGGCCCGTGGTGGTGCCGGACGGCGAGGCGGTGGAAATGGCGCTGCGCGAGGGGGCTACGGCCGGTTACGACGTCATCGTGACGACCGGGGGGACCGGGCTGACGCCGATGGACCTGACGCCGGAGATGACGGCCCGGGTGATTTCCCGGGAGGTTCCCGGCATCGCCGAGGCGATCAGACAGGCGAATCGGGAGAAGGTGCCGACGTCCGTACTGTCCCGGGGTCTCGCCGGGCAGGCAGGGGCCACCTTGATCGTGAATTTGCCCGGATCGTCCGGTGGCGTACGCGATGGCGTCGCCGTACTCGCCCCGATCCTGCAGCACGCGGTCGACCAGATCCAGGGCGGCGATCACCCGCGCTGACCGCGATTCAAGGTGCGCGTGGCGGCATCATGCCCGATGGGGGGATGATGAGAGATGTGGATCGACTTCGTGGCTGGCCGGCGATCTTGAACGAAGGTCCGGTAGGCCTCCGGCCGCTGCGGCTGAGCGACGTACGCGTGTGGCGCGAGACCCGGCTGCGCAACGCCGACTGGCTGCGCCCCTGGGAGCCGAGCAATCCTGAGACGCCGCTGTTCAGGACCGGGCTCGGGCCCTACATCTCCATGGTCGGCACCCTGCGCCGCGAGGCGCGGCAGGGGCTGGCGCTGCCCTGGGTGGTCACGTACGAGGGGCGCTTCGCGGGGCAGCTGACCGTGGGCGCGATCGTGTGGGGGTCTGCCCGTTCTGCCCAGGTCGGATACTGGATCGACGGCGCGCTGGCCGGCCGGGGGATCACCCCCACCGCCCTCGCCATGGCCGTTGACCATTGCTTTTTCACCACTGGATTGCATCGACTAGAGGCGAACATCCGCCCCGAGAACCAAGCCAGCCGTAGGGTGGTTGAGAAGCTCGGATTCAGGGAAGAAGGCATTCGGCGTCGCCAACTCCACATCGACGGAGCCTGGCGCGACCACATTTGCTACGCGTTGACCGTCGAGGACGTGCCTGGCGGGCTGCTCGTGCAGTGGCGTCGCGCCCGTGAGTCGGCAGCTCGCGGTGGGTCTCCCGTCGAAGAGGTTTGACGATCTCGCGACACACCGCACCGAATGCTCGTCAATCAGTGACACGCGGTCTTACGGTGCGTGACGTGAGCAGATTGAAGACGCAACGAACCCACACGCGTCTTCATGCTGCCCGGAGGTGGTCGTGAGCAGCGTCCTCCTCTATCTCGCCATCGTCGTGATGTGGTTGTGCGTCCTCATCCCGATGTGGCTCCGCAGAGACAAGACGAACCTCGCCGAACTGGCCGAGCTCGAAGAGCACTACACCGGCGAGCACCAACTGCCCGACCTCGACAACCTTGCCCCTTCGGACGGGGACGAGGACGACGGCACGCCGCCGCCGGAGGTCGAGAAGGTCGACGTCCGCCAGTTCCGCCTGCGGCGCCGCGCCATCATCGTCGCCCGCAGGCGCCGCCTGCTGTTCTTCACCGCCCTGCTGGTGCTGGCCTCCATCGTCACGGCCGCGGTTGAGATGATCCCCTGGTGGGGGGTGGCGCCCTCCGTCGTGATCACGCTGGCGTACATGACGTTCCTGCGGATCGCCGTACAGGTGGACCGGGAACGCCGGGAACGGGCCCGCCAGGCGCGGGCCGAGCGGCTGCGGCGGGCGCGTGAACGGCGGCGGGTCGCCGACGAGGCGGCGGCCGAAGTGATCGATCTCACGCCGCTGCAGTCGGACGTCCTGTTCGACCAGTACGCGGAACCGCCCAAGCGAGCGGTGGGCGACTGAAACGGTGGCGCGAGGACCCCTGGGAGTTTGCTAACCTAATCACGTCCTTGGGGATGTAGCGCAGTCCGGTAGCGCACTTCGTTCGCATCGAAGGGGTCAGGGGTTCGAATCCCCTCATCTCCACCCAACCCAGGTGAGAGGCCGTCTCTGGTGATCAGAGGCGGCCTTTTGCGTTGCCGTACAGCAGGGCCGTACAGCAACCGCTTCAAGCAGAGCCGCCTCCGGCGGGGGATTCCGGCACCGAGGTGATCGTTTCAGTGGTGGCTGGGGCATTGATCACCTCGCCCACCGTCGCCCCAGGTCGAGCCCAGCAGACCGGCTCCTCCGGCGCAAGCCCGGCTATGACCGTTGGCATCAGATGATCGAGGAAGGCCGGCTGTTGACGGACACGCGAAGCCGGGCTTGCTCCTGCGTCCCCGGCCCGCTGCCGCTACGCGGTGGGACGACGGCGAACGAGGTGATCAAGGGGGAGGAGGTGTGGGGCCGCACGCCGAAGGGCCGCCCCTCGCGGGACGGCCCTGTGAGCTGGGGGCATCAGAAGAGTTGTTCGCCCAGTTGTCTGAGCGCCTTTCGTGTGGCTTCGGAGGAGACCTCGCTGTAGATGTTCATCGTGACGGCGATCTGGCTGTGACGGAGGATCTGCATGGCGATCCGCGCATGAACGTCCAGGGCGACCAGGAGCGAGGCGCACCTCTTGCGGGTGGCGTGTACGGGGATGCTTCGGACCTGGGCGTGTTGGATGGCTTTGGCGAAGCTGCGGTTGAAGTTGCGTGGTTCGACCGGTCGGCCGGTCCTGGTGGTGAAGACCAAGCCGTTCTCCACCCACTCGGCTCCTGCAGTTTCACGGCAGCGCTGCTGGTCTTCCTGGCGTTCCTTCAGGGCGGTGATGCAGACGTCGATGAGAGGAAGGACGGCGTCGGATGCTTCCGTCTTGGTCTCGCGGTGGTGGAGCTGGTCGCGGAACCGCTGGAGCTGCCAGGCGATCGTCATTTCCGCGTTGTCGAGGTCGACGTCCTGCCATCGGAGCCCGAGCACCTCACCACGGCGTAGGCCGGTGGCCAGAACAAGGACGTAGGCGGCGTAGAGCGGGCTTTCACACAGCACACGCTCCATGTGACGATGGCGGCATGGGAAAGATCACGGTGAAGGGGGCTGGCCTACGCCGGGCCGCATACTTGGGAGCGGCATTCCTGTCCGTCGTGTTGATCATGGTCGGGCTCTACTGGCTGTCACCAAGCGAAGAGGAACGCTTTGCCCGCTCGGCCGGGCAGATGGAGATAGTCGCCCGCACGCTGGGAGAAGGTAACAGGCTCGGGCCCCGCAAGCTTGGCGATCTCACGTTCGAGGACGTCTACCGCGAGGACGGCGTGGTCTTCTTCCAGCAAGGCCGTCTTGCGGAGGATCCCTATGGTTACGCCTGGAGCCCAAAGAGGCAGCTGGCGGACTTCGCAGGTGAACTTCTCTCGCACTCGTTCAAGCATGAGCACGGTCCTTGGTACGCGTGGCGGGGGATTACCTGACGGCGTGGTCGCTGTCCAGATCAGGTTCGGCATGTCCCGCCAGCGTTCGCATCGAGGTGGTTGAGGCCGTGTCGATCGCTCACTTCGGGACGCGCCGTACGTGGCTGGGGCGATCGCTGCCGCGGACCGACTTCGTCGGTCCTTGCCACCGGATGATGGGGCTGGTCAAGTACGTGTGCGGAGCGGAGGCTGTCAAGACATGATCGAAAGGCCTGAGCGTGGACAATGGCGAGGGCCGGAGGCAGGCGTACGAGCCTGGTCACAAGCGCGGCCTCCTGTTCCTGCGAGGGTGGTGTGGTGAGGTTCTTTCGCCGGCCATGGGATGACGACCGCGGGGATGAGTTCGCAAGCTGGGGAACGTCGGTGTTCTACCTTGCTGTCGATGCGTCGGGAGAGGTTCGTCGTCAGGTTGAGGTATACGCCAGCGGTGTGGTTCTCGACTACGACGAGCAGCACGACGAGGACCGGTACGGCGGGCTGACGTACGCAGAGTTGGACCTTGAAGAATTCGCGCCTTTTGAGATCACCGAGCGGGAGTTCCTCGAGGATCTCGCAGAGTTGGTGCCGGTCAATCGTTGAGATGTGAGTGGCCAAGTGGGTGACGATCGGGTGCACGAGCGAGGACGTTCACTTCATCCCTGAAACGGCAGGCCGGGACTTGCTTGACGGCGGCAGGTTGATTGACAAGTAGAGAAGCCACTGGTAGAAGCGCTGTCGACCAAGATCAACCGTCCACCAGAGGCTTGGAGCTGCTGTTCTGCCGTGCTGCATTGTCATCTTGGACGCTGCCTTGCCTGTCCGACCTGATCTGCCCGGTGCCGCAAGAGGATCCGTTCACCATGGCGGCGTCTCAACTCAGGCCAGCGGCACCCCCGTGCTCGTCACTGCGCAAGGACGAAACGCTCGCCGAAGTTGCGGCCCGGCTTCGGCGTCAGAGTGGCACCACCTGGGCGATACCTCCGCGAGGCCATCGCCCTGCTCGCGCATCTACGCGAACGGGTCCATGTAGGGGCGGTCTTTCACCCGGTCATAGATACGGCGCAACCACGGTTGCCGAACCGCCGCCAGCCGCTCTAGCGTGCTGAGGAACACTCGCCCATCGGGACAGAAAAGACTGTGCGGCAGCAGCGGGGGCGGATCATCACGGCGAACGACGGCAGGCATCCCGTACGCCGCCGGCACGAGCCGCCGATCATCGTTGAACGCCATGTATGTCCACACGTCCGCGGCCAGCGGCACCACCGCTCCCGCGCTACACGGCCATACCTCACCGGTCTGCGGATGCTTCGGCGCCAGTGCGATGTCCGTGATCGCGGCGGACAGGCCGGGCCCGGCCAGGACGAGGTGTCGTTCCGGCGGCCCCGGAGGGAGCAGACTGTCGATCGCCCGGCGAAACGCCGCTGCGACAGGCCCCTCAGGGACAGACACCCGCCTACCACCCGAAACGACCAGCAGGTGCGCCAGTGCCACCGCGACCGCGGCCTCCCACAGTGGGCTCCAGAAACCACGCGGATCAACGGGCGGCGTGCTCGGCAGTTCCTCCCAGTCAATCACCCGCTGGACGGGGCCATCGACGGCGACAGGACGCACGGCTTCCGGCTCCAGCCACACCACCTGCCAGAAACCGCAGTCGTCGACGCGAGTCGCCACCGGACAGCCGCACCTCGCGCACGCCAGGTTGGGACCGTACTGGCCGTCCCAGCCACAACAGCAGCCGCCTAACCGCTCCGGGATGAAGACGGTTCCGCGGAGGTCGCCCGGCGCGATCCCGATCCTGTTCGGGGGGCCCGAGATGCAGTACGTCAGCAGTCGGACGCCATGCTCTTCCGGCTTGGGCTTCAATGGTTCCCAAGGCCGGTCGTCTCCAGGGTCCACCACGTACGTTCCTGGCTCCAGAAGACCGGGGAGCAGATCATGGCCGTACTTCTGGCCAGAGTGGTCGGGAAGCGCGACCCGCGCCACCTTCGCGGTCATCACGGCGCCGCACCCCGCACAGGCGAAAACGACCAAGCAACCTCCTTCGTCGGAACGACGCGATCATGGTGGCACAACATCCCGCCTTGTTTGTAAGCCCTCAGAATCACCGCGTCGCACGGCCGCCTGAGGAGGCGAAGGCTTCGCTGATCATGAAGTATTGGTCGAGGGCTGAGATGAGCCGGTCGGCCAGCTCTGGCGTGGTGGTCGCCGCCCATTGCCGGGCGAGGTCGAGGAACCCGGAGAAGTGCTGTTGGGCGGTGGTGAGCAGGCTGGACAGCTCGCCGCGAGTGATCTCGATGGACGGAGGATCCCCGTCGTGCTGCCGGAGTTGGATGACGTGAGCCACATGTGTGATGTGTGGAGTGGGGTCGTGGCCGAGCCAGGGTTTCTGCCCCCGAGTCACATCCCACCAGCCCCGCCAGTTCTCCAAGCCGAAGCAGCAACCGGGCGAGATGCTGACGCCCGTGGTGGTGTCGCGGAAGCGCAGCCCGCCCGGAGCGATTAGGCCTTCCGCTTCGGCGAGATGCCGTTCCAGATGCGCCTCGGTCAGGTCGGCGGCGTGGGTGACGGGGATGTTGTTGTAGCTGAAGATGACGGCCATGGCCGTCCCGACGTCGGCGGGAGACATTCGGCCGGAGAGGGTGAGAAGGCGGGCGTTTGACGGCTCCGCGATCGGCCAGGCCGTGAAGTCCACCGCGTCGTATGTCTCCAGGACGACTTCGATGATGACCATAGCCGCCAGTATCCAGGCATTGAGCATGTGTGCGGTCCCTGAAGATGCGAGGAGGGCTCGCTGGCAGGTCGGAAGGTCGAGGGAGTCAGCGAAAAGTCAGCGGACTCGCTGGCACGGGAGCGCAGCCGAGATCAACGGACGTCATCCCCAGAGCACTTGACGGCACCGGATGGCATCCGGCGGTCAGGAGCGATATGCCCCACTGGCGTTCGCATCGAAGGGGTCAGGGGTTCGAATCCCCTCATCTCCACCAGGAAGATGCAGGTGAGAAGGGTCTTCGGAGTAATCCGGGGGCCCTTTTCTCATGTCTGGGAGTCGATGGGAGCCAATCGGGGAGCCATCTCACTCGGACTCTCTACCCGTGTTGGCTGTCGCCGAAGATGGTGTTCATGGTCTGGGCACCTTTGCTGATCACTGGCCTGAGTTGGTGTCGGTACACGGCTTCCGTGACGCTGGTGCCTGCGTGCCCGACGAGATCGGCGATGGTCTCGATGGGTACGCCCTGGTCACTCATGATGGAGACGAACGAGTGACGCAGTTCGCGGGGACTCCAGGCCGTTCCGATCCCCGCTTCCTTGGTGATCCTACGGAATGCCCGTCGCACGTTCGATGCGTCCAGTTGGGTGCCGACGCTCGTGCAGAACACCAGGTTGTGATCTTTCCATGCCTCTCCTGCCTTGAGCTTGTCGGCGGCTTGGCTCACGTGGTGCTGCCAGAGAGCCTCAGCCGCCAGTTTGTCGGCGCTCTGCCCGGTCCACGGTGAACTCCACGACGTGCGTGGTGACCGTGTGGCTGTTGACGATGGTGCCCGCGTGGCCGTGCCACCTCATCGTGCATCCGAACGGTAGTTGATTAATGAAGCACCTTGCTGAGCTCGGCGCGGGATCGGATATCAAGTTTCGGATAGACCTTGTACAGGTGGTACTCGACGGTGCGCGGGCTGAGGAAGAGTTGTGCCGCGATGTCGCGATTGGACAGGCCGGCTGCGGCGAGTTCGGCGATCTGCAGTTCCTGCGGTGTCAGTCGGCTCGCCTCGGCCGGCGTCGTACGTTGCTGGCTCGAGCCGTCGATCGCGGCCAGTTCACCCGTTGCACGCTCTGCCCAGGGCCGGGCGCCTAACTGGTCGAACAGACGGCGTGCGACGTCCAGTTGCGCGCGGGCCTCGGTCTTGCGACGGGCGCGGCGTAGCCATTCGCCGTAAAGCAGGGTGGTCCGGGCGCGATCGAAGGGCCGTTCGTCGACCGGGTGACGTGCCAGTGCTTGAACGTACAGATCCTCCGCCGAATCGTCAGTCGCAAGCAGGGCCCGACACCGCAACACCAAGGCGTCGGTCCACGGCTCATCCATGACCGCCGCCCAGGTTTCGCAGCGCCGCATCGCCTCAGCCGCCTCGTCGGCACGGCCGATTCGGACGGCGGCTTCGACAAAGTCGGGCACGCTGCGCTGGACGACGGACAGGTGCCGGGTTGGTCCCCGTTGCACGCCAGCGAGACGTTCGTACGCCTCAGCGATGCGGCCAAGTCCCAGATAGAGCAGGCCGAGGGCCGCGCGGGCCTGGGTGCCCGTCGCACGCTCGTCACCCAGAGAACCTGCGTCGGTGCCCGCCATCTCGAGGCAATGCGTCTCATCACCCTGGATCGCCGCCAGGTAGGCCAACGCCGAGCTCGCGTACGCAGCCCAGAGCTGTTGACCGGTGTCACGGCCCAGCGTGACCGCTTCGGTGCCGCTGATCAGCGCGTCCCGATGCCGACCGAGAAAGACTTGGCTCAGGCTGAGCTGGGCAAGCGCCGATGGGAGCACCGCGACCGCGCCCCGCTCGCGGGCACCCTGGATGAGCTCGGTGGCGATCTCCGACGATGTTTTGTCCCGATTCAGCATTACCGCGAAGCTCATCACCTCGGCCAGGGCCTCGGGTCCACGCTCCCTGGCGACGCAGGCTGCGCGGAGGAGCAGCGGATCCAGTTCGGGGTAGCCGCGCGGGTCGGTCACGAGGGCCGCCACCGCAGCCCATTTCGCGAGCCACGCAACGGCATCCAGTGACGTGCCCGCGGGCGCCAACGAAGCAAGGTGATCGACAGCGGCGACGAGCTTCTCCGGATCGGTGGGCATCGACCAGACGGTGTGCACAGCGGTCAGCCCCAGCCAGAACGCACGCTCGCTGTCATCTGCTGCCATCGCGTCGCTGGCCGCCAGGAGGTGGCCATAGGCCTCGTTCAGGTTACGGGCCGCGAATTCGGCCCGACCGACAACCTCGAGTAACCGTGCGCTCTGCAACGGGCCGCCGGCCGTCGGAAGGGTCTGCAGCGCCGTCACCCTGGCCCATTCGATCCTGCCTGCATCGACAGCCGCTTCGGCTGCGTCGGTCATGCGGCGTACCGCATCGCCCGCCTCGGTCGAAAGTTCAGCAGCCCTCCCGAAGGCCGACGATGCCGCACCGTGGGCACCCCGAGCCGCCGCACGCCTGCCCGCCTGCTCCAACGCGTCGGCAATCGCGTCGTCGCGTCCGATCGTCGCCGCAGCCAGATGCCAGACGCGCCGATATTCGTTGCCGGTGACCGCGGCCAGGGCGCGATGAGACTCCAGCCGATCGGCCAGTGCCGCACCGTGATACGCGGCAGACCTCAACAGCGGGTGCCGGAAGATCAGCGCGCCCTGTGCCACCCGAACCAGTCCGGCTGATTCTGCCGCGGTCAGATCGGCGAGCGATGTACCGACTGCCGGAGCCGCCCGGTGAATGGTTGCGAGATCGCCGGTGTCGTCGGCCGCTGCAAGTGTCAGAAACCTGCGCGTACTGGGCGGGAGTGCCTCGATCTGGCGACCGAACGCCTGCACCAGGCGATCGGTCAACCGTATCGGGCCCTCGTACGACATCGGGCCTGCGGCTGCAAGTTCACGCAGCGCCAATGGGTTGCCTTCGGTCGATGCGACCAACTCGGTCCGGGCGACGCCTGCGAAACCGAGATCATCGAGCAGCAGCGCGGCTTCGTCTGCCAGTAGGCCGGCGAGTGTGATCTCCGGGAGTCCGGCCGCATCCGGCGAGCCGGGCTCGTCCCGGGTGGCGATCAGTACGCCGACGGCCTCGCGCCCCAGCCTGCGTGCGGCGAACATCCACGCATCCAGCGATGCCCGGTCTAGCCAGTGCGCGTCGTCGATCAGAACCAACAGCGGCGACACTTCGGATGCTTCGGCCAGCAGCGACAACACCGCCGCGCCGATCAAGAACCGGTCCCGCGCAGCCTCCCCAAGCCCGAACGCACCAGACAACGCCCGGCGCTGCGGTTCGGCCAGCGCCGGAAGATGGTCAAGGACCGGGCGGAGTGCCTGGTGCAGCCCGGCGAACGGCACCTGGCTCTCCGACTCATAGCCCATGCACTGCAGTACCCGGACGTCCTCGTCCACCGTGCCGAGGGCGTACTCCAGCAGGGCAGTCTTCCCGATCCCGGGCTCCCCGCGCACCAATAGCACGCCGCTCACCCCGCGCCGGACCTGCTCGAGCAGGGTGTCGATGGCAGCACACTCAACCTGCCGGCCGCGAAGCATGACGGCCAGACTACCGCCGTACTGGCCGTGCAATCACTGATACCGATACAGATTCGGGTACCGGTCGATCGCCCTAGCGTCGAAGCACCACCGCCATCCGGAGGTCACCCCGATCATCGCCACTCGCACAGCCATGACAAAGCGATGCGAGGCAGTGATCGTCGGTGCAGGAGCCGCCGGGCTACCGCGCCGATCGCCACGACCGGCGGATTGGTGGACCAGGAGCTAAGCACCACCGACTGGAGTAGATCGTGACTACTGGAAATGCGAGACGCGGAGCCGGGTGGCGGGAATGGGTTGGGCTTGCCGTGCTCAGCGTGCCCACGTTCCTCGTCACAATGGACTTCTCCGTGCTGTACCTGGCCGTACCACGCCTCACCGCCGACCTCGCACCCAGCGGCATCCAGCAGCTGTGGATCGTGGACATCTACGGCCTCATGATCGCGGGTTTGCTGGTCACCATGGGCACCATCGGTGACCGGATCGGCCGGAGGAAGCTGTTGTTCGTCGGCGCCGCGGTGTTCGGCATCGCCTCGGTGGCGGCGGCGTTTTCCACCAACCCGGAGATGCTCATCGCCAGCCGTGCGCTGCTCGGCGTGGCAGGTGCCGCGGTGACGCCGTCGGTGCTGGCCCTGATCACCGGCATGTTCACCGACCCGCAGCAAAGCCGCCGCGCCCTGGCCATCTATCTGGCCTGTTTCATGGGCGGGGCGACGCTCGGCCCGCTCGTCGGTGGCGTCCTGCTGGAGTATTTCTGGTGGGGTTCGGTCTTCTTGGTGTCCGTGCCGGGGATCGTGCTGCTGCTAGCGTTCGGCCGCTCCCTGCTCCCCGAGCAGAAGGCACCGCGGGCCGGCAAGCTCGACCCGGTCAGCGTCGAGCTGTCCCTCGCAGCGATCTTGCCGTTCGTCTATGGGCTCAAGGAGCTGGCTCGCAACGGCTGGGAGTGGTTCCCCGCCGGGGCGCTGGTGTTCGGCATCGCGGTAGGGGTGGTGTTCGTCCAGCGGCAGCGACGCCTGGAGCACCCGCTGCTCGATCTGCGCATGTTCGGCAACCGCACGTTCAGCTCCGCTCTGACCTTGATGTTCGTCACCGCCGTCGTGGGTGCCGGCACCCTCCTGCTCGTCACGCAGTACCTGCAGAACGTCGCCGGCCTCACCCCGCTGGCGGCCGGCTTGCTCCTGCTGGTGCCCAACGTGCTGATGATCATCGGCAATCTGACAACTCCTCCGGTGGCGAACCACATCCGTCCGGCGTACTTGATCGCGGGCGGACTGATCGTCGCGGGTGTCGGCTACATCATCTTCACACTGGCCGACTCGACGTCCGGCCCGATGACGATCTTCATCGCGATGTGTGTCGTCATGCTCGGCACCGCTCCGCTGGCCGCGCTCTGCAACCACCTCGCCATGGGGGCCGTGCCGCCGGACAAGGCCGGTTCGGGGGCGTCGATCGTCCAGACGGCCGCCGAATTCGGGATCGGGTTCGGCATCGCCACGCTCGCAACGCTCGGGACCGCGGTGTACCGGCGCAACGTGGAGGGCGGTCTCGGCACGGCACGTCCTGATGCGGCGGACGCAGCCCGGGAAAGCATCGACCGCGCGGTCGCCGCGGCCGGTCAGCTGCCCGCAGAGCAGGGCGGCGACCTGCTGGCCACAGCCCGCGACGCCTTCACCTCCGGCGTGCACGTGGTGGGCATCGTCAGCGCCGTCATCTACGTCGGCCTAGCTGTTCTCGCTGTGCAGGCGTTTAAACACGTGCGGAACTCGCACGGCGACGACGACACGACGACGGACGCCGACCCGCTGCCCGAAGCCAAAACGGCCACGCTGGCCACCCCGAGCCACGAGCGCTCATCGATTTGACCTGGATCGAGGAGAACCCATGCCCCAACCCGTCGTGCACTTCGAGATCGTCGGTGGCGACGCCGCGGCACTGCACACCTTCTATGCCCAATTGTTCGGCTGGAAGATCGAACCCCGCGGTCCTGGCGGCTACGGCCTGGTCCAGCCGAGCGGGCCGGACGGGATCACCGGCGGCATCGGCTCCGGTGACGGCGGTGACAGCCGGCACGTCACCGTCTACGTCGAGGTGCCCGATGTCGGTACAGCTCTGGACAGGGCCGAAGAGTTGGGTGGCCGCCGGCTGTTCAGCCCGGACATCGTGCCGGGAACCAACATCGAGTTGGGCCAGTTCACCGACCCCGAGGATCACGTGATCGGCCTGACCACCGCAATCACGCCCGATCAACCGCACGCAAGGAGAGCATCATGACCGCGACCTACACCTGGGACGTCTATTCCAGCCTCGACGGCTACGGCTCCTACGACGGCGACGGCGACTGGGGCGGCTACTGGGGCAAGCAAGGCCCCGAGTTTCTCGACTACCGCTTCGCCTTGTACGGCGAGGAGCAGCGGATGGTCTTCGGGGCCAACACCTACCGGGAATCCGTGCAGCTGCTGGATCCGAGCACCGAGCCCGAGGTGAGCGATCCAGTGAACACCCGGCTGAGGAACCTGCCGACAACAGTGGTCTCGACCACACTCGAAGGCCCCCTCGCCTGGCCGAACGCGACCCTCGTGAGCGGCGACGCCGTCGACGTCGTCGCCCGGCTCAAGGAAGAGTCCGAAGTGCCACTGCGCTCGCACGGCAGCCTGTCCATGAACCGGGCGCTGATGGCCGCCGGCCTGGTCGACTACGTCCAGGTGACAATCTTCCCAGTGATCACCGGACAGACCGGAACGGCCCCGATCTTCCAGGGCGCGGCCGACTTCGACCTCGAGCTGATCGAGAGCCGGACACTCGACGGCCGTATTCAAGAGCTCATCTACCGGCCCACCCTGCACGGCTGAGTCGAGGGCACCCGGATCTATCCCCTCGGCGGCTCGGCGCAACGTTCCTTCCAAACGGGAGCGGCCATGGGCATAAATCGGACCTCGGCTGGCATACGCGACATCACGTTGGACGACGACGAGGTCGGAGAGCGGGTGGAGTACCGCGACCGACGCCAGGCAGACAACGAGCAAGATCTCCGCAATAGGGCAGGCGTATATTCCCCTACCGGGATGGGGCCCATCACGTAGTGAAGGATCTGGCCTCGGTGCGATCGCCCGTGTTGCGATCATCGCAGTACCAGGCCAGCGCGGATAAGCGGAAGATGGGCATATAGTTCGAGTCTCGGACACGGGATTACCCATAAGGAGTCCGTTCTCAGGAACGGATTCCTTGTGTTGATGCGGCAGGTTTGCCCGTCGCATATGACGAGCAGGTTCCTGGAGCGTAAGACCGCGATCAGCGGCTCCGGGCGTCTGCTGCCGAACAGGCCGGCCAGAACACGGTCCTTGCGGATTTAGAGGAATTTCGGGTCCTCTAGTGATCGTTCTGGGCGCTAGCGCCTCGATCCCTGCCGTGCGCCAGGCCTTGTGCCAGTATTCGGCACCCTCCAGGTCGCCGTGATCGCGCCGCGCTCGCCACAGTGCCAACAGAGGAAAGATGTCACCGGCATCGGCGGCTCCCCGGGCGATGTCTTCGGCACTTTCCCAGTCCCCGGCTTCATACCGCATTTCTGCGAGGATCTCGAAGCACAAGGTATCGCCAGCGTCGGCGGCTTCCCGATCCCGGCGACCACATCAAGCCTGTCACGAGTATCTATGCGACTGCAGACGGTCGCAGAGATATCGCTCTATGTAGCAGTAGAGCGTTGTGTGCTGCCAGTGAAGACAGATGCGCAAACCTCAGCTGTGCAAAGCGGCAACCTCGACCGCCCCTGCGGCTAGCAGGGCGTAGGTGACGATGGCAGGTAGACGGGCAACCTGCCGATGAGTCGGTAGACGTGCCACAGCCTGTCGCCCAGAGCTATCTCGTAGTTCGCCTCGCCGAACCGTTTGAGTACTGCCAGACGAATTCCAGCCACGGCGGGGCCACCCCCGTGAAGTGCGCCCAACTGCCCGGTTCGGCACCGGGGTAGTCGCCTCGGACTTCAGACAGGAGCGTCAGCATGAAGCCTTCCCGGATCAGGCTGTTGACTATCCGGCTCAGTGTCTGCCTGTACTCCATGGGTTCGCGAATGCGGCCGCGGACCGGCTTCCGGTCGTAGACCCAGTCCTGGTCGGGATAACAGGTCGCGGCCTCGTCCGTGTAGGGCTGCCTCAGCGTGTAGCCCTCCCCGTTCCACGAGTCGTGGGTGAGCCCGGAGAAGAACGGGTTGGCGCACATCAGGTAGTAATAGCCGCCTCGTTCGACGACTCGCGCGACCTCGCGGAAAACGATCCGGGAGTCCGGGACGAAGGTCAGCGAGTACGGATGCCAGACCAGATCGAACGAGGAGTCGTCGAGGGCCGACAGGTCCCGCATGTCACCTTGGATCGTGCGGATGCCGACGCCGTAGTGCTCAGCGGCCGAGCGGTCCCGCTCCAACTGCCCAGAGGAGATGTCGAAAACCGTCACGTCGGCTCCGAGCAGAGCGAAGGCCGCAGACTGCTGCCCGCCTCCTCCCGCCAGGCAGAGCACCTTTCGGCCCGCCAGATCGCCGGGGATGCCCAGCCTGTCCAGGCCCAGATAAGCCTGAGCCTTCTCCGCGTCCAGGTCGAGCATGGGACGGGTGAACAACGCGTCCGCCTCCACAAGGGCTTCCCAGCGTTCCTCGTTGTAGTGGTAGATCTCGTCCCGCACAGCGGACACGCTATCTGTCGCCCAGCGGCCGAGGCGAACGATTTTGGTCGGGCCTTGCTCGTTCGCCGACCCCCTTCACCACTGCACCCGCTATGAGCTGCCGCTTCAGGATGAAGAAGACTGACTGATCCAAGGGATCAGGCCTTCCCGTCCCATCCTTCGCACGACCGCGTTGTGGTTGGAGGGCGGGGTGCAGCTAGATCTCCTTCGGGCAAGCCTAGCGTGGCGTGTGCGGGAAAGGATCAAGTTCCCTTCGGGAAGCGATCTCCTCAGTACCTAATCCGCCCCAGGCCAGCCCCATTCGTGAACACCCCACCCAGGTCAAAGGCCGCTTCCCGGTTGCAGGAAGCGGCCTTTTGCGTTGCTGGGTGACTAAGTGAGTGACTACATGTCCCCTGCTTCCTTATCTCGGTGCCGGATGACCTTCACGTACTCCAGTGAGTCACGCCCCGCGAAGCAGCCGTACGTCAGGAGCAGCGCGTCCTGGTGCTCGCGATCAAGCTCGGATGAGGTGATCGCTCTTTCGACGGGGTCTGACAGGTCAATGGCACGGTCCAGGAGTTGTTGTCACGGTACTTCGAGGACGCTTGCCAGTTGCTTCCACTGGTCCCTTGTGAGGCGCTTGTGCCCATTTTCGATGTTGGAGATTGTTGCGGGGGAGACCCCGAGGCGTTGTGCCGCATCTTTCTGCCGCAGGCCGCGCCTGTCTCGTGCGGCGGCGACGAATCGGCTGAAGGCGTCTCTGTCTGCCGATCCGACGAAGTACGACTGAAGATCTCGTCCATGGCGATTGCGCCCTCCTGAAGCACCGGACGGAGTTGCTTGCGGTAGACGGTCTCGGTGACGGTGGTGTTGCGGTGGCCGACCAGGCGTGAGATGGCTTCGATGGGCATGCCGGAGTCGGAGAGCAGCGAGACGAAGCTGTGCCGCATCTCGCGAGGTGTCCAGTCCTGCGGGTTGAGGCCGGCCTTTTTGAGGACGGCCCGGAACGAGCGGCGGACGTTGTGTGCGTCGAGCTCTGTGCCGACCTTGGAGGTGAACACGAGGTCGTTGTCCTGCCGGTCGCCCGCTGCCTTCTTGGCTACGTCCTGGCGTTAGCAGTGGAGCTTGAGGGCGTCCACGCAGCGCCTCGGTATGGCCAGGGTGCGGCGGGCCTTCTTGGTTTTGGTGTCGCCGCCTTCCCTGACGGAGCGCCAGACCATGATGGACGGCGGTGTGCTGTCCATGTTGACGACGTGCGACCAGGTGAGCGCGCGTAGCTCCTCAGTACGCGCGCCCAGGGGCAGTGACAGGACGACGTAGGCGTGCAGGGCCTGAGGTCAGAGCGCCCCTGGGGGCCCAGGTAGGACGATGTGGAAGAAGCTCTGCGCCTTGTACGTGGCGAGCTTCCTGGCCTTACCGGTCCTGACGTTCAGCGCGTAGGCGGTCATGGCCTGGTACGGCGGGTCGACCACCGCGGGCTCGTCGGCCACCTCAGATGCCGGTCTGCACCGCACGGATGTGGTGAGAGCGGTCACCTCGTCGGCGCTGAGCCAGGTGCGCAGCGAGATCTGGGAGACGTCCGGGGGCAGGCCGCTGATGGCGGTCGCCTTCCGCTTCTTGCCGGTGAGCGTGTCCATGAGGGCGAGGTCGCCATGACGGCAGGGCTTCTCGGCGGTGCTGAGGTTCTCGATCACCGCGACGGTCTTCCCGTCGGGGGCGAGTGGGCTGAAGTTGTAGTGCTTCGGCAGGATGACCGACGTGGAGTTGCCCGCTGAGGAGGGCGGCCACAGGTTCGAGATCGTTCGCAGCTGCGAATTGGGCGAATATTCCGCGAGCGTGATGGTGGCGCCGTCCTGTGACAGGCCGATGGGGACCCAGCGGTTCGGCAACTGGCGGACGACTCTGTCACGCATGTCGATGAGCAGCGCGGGGTCCTTGAAGTCCGGGACCTTGCTGAAAGCCACGAACCGGCCGTCGTCCGACAGCATCAGGCGCGAGATGCTGCCCAGCCAGCCCTTCGGCACCTTGTCGGCGGCCGTCGTCCTCTGGCCCGAGGCCAGGTCGCGGACCTGGAAGGTCCCTTCCTTTGCGCTGTAGTAGGCGATCTTCCGGCCGTCCCGACTGATCGCCAGTGGGCTGTCCCGCAGTCCGCTACGCCCAGGGCTGAGGCTGGGCAGCGCCTCACTGACGTAGTAGGCCTTCCCGCTCCGCGTGACCACCCGCCAGCTTCCGTCTCGGCAGCCTGACGGCGCCTTCCCCCTGTCCGGCTTGCAGAAGGTCTTGTACGCGTGGCTCAGCGGCCCCACCCCGCGCGCCGGCAGGTCGCCTTGGGAAGCGACCTCCTGCGACCCGTCCGGCAGCAGCCGGACGGCGGCCGTCACACCAAGAGCGATGACCACGATCATGGCCGCCGCGAGCTGCGACATCACGGTACGCCGCCTGCGGTCATGCGTCGCGATCGTGCGTTCGGCCAGGTCCACCTGTGGAGCGTCGTCGGCCAGGTCGACGAGTACGTTCCGTAGCCAGGTCATCGGTAGGTCTCCTCGGCTTCCATGTCGGCGAGCTTCGGCGCCAGTTCGGGCGCCAGTTCGCGTAAACGGGCCAGCGCGTAGTGGGCCTGGCTCTTCACCGTCCCGATCGAGCAGTTCAGCAGCTCAGCTGTCTCACGTTCGGTCCGGTCCTCGTAGTAGCGCAGAACGATCACCGCCCGCTGCCGGGGCGGCAATCGCATGAGAGCCCGGCGCATGACGAGCCGCACGATGGTGGAGTCCTCGCTCGAGTACGGCCGGTCGGGCGGGTCTGCGGTCGGGAGCTCGGTCCTGCCCCGGCGCCGCCGCCACGAGATGTGCTGATTCAGCAGCGCCTTGCGCACGTACGCCTCGGGGCGCTCGACGCGCGACAGCCTAGACCAGCGTCCGAGCACCTTGAGCAGGACGCTCTGCAGCAGGTCCTCGGCCTGGTGGGCGTCTCCCGTGAGCAGGTACGCGGTGCGCATCAGCGCCTGCTGATGGCCGGCGACGAACTCGCGGAAGCTGTCATTGCGGTCCAAGGCGACTCCTCTCGACCGTACCGACTCCGGTGACGTGTCGAAAGGTTCGGTCCGCCCGGCTAGAACTTCGTGTCGCGTTCTTGCACACCGCCAGCACAGCCCGATACCGCTGCTCGACAACGGACATATCCACCGGGGCTGATCCCAGCCTCCCGATGCGCGACGCCGCCACGACGCACGACAGGATGACCGACAACAGCATCCGTCACCGATGTCTTGGGACTCACGCGTCCCTGCCGTCACCGATAGGACCACCCCGCGGGCGCGGGGCCGATTTCACGCGCGCCGCGCGCGAGCACATCGAGCGGACGCTCCGTGCCGTGTAGGACAGAAACTGGCCTATACGAGGTCTAGTGTCGGCGGCACATTCCGGCACGCAAGGAGGCACCCCAAGATGTCTGTCAAGGCGGTCCCTGAGGGCTACACGACCGTCACACCGTGGATCATCTCCCGCGACACGGCCGCGGTCATCGACTACATCCGGAAAGCGTTCGGCGCTGAGGAACTGGGCCGGGTGATCGACGCCCGCGGAGTGATCGGGCACGCGGAGGTCCGCATCGGTGATGCGATCGTGATGCTGTTCGACGGCGACCCGAGTTGGCCCGCGACGCCCGCGTTCCTCCGGCTGTACGTCGAGGACGCCCGCGCCGTACACCGCAAGGCTGTCGCGGCGGGAGGCGTCTCCATCTCGGAGGTCACCCACCTGGCCTTCGGCGACCTGGTCGGGCGGGTGCGCGACCCGTTCGGCAATGTGTGGTGGATCCAGACCCGCATCGAGGACGTGACGCCCGAGGAGATGGAGCGACGCTTCGGTGACCCGGAGTTCACCGCCGCGATGGAGTACATGCAGCGCCCCGAGACCGAGATCTTCCCTCAGAGCTGACCTCGACCGAGCTGGAGGTACGTCACACCGCCATGGTCTGCAGCCTTCACCTGGTCGTCCCTCTAGCGCTGTCGGTCCCCGGCAACCTACTTGTCGTCAACATGGAGGCGGAGCCGGCCAAGCTGGATGGCGGCCGCTGCGCCCAGCCGCAATCGACATCACGGCGGCGTGACCCGGGGGGCAAAGCTGCCGCATCCCGTTCTACTTGCTCAAGCTCTGGTCTGGACTGTGCGTGAGGCTCTTGAGCCGGGCCCGGAATGTCTCTTGGGCGGGGCTATATGGCAGGCGCCGGGAGAAGGACTGCAGCAGGTCGGTGACCACGGCTGGAATCCACGGTGGAACATCCATGACCCGTTTCTGACGCCAGTGTCGGCTCCCGGTAGGCACACCATCATTTTGGGGAGTCACCGCCCGACAAAACCCCCGGCAACTCTCCTCGGGAGGCTATGCCGAGCTTTGGGTAGGCGTTGTACAGGTGGTATCCGACCGTTCTGGGACTGAGGAAGAGTTGGGCGCCGATGTCGCGGTTGCTCAGGCCCGTGGCCGCCAGCCGGACGACCTGCAGTTCCTGGGGCGTGAGGCGGGCCAACGGGTCAGGATCTTCCGCATGGCGGGTCACGCTTTGGCCGGTGGCGCGTAGCTCGGTGGCCCCGCGGTCGGCCCAGGGCCTGGCGCCGAGGCGTTCGAAGGTTTCCAGCGCGGACCGCAGTGGAGCGCGGGCGTCGACTCTGCGGTGTTGCCTACGCAGCCATTCCCCGTACACGAGTTCGGTACGAGCCCGTTCGAAGGGCGGGTTCCCCTCCTGGCGGTGCAGGTGAACGGCTCGCATCCAGGCGTCCTCCCCGGCACCGAGCAATGCCTGGCAACGTGCGGCAATCGCGAGTGCCCACGGTCGCGCGGTGTGATCTGCCCAGTCGGCGTACCGGCGGGCGGCCTCCTGTGCTTGTGCTGGGTGACCGGCCCGTGCTGCGGCTTCCGCCAGGTCGGGGAGACTGTGGACGGTGCCCAGCTTGTTGGGCCCCTCCACCGCCTCGGTCAGCTTCACCAGTGCGGCCTCGTACCTGCCGAGGCCCAGGTCGAGCAGGGCCGTGATGGCCATAGCTCGGGCGTGGCCGGGAGCGGTGCCGTGTGCCGTGATCTCGGCCGTCAACTCTTTACAGCGTTCGTGGTCGCCTTCGATCGCGGCGACCTGTGCCAGGACGGCCCAGAGAAAGGCCAGGTTGTGGCTCTGGCCGGTGTCTTGGGCGCGCAACGGTCAGCAGACGCCTGGCCGTGCACCGGGCCCTCGCCGAGGTGCTGGACGGGGACCGGCGGGCCTGGCATCTGGCCTCTGCGAGCACAGGACCGGACGAGCAGGTGGCGGCTGAGCTCGAACGCACCGCCGAAAGCGCACGGAGCCGCGGTGGCCATGCCGCCGTCGCCGCCGCCTACGAGCGCGCCGCCAAGCTCAGTGCCCACCCTCGCGAGCGCGGACGCCGCCTCGTCCACGCCGCTCGCGCGGCCGCCGACGCGGGCCAGCAAGAGCGGGCGGCGACCCTCGCCGACGACGCCGCCGCCCTGATCACCGAACCGGTCGCCACGGCGGAGGTGGCCAAATTCCGGGCGAGCCTGGCCGACGAGCGCGGCAGTGCCACCTCCGCTCACCAGCTCCTGGCCGAATCGGCCTGGGCCGTCGCCGGCCAGACCCCCGATCTCGCTGCCGGCCTGCTCTTCTCGGCCGTCGAGATCGCCTGGACCGCGGGCGACTTCACCGCCGTTCGAACCGCGGCAGATCAGGCGCACCGGTTGCGGGTGCCCGATGCCGGACGTATCGGCGAGCTGGCCGCCCGCATCACCGCGCTGAACGGGCCCGGGGGCGACGTGGTCGAGGCGGCCATCGCCGTACACCTGCTCCTCGACCGGGATCTCGCGGCGGGCCCGCCCGGCCTGCGGGGGAACGCCAGGATCGCGTGGTGGGAGATGCTGCTCGGCGACTACGGCGCCGCCCACGACCGAGCCGTCGGCTTGGAACGCGAGAGCAGGGCCCAGGGTGCGATCGGCGTGCTACCACGTGCACTGATGTTGCTCGCCCGCAGCCAGCTGTGGCTGGGCGCGCACCGTGATGCCCGAAGCAGCGCGACCGAGGGCGTACGGGTAGGCGGCGGTTCTGATCAGGGGGTGCCTGAACACCAGGCGGTCGCCGGACATGCCGAGCAGGCGCCTGTCCTCGGCGGGCTCCAGATCGGGCACGCTCGCGCCGAGCCGCTCGGCCGCGCCGAACACCGTCACGGGGTCGCCGTCCTGCTCGGCGGCGGCCACCAGCAGCAGGATCTGCGTCGCCTCGGGCAACGTGGCGATGCGGTCGGCGAACGTCTGCTGGATACGGCTGAATGTGGAGAAGGCGCGCGCGCCGTACGGCTCTGCCACGAGCTGACCCTCCCGCTGGGCGGCGAGCAACTCCAGCACGGCCAGTGGGTTGCCCTGCGCTTCCTGGAGGACTTGCCTGCCGTATTCCTGGATTCCAAGGCGGTGTGCGCGGCAGCAGCGTTCGAGAGAGCGAACCGCTGGACGAGCGGCGTCAGCGTGCCGTCCGTCACCATGGCCAGGGCGCGCTCCTCCAGCCTGCGTACGCCGCCTGGACGGCCCGGCATGCTGGGCCCTGGCGCGGCGCACAGGCTCAGCCCGCGTTCGTAGAGCTCGCGCGGGGACACGTCGACGGGATGTCCGCTCAGCCAACCGTACATGATCAGCCTGCCGCCGTGGCCGAGCAGCTCCAGTGCGGTACGGCCGAGGCTGCCGCCGATCCCGTCGAACGCCACGGTGACCTGCCGGCCGTCCAGTTCCTCGCAAACGCGTTCGGGCCAGCCGGGCCGGGTGTGGTCGACGGTGACCGCCGCGCCGAGCCGGCGCGTGACGGCGGTCTTGGCCGGCCCGCCCGCCACTCCGGCGACCGTCGCGCCCATGTGTACCGTGGCCTGGACGAGCAGGCTGCCGACCCCGCCCGCCGAGCCGAGCACCAGCACCACGTCCTCGGGCGTCAGACCGGCGACGTCCAGGATGCCTACCGCGGCGCGGCCGGTGCCGATGGCCGTCACGGCCGCGTGGTCGGACACGCCGTCCGCGATCTCGTGCACCGCGGCCGCCTCGCGTACGGCCAGCTCCGCGTAACCGCCGGCGGCCAGTCCGAGGCAGGTGACGACGCGCCGGCCCAGCCAGCGCGGCTCAACGCCGTCGCCGAGTGATTCCACCACGCCCGCGACCTCCCTGCCCGGGATCATCGGCAGATCGGGCGGCCAGCGACCAGTGCCCGCGCGTACGGTGAGGTCCAGCCGGGTGACCCCGGCCGCGGCCACCGCGATGCGCACCTGGCCAGGGCCGGGCCGGCGGCGTCCTGCTCATGGAGCAGCTCGCCTGGGCCGCCGAAGGCGTACTGCCTGATGGCTCTCATCGTCAGGTCCCGTACGGGTGCGTGGCCTTGGCGTTCTTCAGCGCGCGTCCCCACCACACGAGCTGGCCCAGCATCGTCTTGGCGGCCTGTTCGGAAGCGGCGGGATCGAGGTGCCGGCCTTCGGCGTCGAAGGTGTGCCAGGGATTGACGAAGCTGATCGTGTCACTGAGCGTGACCGCGTGCAGTTGCGCGAAGACGCCGCGGAGGGCCTGGGCCGCGTGCTGGCCGCCGGAGATCCCGCCGTAGGAGACCAAACCCACCGGCTTGGCCTGCCACTCGGTGTAGTGCCAGTCGATCACGCTCTTGACCGAGGCGGGGAAGCTGCGGTTGTACTCCGGGGTCAGCACCACGAACGCGTCGGCCGCGTGCAGCCGCTGCGACAGGCCGGCCATCACAGGCGTGGGCGGCAGACCCGGCGGTAGCGTCACCGGCAGGTCGAAGTCGGCCAGATCGATCACGTCAAGCTCCAGCCCGCCGTGTGCCTTGGCTTGGGCGACGAACCAGCCGGCCACCACGGGCCCGAAACGGCCTTCCCTGGTGCTGCCAATGATGATCGCCACATTGAGCATCCTGTTCCCCTTTTCTGGTCGAGCTGAGGAGAACGACGCTAGGACGGTTCACGGCGACCGCTCCTCTGTCGATCGACTGGGGTCCGTCGACCTGGATGGCCAACCCCAGTCAGTTGACAGAGGTGCCCATCGAGGGGTCGCTCGTAGCGTTGCCGGCATGAGCACAACCGTGCAGTTCGTTTTCGACATCCCCTGTGTCTGGTCCTATTTCGGCTTCACTCGCCTGCGGCGGGCGCTGGCCCGTTTCCGCGCCGACAGGGGGCAGGCCGACGTCGTGTTGCTTCCCTTCCAGCTGGATCCCGGCGCGAGCGTGGAAGGAGAGCTCAAGCTTGAGGTGCTCCGCCGAGCCTTCGGTGAGGACGCGCTGGCTGCCGTGACCCGGATCACGGCCATGGCGGCGGAGGAAGGCCTGCGGTTCCGTCACGAGAACGCGATCTACTCCAACACCTTCGAAGCGCACCGTCTCATCGCGGTGGCCGCCCGCCAGGGGCTGGGTGAGGAGATGGCCGAGCGGCTGTTCCGCGCGCACCACACCGACGAGCTCAACATCGCCGATCTCGGCACGCTGAAGGCCCTGGCCGCCGAGACCGGCGTTCAGTGGAGCGACGAATGCGCCGAAGAGACGCTGGCCGAACTCGACCGGGTACGGAGCTCGGGCGTGCGGGGGTGCCGGTGTACCGGTTCGCCGACCGGCCGGAGCTGACCGGCGCCCAATCGGAACAGGCGCTGTTGGCCGCGCTCACGTCCGCTTCGCGTCCATGAACAGGCGTATCGCGGCTGAAGAATACCAGTCTTGTGAAGGACCTCAGATGATCGAGATCACCCACCGTCACCTCCAGGTTGGGGACATCCGCATGCACGTGGCCGAGGCGGGCTCGGGCCCGCTGGTCATCCTGCTCCACGGCTTTCCCGAGTCGTGGTACTCCTGGCGCCACCAGCTCGTGGCGCTGGCCGAGGCGGGATACCACGTCGTCGCCCCGGACCAGCGAGGCTACGGTGGCACCGACCGGCCGGACGCTGTGGAGGACTACACGATCCTGCACACGGTCGGCGACGTTATCGGCCTGATCGGCGCACTCGGCGAGGAGCAGGCGGTCGTGGCCGGCCACGACTGGGGCTCGGGCGTCGCCTGGCACAGTGCGCTGATGCGGCCCGATCGAGTGCGCGCAGTGATCGCGTTGGGCGGCCCGTACGCGGTCCGGCCCGCTACCGCGCCGCTGTCCACCATGCGTACTCAGGCAGGCGACAACTTCTACATCGCCTACTTCCAGCGGCCGGGAGTCGCCGACCGCGAACTGGCCCGGGACCCGCGTGCCACGATCCGCCGAGCCCTCCACGGTGCCTCCGGTGAGGGATATCCGTGGAATCCCATCGTCCCGCCGGGCGGCGGGCTCCTGGACACGTGGAGAGAGCCCGACAGGCTGCCCGATTGGCTGACCGAGGAGGACCTCGACGTCTACACCACCGACTTCGAACGCACCGGCTTCACCACCGCCTTGAACTGGTTCCGCAACCTGGACCGCAACTGGGCGCTGACCAGTCCCTGGCAGCACGCCGCCATCCTCCCGCCCGCCCTCTACATCACCGGCGACAGAGACAGCGCCGCGGCCCTGCCGGGAGGAGCGGAGCTGATCTCCGGCACATCAGCCGCCGTGCCGAACCTGCGCCGAGCCGTCGTACTGCCGGGCTGCGGCCACTGGACTCAGCAGGAGCGTCCGGCAGAGGTCAACGAGGCGTTCACGCGCTTCCTGAACTCGTTGTGAGACCAGCTCGGGAGAACGCAACGCGATGACGTCGGCAATCGTCCGGACGTCGCCTCGAACACCCCACCATTCCGCCCCTCCACGCCCGTGTCCGCCAGGTGCAATCGCTCGGGCGCGAACGTCATCGATCAACTACCGATACACCGGAAGCGAGACAACCATGAAGATGCGGCCCCGCGCCTACCGCCTGCCCGCCGACGCACAGGACGTGCGTCACCTCGAAGAACTCGTCGCCGACATCGAGGCCGGCTTCAACCGCAAGGACGCTGCCGTCCTCGACGGACGGTTCACCGCCGATGCGATCCTGACCGTGCCCGACGGCACGACTCTACGGGGATGGGACGATCTCTTTGCCTACCACACCGCTCGATTGGCGGGCGTTGTCCGCGACTGGAGCACTCGTATCTCCGTACTCAGCGTGAGTCCTCTGAGCACTGACATCGCCGTCGTCCAAGTGGAACAGCACACCACCACTCCGGAAAGAGCATTCACCAACCACGGCACCATCGTGGCGATCAAGAAGGAGAGAAGGTGGTGGATCAGCGCTATGCAGAACACCACCGTCGTGTGACATGAAGGGCCGCAGACCAAGTACGAGATAAAGGGGAAGTCGCCTGGTCGCCGCCTTTTCCCTTGGGGGATTACGGATCAGACATGGCGGGATAAGTCCGACGCGATAACGATCAGTAGCCTGTTTACGCAGGTCGTGCTGCCGCCGCCGCGACCGCCTGAGCCGTTCAGCTTCCCGGCGCACCCGAGTGACGACCGAAGTCCGTGGCGAACCAGGTCGCGAGGTCCTCGGCCGGCCACGCGGAGCAGCACCGCCAGGGTCGCCGGGTCACCCCCGCGCTCGCCGCCAGCGTTCTCGCTCCCCGCGGCGGCGTTGTCCAGGGCGGTACGCGGCCGCCGCGGGAGCACCTGCGACAGCTTGGTCAACGCCCGGTGCGAGGCATCCCCGGCAAGGATTCGCTCGACCATGCGCAGGGCCGCTACCAGGGGCAGGACCTCGTCGTCCTGGAAGGGCAGCGGCGGCATCCGGCGCCCCGGACCCAGCGCGTAGTGGCCACCCGGCCCGGGTCGGCTCTCGATGGCGTAGCCGAGGCCCTGCAGGCGAGCCACGTCGCGACGGACGGTGCGGGTGCTGACCGCGAGGCGCCCCGCGAGATCGGAAGCCGACCAACTCGGCCGAGCGGCCGGCAACTCCAGCAGCCGGAGGGTCCGTCCGGCGGGGTCGCCAGCGTGAGGGGTGAATTCGGTCACGGCTCCAGTGTGGCCACAATCGCGGACAGGATCGGGCCACATCTACCCGTACGGTCGGAGCCATGGAGATCGCCATCACCGCACCGTCCGGCAATGTCGGCCGCTTCCTAGTTGGGCACCTGGTCCGCGCAGGTGTCCGTCCGCGGCTGCTGAGCCGCCACCCCGAGCAGCCCCGCGCGACCTGGGGCGACCTCGTCGACGCCCGCGAGGTCGACCTGCGGGAGGCCGCGGCCGTCACCGAGGCGACCCGCGGCGTCGACGCGCTGTTCCTGGTCGTGCCGCCCGGCGAGGCCGACGACCCCGTCGCGGCGTACGCCGAGGTCGGCGAGATCGCCGCCGCCGCGGTCGCCGAGAACCGCATCCCCCGCACCGTCCTGCAGAGCAGCGTCGGAGCGGAGCTCCGCGAAGGCGCCGGTGAGATCGACGGGCTGGCCCGCGTCGAGGAGGCGCTGGACCGGGTCGTCGCCAAGGACGCCGGCCTCGCCGTCACCCACCTGCGGTGCGGCTACTTCTTCAGCAACCTGCTGTTCGAGCTCGACAGCATCCGCTCAGGCACCGTGGCCGTGCTCCTGCCCACCGGCAAGCCGTTCTCCTGGGTCGCTCCGGCCGACATCGCCGCGGTGGCCGCGTCCCTGCTGCTGCGCGCCGACTGGTCGGGACGCCGGGTGCAGGCCGTGCACGGACCACAGGACCTGTCCTGGGACGACGCCTTGGCCGTGGTCGGCGACGTCCTGGGCCGCACGGTCACCGCAAACCGCGTCGCCGACGACGACATGCGCGCCACGCTGGGCGGCGCCGGCATGTCCCCGGCGCAGGTCGGGGCCATCATGGGCATGTCGACCGGACTGCGCGAGGGATTCGTCCCCGAGCAGTCGCGGACCCCCGTGACCACGACCGACACGACGCTCGGAGCATGGGCCTGGGCCGAGCTCCGTCCCACCCTCGACGCGACCGGGTAACGCGTGCCCGACCTGTGACGACCACTGCCTCGTGTGGTGCTCCGAAAATTCGTCGAATGAATGCTTATGCCCCCTCTAGGGTCGAAGCTTGTGACGAACGACTACAGGTGCGCGCCCGCCGGTCGGACGTCCACCGCACGCATCCGCGGGTTTCACACCAATCGGCGTATTCGCAGGTCCACGACCACACCGCCGCTGCCGACCGGCACATCCGCCAGACGCCGCGTGTGATAGGCGTGCACCCGCCGGGCCAGTACCCCACATGCCGGGCAAGGCGGCCGGAGGGGTCCGTGGCCCGTGTTCGCGGCCGTTCGGCCAGTTGGCCGAGGGCAGCATTGATCGGGTTGGCCCAGGAGGCGTAGGCGGGGCGGGTCGCAGCGATGCCGGAGGGTGAGTGGTGCTTGATTGCTGCTGGGTTCCGAGGCGGTGAGCCACTGGTCAAGGGGCTTGATTGTCAGCTGAGGTGGTCCTTCGGGACTCGTGCGCGCCCGGCTCCTGTAGGGCCCCCAGGAGAGTGAGCGCTTCGGCGCTCGGGCTGCCCGGCTCGGCGCTGAGTACGACGAGCTGCTGGTCGCGGGCGTCCGGCACGAGCAGCTTCTCGTAGTGCAGTTCCAGCGGTCCCACCTGGGGGTGGTGCAGGCGCAGCGGGCCGCGGGCGGGGGCGCGGACGTCCTGGCGGGCCCACAGCCGCCGGAACGGCTCGCTGCGGACCGACAGCTCGCCGACGAGTTCCGTCAGCCGGGGGTCGTCCACGTCGGGGCCCACCTGGCGGCGCAGGCAGGCGACCAGCCCCGCCAGATCGTGTTCCCCGACGCCGTGGGTCTGCGCCAGTCCCGGCTCCAGGAACATGGCCCGCACCACGTTGGTGCCCGGTGCGTACGCCGGCGACAGCGCTTGGGCCAGGCCGTTGGCGGCCAGGACGTCCATCAGCCGGCCCTGGACGTAGGCCGGGGCGCCGAAGGCGGACTCGAGCAGCCGCCGCAGGCCGGGCACCACCCGCTCCGGGGCCCGCCGCGGGCGGCGGCGCGGCTGCTGCTCCTGCTTGGCCAGGCGATGCAGGTGGGCCCGCGCCGCCTCGTCCAGTCCCAGCGCGCTGGCCAGGGCGTCCAGGACCTGCGGCGAAGGGCGCCGGTCGCGTCCCTGCTCCAGTCGCAGGTAGTAGTCGGCGCTGATGCCGGCGAGCAGAGCGAGCTCCTCGCGCCGCAGCCCGGGCACCCGCCGACGGCCCTGACCGGCGGGCAGCCCGGCGTCCTGCGGACGCAGCACCTCGCGGCGGGCGCGCAGGTAGTCGCCCAGGACGGTGTGCTCCCGGCTCGTCATGCGCCCCAGCTTATGAGCCCGCGGAGGTGTTCAGCCTGGTCCTGTCACCCCCAGGATCGGCGGAGCCCTGGCAAGCCGGCCCGGTCGCCGCCAAGGTTCAGGTCCATGTTCACATTCAGCATGCGAGGACGTCACCATGGCTGAGCGGAGCCTGCACGGCACGACAGTGATCATCACCGGGGCAAGCTCCGGCATCGGCGCCGCGGCGGCGCGCCGGCTGGCCGCCCGCGGCGCCACCGTGGCCGTGGTCGGCCGCTCGCCCGAGGCCACCCGCGCCGTGGCGGAAAGCGCGGGCGCGCACGCCCACCTGGCCGACTTCGGCCGCCTCGACGACGTCCGCCGCCTCGCCGGGGAACTACTGGAGCGCTATCCCCGCATCGACGCCCTGGCCAACAACGCCGGCGCCCTGTTCTCCTCCCGCGCCCTGACCCCCGACGGGCACGAGCGCACCTTCCAGATCAACCACCTGGCGCCGTTCCTGCTCACCACCCTGCTGCTGGAACGGCTGCGGCAGTCGCCGGACGCGCGCGTCATCAACACCGGCAGCAACGCCTACCGGTACGCCAAAATCGACCTGGACGACCTCACCACCGCCCGGCGCCGCTACCGGATGATGCGCGTGTACGGCATGACCAAGCTCGCCACACTGCTGTTCACCCGGGAACTTGCCCGGCGCGCCGCGGGCACGACCGTGACCACCGCCGCCTTCCACCCGGGACTGACCGCCACCAACGCCTTCCGGGACAACCGGCTGGCAGCGCTGCTCATGCACTCCCGGGTCAGTCCCGCGATCACGCCCGAGCAGGGGGCCGGGCCGCTGGAGCACCTGATCACCACCGACGACCCGGCCGGCGTCAACGGGCGGTTCCTCAACCGGCTCGACATCGAGGACCCGCGCGGCCCACAGGTGCGCGACGCGGCGCTGACCCTGCGACTGTGGGAGGTGTCCACGCGGCTGACGCACGCGCCGGACCTCGCCAAGCCCTCGCCTTGAAGGGAGCGGCCCGGAAGGGCGCAGGTGATCGGCTACCCGCACCCGCTCGTAGGCGGTGCAGGCCCGCTCGAAGGAGTCGATCGCGTGGTTGCCGGCGCCCTCGTTGTCGAGGAAGAGCCCGCTCTGGTTGAGCAGGTAGGCAGTGACCGGCGTGTTGGCATCCGGAGGCGCGTGGTCGGCCAGGGCGGCCGCCGCACCTGTCTACTGGTGACTTGACGAGCACGTCTTGGCATTCCAGAGATTCGCCCGTTAAATCTTTGGATGGCGAATTCCAAGATCCTCAAAACCTTTGATTACAGTGCCGGAGAGATGCCGGAGAACATCGTGATCCTCGCGGACGGCACGATCTGCGCGACGCTGCTGGTTGCGGGCACCGTCTGGTTGTCCAGCAGGGAGCAGGAACGGGTGACCCCGGAACAAGGAGACGCGATCGTTGTCGGGCTCGCCTCGGACGCCGATCATCGGCTCTACGCCGCGGTGCGCAGCGCGGCTGACGCCGTGGCGGGGATCTGGCGGCGCGACGCTCCCCATCGCTGGAGCCGATTCGCCACCGCGGAAACCCAGGCAGGACTCAACGGCATCACCTTTGCCGAAGACGGCACGCTGTTCGCTGCGGACTCCGTCAACGGCGAAATCCTCTGCTGTTCCCCCGGCGATGACACGCTGCGGCTCTGGCTCGTCGACGAGCGCCTGACACCGACGTCACCGGACGACGCAGTGTCATCCACCGGTGTGAACGGGCTCAAGGTCTGGGACGGCGCTCTGTGGGCGACCAACACAGCCCAGGGCAGCGTCCTGCGCATCAGTATCGATCAGGGACACCCGGGCGAGGTGACGCAGGTGTATGCCGGCATACCCGCCGACGACTTCGCCTTCGACACCTCAGGCACGCTGTATCTCGCCATCCACCCGCGCGACACCGTTCTGCGCATCACCCCACACGGCGACACAACTGTCCTCGCCACCGCAGCCGACGGCCTCGACGGCCCGAGCGCGATCGCCGTCACCAACGACGGACTCCTCGTGACCAGCCTGGGAATGCTCGGTTCAAGGCATACCCCCAACATCGTCCACCTCACCCTGGACGTGGCCGATCCCGCACTGCCCCGTCCGCGAATGCCCCACTGACGATCAGGACAGCGCGCTGCGCGCTGAACCGGCCGGGGACGTGGAACTACAGCGACCTCGGCTACGCCGTCCTCGGCCAGATGATCAGAGATGTGTCCGGCCGGGAGTACCACGATCACGGTCCTGTCCCCGCTCGGCATGACGGCCTCGCTGTCGGCCTGCGCGGCATCCCGGGCAGCCATCAGCTCGCTCAACGCGCGGGGACCGGTGCGGCTGCCACGCCTGGCCCGTTCGCCGGTGAGCAGGGCGGACAGGAACAGCGCGTACCCGGGCGTGTCACCAACCGGCGTTACCCACCGTCACCCATCGGTTGCCCGGAATGGCTCCCACGCGTCGCCGGACAAGACATCACCCACCTGGGCGAGAAGGAGTTGGCGCTGCTGCCGGCGGCGCGCTGGGCGAGCGCCCGTCGCCGGCGGGTGCCACCTCGCTGCGGCGAGCCGACGAGATGGCCAGGGCCGCCAGCAGCGCGGTCACGACAACCGCCATCGCGAGCGCGGTCCACGTGGCCGCGTCGGGGTGGACCAGCGACTGACCGCGCAGCGCCTGCCACGCCGTGATGGCGAACAGCGCGGTGTACCCCAGGATGACGACTCCGATCAGCTGGGCGCGCACACGTTCGCCGCACAGCCAGCCGATCCGGGCCGCGAGGGCGGTGAGAACCAGCACCGCGAGCACGTACACCTGTATGGAGTGCAAGCCGATGAAGTGCGGGACGCGCAGGTCGCCGCCTGTGGTGCTCCAGTTCGTGATCGGCATGCCGCCGCCGTCCGGTACTCCGACTCCGTGTCCGCCCACCAGCGGGACCGGATTGCCGTAGGCGTCCTTGACCGTGCGGGGTCCGGCCGACGAGGTCCACCCGGTGATGAAGGACGCCAGCGCCATGCCGAGGACGGCCAGCCCGAGCCCGGCGCGCAAGGCCCAGGTGAGTGCCGTGTCACCGATGCGCTGGAACAGCAGCATGATGGCGATGATCAGGCTCGCCCCGAACAGCCCGAAGACGCCGGTGGAGAAAATCTGCTGCCCGATCTGGGTGAACGGTTCTGTGCCGGCGTTGAAGTGGCTGTAGGTGCCGCGGGCGGCCTGCACCGCGATGAAGCCGACGTCGACCAGTCCGGCGACGGCGAAGACCGTTCCGATGGTCCACATCGTGCGCCGTGCCCGGCGCAGTTTCGGTATCAGCCAGGCGAGCGTTGCGCCGTACATGACGAACGACACCGCGAACTTCAGCGGCTTGGCCCAGACCGACTGCTGCAAGAGCTCGCGACCGTCGGCGAGGAGACCGACGCTCGCGACGACGACGAGCGCGGACATCGCCGCCACCATGATCATGAGCGGTCGATGCCACGACCGTACTTCGGCATACGAGATGGACAACTGGTCCCCCATCTGGTTCATGCGGCCTCCGATCCTGCGCCGTCCATGCTGGTGGAAGCTGTGCTGAGCCTCATGGGAGCGAACCAGCCTCGAGCCGGTGGAAAGAACCCCTGCACGAGCGGGCGGAACGCCAACTCGGCGGCGCCTGCCGCGGTGCGGGGGAGGAGCCCACGTGCCAGCACGTTCGGGTCCGCGTCGGGCGCGTCCGGATGCTGCTCATGGGGTGCCTGGCCGGCGGCCAACGTCTGCCATGCCGAGGCGCCCTCGCGGCGGCCGGCCGCCTGCTGGTCTGCGCCGTCTTCCTGCCTGACGGATGCGTACGGCGTATCCAATATCATGCGTACATGGTATCGAGACAGGTGGCTTTCCTGGGTATTCTGGGCGACAAAGTGAACTAGTACTGGGCGGATTGAACTAGTACACTCTCTGCTGGCAAGAACCTCACCGATGAATCGAGGGCCCTCATGGTGTCGTCAACGCGGCGACCGGAGCCGCCATACCGGCGGATCGTCGCGGAGTTCCGCGCCCGGATCCTGACCGGTGAGCTGCGGCCAGGCGATCGCATGCCCTCCATCCGGCAGATCGCCCAGCGACGGGGCGTCGCGGTCGCGACCGCGACCAAAGTGATGGCGGCTCTGCGCGACGAGGGGCTGGTCGAGGCGAAGGTCGGTTCCGGCACGGTGGTCAGCGCACGCGCGGGCCACAAAGAGCCGGCCGGCCCGGCCACCTCACCGAGACCGCGGCAGGCCGGCGTCCCCAAGCAGGCACTGAACCGCGAACAGGTTCTCCGCACCGCCATCGCGATCGCCGACAATGAGGGACTCGTTGCCGTGTCCATGCGGCGACTAGCGGCCGAGCTCGGAGCCGGTCCGATGTCGCTGTACCGGCACGTGGCCAATAAGGACGAACTGGTGACGCAGATGGTCGACGAAGCCTTCGGCGAACCAGAGCTCCCCATCCCCGGGCCGGAAGGGTGGCGAGCCAAGCTCGAACTGATCTCCCGCCGGCAATGGGAGCTGTGCCGGCGACACCTCTGGTTGCCCAGGGCCGTCTCGTTCACGCGCCCGTTGCTCGTGCCCAACATGATGGCCCACACCGAGTGGACCCTGCGCGCGCTCGACGGGCTCGGGCTGCCCATGACGACACGAATTCGAGAGGCACTCACGCTGCACGCACTGGTCGTCACCGTTGCTCTGTCCATGGCCGACGAAGTCGAAGCGGAGCAGGAGACCGGCGTGACGCTCACCGGATGGTGGCTCGCCCAGCGGAAACGGGCCGGCGAACTCCTCGACAGCGGACGATTCCCTCTGCTGGCCACGGTCCCCGAGGAAACGGTGTTGGATTTGGACGGACTGTTCGAGTACAGCCTTGCCCGCCATCTCGACGGTTTCGCCGCCTTGGTGCAGGATCAAGCCCGAATGCGGTCATGAGGCGCCGGCCGCCTAGATCATGACCGAGGTCCGGCGGCAACCCCGTGATTTCCATCAGTACTGTCATGCCGTCAGGATCGCCAAAGTGGCGAATTTCTCTCTGCCGTAGAGAAATCCTAGAAAGCCAGGGGGAGCCGTGATGCCAGCAGGACGTCCCTCTGAAGGCAAGCAGGAGCCGTATCCGGCGCGTGCGGAGTTTGCATCGACGGAATTGATGCTCCTCGCCGAGCCGGCTCCCCGCGCGCCTGGACGGCGTGCGGGGAGCCGGCAGGTTGGTCAGCTGGTGAACGATCTGGTCCCGCGACCCACCCAGGTGCCGCGCTCGCCCCAGTACGACCTGGCGGTCGCGCGGAGGGAGGTGTTCTCCGTGTACGAGTTGTTAAGGTATCTGCACGTGCCGCCCGAGTGACCGTAGTAGTTGTTCTTGTCGGTGATGGTGATCGAGTTGCCGCCGTTGATTGGAGTCAGCGTCACCGTCACCTGGCGGGCACCCTCGCTGTCGTACGCCCGCACGCAGAACTTGTTCGAGGCATCGGCGTAGGAGATCAGGCCATCGCTGACGTTCCACGAGAGCGAGCTGGCCATCGCGGGCTGCGCCATGGCAAAGCTCGACGCGACCAAGGCAGCGCCGACCACAGCGGTCTTGAGCAGATTCTTCATCATGCTTCCTTCCGTTTGGACGGGTCCTGATACCGCCCGAAAGGGAGCCTGGGTCAAGACCGAGTTCGACGACAGATCTTCTGAGCACAGTTCGCCGGCTGGTCGCGCAAACGTAGATCGCCGGCCGCCGGTTCGTCGAAAAACTAGCCGCCCACTAGCGGCCCATTAGCGGCCCACTAGCTGGTGCGCATGTCACTGGAATTGCGGTTTCAAGATTCGCTCATGGCCACCTCCGCGTTTTGACCGCGGGCGATGAGGGCGGCTTTCCCGGATCGACGCGGTGGGATCACGGTCAGCGGGCTGGGGTGTGGTTCGCGGCGCGGTCCAGGAGTTCGCCCACACAACGCCATCGACCTCACGCCCTACGCGCCCCGCACCGCCCCACCGGAACCGGATGAGGGCTTACCCGCCGCCCCTCCGCGTCATCGCCCGCTGCTCACGGGTCCGCTCCTGCCTCTTCGGTTGTCACGGGGATGGGCTCAGCTCGTGGGGATGCGCAGGGCTGAGCGGTGGGCCCAGGTGGCCCAGCGCCAGAGCCACTCCATGGGGCCCTGGCGGAAGCGGCGCAGCCAGAGGGTGGAGAACAGCCACTGGGCCGTGAGGATGGCTCCCGCGGCCTGGAACGCCGCCGACGACGATTGGCCGATCGGCAGGCCGAGGATGTGACTGGCCGCCAGAACGAGGAGTGTGGCGGTCAGATAGTTGGTCAGTGCCACCCGGCCCAGTGGCGCGAAGACGAACTGCAGCGCCGGTCGCAGCGGCGTTCTGAGCAGGATCAGCAGGACGCACACGTACACACCGGCGAGCAGCAGATCGGCCAGGGTGGACGTGAAAGACAGCTGCGTCGTGGCCCCCACGGCCCGCATGCTGGCCTGTACCCACAGGACAGAGGCCAGTCCCGCCGCGAAGACCAGGCCCAGCAGGACCGGCCCTCGGGTGGACCTCTCGATCTTCTCGATCACCCCGTAGCGGACCAGTGCCGAGCCCAGCAGGAACAGCCCGGCGATCAGCAAGGGCCCACCCCCGCCGATCACCGCCACCGTCACGAGCGCGGCGGAGAGGCCGGCCACGGCCCACCGCGGCAGCCAGGTCGAGGGCAGCAGCACCAGCACGCCGACGATGGCGTAGCGGGTCAGGACTTCGCCCGGCCACAGCAGCATATGCACGAGGCCGATCGCGAGCAGCGCCAGAAGCCGGCGCAGCAGGACCAGCCGTGGGCAGGGGACGCGGCTCGCGGCGGAGTCCAGCAGTAGCGAGAATCCGATGCCGAACAGCAGGGAGAAGATCGGGAGCCCGAGCCAGGGGTCCCAGTCTCCCATGGGCTGCGTCACGACGGCGGTGCCGTCGTTGGCTATCAGCTGGATGTTGGCGAGCAGGATCTCGCACAGCGTGAACCCGCGCAGGACGTCGAGCGCGGCGATACGCGGTCGGCCGGGGGAGGTCATCGCGGGGCCGCCCATGCCGTCGCCTCGGCACGGGTGGAGGGGACACCGGGACCGCCGGCCAGACCTTCGGCGTCCAGTCCTAGAGCGTGATCTTGAAAGCGCATGGGCCTCATCCTGCGGAAGCGGCCCGGTGCGGACATCGACCACAAGTTGGGTCTCGCGGTCTGCGACCGGTACTTTCGGCTGGTTCAGCGCGCAGGTGTCGGTCGCCTGGCGATCTTCGGTCGCCGGCTTCTGGAGTGGAACGGCCACAGGTCGCGATCCGCGCCGCTGGCAGATCTTCGTTCTCGCCGTTGCCCCAGCGGCGGCATCCGAGCCGATCAGGTCCTTCGCCCGGATGGCCAGTGACAGGAACAACGCGCTGTCGCCGAAGCTGGAGACGGCGTCCCGAGCAGCGGTCGGCGGAAACGCGAATCACGTATCAAGAGGTGCGTGGGGGGCTCCATGCAGAAAGATCCGTGCAGAGCTGGCGTCTCCGGGGACGAGCGACAGGTTCGAGAGCCGGGCGATGTATGGCTCGAGCAGCCTCATGAACTCTTTGCCGATCGCGTCGAGTTCCTCGGGGGTCAGGGGCACGCTGACACCTGAGACGAATGCCGCGTCCTGCCAGGCTTTCGCGGCGGACGTCCGGGCTTCGGTCCATGCGGCCATGCGGGCCGCCTCCCTCTCGATGAAGACCCTTTCCAGCTCCATCGCCGCCGGACCGCCTTCCGTCCTGGACCACTTCTGCTCGTGGTCGGTCAGCTGCCACAGCCGCTCCCGCTTGTCCTCTGAGGGCTCGGCCTCGGTGACGTAGCCGTACTTGGCGAGCTGGCGGAGGTGGAAGGAGCAAGACGCCTGGGAGGTGTCCAGGTGCTTTGCGCAGGTCGTGGCCGTCGCGGGGCCGATCCGCCCGAGCAGGTCGATCAGATCCAGCCGCAGCGGGTGCGCGAGAGCGCGAATGGCCCGCGGATCGGTGATGCGCATCTGTCAAAGATAGCTTTGACAGCAGATCGAAGTGTCAAAGCCTTCTTTGACACTTGACGATACGCTCCTTACGATCACACATGACCCATCGTCGGTCTTCCGGGGGAAGAGATGGATAGCCGGGCCACTCATGTGGAGGCAGGGCCGCATCGCATCAGCACCACCATCTTCGGCAGCGGAGAACCGGCCGTGATCATTGAGCCGGCATTCGGCGGAAACGCGGAATCCTGGCGAGAAGTGGCCGAGACCCTGGCCAAAGAGACCACGGTGGTGACCTATGACCGAGCGGCCTACGGCTCCAGCAGTCGGGCACTGGACAACAGGACACCAGGCGATATCGCGCGGAATCTTCATGAGGTTTTGGATGCGGCAGCCATCGCGCGCCCCGTCGTACTGGTCGGCCACTCTGCCGGCGGCGTGCATACCAGGGCGTTCACCGGACTCTATGACACGGAAGTCGCAGGCATGGTGCTGGTCGACTCCAGCACCGAGGGTCAGACGCAGATTCTTCGCGACTGCCTTCCCTGGCGGGACAGGCTTTTCGAGGCAGTGACCCTACCTCTCCTCATCGCTGTTTCCCGGAAGATCCGCAGCGGCGCCGACCGGCGGTCGATGATGCGCGAGCACCGGGCTCTGAAGCGGCTGACGGCGGCCGACCAGCCCCTGGCCAAGAGAGCACTGGGCAACAGACCTCTCATGGTGCTGACCCGCAGCCCGGGCAGTAGCGACGCGATCCCCGAGGACTGGCGCCGCTGGCACCGCCTCAACGCAAACTTGGCCCAACTGTCAGCCAACAGCCGACACATCATCGCCGATCGAGCCGGTCACTACATCCACGACGACGATCCCGGACTGGTCATCGCCGCGATCAAGGACGTCCTGCACAGCGTACGAACCGGAAACCAACTGGACGACGTCACGCCCACACGGACCGACCCGTCCACCACCGGATGAGCACACCGGCTGGAGCATGGTTTGCGGACCACTACTTGTAGGTTCATGCGGCGTGCTGGGCAGTCGCCTTCTCAACAGCCCGGATGGTTGCCAGGGATGTACGGCGAAGACGCAAGCCGCTTCCAGAGTCTTGGAAGCGGCCCCCCTTTCTGCATTGGTGAGTGACTAACTGAGTGACTAAGAGCCCCTAACAGAGCGCCTTTTGTTTGCGCTTTGATCTCTTACCGAGAAGCCGCAGAAGGCCCCGTCCTTTAGGGCGGCGATGAATGCGGTTCCCGATAGGGAATGGCCCGGCGGAGCCGGGACAGACCGGAGCGCGTAGCGCGGACCTGGGACCCGTCAGGATGGGCGGCGCTGCTGCTCGATGTACTGGCGGATGATCGACAGGGGAGCCCCGCCGCAGGAAGCGGCGAAGTAGGACGGCGACCAGAAATGCCCGTGCATGATGGCCCGGTTCACCCGCCCGGTGAACTCTTTGCGCAGGTAGTGCGAGGACACCCCCTTGAGGCTGTTGACCAGTTTGCTGATGGCGACCTTGGGCGGGTAGACGACGAGCAGGTGGACGTGGTCGTCCTCGCCGTTGAACTCGCGCAGTTCGGCCTCGAAGCTGTCGCACACCTCGATCATGATTTCCTCACAGCGGCGCAGCATCGCGTCGTCGAAGACGTTCCGCCGGTACTTTGTCACGAAGACCAGATGCACGTGGAGTGCGGAAACCACATGGCGGCCACGACGATATTCGAGTTCCGATGCCATAGACCGAATGATAATATGTTCGAGTCTCGGGGTTGGCGGGAAGGGGGTGGCCGGGGTGCGGTTGCGCTACAACTACCGGCTCTACCCCGACCCCGCCCAGCAGGCGGCGCTGGCCCGATTGTTCGGTTGTGTGCGGGTGGTGTGGAACGACGCCCTGGCGATGCGCAAGGCCGCCCGTAAAGCGGGCCTGCCGTGGGTCGGCGGGGGTGATCTGCAGAAGATCTGCATCACCGCGGCGAAGCGGACCCCGGAACGCCGGTGGCTGGGGGAGGTGTCGCCGGTCCCGCTGCAGCAGGCGATCCGGGATCTGGACCAGGCCTACCGGAACTTCTTCGACTCGGTCTCAGGCAAACGCAGGGGCCCACGGATCGGGTTGCCGACCTTCAAGTCCCGGCGTGATCATCGGCAGGCGGCCCGGTTCAACCGCAATGCGTTCAGCCTGCGCCCGAGCATCGGCCCGGCGGACGGCCCGGCGGGCAGCGCCGGGGCGGTGGGAGGGGCCGGGCGGCTGTATCTGGCGAAGATCGGCGACGTCGAGGTGCGCTGGTCGCGGCCGCTGCCCGCCATCCCGTCGAGCGTGACCGTGATCAAGGATGCGGCGGGCCGCTACTTCGCCTCGTTCGTGATCGAGGTGGAGGAGGCCGGGCAGGTGCTGCCTGAGGCCCTCACCCCGGACGGGGACCTGGCCGAGACCGGGATCGATCTGGGGCTGTCGGCGTACGCGGTCCTGGCCGACGGCACGAAGATCTCCAATCCGCGGTGGCTGCGCCGCCGGGAACGGAAACTGGCTCGCCTGCAGCGGGCCCTGTCACGCAAGCAGAAGGGATCGAAGAACCGGGACAAGGCACGGGCCGCACTTGCCCGCCAGCACGCCAAGGTCACCGACGCGCGCCGGGACTTCCTGCACCAGAGCACGACCCGGGTGATCCGTGAGAACCAAACGATCACCCTGGAATCGTTGGCGGTGCGGGCCCTGTCACGCGGACCACTGGCCAAAAGCGTGCACGATGCCGGGTGGGGGACCTTCATACGCATGGTGGAGGACAAGGGTGCCCGCTACGGGCGGGCCGTCACCAAGGTGAGCCGCTGGTTTGCCTCCACTAAGACCTGTCCGTGCTGCGGGTGGGTCAACACCGAGCTGACCTTGGCGGACCGGGAGTGGGACTGCCGGCAGTGCGGAGAGCATCACGACCGGGATGTCGCGGCGGCGTTGAACCTCCTCGCGGAGGGGATCCGGCTGCGCACCCTGCCAGGCGCCGACACGGGGATCGGCAGCGAGGTCGATCGTGAGCAGCAAGTGGCCGCCGGACTGGCGGACACTGGAAACGACTGTGGAGGGCAGGTAAGACCAGGCGAGGCAATTCCGACCCTGGCACAGCCCGAAAGCTACGGCGCTCAAGCGGCGTAGAGGAAGCAGTAAGGCTCCTGCGGTGACGTGGGGGAGTCCCCGGAGTTTACGCCGGGGAGGATGTCAATGCAAGGACTCTAGGCGGCGGCGGAGCAGGTCGAAGGCGGGTCTGTCCACCGACCGCTTTGTGTTGCTGAGCACGATGACGGCCACCTCCTTCTCCGGGTTGAATCCCACGAACGAGGAGAACCCACCTGTCATCCCGTTGTGCCAGATCTGGAGGCCACCTCCTTGCCGGCGGTGCAACCGCTGGCCCATCCAGCCCAGATGTATCCAGGCGAAGGGGTTGATCCGGTGCTCGACCTGACGGCTGAGCCGGATCGCCTCGGCGATCCCATTGGACTCGGGGGTCAATTGGGCCTGCACGAAGGTGACGAGATCCGCGGCCGTCGAGCGCAACCCGCCCGCTCCGGCCAGATCGGCCAGATGCCAAGCTGAGACAGGTCGCCGACGTCGGGTGTGCCCTTGGACGAGCCGGACCTCGCGATCGGCGATGCCGGTGTCGGCCAGCCCCAAAGGCGTGCAGATCTCCCGAACGACCAACGTCTCGTAGTCGGTACCGGTCCGGTGGGCGAGTGCCAGTCCCAGCAGGCCCGCACCGAGATTGGAGTAACGAAATCGGCGCCCGAGCGTGGCACCCAGCCGGGTGTTGGCCAGACCATGCAGCAGGAGGTCGGCCGTGCAGTCGGCGTACGGATCCGGTTTCGACGGGCGTAGCAATGCCGGGACGAGCATGCCTTTGGGCAGACGGGGCAGGCCCGACGTGTGGGTCGCCAACTGCCGAAGTGTGATCTCCTTACCGTCTCGCGACGGCACGCGCGTCCCTTCAGGCAGCAACGCGACCAGCGGCTCGTCGAGATCGACCGCGCCTGTCACGGCCAGTTGCGCCAGAGTCAGCGCCGTGAAGACCTTGGTCACCGAGCCGATCTCGAACAACGTGTCGGCACCAGGAGCACCTCCCGCTTGTCCGGAGCCCCGGATCTCCGTCGATTTTCCCGCCACAGCGGCGACTACCACGCCCATATGCCGTGCCGTGAGTTGACCAACGGTCTCCTCAACCAGACTGCTCAGATCCGTCATATCGGACAATCTATGAGACCGATAAACAGGGGTCGCTCCTGAGATATCTTCCTCGGAGATCCGTTGATCATTTTGCTGGCCGCTCTACGTGTCTTGAAGATCTCGTCCATGGCTTCGGCCGCCCTGCAGAAGGACGGGCCTGAGCTGCTTGCAGTAGACGGTTCTCAGTGACGCTGTGACACGCTCAAGGCCGCATCGCGGGGCTCCGCGCCGAACACTTGACAGCGCGTGTACGGTTCTCGAAGTGCCTGATCAGCATTCGCGACAGAGGTGATTCGCATGTCCTATCCCTCCCACGATGGCTATGATCGCCGCCCCAGATCGGCCAGGCCGACGGTCAAACCGGCGCGAGTGTGGGGAGGCGGCGTGGCCGCCGCCGTGGTGGCCGCACTGATCGTGGTGGTCGGAGTCATGATCAGCAAGAGGATCCTGGGCATCCGTGTCCTCACTCCCGACGGGGCTTCCGCGTACGGCAGCGCGGCGACCACGGGATATGCGATCTCGGCCGCCGCTGCCGCGCTTGTCGCGACGCTGCTGCTCTATATCCTCATGGTGTCGACACCGGAGCCGGCCAAGTTCTTCGGCTGGATCGCCGGGCTCTTCACCGTCCTCATCACGATCCTGCCGTTCATGCACTCTGCCGACCTCATCGAGCAGATCGCCACGGCCGCCATCAACCTCATCATCGGCATCGCCATCCTCTCGCTCCTGGCGTCGATCGGGCGCACGGCCCTTGAGGAAGTGCCGGATCCGCAGCCGTACCCGTACGAGCAGCCCGGCGGGTATGACGCCCGGGGATACGAACAGCGCGGATACGAGCGGCCTCGTGAGCACGAGCAGCGCGGATACCAGCGCCGAGACTACGGTCCGTACGACTGAGCGGGACCTCTCTGCCGTTGTCCCTCGCCTACTGCGTCACCTTCATCCGCCTCACCGACTGAGTGAGCCCCTGCGGGGCGGGCCGCACCCCGTCCCGCCCCGCATTCGTTGGGTAGGCGTCGGCGGGGCCGACCATGCCGAGCACCAGGAGCGGTACGGCGATGAGTTTCGGCACCATTCCGGTAAGGGAGCACCCAACCGATCACCGCGACACCGTTGGGGATGTCGATCGCGGAGGCGCCCGTCAATCGCACTCTGCGGGGTCACCCGTGGCGGACCGCGGCAGCAGATCGTCGTTCTGGTCATCGCGTAGGGGATACCTGACGAGGGCGGGGTGTCCTCGGGGGAACGCCCCGTCATTGCGGAAGCTGCCGGGATCCCGTCCGATCATCTGGATCGGACGTGATTTCCCGGTTTCCGGGTGCCAGGTCGAGCGGGCCGGACTCAGACGAGGAGCGGGGCGAGGTGGTTGGTTCGCGTTCCCTCGGAGGAGGTCAGGTAGCCGCGCAGCCGCCCCGCGATGGTGTCCAGTTCGCCGGACAGCGCGTACGCCGGGCCGTACAGGGCAGGAGGGCGGGGAGGTTTGGATGACCGACTCCCCCGCGCCGGCGCTGGAGCTCCCGCGGCGACAGGTGCTCGCTGACGATGTGTACGACGTGTTGCGAGAGATGCTGCTCAGCGGGCATATCCCGCACGGCAGCCGGGTCAAGATCGACGCTCTGGCGGCGCAGCTCAAGATCTCCAACACGCCGATCCGTCAGGCCCTGGGGCGGCTGGAGGCCGACGGCCTGGTCGGCAAGCATCCCTACCGCGGCTTCGTGGCCGCTGATCTGCCCGACCGCAAGACGATCTCCGACCTCTACGAGTGCAGGCTGCTGCTCGAGCCTCCCACGGCCGCCCGCGCCGCCCAGGAGTTCCGCACGGAGGACCAGGCGTTCCTGCGCCGGCAGGTCGACGTGCCCGGCGGCGACCTCACCCTGCTGGCCAAGGCCGACGAACTGCTGCACGGCAAACTCGCCGAGATGTCCGGGAACCTGGTCGTGACCGAAACGCTGGAGCGGTTGTTCGTCCATTCCCGCGCTTTCCGGATCTTCTACGCCCGGGAAGGCGCCGCCGAGCTCACGCGGGACGAGCACGAGTCCATCCTGCGGGCAGTCGTGGCGGGCGACGGCCCGGCTGCGGCGGACGCGATGACCGCCCACCTGCGGTCGGCGGGGGAGCGAATGCTCGCATCACTGCCGTGAGGGTCGCGACCGCCGACGCGCTTCGTCTCAGTTCAGCTACTCGCACGTGGTAGCCAACTGCTCCGTTCGGCATTCTCACGCGACCGCGCCGACCTGAGCTTCTCTCTGGAGACTTCGTTGCCGGTCGAGCGTCCCTGCCCGCGGGTGCGCACGGGCAGGGACGTTGATCAACGATGGTTCAGCACTTCACCCAGTGGCCGGGTGAGGTCTGCTTGATGGAGCTGGTGGTGAGGGTGTTCCACAGGCCGAGGTGCTGGTTGGAGCCCGTGGCGTAGGTCCGGCCCCACATGGCGTATGCGCGCAGCGCCATGGTGTGGGCGACGTTGTGGGCGGTCACGCATTCCAGGCTCGGGGGAGTGGTCGGGGTCGGAGTCGGGTCGGTTCCGCCGGGAGCGCCGCCGAGGGCGGTGACCATGTTCATGATGGCAGTGATCTGCTTGCCGCCCTTCTGGGCGTACTGTGTGTCGCTCCCGTAGGCCCACCAGTTGAAGCAGCCGCGAGGGTTGAGGATGGGGAAGGAGCTCTCCTTGGCCTGCGGATAGAGCACGATCATGTTGTTGGTGTCGGCGTACTCGTTGAGGTTCGCCTGGTCCATGAACGTATCGCCGATCAGGCCGTAGTACTGGTAGCAGCCGTGCAGCGCGACCATGAGCTTGCACGGGCCGGACTCGCAGGCCGGGGGCACGTAGGCGAATCCGTCGGTGCCCATGCTGATCGCACTGGCACTGCTCCCGGGGGCGTAGCCGTTCTGGTCGAACCGGATCAGCTTGCCGCCCAGGGTGGTGGCGGGCGCGTTCACGCTGCCGAGCAGGTGGCCGAGCATCTCCTCTTGCGGGTCGATTCCGCAGTTGTTGACGTACGGCGAGGCAGTCAAGGAGCAGGAGACGGTGCCGAGAGGGCTGACCCAGCCGTGTCCGGCGTTGGTGGAGGTGTTGTAGGCGACGTCCGCGCCGAAGTCGCGGTAGTAGGTGGCCAGATCGTCGTTGACGGCCCGCACCACGGTCTGGTCGTTCGAGCCGTGCAGCAGCCACACCGGGTCACCGCGCAGGTTCTCGACCGGGTCGACAGTGCCCGCGGCAGCCCGGTCCCGGGTCATCCGCTCCAGCTCGGCCGGGGTCTTGCGGCGCATGTTCGTCTTCATGCAGGCGTTCTGGGCGATGGTGGCCATGGAGTCGTCACCGTCGGCGCAGCCGTAGGGGCCCGCTGTCATGATGCCGGCGCCCTTGAAGACGCTGGAGTGGGCGACGTGGAGCTGGTTGGCCATGTAACCGCCGGCGGAGACGCCGGAGACGTACGTTCCGCTGATCTCATACCGCTTCAGCGGACCTTGGGTGGGCGACGGGACGTCCGAGTGCGCGACGGGCGCCGTCATGGATACCAGTCCGACCGCCGCAAGGATTGCCAGGAGTTGCTGTTTCAGGTGCATGTGTGCCTCCTGCGGGAGGGGTGAGTTACTGTAACCGTGAAGAATGAACGTGTGGTTATCCATGTGATTCACAACCATATTTTCAAGTTGTGAGATGGTTCAGCACACCATGTTCAGACGGCGGCTACGAGCAGAAAGTAACGCGCCGCGCGGATCCGATCATGTCCACGGATGTGGTGAATGAATCGATCTCGCGTTATCCTGTTTTCGCAGGCAGGGAGGGCTATAATAGGACGAGCCCTCCGGCGTGGGGAGTGAGTGCGGCTCCCGCCCCAACTACCTCATGGAAGCGTGGAACCGGAGAATACTCAGAGATCGTCACCCTTGCCTGCAGAGGCGCACATGAGAGGTCAAGGCTGCATCGGAACCAGTTGAATTCGCTGCCTTGTCGCATCTGGCAGAGCAGATAAGTTGGCGATTCTGGCTCAGTGAATTCCCGGGAGCCCGAGAAGTGCTGGCTGATCTTCACGTCAGACGATATTCCAGCGATCAGCGAATCACAGAGGTCCGGGAACAGCTCGTGGTGCCATTGGATTGGAGCGTTTGATCGCAAATCCAGCCGTGGAGCGACGAAATACGCAAACAACTTCGCCGACTTCGGTGCTCACCGTATGCGGCTGCGGCAATCGACCGCCACGGAACGACTTCGTCGGTCCTTGCCACCGGCTGAGATGGCTGATCGAGTGTGCCGGGAGCGGAGATCGTCCAGAGCCGATCGAGAGGCGGCGGGTGCGAGGGGCCTGCGAGCCGACGCTCGCAGGCCGCTCAGACAGGGACACTCCTTGAGGGGACGTATCGGAATGAATGCCGATCATGGCGTACGGGGCCGACAAATTCGGGCCGGTGCCGCGGGAAGTATGAATCAGGTGGATGCCCGGCCTCGGCTGTAGCGCCGACAATGGGCCCATGACCGGATGGGAAGCGGCCAAGCAGCGGCTGTACGACGTGTTCAGACACGTGCCGAAACCTGAGCGCATGAACGGCTGTCCACACTGCGTCGAGCCGGACGAGGAGTTGTGCCTGCTGGCCGGGCCGGTCGGGTTGGTGCGGCCTGAGGCGCTGGCCCGTTACGCCGCCAAGGCCCTCACCACCTGGGGCGGTGTCGGCGAATTCCGCTACTTTCTGCCCCGCCTGCTCGAATGCGGGGCAACGGACGCCTTCGGGTATCCCGATCCCGAGATCGTCTTCGGCAAGCTCGCCGCCGCCGGTTGGCAGACTTGGCCGATTGAGGAGCGTGATGTCATAGAGGGGTTTCTGAATGAGTGGTGGCACGAGACGCTGCGCCACTACCCTGTGCGCCCCCCGATCGACACAGTGATTTGCGCCCTATCCGCCACCGGCATGGATCTGGCGCCCTGCCTCAGTGTCTGGAGCAGGCTCGACACCGACGCCCTGATCAACCACCTGTACGACTTCGTCATGACGGGCCTGTCGGGCGGACGTCTGACCAACGCCTTCTGGAACCGCCGCAGCCCCGCCTACCATCAGGTCCTGACCTGGCTTACCGGCGGGACCGCTGCCGTCGCCGTCGAGGCGGCCTTCGCCGGACACTCACAAGAGCCCATGCTCGAACGGCTCGCCAGTGTCCAACCCGCCCTTGTTCCATCTCAAGGCAACGTCGATGGCGCACCTTAACGGCCCCTACGCGACCTGGCTCTCTCGGGCGACCGAGACCGCCGACTTGTGCTGATCGAGCCGGTGTATGACTTTCAAGGGGACCAGGCCTCTCAGCTGTTCGGAGCCTGGACTGCTCTTCGTTTGACAGATGTTAAATGAGCGCTTGTTGAAATGCAGGACGGGGAGGTGAAGCACAGCTTTGGGGTAGTGGGTCGCCGGATTCGCTGTGCGGCGGACAACGGCCTATGGCGTGCGCCGGCTCCGTCTGGCACGCCCTGCCCAGCGTTAGCATCGAAGTGGGCTGAGGTCGTGACGATCGCTCACTGTGGTGCGCGCCTCAAGAGCCGGGGCGATCGCTGCCGCGACCCGAATCGTCGGCCTTGCCACCGGGGCTTCTCATGTTGCTCGCGGATGTCATTGACCGGGTGGCTGGCAGGTCGTGCAGTTGCTCGGCCAGTTGCCACTGCGAACCTGTACTTCCGCGGCCACCTCCCGCACCGACCGGCCGTCAGTGTCGACGCGCAGATCGCCTGCCCCGGCGCGGTCGAGCGCCTTGGCCTCGCGTGCCGCACGTTCGGCGACGCGGTGCAGGGCGGCCGAGCCCAGCCCTTTCACCTCGTCACCCGGCACCGCCGGCCCCCCTCCCCGGCCGCGCTGCGCGACGCGCTCGGCCGGCGTTGCGGGTCTGGCGTGCAGACGGCACACGGTAATTGCGGTTCCAGGCAGCAGCTCGGCGTAGCCGCGGACGGTGTCGTCGGAGTCGGCCTCCCCGGAGACGATCAGGCACCGGGCTCCAACCGCGCGATATCCCGCCCAGATGGCCGCGAGATTGCGTGCCTTGAGGCGGTGACCGGCCGCGTCGTCGTCCGCGGCGGGACGCAGTGCGCCTATCTGCTTCACATCGACATAGGCGGCTCGTACGCCGGTCCGCAGGACCTGAGTGAAGACCTCGTAGCCGACCGTCGATTTCCCGACCGCCGTGGCACCGGAGAACCACAGCACGGAAGCGGAGAGATCGATCTGTGGTGCTGGCGGGTGGCTCTGCCGGTTGACGTCGGCGGGTAGGGAGCACGGCCATCCACCAGCCAGCTCGCGGACCAGCCGGGCCGCCTCGGGCACGGTCAAGCCGTCGGTATCCATGCACACGTCGGCGTAGTCGCTACGGTCCAGTGCCTCCGCCTCGGCGACGGCCTCCTCCACCAGATCCGGACGCCAACCCCGCGCGAGGAACCGTTCCTTGAGCTCAGCGCGATCGACGCGCAGCCGGCACAACGTGAGTGTGGCGCCGGGAAGGAGGGCCGTGTACTCACGAACCTCCCCGGGGGTGTCGACAAAGCCCGCGAGGACCAGGCATCGCACCCCTTGTCGCCGGAAGTTTGGCCACATCGCAGCCAGATTCCGCGCTCGGATGTGATGGGTGCCGCACTCCGGCACGGGGTAGCACAAGCTGATCTGGGCCGTGTCGACGAACGCCGTCTTGACACCACTGCGACTCAGCTGCGCGAACACCTCCCAGCCGATCGAGGACTTCCCGACACCCGAGGGCCCGGACAGCCACGCGCCGCAAGGTCAGCTCGCCGCCTGGGGTGCGCTGGTTGAAAACATTTGTCGAATGTGTTTTTATAGACACATCGAGCCGGAGCGAACCGGCCCCTCTCCTTCGAGGAGCAACCATGAAGCTGACCCAGGCCGCCGCTGCGACGTTCGGTCTCAACGAGGAGTCCTGGAAGCGGCACGCCAACGCCTGGAGCGTGTGGACCCGGATGGTGGGCGTCCTGCCGATCCTGGCGCCGATCTACTTCCGGCAGGAGCTGGGCTGGTGGGCGCTGGCCCCGATCGCGGCCGGAGTGGTGTGGATGTGGATCAACCCGCACGCGTTCAAGCCGGTCTACCAGCCCCGCAGCTGGGCGGAGAAGGGCATCTACGGCGAGAAGATGTACGCCGCCGACCGGTCGCTGGCCGCCGAGGCGCACCGGCCGGCGATCCGCTGGCTGATCGCGATGGCCGGCGTCGGCCTGGCGATCATGGTGTACGGGCTGGTCCGGATCGAGGCATGGCCGTCGGTGTTCGGACTGTCGCTGATCTTCATCTCGCAGCTATGGCAGATCGACCGCTTCGTAGCCATCTACGAGGAGGGCCTGCGCCGCACCGCCGCACCCGAGAGCGGCGCTGCGACCAAGTGATTGCGCCCGTGGCCCGGGGATGCGCTCCGGCCACGAGCCTCCCCTACTGAAAGTGAGACAAGACCCGTCATGCACACGCCTGAAACGTCGCACCCGCGCCGCTGGTGGATCCTGGGTGCGCTCTGCTTGAGTCTGCTCGTCCTGGTGATCGACAACACCATCCTTAACCTGGCCATTCCCTCGCTGATGCGCGAGCTCGGCGCATCCCCGCCGGACATTCAGTGGATCATCAGCTCCTACACGCTCGCCTTCGCCGGGCTGCTGCTGACCGCGGGCGGGCTGGCGGACCGCTACGGCCGCAGGCGCATGCTGATCAGTGGCCTGGTCATATTCGCGCTGGCCTCCCTACTGGCCGCCCTGGCGGCGACACCCGCGATCCTGATCGCCGCGCGGGCGTTGATGGGGGTCGGCGCCGCGCTGGTCATGCCCGCCACCCTGTCCATCCTCATCACCGTGTTCGACGAGACCGAACGGCGTAAGGCGATCGCGGCCTGGAGCACGGTCTCCCTGGCCGGGATCCTGGCCGGGCCGTCGCTGGGCGGCCTGCTGCTGGAGCACTTCTGGTGGGGATCGGTGTTCCTGGTCAACGTGCCCGTCGCCGTCCTGGCGATCACGGCCGCCGTGCTGCTGATGCCCGAGTCCACCGGTGCGGGCGGCCGGATCGACCTGCCCGGCGCCGTGCTGTGCACCACCGGGATGGTGGCCGTGGTCTACGCGGTCATCACCGGCTCCGACCGCGGCTGGGACAGCCCGGCCACCATCGGCATCGGCGCGCTCGGACTCGTGCTCATGGCTGCCTTCACGGTCTGGGAACTGCGCACGCCCACCCCGATGCTGCCGCTGCGCATCTTCGGCGACCGCACCTTTGCCGGCGGCACCCTCTCGGTGATGCTGCTGGCCTTCGCCGCCGCGGGCCTGATGCTGGCGCTCGCCCAGTACGTGCAGTTGGTGGCCGGCTACGAGGTACTGCAGGCCGGAATGGCGCTGCTGCCGTTCGCCGCCTCCTCGGCGGCGTTCAACATGGCCGGGGCCACGCTGGGCCGCCGCGTCAGCAACCGCACCATGGTCACCGTCGGCATGCTGATCACCGCAGGAGGGTTCACTCTGCTGAGCTCGCTGGCTCCGGCGGACGGCTACTTGCTGCTGGGCGCTGCGCTGGCGGTGATGGGCATGGGCGCCGGACTGGCCACCCCGGCTGCGGTCACCGCGCTGATGAGCGCGATCCCGCCGAAGGACGCCGGCGTGGGATCGGCGATGAACAGCACCATCTCCCAGGCCGGCAGCGCCCTGGGCATCGCCGTGCTGGGCAGCGCGTTGACTGCGGAATACCACTCCCGCCTGCCCGCCGGCCTGCCCGCCGCCCACGAATCCCTGGCCGGCGCCATCGCCACCGGCGACATTGCGATCATCTCCGCCGCCCGGACGGCGTTCACCGGATCCATGTCGTTCGTCATGCTGGTCGGCGCCGCGCTGGCCACCTGCGCCGCGGTGGTGGCCTTCACCCTGCTGCGCCCGCGCCCTGGACCCGTCGCACCGAGCCCCGCCGACCAGCAGTCCGCCCCGCAGGCCGGATTCGTGCAGGAGCGAGGTTGACCCAAGCGTCCCGCTCATGCCCGGCGGCGCAGCATTTGCTATGACCTCGTGAAACCATATGAACGAACTGTTCGTACAAGAAGGGTCCCCGATGCCGCCCGCGTTCTCCGCCGAAGAAAAGGCCCGCATCACCGCGCTCCTGCTGGAGACCGGCCAGCGGCTGTTCATCAGCCAAGGGCTGCGCAAGACCTCGCTGGAGGAGCTGATGGCCCCCACTGGGGTCGCCAAGAGCAGCTTCTATGTCTTCTTCGACTCCAAGGAGGCGCTGTATCTGGAACTGATGCTGCGCCAAAACGGCGAGGTCAAGCGCAGGGTCATCGACGCCGCTCTGCTCAGCACGGACGATGCCCGCGAAGGGCTGCGCCGCTTCCTGCACGCCACCCTCGCCGAGCTGGCGGACAACCCGCTGTGGAGCCGTCTCATGACCCACCCCGAGGAGATGCAGGCGGTGGCACGCAAGCTCGATCGGGCCCACCTCAACGCCACGGCCGACAACCCGGGCACCGCGTTGAGCGAGTTCGTCACCGCCAAGCGGGAGCAGGGAGAGCTGATCGATGCCGACCCCGCAGTGCTCATCGGTGTGCTGCAGTGCGTGCTGCTGGTACCGATGTTCGCCGAACGCCTCGGCGACTCCGCCCTCCACCCCAAGATCCTCGATCTGCTCATCGACTTCGTCACCGCAGGCCTGACCAGCCAGAAGGAATGATCGACGTACTCACGTGGGTTGAGCCGGCCGTGATGGCGGGGCGTCAACGGGGCTCGTAGCCGCCTGGCGATGACGAGGTTCTCCAGACTGTCCACGAATGCACCTCATACCGGCAACATGCCCGCACGCTGCGGGGTTTCTGGACCTACGATCATCAGGCTGAGCGGCCCGACGGGCGTTCCACGTAGGTACCTAGGGTCTTCGGAATAGGTACCTATATGGGGAGTTCTCACCTCACCTCGCGGTGGCTCACTAAGGCACTCTCGTGTTGTGAGCAAATGACGCTCACCGTAAGCGAAGACCGAGGAAGACACCATGTGCCAGCATCAGCCCCACACTCCGCCGATGGATGACCTCCATGGCGAGGGCGCGGGCCTGCCGCTCGAGCAGGAACGGGATCTGCTGAGCGATGCCGTGGTGTCTTTCGATGAGACAAGTGAGCGTGTGCCGGACGGACGGGTGGCACGGGGGGAGTGTGGCATGAGGGGACTTTCGCGGAGCAGGACCTTGACTGAAGTGAGCGGCCACGACTCCGTGGCAGGCCGGAAGGCCTCGTGGTGGCTGTCGGCCGACTTCGGCTCGGTGCGCGAGGCGCGTCGGCTGACCCGTGAGACGCTGACCGAGTGGGGCTTCGGGGACCAGATAGAGGCCGCCGAGCTGCTGGTCAGCGAATTGGTCGGCAATGCGCTGGACCACGCGCACGGGCAGGTTCTGCTCAGCTTCTCCGCTGAGGACGGGCTGCTGCGTTGCGAGGTGGAGGATGAGGACCCCGAGCTGCCGCGCATGCAGACCGTCGATGAGGATTCGGAGAGCGGGCGCGGGCTGTTCCTGGTCGACATGCTCTCCTGCTGCTGGGGCGGTGCTCCCACGCCGCGCGGCAAGGCCATCTGGTTCGAACTGCCGGCATTCGCCGACGCCGACGTCGAGTCCCTGGACGCGCTGGTGCCGATCGCCGCCTGAGCCCTGAGCTTTCCCGACCCCTGAGCTTTCCCGACCCCCCACACGGGACGCCGGAGCTGAACTGGTCACCCCCTCCCTGGTTCGGCTCCGGCGTCCTGGCATCTCCGGCAGCAGGTCAGCGGACCGCGCGGCCGGAGCGGCCTGCCTGATCGCAAGTCCCCGCTGCTACGTTGCGGGCATTCGGCTCGAAGGCCGGATGAGGATCCCGGCAATCAGCTGCAGCTGGTCGAGCTGCGCTTCGAGGGTCGGGGCCGCGATGCGGCACACGATGTGCTCCGCGCCTGCCTCCGCGTAGCGGGCAAGTGCGGCGGCCACCCTCTCGGCGGAGCCCGTGACGATGGCTTGGATCTTCCGCACTCTCTGGGACGGCAGGCCGTACGTGTCCCGGCAGTAGGCATCGAGTTGCCGCTCGCCACGGTCCACGTCCTCGGTGACCAGCACCGTGATGAACAGCGCCGGGGTGATCGCGCCGCTGGGGCGTCCGGCTGACCCTGCCGCGTGTCGTATCGAAGCGAGACCCGCACGATAGTCGGCGGCGTCGGGTGGGTACGGCAGCCACCCGTCGTAGAGCCGCCCCGTGCGCTCCAGCGCTGACGGGGTCGCCCCGGCCAGCCAGATCGGCGGCCCGCCGGGCCGATAGCAGGGCGTGGACTCGGGCAGCTCGCCGAAGCGCAGCTCCTCCCCTTGGAACGCGCGCTCGCCCGCCCAAAGCGCCCGCCACAGGGCGACCGTGTCGTCCAGCCGCGCGAAGCGACGCCGCCACGGCACCTCCGACAGCGCGTACTCGATCTCCGAGCGGCCGGGGAAGCCCGCGCCCACGGTGACCACCAGCCGTCCGGCCGACAGGTGGTCGATGGAGGCCAGCTCCTGCGCGGACGTGACCGGGCGGCGGAAGGCAGGCAGCAGCGCCGCGGTGCCGAGCACGACGCGCCGGGTCACCGGCGCGAGGGCGGAGAGCATGGCCAGCGGCTCGATGCGCGCGCCCAGCAGGGTGTCATTGACCCAGACCGAGTCGTAGCCGAGCCGCTCGGCCTGGATGCCGAAGTCGACCAGGCCGCGCGCGTCGCTCCACTGACTCTGGTTGGTGGGGAGCAGAACCCCCAGTCGCGTGTCCATGATCCTCATCGTTCTCATGCCACGGAATATCGGCAATTCCCTCGACGGAATAGACGGGGTTGGCATGCTGGGCATGTGGACTTCCCCCATACCTTGCGCGCGACGCGCCAGCGCCGCCGCCTGAGCCAGCTCGACCTCGCCCTGCGTGCGGGCACCACCCAGCGCCACCTCAGCTTCATCGAGAGCGGCCGCTCGCGGCCGGGTCGCACGATGGTGGTACGGCTGGGGGAGTCGATGGAGCTGCCGCTCAGGGAACGCAACGAGCTCCTGCTCGCGGCCGGGTACGCCCCCGTCTACCCGCAGACCCCGCTCGACGACCCGAGCCTGGAGCACGTACGCGCCGCGCTGCGGCACATCCTGACCGGGCACCTGCCCTACCCGGCGATCGTCGTGGACGCCCACCACGACCTGGTGCTCGCCAACGACGCGTTCGACCTGCTCACCGAGGGTGTCGCCGAGCACCTGCTGCGCCCGCCGGTCAACGTGCTGCGCCTCTCGCTGCACCCGGAGGGACTGGCGCCGCGGATCGTCAACCTGGCCCAGTGGGCGCAGCACATCTTCGACCGCATGCCGCAAGACGCGCTTCACGAGGAGCTGTCCGGCTATGTCCCGAGCGCCGCGCCGGGGCCCGACCACGTAGGGTTCGCCACGCCCCTGCACCTGCGCTCGTCGCGCGGTGAGCTGCGGCTGACCACCACGATCACGACGTTCGCGACCGCGCTCGACGTGACCGTGGCGGAGCTGAAGCTGGAGGCCTTCCTGCCCGCCGATCAGGCCACGGCGGCGCTGCTGGCAGGTCAGCCGGGGAACTGGTAATCGGTGACGATCCGGCCGTGCTCGTCGAGGACGAGCATTTCCAGGCCACCGCCCACCGCCTCACCGCCGCCGACCGGCACCATCTGCCAGCCGAACTTGACGACGTCGTTCAACCGGACGGCGTCGTCCCGCGGTGTGAACGTGAATTCCCCTGGGGCGACGAACTCCTCATAACTGCGGGCCACCCGGACTTCGATCGCATCGTGACCACGGGCTTCGAGCGTTGTGGACTCGAAACCGAGCCTCGCGGCGATCTCCCGGATCTCCTGGGGTGGCTGGAGGACGTGCACGCCGCCCTCCGCCCACAACTCCCGAATGGCCTTGCGGCGCAGCTCGAGGTCCGGCTCGCACCACAAGGCGACGTAGCGGCCGGCAAGGTCCTGGACATTGAGGTCTGTCATTGCTTCTCCTTGGCTGGTAGTCGCCTCCAGATCATGTTCAGTGGCCCACAGGCGAACAATTCCCTGAAGGGAATGACCGGCCGTTGAGGCGTTTCCTCGGGCGGGACTTCGCGGTTCCAGGGTTCTGAGGCCGCCGGAGGGCCCACTTCTCAGCCGCGGTTAACGAAAGCCCAAGATCTCTTCAATGCCCGCCGTCGACTGTTGACGCCAAGACCACATTGACGGGCAGGGCGCCGGAGTCCGTGGAGCGGGTGGTCGACCCCGGATGAAGGAACCCCATGAACCAGCTGATGATCATAGCCGCCGACCTCGTCGCCATCGCCGTGCTGACCTTCTGCGTCTACTTCCCGCGCCACCACCGCCGGGACCTGGTGGTCGCCTTTCTCGGCGTGAACGTCGGCGTGCTCGCGGTGTCCATGGTGCTCAGCTCGTCGACGGTGGGACTGGGTCTTGGGCTCGGCCTCTTCGGGGTCCTGTCCATCATCAGGCTGCGCTCGGACGAGATCGCCCAGCATGAGATCGCCTACTACTTCTCGGCTCTCGCCATCGGCCTGCTCGCCGGGCTGCCGGGATCGGTGAGCGTGCTCACCGCCGGGCTGATGCTGCTGATCACCGCCGCGCTCTATGTCGGTGACCACCCCCGGCTGTTCCGCCGCTACCGGCAGCAGACCGTACGCCTCGACGTCGCGCACACCGACGAGGACGCCCTGCGCTCGCAGCTGGAAGTGCTGCTCAACGGCCGGGTCGTCAACCTGTCGATCAAGCAGCTCGACCTGGTCAACGACACCACCCTGGTCGAGGTCCGCTACGTGGCCGGCCAGGCGCAGGTGCCGCAGGAGCTCGCACCCAAGATCGGGCAGGAGACCCGGGCGTGATCACTGTGGACGCGGTGATCGACATGCTGAGCCCGATCGGGCTGGACGAGCTGGTGGAGCGGGCCTCGCTGCTGACCCGGCTGGACCGCAAGTACATCCTGCCGATGGCCGACCTGCCGATCGTGCTCGGCGGCCTGGCGGACGACGTCAAGGTGCTCGAGATCGACCGGCGCCGCGAGTTCGGGTACCGGTCCGTCTACTTCGACACTCCGGATCTGGACGGCTACCTGGCCGCCGCGCGTCGCCGGCGCCGCCGGTTCAAGCTCAGGATCCGCAGCTACCTCGACTCCGACCGGCATTTCCTCGAGGTCAAGACGCGCGGCCGGCGAGGCGTCACGATCAAGAACCGGATCCCGTACGCCGGCGACCATGGACGACTCGGGCCCGACGCCCGGGCGTACGCCCGCACGGTGCTCGCCGAGGCCCGGATTCACACCGGTCCGCTCCGGTTCGTGCCCGTGCTGACCACGTGCTACCGGCGTACCACGCTGTACGTCCCCGGCACCGCCAGCCGGGTGACCATCGACACCGGGCTCACCTGGGCCCTGCCCGACGGCGCCACCATCGAGACTCCGGATCACGCCATCGTCGAGACCAAGTCGGCCCGGGCCGCCTCGGAGGTCGACCGGCTGCTCTGGTCGCTGAAGCACCGGCCCCGCCAGGTGTCGAAGTACGGCACCGGGCTGGCGGCGCTACGGCCTGACCTGCCCTCGAACCGCTGGCATCCCCTGCTGCGGCACCACTTTCACACCACGACCGACGGGATATGACCATGAAGATCCGCAAGAGGGTGACTGCCGCGCTCGCCTCGGTGGTGCTCACCGGCACCCTGCTGGCCGGATGCTCCACCGAGACCACCGGCACCTCCGCCGCGGCCTCGGTCAGCGCCTCGTCGGCCGTGGCGGGCGTGAACGGCGCGCAGGACGCCGCGGCCGTGCTGGCCGCCAACCAGGCCGATCACGCTGCGGACGGCGACGCGACCTGGGAGGAGTCCAAGGTCGTGGACATCAAGCTCGCGGGCGGTACGGCGACCGCCACCGGGGACGGGGTCACGATCGACGGCTCCACCGTGACGATCACCGCCGGCGGCACGTACCGGCTCACCGGCACCCTGACCGACGGCCAGGTCGTCGTCAACGCCCCGGACGCCACCGTGCGGCTGATTCTCGCCGGCGCCGACATCTCCAGCTCGTCCAGCGCGGCGATCGCCGCCACCGAAGCGGACAAGGTCATCGTGATCCTGGCCGACGGCAGTCAGAACACCCTCACCGACGCCGGCTCCTATGCCGACGACGCCGACGTCAATGCGGCCCTCTACAGCGCCGGCGACCTGACGATCACGGGCGATGGGGCGCTCACCGTACACGGCAGGGGCAACGACGCGATCGCCGGCCAGGACGGTCTGGTGATCGCTTCCGGCACCGTCACCGTCGACGCCGCCGATGACGGCATCCGCGGCAAGAACTACCTGGTGGTCGAGGGAGGCACGGTCACCGTCACCCAGGCCGGCGGCGACGGGCTCAAGGCCGACAACACCGAGGAGGCCGACGCCGGATACATCTCGATCACCGACGGCACGGTCGCGGTCACCGCCAAGGGCGACGGCCTTGACGCGGCCACCGACCTGCTGGTCACCGGCGGCAAGCTCACCGTCAGCAGCGGCGGCGGGAGCGGCGTCGCCCCGGCCGACGAGACCTCGGCCAAGGGGCTGAAGTCAGCGGTGATCACGGTGCTCGAAGGCGGCACCATCGCGGTCGACTCCTCCGACGACGCCGTCCACAGCGACGCGGCCGTCCACCTCAACGGCGCCTCCACCACCGTGGCCAGCGGGGACGACGGCGTGCACGCCGAGGGCGCCCTGGTGATCGACGACGGCACTCTGAAGATCACCTCGTCGGTCGAAGGGCTCGAAGGCGCCGCCATCGCGGTCAACGGCGGTCAGGTGAGCATCGTCTCCAGCGACGACGGGGTCAACGCGGCCGGCGGCACGACCGACGGGGCGGCGGCGGGCCGCGGTGGCGGCGAGGAGGTGGGCGACTACTCGGCGGTCGTCACCGGCGGCACTCTGGTGATCAACGCTGACGGTGACGGGTTCGACTCCAACGGCACGGCCGCGATCTCCGGCGGCACGGTCGTGGTCAACGGACCGACGCAGAACGGCAACGGGGCGCTCGACGTCAACGGGGACTTCACGATCAGCGGCGGGGTGCTGGTGGCCGCCGGCAGCGCGGGCATGGCCGTCGCGCCGGGCACCGACTCGGCTCAGGGCTGGCTGTCGGCCACGTTCGACTCGGCCGTGGCCGAGGGCACCACGCTGCACGTCGTCGACTCCGACGGCAAGGTGCTGGGCACGTTCGTCACCTCGAAGTCGATCCAGAGCCTCGTCTTCTCCTCTGCCGGCATCAAGAGCGGTACGGAGTACAAGATCTATGCCGGCGGGACCAGCTCGGGCACCAGCACGGGAGGGCTGGCCGCCTCCGGCGACCTGGGGTCGGCGGCACTCACGGCGACCGTGACCGCCGGCGAGGCCCCGGCCGGCGGGTTCGGCGGAGGCCCGGGCAGGCGATAGCACTTCAGGCAGTCGTGTGGGGGCCGGTCGGCGATCGGTCCCCACTCCGCTGCGGGCACCTTCCGCTTCAACGGGTGATCGATGTCACATCGATGCCGCGCTGACCAGCGGATTTCTCACGTGCGGTTAATGAACGCCCAAGGGGGCTCCCATGCCCGCCTTCGACTCTTGACGTCATGAGCGTCATGACGGCCACCCCCCATGTTCCCGCCACGGCGGCGGGTTCCGCCCCCACTGCCCTGTCCCGCCGGCTGCCGTCCTACGCGGTCGTCGGGTCCATGTGCACGGTGGCCTATCTGGTGCTGTTCTGGGCGCTCTCCGCGATCCTGCCGTCAATGGCCGCCAACACCGTCGCCATGCTGACCACGGCGATCGCCAACACCGCCGCCAACCGGAGGTTCACGTTCGGGGTGACCGGCAGAGCGGGAGCCGTACGCGATCACCTCGGCGGGCTCATCGCCTTCCTCATCGGCATGGGGATCTCCACGCTGAGCCTGGCCGTCATCCCCTCGGACTCGTCGGCGGCGGTGGAGCTGGCCGCGGTGATCCTGGCCAACGGGCTGGCCTCCGCGATCCGGTTCGTGCTCCTGCAGGGATGGGTGTTCAACCCCAGGCTGCGCCCGGCTGCCCCGTCGGCCGGGCCCGCGGCGGAGTGAGCGGGTGCGGGTGGAACGGACGGCTGCGGGAGCTACGTCGTTGCCGGTGGCTGCGGTGACAGGCGGAAGACGCGTAGCTCGCGGCCGGAGCGGTCGGTGTAGCCCTGGTACAGCGGCCAGAAGCGGATGAGGGTCTGCCACGCCTGCTCACGGTCGGTCCCGGTCAGCAGGCTCGCCGTCACGGGGAAGACGCGGCCGCGGTAGTTCACCGTGGCCTGCGGGGTCTTGAGCAGGTTGCCGCTCCAGGCGGGGTGGTGCTCCCTGCCGAAGTTGCTGCCGACCACGAGGAAGGTGCCGCCGTCCTCGGGCAGGCAGGCGAGCGGGCTCTCCCGGGCTTGCCCGGTCTTGCTGCCGATCGTGGTGAGCAGCAGGTGGGGGAGCATCTGGTCGCCCATGAGAACACGGCCGCCGGTCACCCGGTTGACGAAGCGGTCGAGGGGCGGCACGATCTTGGGCGCGACCAGGGCGAAGCCCTTGGTGCTCGCGAGCCACTGGAAGAACGGGCGCAGCGCGGCGCTCATGCGTGCCCTGGCCCCGCCGCTGGACTGGTGCTGCTCGACCACGGTGACCTCACGTCCGGATCTGATGGCGCTGGTGACGGGGGCAAGGATATCGACCTAGCAAGCGTTTGGTCTAGGAGTAGGGGCGTCCGGTCCACCCAGGCTCTAATCACGGCCTGCCTCTCGCGCCACGCTCTCCAGCCGGCTCCGGTACGTCTCCCACCACGTCTGGTCGCCCGGCGCCATGTTGCCGGTGCCGGCTCGCAGTCCGACGGCACCGTCGATCAGCTCCCGGACGATGTCGGCGTGTCCGCCGTGCCGGTTGGTCTCGGCGAGCACGTGGGTCAGGATCCGGTGCAGCGTGACCCTGTCATCGGGGTCCGGCCACCACGGCACGTGGCCGATCGCGTCCAGCGGCAGCGCGTTGATCGTCGCGTCCGCGTGCGCCCAGGCCCGGTGGTACAGGCCGATGATCTCCTCGCGGGACTCTTCGGCGGTCGCCCACATGTCCGCGTTGGGCTCCGCGTCGTCCTCCATCCAGGGCAGCGGCTCGTCGAACGGCCGGCCGAAGGTGGCGCCGAAGTATCCCAGCTCGACGCCGGCCACATGTTTGACCAGGCCCAGCAGGTTGGTGCCGGTCGCGGTCAGTGGCCGGCGGACGTCGTACTCCGAAAGTCCGTCGAGCTTCCACAGCAGGGCCTCGCGGGCCCGCTGCAGGTAACGGTGGAGGTCGGCTTTCGGGTCCGATTCGATCATGCCGGACATTCTGTCACTCCTCCGGCCTCGCGGGTCTCGGTGCTCGGCCGTGGGGGCGTCAGCGGCGGGGCCACAGGTTTGTACATGTTGCTGGGCCGCTTCGAGGTTTGCCGGGTTAACTGGTGATTCTGGGGCTGGAGAGAAGCTCGCCCGGTCTCGACCACGCAAAGGGGGCGGCCGGTTGATCAGGGGCCTGGGTGCTCGGCGTCGTACGCGGCGACGGCGCGCTTGCCCGCGGTCATCCGCCACGCCTGCTCCAGCAGCGAGGCGATCTCGGACCAGTCCGGCTCGACCTCGTGCATCTCGACGCCGACCCAGGACTTGACGTAGGCGGGGCGGAAGTAGCGTGCGGGGTCGGCGGCGAGCAGCGTATCCAGCTCGCCCGGCGGCGCCTTCACGCACAACGCCAGCCGCCCGTCCCCGTGGTGGTCGATGAGCAACCACGCGATGCGCTTGCGGCCCAGCATGAACCCGACGTGCCCGAACGAGTCCTCCGCGACCACCCCGGGAAGCCCGGCGACCAGCTCGGCCACCCGCCCCCGCACCTGCTCGACGTCCGTATCCGTCCAACTGCCGGCCATGCTCGGCAGCTTAGAACGGGCCACCGACAAACGCCCGCGCTCCCAACGCGATCGGCCACACCACCAGCAGGTACGACTCGCCCGGACGGTTCGACAACCGCTCGCCCCGCCGGGCACGGCCGTGGACCTGCATGCCGTAGCGGCCAGCTCCCTGGTAGGTCAGATTCGGCGGTTCCTCGCCGTCGGTGGACCGGCCCGGGATCCGCATGACACCGGTCGTCGTGATGAACTCGATCTCCTCGACCTCGTCCCAGGCCGTGACCGGCCCGCGCGGCGGGGAGGGCTCCCACCGCACGTGCACCCCCACCGCGCCCCGGCGCTTGACCGTCCTGATGACCAGCGCGTCGGGAGCGGCGGCGACCAGCCCCTCGGGCAGCTCCGGGTCCGTCGCGGTGTCCTGGTGCGGGTTGACGATGCGTAACCGGTGCTCAGACGCCATGGCCACGGCCCGCACGGGCGTGGGCGGCAGGGGACGCAGCTGCTCGCGGGCGATGCGGCCCGGCTCGTCCTGCGGCCGGGCGTGCTCCTGGGCCCTGCGGCGTATCTCGGTCACCTTGTCGGGCAGTCCCAGCTCCTGGGCGACGCCCACTCCCAGCTTGGCGCACGCCTCGGGCCCGACGTCGATGGGCCAGACGGTGACCAGGTAGAACTCGAACGGCACACTCGGCACGGCGGTGGGGTCGAGGTCGCGGCCGCGTGCGTGAACCCGCATGCCGTAGCGGCCGGGTCCCAGCGGCGTGAGCACGGGCAGTGCCTCCGGCAGGTCGCCCATGAGGCCCGACAGCCGCATCTCGCCCGTGAAGCTGATCAGCTCCACGTCCTCCACCTCGTCCCATCCGCCGGGGGCGGTGGCGGGAGGAGCCGTGGCGGCGAGCTCCACGGTGACGTCGACGACCCCGGTGTGGATGCCCGTCAGGATCACGGCGGCCCCAGGGGCCGACGCCGTCAGGCCGTTGGGGGCGTGGCTCGGGGCGTTCGCGCCCGTCGGCTCCGCTACCAGCATCTGGTGATAGCTCACGTGTACGTCCGACCGGGCGGACGTGGGAGATGGCGTGCTCATACGGACCCTTTCGTGTGACGTGAACGATCCGGGGCCGAGTTTGACAGGCCGGTCCGACAGAACGGCAATGGGACGAGTCTTGTCGGGGGTCGCCGGAGCCGCGCATCTAGCGCTCTTTACCGGCGGCCCCTATTCTCACACGTCGTGAAACTTCTCAAGATCGCGGTGCTGACGTGCGCCCTCATGGCGCCGATCGCCGGTACGGCCACCGCGCAGTCGGCGGCATACCCGGTGAAAGACTCCGACCTCACCGCCAACCCGCTCTACGAAACGGACCCACTGCCCGCGACCACGTGCAAGGAGCCGCAGCTCAAGCCCAACAACCGCACACAGGCGCGCGCCTACCTGGACGCGGTCATCGCCTGCCTGGAAACCACGTGGGAGCAGCACCTGACGAACGCCGGCCTGAGTTACAAGAAGGTCAAGGTGCGGCACATGGATCGGATTCCCAAGAAGTACTGCGGCTTCGAGGTGGGAAAGGAGAATTCCCAGGCCTGGTATTGCGAGCGCACTGACACGCTGGTCTTCCAGCTCGGCAAGGATTGGCTGAACGACCCTTCCGATCTGTGGCTGTTCAACACGGCGGCCTCCATGTACGGCTACCACGTGCAGAAGCTCGTGGGAATCTTCGACGGTTACGAGAAATTGCGCTACGGCAAAAAGGCCGAGATGTACGAGCAGGAGCGCCGCCTGAGCCTCCAGACCGAATGCCTCGGCGCCGCCTTCATGAAGAGCGTGTGGCCGATGGAGGGCAGGACGACGAAGGACTGGAACGAGCTCGTGCGCCTCCTCGCGGGTGACGAGCCCGGCGAGGAGCGCTGGTACGGCAAGACGAGCACCGTCAGGGCCTGGGCCAAGCGCGGGTTCGCCACCGGCGATCCGGGTTCGTGCAACACCTGGGCCGTGCCGTCCGCCAAGGTAGCGTGATCTGAAGAGGCCAGGCAGAAGGACCGGATGCGCGCACTGCCGGCGTGGCTGCTCGCCGCGTTCATGTTGGTCGCGGCCTGCGGCGGCGGCGACGACCCTCCTGCCAACCCGAAGTTACGTGCCGAGCTGCTGCAGATGTTGAAGGTCGACCAGGAGGTCAGGACCCTGGAGGCGTCCGAGGCGGACTGGGATCGCGTCGAGAAGGCCAACACCGACCGCATGCGCCAGATCCTCGACGCGCACGGCTGGCCGGGATACGCCCTGGTCGGCAAGGACGGCGCGCACGCCGCCTGGGCGCTGATCCAGCACGCCGACCTCGACCTCGACCTGCAGCGGCGAGGCTTGGAGCTGATGCGGCAGGCTGTGGAGAAAGATGACGCGGACCCGTCCGACCTGGCCTTTCTGGTGGACCGGGTGCGGGTGGCGGAGAAGAAGCCTCAGGTGTACGGCACGCAGTGGGAGACCGATCAGCAGGGCCGATGGCGGCCCCGCACCCCGATCGAGAACGAGGCCCAGGTGGACGAGCGGCGCGCGGACGTCGGGCTGAAGCCGCTGAAGGAGTATCTGGAGGAGCTCAAGTCGGCGAAGTGACGGCTAACATGTAAGCGCTGTTACATTTTCGCGGAGAGGAGCCCGCTTGTATCCCCCGATCGAGCCCTACGACCACGGCCTGCTCGACACCGGCGACGGCAACCTCGTCTACTGGGAGGTCTGCGGCAACCCCGAGGGCAAGCCCGCGCTCGTCGTGCACGGCGGGCCGGGCTCGGGCTGCTCGACCGGCGCGCGGCGCACGTTCGACCCTGAGCGCTACCGGATCGTCCTGTTCGACCAGCGCAACTGCGGCCGCAGCCGCCCGCACGCCGGCGACCCGGCGACCGACCTGAGCACCAACACCACGCACCACCTCATCGCCGACATGGAGCGCCTGCGCGAGCACCTCGGCATCGACAGGTGGCTGCTGTACGGCGGCTCGTGGGGCTCGACGCTGATGCTGGCCTACGCCGAGGCACATCCCGACCGCGTGTCGGAGATGGTCATCGTCGCCGTGACGATGACCCGCCGCACCGAGATCGACTGGCTCTACCGCGGCTCCGGCCGGTTCTTCCCCGAGGAGTGGGAGCGGTTTCGGCAGGGCGTGCCCGAGGCCGACCGGGACGGCGACACGTTCGCGCTGCTGGCGGCGTACTCGCGGCTCATGGCCGGCCCCGACCCGGAGGTGCGTGCGAAGGCGGCCCACGACTGGACGGCGTGGGAGGACGCGCTGATCTCCCAGGAGACCAACGGCAAGCCGGGCTCCTACAGCGACCGGCCGCCGGACGCGCTGCTGGCCTTCGTGCGGATCTGCGCCCACTATTTCTCCAACGCCGCCTGGCTGGAGGAGGGCGTGCTGCTGCGCGAGGCGGGACGGCTGGCCGGGATCCCCGGCGTGCTGATCCACGGTCGCATGGACATGAGCGGTCCGCTCATCACGGCGTGGGAGCTGGCCCAGGTGTGGCCGGACGCCCGGCTCGTCGTGGTGGAGGACTCCGGGCACACCGGCAGCGAGACCATGCGGAAGGAGATCTTCGCGGCGCTCGACGCCTTCGCCGGCCGGTGAGAGCGTGGGATCCCGCGGCTCGCGATCATCTGAGGGCTTGAGGACGGTGCCCGGTGACCATCGCGTCGCCGTCGGTCGATTCCGTACGGTGAGCCGCGGGTTCGCACGATCACGAAGGTAACCGCGCCGCCCATTCGGCCACCACCTATTTAACGTTTGCGGCCAGTACGCGGACGCGTGGGCGCCTGCGGCGGGAGCACCTCGACCGACGTCTTGCGAATGTGGTCGTAGACCAGCGAGGTGCGGACGTCGGCGATGTTGCGGTGGCGCGCGACGTGGTCGAGGACGAAGTCACGCAGGTGGCCCGCGTCGCGCACGCCCACCTGGATGATGAAGTCGTCCCCGCCCGACACGACGAAGACGGCGAGCGTCTCGGGCAGGGCGGCGACGTAGTCGCGGAAGCCCTCGACGGCCTCGCGGATCTTGGGATGCAGCCGCACGCTGATCAGCGCCTGGACCGGGCGGCCGACGGCGTCCAGGTTGACCTCGGCGTGGAAGCCCTCGATCACGCCGTTCGCGCGCAGCGAGCGCACCCGCTCCAGGCAGGTCGAGGGCGCGATGCCGATGCGCTCGGCCAGCTCTCGGTTGGTCTGGCGGCCGTCGCGCTGCAGCTCGACGAGGATCGCCGTATCAAGTTCGTCCACGGGCCCATCTTCGCACGGACTTCCGAACTTCCTTCGGCATTTGAGCTTTCGAGTTGATGGAGCAACGGTATAGGCGTGAGTCTGCTGTGAGAACTTCGGAGAAGGGACCTGTAGATGAGCGTGCTCACCGAACTCGACCGCCGCGGCGACCTGCCCACCAAGGAGCTCCCGGTCAAGTGGGCGATCGTGATCGACCGTGACCTGCCGCGCGGGCTGCAGGCCAACGCCGCCGCCTGCCTGGCCGCCTCCGTGGGAGTCGCGGTGCCGGCGATCGTCGGCTCGGGCGGCGTGGACGCCTCGGGGCTCGCGCACGCCGGGCTGCCGTGGACGGGATGCGCGGTGCTGGCCGCCCCTGCCGCAGTCGTGCGCCGGATCAGGCACGACGCGGCCGCCGAGGCGGACCTGATCGTCTCCGACATGGCCGACATCGCCCAGCGCGCGGACGCGTACGACGACTACCTGGCCGCGCTGGCCCGTACCGAGGAGCCGTCCTACTACGCCGTCAGCCTCTTCGGCCCGCGTCCCGCCGTGGAGCGCCTCACCGGACGGCTTCCCCTGCTGCGCTGATCACGTCGGCAAGCTGGTGTCTCAATAGTGTCGCGAATTGTGTCTCGAAATTCATCGGCCAGGTGGCGGTAGAGCGTCGCGCGGGACACCCCGAGCGTGCGGGCGATCTCGGCGGCCGTGTGCTCGCCGGACGCGTGCATCCGCCGCGCCGTCTCGACCGCCTCCGGGGTCATCGCTCCTGGCCGGCCGCGTCGGCGTCCCGGTGCCCGGGGGGCAGGCCTGCTCGGGGGCGGCCCCTCCAGCAGCCGCTCCACCCCGGACAGCACGGCGGGCCGCAGCATGTCGGCCGGCAGGTCGGCGAACCCCAGGGCGTGCGCCACGTCGGCGACCGCCTGGCCGTGGCGGGGCCGGCGGCGTCCCTCGGCCAGCCTTGCCTGGAGGTGCCAGGCGTACGGCGGGCAGCCGGTGGCCCTGGTGAACGACCGGATGAGGTGCTCACGGGACATCCCGGCGCCTTCGGCGAGGTCGGCCAGGGACGGTGGGGCGACAGGTCCCCGCGCAGCCGGTCGAGTACGGCGCCGATCCTGGCGTCAACGGACACGTCACTGATCTCGTGGCCTGACTTGCCGGCGGCTCGGTCGAGCAGGTGGAGCAGGACCAGCGTCAGCCGTTCCTCGATCAGTGCCGGGTCGCCGCCGACCGGCAGGTCGCGGGCCGCACTGGACCTGGCCGGGGTTGTAAACGGTCACCTCGTCCAGGTCGACGTCGAACGAGGCGCGATCCAGGCGCACCGCCTCGCGGCCGTACAGGTTGGTGCTGATCACGTACTCGTCGTGGCTGTGCCGGGGAAACCCGCCGGACGCCGGCCTGAGCACGGCCAACTGCATGCCGTTCAAGTCCCTGACCAGCTGCATACCGGCAAGATTAGGTCATACAGCAGGAACCAGGACGCGCCGCCCAGGTGAAGCACCAGGTCAGCCACGGCCACGCCGGCCAGGGCCAGCGCGACCAGCACGAGCAGCGCGCTCACCCACAGCGGCGAGCGATAGCCGAACCCGGCGCCGATGGCGATCCCGCCGAGCCAGGGACCGCAGGCCGGTACACCGGGTGGGGTGGCAAGGTCTCGATCAAGGTGCCGGGCCCCAGCCAGGCGAGTTCGTCCGGAAGTATCACAGTTCAGCGTACGCACTGGATTGTCGCCCCTGAGGCGTCCGAGCATTGACAGCGTGACCGCTAGGAGCCGCACCTTCTCCAGGGCGCGGCTCGGCCGCACCGCCCTTGCCTCAGCGTTCGCGCTGGCGACGCTCGGCGTCTACGTCTGGGCCGCCGTCGAGATGGCGCCGGTCTCGTCGGATCCGCCGGAGCCCGCGCCGTCCTGCCTCGCCGTCACGCTGGGTGAGTCAGCCTGGAGGGCGACTCCCGGACCCGTCCCCACGTGCATCACCGTCGCGCAGGCCCCGGCCGCCGTCGAAGTGGATTCGTGGTGGCGGCCCGGGCACCCCCGGCGGACCGCCAGATCCCAGGTCAGCGTTGCGCCTGCGACGGGTGCCGAGGTGGCCACGTTCCCCTTCAAGAAGGAGACGAGCGAGAACTCCACCGTCGCCCCTCCCGCGCCGGATGCGGCGTTCGTCAAGGTGAGCATCGTGCACACGGTACGGCTCAGCCGGACCGACCCGGCGCTGAAGGACCTCCGCTCCGCCAAAGACCTCCCGGACCTCACCGACTTCGTCCAGTCCGCGTTCGGGCAGATAGACACCGACGGTTCCTCCTACTACTACGGGACGTACTTCCATCCCCCGAAGCTGAGCTCGCCCGGGCCTGATGGCAGCGTCCTCGTCACCCTCACCGCCATCGGATACAGCCAGTATCTGCACAGCAGCCCACTGATCGGGCTGGAGCTGACGGAGTCGGATGAGTCGGATACGTCTGATCCTGCGACGTCCGACCCGCCTTTCGAGACGTACACGGTCCACGTCTCGCTCGCCGGATGGACTGTCGCGGGCGTTTCCGGACAGATCCCGGCCACGCTGCGACTCGGCTCCCTCGACCTGGCCGGGCAGACGACCACGCGTATCGCCCTGATATCGGTCGAAGACGTTCCCTCGGCCGAAGAGCTCAGCTCATATCTGGGGGGCGGCACGCTGCCGCCCGTGGCCCAGGCGGCAGCAGAGCAGGACCCCAGTGACGTCGTGAACGCCGTGCTGCTGGGGGTGACCTCGCTCGCTCTGGCCCTCATGCTGGCCCGGGCGCTCGGCCGCGCGTGGTGGCGGCGCCGCCTCAACTGGATCCTGGTGGCGGCCTTCACGGTGTTCGCGCTGCTCTGGTGGAACCGGTGGCTTGACCAGGAACTCGTGGGGATGAGTGGCCAGCTGCTCCTGGCCGGGATAGCCGTGCATCACGCCCTCCGGCGTCTCGGCCCGCCGCGCTGGTCGTTATCCCGGTGGATGCCGCTCGCCTCCGCCATCGCCCTGCTTGCCGGGATCGTGACGGCGGGCTGGATCCTGGTCTTCACGGAGGGCACCGCCACCTGGGCGGCCGCGTCGCTGCTCGCGCTTGTCCTGGCGCTGCTGTTCCTGCCTGGTCGGCGCGCGTGGGCACTACCCTCCGCGGCGCTGGCCGCGCTCGGACTCTCGGTGGTTCTGTTCCTGCGGGCGGAACTTCTGCCGGACTCCTTCGGCTATGTTGTGATCGTCGTCGTGCACCTGCTCTGGTGGGCGGTGCTGGCATCGGGGCTGGCGGTGAGCACGGGACGATGGTCCGTTCAGGACGCGTTCCTATGCCTGGCCGCCATGGTCGCCCTCTCTGCCATCTTCGTGTCAAGCCCAGAGCAGGTCGGCACCGCCCCGCTCGCCGACTTTCTCCCGTTCGCCTTGCCGATCGCCGTCCTCGTCTTCCTCGTTATCCGGCTCTGCCGGCTCGGTCGAAGTCCGGACGCGATCATCAAACCGGAGGCGTACGCCACGTCTGTGCTGGTCCTGATGACGCTCTACCTGGCACCGACGCTGGGCGGGGTGGGGATCTCCTCGCTGCTGGCCTGGGCGGCGCTCGCCTGGCTGCTGTCCGGACCTGCCGCGCTGCGGGCGCCCAGCCTGGTCATCACCTCGCCGCCGGCCCACCGGTCGGCGATCCAGGCCGCGATCCGGCGCAGGTTCATGCAGTCCGCGGAGAGGGACCTCTTCCGCACGGGACGCGGCCGGATAGCCTCCGGCGAGGTTTCCGTGACCGACTACGAAGAGCAGCGCAGATCGCTGGAGCAGGCCATCGCGGACACGAACGGGGCCCCGATCGATCCCGACCTCGCCTTCGCCACGACCGCCGGACGGCCCCCGTGGGAGAACGGGCTGATCGGGGCCGGCGTCGGGCTCGTCCTGACCCTGCCGCTGGCCCTGGTCCACCAGTGGCCGCTCGGTGACAACCCCTTCGCGATCCTGTACGCCTGCCGCACCCTGCTGACGATGCCCGCGTTCGGCTTCGTCTTCGGCTTCTTCTACCCGCGTGTTCGCGGTGACCAGCCGCTGGCCAAGGCGCTGAACCTGCTGCTCGCCGGGGTCGCGGTCCAGATCTCCACCAAGTTCACGCAGTTCACCGGCGCCGAGTTGGACACAGGCGAGAAGTTCACACTCCTGGCGGTCGTGTCCGGTGAGACGGCGCTTTTCGCCATCGGCCTCGGGCTGTTCTGGGAATGGCGGCTGATGCGCCTGGCCGAGGAGCCGTGGGCCAAGATTCGCAGCGTACGGAGCATCCGCGCGCTCGCCGCGCCGCTCACCGCGGTGCTCATCGCCGCGGCGACGACGGTGACCACGACCTTGGCGAGCGGCATCACCGATTCATTCAGGCCGGCGCCCCTGCCGACGATCTCGCACTCTCCGACGGCTCCCACCGGTGGGCCTACTCCCGGGCCCAAGTAAGGCGGACACCCAGGGCGGCCGATGAGTTGGTCCGGCGCGTTGCGGACGGACGACATATCCCGTTATCTTGGAATAGTCATTCCAAGATAGGAAGTGTCGATGCCGGATGTGAAGCATTTCGACCCTGACGCGGTGCTGGAGCAGGTGGAGCGCCTGTTCTGGCGGCGCGGCGCCGCGTCCACCGGGATCGCGGAGGTCGTGGCGGCCACCGGGCTCAGCCGCTCCAGCCTGTACGCCACCTTCGGCGGCAAGCAAGAGCTGTACGTGAAAGCGCTGCGCCGCTACGTCGACCAGCGGTCGCAGCCGATCTTCCAGGCCCTGGCGGACGACGGGCGCGGCCTGGCGGCCATCGAGGACTTCTTCGACCGGCTGATCGAGGCCCGGTGCGCCGGCGAGCACGCGCGCTGGGGATGCATGGTCTCCAACGCCCACGCCGACGGCGGTGACCCGCAGGTGCGCCGCGTGCTGGACCAGCATCAGGACCGGCTGCGTACGGCGATGCGCACCGCACTCGAGTCCGGCGAGCCGCGCCCGGACCTGGATCTGGACGCGGTCGCCGAAATGCTCACCCTGCTGGCCTACGGGGTGAACCTGCGCTCGCGCGCCGGCGCGGACGCCACCGGCCTGCGGCGGGGCGTGTCCGCCGCACTCGAGTCCCTGAGAAACCCGGAGAATCAGAGATGAACAACGCCAGACCGCAGGCAGTGATCTTCGATGTGAACGAGACGCTCACCGACATGGAGCCGCTGCGGGTCAGGTTCGAGGACGTCGGGCTGCCCGGCCACCTGATGGACACCTGGTTCGCGAGCGTGCTGCGCGACGGTTTCGCGATCACCGCGGCGGGCGGGTTCGCCGAGTTCGCCCAGATCGCCAAGGACGTCCTCCGAGCGCTGAGCCTGGACGACAAGGCCGTGGGCCACGTGCTGAGCGGATTCGCCGAGCTGCGGGTGCATCCCGACGTGCCGGAGGGGATGCGGATGCTGCGCGCGGCCGGCCTCCGCCTGTTCACGATGACCAACGGCGCCGCGGCCATGACCGAGGGGATCCTGGGCCGTGAAGGGCTGCTCGACCTCGTTGAGGCCAGGCTGGACGTGAGCGGCCCGCGGGTGTGGAAGCCCGCCCCGGCCGCCTACGACTACGCCGTCGGCCGCGCCGGCGTGAGCCCCGGCCAGGCGGCCCTGGTCGCAGTGCACCCGTGGGACATCGACGGCGCCCAGCGGGCCGGGCTGGTGGGCGCGTACCTGGACCGGCGCGGGACGGCGTACCCGAGCGTGATGAGCGCCCCGCAGGTGTCGGCCCCGGACCTGCGGGCGCTGGCGAATCTCTGGGTGTCGGTTTCCCGGCCCTGAAGGGATCAGGCCCGCCTCACCGCCTGCCCGGGAAGAAGTCCGCACCCTGGACGTACTCCATCGCCTTCGTGAACTCCGGGTCGCTCAGGCGGCGCTCCAGCTCCTCCGGTGAGACGTCCTCGATGTGAGTCTGGATCCACCACAGGTTCCCGAACGGGTCCCGGACCCGTCCCACCATGTCGCCGAAGAACAGGTGCGTGACCTCGGTGACCGACGTCCCGCCCGCCTCGACCGCCCGGCGGTGCGTGGCGCCGGCGTCGGGCACGTACAGGCGCAGGAAGCCGGGCGTCGCGGGCCAGCCCGGCTTCGCGTCGAACAGCATCACCACCGCGTTCCCGATCCGCACCTCCGCGTGGCTGATGCGGCCCTCGTCGTCGGTCATGCGGCCCAGCTCCACGGCGTCGAACGCGCTCTTGATGTAGTCGATGAGGCCGGCCGTGTCGTGCGAGATCAGCCACGGCGTCACGGTGGTGTAGCCCTCGGGGATCGGGTTGAAGGTCATGTTTCCTCCAGGAATGCGGAAGTACGTGATGACGACGCTATTCCGGGAGTAGGTCAGGTCCTGTCCTACATCGTCCGGCATTCTGGTTCCATGAGCGAATCCCGTCTCCTGAGCCTGCTGTCGCTGCTCCAGACCCCGCGCGAATGGCCTGGCGGCGAGCTGGCCGACCGCCTCGGCGTCAGCCGCCGCACCATCCGGCGCGACGTCGAGCGCCTGCGCGCCCTCGGCTACCCGGTCGAGGCCACCATGGGCGCCGACGGCGGCTACCGGCTGGTCGCGGGCACGGCCATGCCGCCGCTGCTGCTGGACGACGAGGAGGCGGTGGCCATCACCGTCGGCCTGTCCACCGCCGCCAGGCATCCGGTGCAGGGGATCGAGGAGGCGTCGGTACGGGCGCTGGCCAAGCTGGAGCAGGTGCTGCCGTCCCGCCTGCGCTACCGGGTCAGATCACTGGGCAGCGCGACCGTCCCGATGCCCTCCGTCGCAGGGCCCGAGGTCGATCCCGAGCAGCTCACCACGCTGGCGACGGCCGTGGCCAACCGGGAGCGGGTGCGGTTCGCCTACCGGGCCCACGACGGCGTGACCAGCACGCGCGTGGTCGATCCGCACCGCGTCGTCGCGGCCGCGCGGCAGTGGTATCTGCTCGGGCACGACCGCGACCGCGACGACTGGCGGATCTTCCGCATCGACCGCATCAGCGACCTCCGGGCGACGGGCGCCAGGATCGTGCCGCGCGAGCCGCCCGCCGAGGACGCCGCCGCGTACGTGGCCGAGAAGCTCTACTCGTCGGCGCCCACGCACGAGGCCGTCGTCACGCTGCACACATCCGTCACTGAGCTGATCAAGAGCCTGGGTGAGGTCACCCCGATCGACGAGCGGACCTGCCGGTTGCGCACGCACGCCGACACCCTGGACTGGCTCGCCTTCCGGCTGGCGGCGCTGGGCTGCGAGTTCGAGGTGCACGAGCCGCCCGAGCTGAACACGCACCTGCGCGCGCTGGCCGCCCGTCTCACCCGAGCGGCCGGGTAGCCAGGAAGCCGAGCACCAGCGGGCTCGCGTCCGAGCGGAACTCCTCGAAGTACGCGTGCCGCGCCCCCTCGATCAGCCGCAGCTCCGCCCCGGGGATGCGGCCGGCCAGCAGCGGGGCGTTGGCCGCCGGGTTGAAGACGTCGTCGGTCCCGTGGACGACCAGCGTGGGAGCGGTGATGGCGGGCAGCGCGGCCCAGCTGTCGTGCCCCGCGCTGGCGGCCAGATGGCGGCGGCGGGCGTACGCGGGCATGTCAGGATCGCCGACCGTGTGATGGGGTCCGGGATGGGTGGCCAGCCAGGCGGGGGTGTACATGAGCTCCAGCAGCGCCCGCTCGGCCGCCACGCGGTCCGGCTGGGCCAGCGACCTGCGTACGTCGTTGTCACGCTCGACCCCATGGGCGCCGCCCGGCGAGCTGCAGCCGAGCACCAGCGCCCCGACCCGCTCGGGATGGTCGGCCGCCAGCCACTGGGCCACCCGCCCGCCCATCGACGTCCCGTACACGTGCGCCCGCCGCACCCCCAGCTCGTCCAGCACGGCGATGATGTCGGAGGCGAAGCCGCGGGTGGTGTACGGCTCGTCGGGCTTGTCGCTGCCGCCCGTCCCCCGATAGTCGATGGTGATCGTGCGATAGGCATCGAAATCCTCGCGCACCGGGTCCCACCAGTGGTGGTTGTTGGCCTGGCCCTGCAGGAGCACGAGTGGCGGCCCGTCACCGCGGAGCTGGTAGGACAGCTTCACACCGTCGTCTGTTGTCGCGTAAGGCACGCCCTCGATGGTGCCTCACCCCGGGCGTCGCGCCTGAGCCGGGGTCGTCGTCCTCGAGATCCTGGGAAAGGTCCGGGCTCAGCCGGCGGCTGACCCGTCGCGGGCGGCGAAGACCGTCAGGCTCTTCAGTTCGTGCCGCTTGACCTCGTCGAACAGCTCCGACAACCCTTCCTCGATCCGCGCCAGCTTGTCCTCGGGCAGCCGCAGGCTCCGGGCGATCCTGCCCGGATCGGTGCCGCCGTGCCAGGCGATCACCACCCGGCCGCCCCGGCGGGTGACCCGGCGCAGCTCCCGCAGGCCGTCCCCGAGGTCCGGCCAGAGGGCCACGGTGTTGACCGTGACCACGCAGTCGAAGCTGTCGTCCGGGAAGCCGGTGTCGGACGCGGTGCCCAGCCGCAGGTCGGCCCCGCCTGCCCGGCGAGCGGCCTGCTCGCGCATGTCGGGTGAGGGGTCGACGCCGCAGATCCGCCCGGCGCCCGTCCGGCCGAGCAGCCTGATGAGCGCGCCGGGGCCGTATCCCACCTCCAGGACGTGCTCTCCCGGTCGTACATCGAGGACGGACAGGACCTCGTCCTGCCGGTTGGTGTAGAACATGAACCGCCCCGCCAGCCGCCCGAGCAGTCCGGAGGGCTCGGCGAAGGGCGAGTTGATGGTTCCGCCCGTAACCCACGATTTGATAGCCATACCTTCACCAAAGCGCTTCAAGCCGACTTGAAGTCAAATGGGAACATGGACCTTGTTTCCATCGGCGAAGCTGCCCGCCTGCTCGGCATGAATGCCTCCGCGCTGCGTTACTACGAGGAACGCGGCCTGGTCGTCCCGGTGACCCGCAGCCGCGGGCGCCGCATGTACGGCAGGCAGGAGCTGCGGCGCCTGGTCTTCCTGCGGACGATGCAGCAGCTCGGCGTCTCGCTGGACACTGCCGGGGCCGTGCTGGACGCGCCGGGGGAGGAGTGGCGCGCGGCCGCGGCCGAGCAGATCGACGTGCTGGAGGAGCTCATCCACCGGGCCAGGGCGGCGCAGTGGGTGTTGCGGCAGGCCATCGAGTGCCCGGCCGAGCATCCCGCCCGGGAGTGCGAGCACTGGATCGGCATGGTGGACCAGCTCCTCGAGGGCTACACGTTCGCCCAGCTCGCCGCCATGCACGAAGCTGGCCGCTTGACGGAGTGAGCGCCCAGATCGCCCGGGCCGCGGGCATCGGCGAGGGCACCATCTTCCGGGCCTTCGGCGACAAGGACGCGCTGCGCGGCTACCTGGCCAGGATCGGCGCGGTGGCCGGCGCCCTCGCCGCCTCGGGCGGCCTGCGCCGCGGCGACATCACCGCCCTCAGGAGTAAGGCCGCTGAAGGAGGGGGCGGCGCTGAAGGAGGGGGTGACGCCGCGCCGGCGCAAGACGGTCACCTACGCCCTGCTCGGCTCCGCCTCCCGGGCCTGATCGCCGGCCGACACGCCGGAAAATGTGGGGCCGGGTGGGGAATGTTCGCCCGGCAGGTGTGGTTACATAAATCGTGGCCGGTGTGTCCAGTGTCCCCGGGCCTCACCTATTGCCTTCGCGGATTACCGTTCGGCTGGAGCCGCGTTGTGCCTTTCGCCGAGAGGCGACCTGCACACCGGTACGCACTCGTTGAGCGCCCGCCCTCTCCGGAGGGCGGGCGCTCTCGTGTGTTCAGGCCTTCAGATGGTACGGGTCCGTGACGCCCCCCGGACAGGCCAGCGCCTCCACATCGAGCCCCGTCAGCCGGGCACCCGCCTGGTAGGCGCTGTCCAGGAAATCCAGCACGGCCGCGACCGGATCGCCCATCGCGCGGACGTCGTCGTACCGCAGGATCGCCAGGTGGCTGCCGCGCGAGGCGATCCACTCGGCCTGCTCGGGACGGAGCGGCTCCCGCTCCAGTCCTTCGGGTTCGGGCGCGGTGTAGGAGTAGAACGCCGGCCACGGCCGCTCCTTGTCGCCGAACCAGAACCCCGAGCTGATGACCTCCCGGCTGTACGACTCGCGCGTCACCGGGTCGGTCTCCGGCGAGACGTATGCCATGCGCCCGGTGTACCGGGTGACCGCGATGTCGAACGTGTGCCAGAAGTGGTGCACTGGACTGGTCTTGCCGGAGAAGTCCGCGGCGAACCGGTCGAGCAACTGCGCCACCTGAGACAGGATCCGCCAATACCGGTTGATCAGCACAGGGTCGTACCGCGCGTGCAGCATGTCCTCGGCGAACGGCGTGTCGTCGCCCAGGTCGAACGGCACCGCCCAGATGTCCGGCCGGATCCCCAGCCCCGCCAGCGTGTCGAACAGCCGCTTGTCGAACGATGCCACCGACCGGCCGATCAGGCTGAACTCCGCGCTGCGGCCGTCCACCACGTCCACCACCAGGCGGTGGCGTACGAGGTCGAAGTCGATGCTGAACAGCGGCTGCTCGCCCAGCCCGCCCATCGGCCTGGTGGTCAGCCCGCGCCCGGTCGGATGGAAGGGCACGTGCCACCAGTGGTTGCGCCGGTTGCTCGACGTCAGGCGGATCTTGCCGACGATCTGTGCGAACCGGTGAAAGGTCTCCTTGGCCTCGGCCCACTCCGCGAGCGGCATGGCAGGGAAGAGCTCCATGACCATATCGTAGCTACCCTACGTAATCGGACAGTTCCCAAGGGTCGTACCGTCGGCGCAGCGGCCAGCTCCGCCTCCATGACGTGCACCTGGGCGTCGGGGAAGTCCGGCAGGCCGCCGCTGTGGTCGACGTCCAGGTGGGTGAGCACGATGTGGCGTACGTCGGCGGGGTCGTGGCCGAGCGCGGCGGGCCGGTCGTCCAGTGAGTCGATCTCGCGCATGGAGGCGAGATTGAGATGATGAATCCGCATGTGGCTAGACTGCGACTTGAAGCGCGGTTCAAGTCAAGGGGCCAGGTCATGACGGATACGTTGATCGACATCGGCGAGGTGGCCAGGCAGAGCGGGCTGGCCGCCTCCGCGTTGCGGTTCTACGAGCGCAAGGGCCTCATCCAGGCCGAGGGACGCAACGGCCTGCGGCGCGCGTACCGGCCCGAGACCCTGGAGCGCCTGGCGCTGATCACCTGCGCCCGCGACGCCGGTTTCACGCTCTCCGAGATCGCCGAGTTCCTGCGCGCCAGGCCGTCGGACACGCGGCTGCGCGAGCGTATGGCGGCCAAGGAGCGCGAGGTGGACGCGCGGGTGGCACAGCTGACGCGGCTGCGCGACAGCCTGCGCCACGCGGCGGTATGCGAGCACGACCCGCTCGTCGAGTGTCCCGAGTTCAAGCTCGCCGTAGGGAGGGTGCCGGGAGGATGAAAGCCGAACGGTGCGCGACTATCGAGGTCCGGCGGGCCGGCCCGAGCTGACGTACTTCCTCGGGCGCAGCGCGTGGGCCCGCAGCGCCGCCAGGGCTGCGAACTGCCCCGGCCGGTCCATCCGCACCACCAGTTCGTCGCTGAACGCCAGCCCCAGCGCGGTGAGCTGGGCGACCAGGTCCGCCACCGGAGCGGCGACGTCCTGCAGGCTCGTGGCCGGATGCCAGCCCTCGCCCCCGACCACCTCCGCGACCCGCTCGCGCAGCTGGGCCGGCGACATCAGCGTGCCGTCGGCGAGCAACATGAGCGCGGCCTCCCTGGCCGACACCTCGAACTCGTGCTCCCCCTTGGCCAGCAGCAGCCGGGTGACCGCCGTCCACATGGTCTCGGGCGAGCGCAGCAGGCGCCTGCCGTAGTCGGTGATGGCCAGCCGCGCGCCGGTGCGGCTGATGGCGCCCAGCTCCCGCTCGGCCAGCTCGCGCAGCCGCAGCGCCTCGGGCGACGGTGCCAGCCGCAGCGGCAGGGTGCCCTCCCGATCGGCCAGTGAGAGCAGCCCGTGCAGGGCGGGCAGGGGCTGCGGGGTCACGGGTGCGTGCAGGCGTACCTCGAACGGCTGGGCCAGCTCCCGCCGGGCCGGGCCGCGCCCCAGCACCCAGCGGTTGAGCCGCTCGCCGTGCACCCGGTTGAGCCAGCTGTCGCCGCCCAGATCGGCGCGCGGCTCCGTGAGCCAGCGGCGGGTCAGGGCGGTCCGGTCGACGGCCTCGCCGGCGACGATGGCCAGCTCCAGAGCGGCGGAGCAGGCGATGTGCGCGCCCAGCTCCTCCGGACCCATGATCATGCTCCACTGAAGTTCCGGCACGTCGGGCGGGAGCACGCCCGTGGCATCGAGCGCCTGCTGGTAGGCGCTGGTCCCGGCGTCCTCGCCCTCACGTGCGTAAGTGCGCAGGATCTTCAGGGTCGTGGGGGACACGCACAACGCGGCGTAACGTTCCATCCCGCCAAGCTGGAGCAGCCGCCCGAGCGAGCGTGCCAGTCGCTCGTGGTCGCCGCCGACCTTGAGCGGCAACGTGTACCAGAGGAACTCGCAGACATCGAGCTGGGTCACCGTCTCCAGAGGTTCCCCACCGGTCAACCATTCGACGGCGGTCCTGGCCTCCTCGGCCAGTTCCGGGTGAGAGCGCTCCAACTCGGCGAGAAGGGCGGCGACATCCGGTGCACTCATGCCTCGAAGTTTGCCGTATCGACCCCAGTGCTGACGATGACCGAAGGCTGTGCGTATTGGGTCTTGCAAGTGACTACCCTAAGAAAGCACGATTGATCAGGCTGTGAGCGGGTCAGATCCACCGATTGTCAAACAGCATCCGCGCCTTCCATTCCGTGTAGGGGATCACCTCGGCGGACAGGATCGGATGCAGCCACCAGAAATTGATCAGCGCGAGCAGGGCGAAGGCGCCGACCACGGCGGCTCCGACGGTACGCCGTACCGGCATGTCGCCCGAGGCCGTCGGCCTGGAGGGACCTATCAGCAGCCCGGCGCACAACGTGATGGCCAGCACCATGAACGGCACCATCGGAATGGCGTAGAACAGGAACATCGTGCGGTTGTCGGCGAGGGCGAAGTAGAACCACGGCAGCCAGCCGACGGCGTAGGCCAGTAGCACGGCCCCGGCCCGCCAGTCGCGCGAGGAGAAGTAGTAGGCGATCAGGGCCACCAGCGCGGCCACCGCGCCGAACCAGATCACCGGCGTGCCCACGCCGAGCACCGCCTCCGAGCAGTCCTTGACGCCGCAGACGTTCTGCTTGCCCTCGTAGAAGAACGCTACGGGGCGCAGCAGCAGCGGCCACTGGTACGGCTCCGACATGTAGGGATGCGAGGTCGCCAGGTCGCTGTGGAAGGTGAAGACCTGCCACTGGTAGTGGATCCACGACCGCATCGAGTCGAAGGCGAAGAAGAACGGATTGCCTGCCGAGGTGGCGCGCTCCCAGTTGCGCCCGTAGCCGGTGTTCGTCGCGAACCAGCCGGCCCAGGTCAGCATGTATGTGACGAACGGCACAATCGCGAACGCCATGACTCCCTGCGGCACGTCCTTGCTGAACGCCCCCGTGTACGGGTGCCGCAGCCCCACCGCCCGCCGCGCGCCGAAGTCCCACATCAGCGACATGATGGCGAACGCCACCGCGAAGAACAGCCCCGACCACTTGACCGACATCGCCAGGGCCAGGCAGACCCCTGCCGCGATCCGCCACGGCCTGATCCCCAGCCCCGGCCCCTGCGGCGAGATCGGCGAGTTCTCGTACCAGGTGACCAGCCGCTCCCGCGTCTGGTCCCGGTCGACCACCAGGCACGCGAACGCGGCCAGCACCCAGAACATCAGGAAGATGTCCAGCAGCGCCGCCCGCGAAAGCACGTAGTGCAGGCCGTCCAGCGCCAGCAGCAGTCCGGCGAAGCAGCCGAGCAGCGTCGAGCGGGTCATCCGGCGCGCCAGCCGGGCCAGGACGAGGATCGACAGCGTGCCGATCACGGCCGCGACGAAGCGCCAGCCGAACGGGTTGAGCCCGAACAGCCACTCGCCGATGCCGATCATCCACTTGCCCAGCGGCGGGTGCACCACGTAGGAGGCGCACTTGTCGAGCGTCTCCTGGGTGCACTTCTGCCAGATGTCGGTGTTGCCGGCCAGGATCGCCTTGTCCGCGTCCTTGATCGCGACCCGTTCGACACCCCAGGTGATCAGCGAGAACGCGTCCTTCATGTAGTACGTCTCGTCGAACACCACGGCCTTCGGATGGCCGAGGTTCATGAACCGCAGGACACCGCCGAACACCATGACCAGCAGCGGGCCGATCCAGCCCCACAGCGCGCTGCCGCGCATGGGGGGAATGACCCGATCGCGCAGGGACGGCGTCGAAGGAAGGCTCTCGCCGGCCTCCGAGTTGTCGTAGGCCTGGTACGGGGAATCGGTCACCGCCATTCGGACATCGTACGGGGCTCAAGGCGAGTGGGTACGTAGGGAAACGTAGAAACACGGTCTAATTGGGATCCCCTGCCACAATGGTCAGGTGACTGTAAACGGCAGGTTGGTGCTGGCAGGGGCCCCCATTGGCCAGGCGGGCGACGTCTCTCCCCGGCTGCGCGAGGTGCTCCAGAGCGCCGACGTGGTGGCCGCCGAGGACACCAGGCGGCTGCGCAGACTCGCGGCCGACCTCGGCGTGGAGATCTCGGGCCGGGTCGTGTCCTACTACGACCAGAACGAGGCGGGCCGGGCCCAGGAGCTCGTCGAGACGCTCAAGGAGGGCCGCACGGTCGTGATCATCACGGACGCCGGCATGCCGGGCGTCTCCGACCCCGGATACCGCCTGACGCGCCTCGCGGTCGACGCGGGCATCACGGTCACCGCGCTGCCCGGGCCGAGCGCCGTCACCACCGCCCTGGCCGTGTCGGGGCTGGCCAGCGACCGGTTCTGCTTCGAGGGGTTCCCGCCGCGCAAAGCCGGCGAGCGGGCCCGCCGGCTGGCCGCGCTGGCGGGGGAGGAGCGCACGATGGTGTTCTTCGAGGCGCCGCACCGGCTGGCGAGCTCGCTGGAGGCCATGGCCGAGGCGTTCGGCGCCGACCGGCCTGCCGCCGTTTGCCGCGAGCTGACCAAGACGTACGAGGAGATCCGCCGGGGCGGTCTCGGCGAGCTGGCCGAGTGGGCGGCCGCCGGTGTCAAGGGCGAGATCACGATCGTGGTCGCCGGGCACGTGGCCGGCGACAGCGAGCCGGACCCGGACGAGCTGGTCGCCGAGGTGGACCGCAGGGTCGCGGAGGGCGCGCAGCGCAAGCTCGCCATCGCCGACGTGGCGAAGGGGGCGGGCATCCCCAAAAGGGAACTGTATGACCTGGTTCACAAACGCCTATAGTGCGCATCGTGAGGAACTGGGGGGTTTCGCCGCAACGGCTGGTCCCGCCGATCCAGGGATCCCCGCTGCTGGGCTGGGCCGGGCCGCTCCTGGTGGCGCTCTTCGGCGGCATCCTGCGCTTCGTCAGGCTCGATGAGCCCAAGGCCGTGGTCTTCGACGAGACCTACTACGTCAAGGACGCGTACTCGCTGCTCACGCACGGCGTCGAACGCACCATGCTGGGCAACGCCAAGGACCCCATCGCCGACAAGCGCCTGATGGCAGGCAACCTCGACATCTTCAAGCAGTGCCCCGAGCCCGACGACTGCGCCTCGTTCGTGGCGCATCCGCCGCTGGGCAAATGGATGATCGGCGTCGGCGAGTGGCTGTTCGGCATGAACCCGTTCGGCTGGCGCTTCGCCGCCGCCCTGGTGGGCACGCTGTCCATCCTGCTCATGGCCCGGGTGGCGCGCCGGATGACGCGCTCGACGCTGCTCGGCTGCCTGGGCGGGCTGCTGCTGGCGCTCGACGGGCTGCACCTGGTGCTGTCGCGGACGGCGCTGCTGGACATCTTCCTGATGTTCTGGGTGCTGGCCGGGTTCGCGTGCCTGGTGGCCGACCGGGACTGGGCGCGAGGGCGGCTGGTCGGCTGGTACGAGAGCGCGCCGATCACCGAGCTGGGCCCGCGGCTCGGGCTCAGGCCGTGGCGGCTGGCGGCCGGGGCCTGCCTGGGCGCCGCGTGCGCGGTGAAGTGGTCGGGGATCTTCTTCCTGGTCGCGTTCGCGGTCCTCAGCCTGATGTGGGACATGGGGGCCAGGCGGGCGCTGGGGCTGCGGCAGCCGTACCGTGGGGCGCTGTCGTACGACCTGCCCGGCGGCCTCGGCTCGATGGCGCTCGCGCCCGCCGCGGTGTTCGTGGCGAGCTGGACGGGCTGGTTCGCCGGCGCCGGGGGCTGGGGGCGCAACTGGGAGCAGGCCACCGCGTCGGGGCCGGGGTTCTTCGTGCTGGACTCGGTGCGGTCGTGGCTCGCCTACCAGAGCCAGGTGCTCGGCTACCACAGCGGCCTGCACGAATACCACCCGTACATGTCGGAGCCCTGGCAGTGGCCGCTGCTGCTGCGGCCTGTCTCGTTCCACTACCCGTCGAACCTGCCGCCGTCGGCGTGCGGGGCCGACAAATGCTCCCAGGCCGTGCTGGGCGTCGGCACCCCGGCCCTCTGGTACGGCGCCGCGCTCGCGATGGTCGGCCTCATCGCCTGGTACGTCTCCTCGCGCGACTGGCGGGCGGGGGCGACGCTGCTGGGGTTCGCGGCCGGCTGGCTGCCGTGGTTCTACTACGCCATCGCCGACAACCGCACGATGTACCTCTTCTACATGATCCCCGTCTTGCCGTTCATGGTGCTGTCGGTCGTGCTGCTCGCGGGGCTCGTCCTCGGTAAAGAGAGCGCTCCCGCGGCCCGGCGGGCGACCGGGGCCGCGGCGGTGGGGGCGTTCGCGCTCATCGTGCTGATCAATTTCTGGTGGCTCTATCCGGTGCTGACCGCCGAGACGATCACACAGGCAGAGTGGTGGGCTCGGATGCTGATGCGCTCTTGGGTGACCGCCGCACCCAAGTGACGCCGCGGCGCAGCGTGATCGCCGCCGCGATGCAGGCCAGCGGCACGACCGGAAGCACATACCGGTAGTCGAACTCCGCCGTCGCCGCCGGTGCCAGCAGCAGCCCGACCGCGCCCAGCCACGGCAGCACCACCGGGCCGCCGAACTTGCGCCACCGCACCACGACGCCGTACAGGCCGATCAGCAGGATCCCGCCGAGCACGATGCCGGGCAGGCGGACCACCTTCTGATAGCCGCTCATGATGTCGGCCCACGGGTGCACGATCCGCGTCTCCGGCGGGCCCTGCTCGTAGCTGAACGCGTCGGTGTCGGTCCGGCCGCCCTGGAACGACGACCACTTCGGCAGCCGCTTGGGCTGGCCGTTGTCGTCGATCTCGTAGTAGGGCTTGAACTCGTACATGCCGTACGTCGACGGATCCGGGAACATCGGCCGCGACCAGTGGAACGAGCGGAAGAAGTCACGCACGACCACCTGCAGGTAGTCGCCGGGCTGCGACAGGATCGCCCGCGTGGCGAACGCGCTGGCCGCGTCGTTGGTGATCTCGCTCCACTTCTTGTTGATGCCCCACCGGTGCAGCACCTCGCCGGTGCCCGTGCCGTCGCCGTTGCCCTGGCCCCACAGGTACCACTGCGCGTAGTCCTTGCGCTGGCTGACCGGGTCGTTGATGCACAGCAGCAGGAGCTGCACCTCTTTGTACTTGTCGATCTTCATCTTGCCGCAGTCGGCGAAGATCGCCGTGCGCATGTAGAGGATGAGACCGTCGCTGTTGGTCATCGCGAACTTGCCGTGCGCGGAGGCGAACCAGCCCATGTACGCCATCACGGGAATGGCGCACGCCGTGATCACCGCTGCGATCGGCCGCCAGCCCGTCCGCTTGACCAGCAGGTAAAGCACCACCAAAGCGAGGATCGGCAGGCCGATCGAGCGCGTCAGCCACGTCAGCGCCAGCAGGAAGCCGACGACCGCGCCCGCCTGCCACGACAGCCGCCGCTTCCACAGCACCAGCGTGATCACCCCGACCACGAGCAGCGTGAACATCGTGTCCGACATCACCATCTGCTCGAGCTGGATCTGGTAGGCGTCGAACAGCACCGGCGCCGCCGCCAGCGTGGCGCCCCACTTCGGCAACCTGAACTTGATCCGCAGCAGCGCGTAGATCAGGCACGCCGTGGCCAGGCCCATCAGGTGCTGCGTGAAGCTCACCAAGGCGAAGCTGTGGAACGGCTTGAGCAACATCAGCCAGAAGCTGTAGCCGTCCGGCCGGATCGGATGCGGCCGCGGGTGCAGCGCCACCGAGACGTACTCGTAGGAGTCGTTGAACCACATGGCCGGGCCGTAGCCGAGCATGGTGATGAGCCGCAGCACGGCGCCGACACCGAAGGCCGCGGCGAACACCTGATGCCGGCGCACGAAGGACAGCGCGCGCGCTGCGCGGCCAGGAGCGGAGTGGTCCACATGGGTAATCTCCGCGGCGCTCACCATGCTGTAAAGAATGCCAGTCGTTTTTGGGTCTTGACCCGAGCAGGCTCGGGCACAGTGCATGATGGTTCACTGGAATAGCCTTAACTGAAGGGTAGACGCGTGGAACTGACGGTGGTCATGCCCTGCCTCAACGAGGCGGAGACCGTGGAAGTCTGTGTACGCAAGGCACTGGCGTGCATGGAGGAGCACGGCATCGAGGGCGAGGTCCTGATCGCCGACAACGGCAGCACGGACGGCTCTCAACAGCTCGCCCGCGACGCCGGAGCCCGCGTGGTCCACGTCGACGAGAAGGGCTACGGAAACGCCCTCATGGGCGGCATCAGGGCGGCGCGCGGCAAATACGTCATCATGGGCGACGCCGACGACTCCTACGACTTCACCTCGCTGCTGGCGTTCGTCGAGCAGCTGCGCGACGGCGCCGACCTGGTCATGGGCAACCGGTTCAAGGGCGGCATCGCCCCCGGCGCCATGCCTCCGCTGCACCGCTACCTGGGCAACCCGGTGCTGTCGTTCGTCGGCCGGCTGTTCTTCCCGTCGGCGATCGGCGACTTCCACTGCGGCCTGCGCGGTTTCCGGCGCGACTCGATCCTGAAGCTGCAGTTGCAGACCGGCGGCATGGAGTTCGCCTCCGAGATGGTGGTCCGCTCCACGCTGTCCGGGCTCGACGTGCGCGAGGTGCCCACGACGCTCTCGCCCGACGGCCGCTCCCGCCCGCCGCACCTGCGCTCCTGGCGCGACGGCTGGCGCCACCTGCGCTTCCTGCTGCTCTACAGCCCGAAGTGGCTGTTCTTCTACCCGGGCGTGGTCATGATGATCATCGGCCTGGTGGCGGGGACCGCGCTGACCTTCGGGCCGGTGGAGATCGGCGAGCTGGCCTTCGACGTCGACACCCTGGTCGGCACGTCGGCGCTGGTGGTGATCGGCTTCCAGGCGGCGCTGTTCGCGCTGTTCACGAAGGTGTACGCGGCAGAGGAGGGGTTCCTGCCGGAGTCGCCGCGGATCCGCAAGATCATCGACATCGTGACCCTGGAGAAGGGGCTCGTCGTCGGTGGGCTGCTGGCGCTGGCCGGCCTGGTGGGGCTGGTGATGTCGCTGGCGCACTGGCAGGTGCGCAGCTTCGGCGAGCTGGACCCGCGCGAGTCGCTGCGGCTGGTGGTGCCGTCGGCCACGGCGCTGATCGTGAGCTTCCAGACGATCTTCGCCTCGCTCTTCGTCAGCATCCTCGGCATCCGCCGCACCCGGGAGACGCTCTTTGATCGCGCCGCCGCCGCCGCTGAAGAGGCGGCCGAGGCGATCTCCCGCGAAAAATCCAAACGATAACCATCCTTTACGCGTTGCCGTGGTCGGCCACCCGCCGTCGCCGGCTCGCGTCTGTCCAGGGGAACGGCCGCTGACCGGTCAGTGGCGCGCCGCCGTTACGGCGCGCATTCTTGGCCCAGGTCCGTGGCCCACCCCGGTGCGCGTCAGCCGCACATCCGGACACTTGGATACCCCGTGCCCGGACGACAACAGCGGTATCACCCCATACCACCGCGCCTTGCCACCACGGCAGCACCGCGGGCCGGATGGGGCTGTGCACGGGAGGGCGGCGGGTAGTCATGTGGGCGCGTGTTGAGGACTGGGAATCGGTCCGAGGGGGACGGGGATCCCCGTAGGCTTAGGAATATGTCCCAGCACATCTTGACCGCCGTCGCGTGGCCGTACGCTAACGGCCCCCGTCATATCGGGCACGTCTCCGGGTTCGGCGTGCCGTCCGACGTCTTCAGCCGCTACCAGCGGATGGCGGGCAACAAGGTGCTGATGGTGTCCGGCACCGACGAGCACGGCACGCCCATCCAGGTGCAGGCCGACAAGGAAGGCGTCAGCGCCAGGGAGCTGGCCGACCGCTACAACCGGGTCATCGCCGAGGACCTCACCGGCCTGGGCCTGGCATACGACCTGTTCACCAGGACCTCCACGAAGAACCACTACGCCGTCACGCAGGAGATCTTCAAGGGTCTCTACGACAACGGCTACATCTTTCCCAAGACCACGATGGGCGCGATCTCGCCCTCGACCGGCCGCACGCTGCCCGACCGCTACATCGAGGGCACCTGCCCCATCTGCGGTTACGACGGCGCGCGCGGCGACCAGTGCGACAACTGCGGCAACCAGCTCGACCCGATCGACCTGATCAACCCCAAGAGCCGCATCAACGGCGAGACCCCGGTCTTCGCCGAGACCGAGCACTTCATGCTCGACCTGCCCGCCTTCGCCGAGGTGATCGGCTCCTACCTGCAGTCCAAGCAGGGCGAGTGGCGGCCCAACGTGCTGAAGTTCGCCCTCAACCTGCTGGGCGACCTGCAGCCGCGGGCGATCAGCCGCGACCTCGACTGGGGCGTGCCGATCCCGCTCGACGGCTGGCGCGACCAGCCCAACAAACGGCTCTACGTGTGGTTCGACGCCGTCATCGGCTACCTGTCGGCCTCCATCGAGTGGGCCAGGCGCTCCGGCGATCCCGACGCATGGCGCCAGTGGTGGCAGAATCCCGACGCGCGCGGCTACTACTTCATGGGCAAGGACAACATCGTCTTCCACGCCGAGATCTGGCCGGCGATGCTGCTCGGCTACAGCGGGCAGGGCGACCGCGGCGGCACGCCGGGCTCCCTCGGCGCGCTCGACGTGCCGTCCGAGGTGGTCTCCAGCGAGTTCCTGACGATGGAGGGCAGGAAGTTCTCCTCCTCCCGCCAGGTCGTCATCTACGTGCGCGACTTCCTCGAGCGCTACGACGCCGACGCGCTGCGCTACTACATCTCCGTGGCCGGCCCGGAGACTCAGGACACCGACTTCACCTGGCAGGAGTTCGTCAACCGCAACAACGGCGAGCTGGTCGCGGCCTGGGGCAATCTGGTCAACCGGTCGATCTCGATGGCGGCGAAGAACTTCGGCGCCGTGCCCGAGGCCGGCGACCTGACCGACGCCGACCGGGCGCTGCTGGAGCGCTCGCGCAACACGTTCGGCTCGGTGGGCGCGGAGCTGAACAGGTCGAGGTTCAAGAACGCCATCACCGAGGCGTTCGACGTGGTCCGCGAGGCCAACAAATACCTGGCCGAGCAGGAGCCGTGGAAGCTCAAGGACGACCCCGAGCGGCAGAAGTCGATCCTGCACGTCGCGCTGCAGGTGGTCGACGACGCCAAGACGATGCTCACGCCGTTCCTGCCCAACTCCTCCAACAAGGTCTACGCCATGCTCGGCGGCGAGGACGTGTGGTCGGGCATGCCGGAGATCCGCGAGGTCGACGAGGACGGCGGCACGCCCTACCCGGTGATCACCGGCGAGTACGACGGGGCGGCCCGCTGGGAGCACCGGCCGATCAAGGCGGGCACGCCGCTCGCCCCGCCGGTGCCGCTGTTCAAGAAGCTCGACCCGAAGGTCGTGGACGAGGAGCTGGCCCGGCTGGCCGACTGACCTCATAGTCCTTGAGGCTGATGGCGCCACCCGCACGCCCCTGCGCGCGGGTGGTGGAGCGCATGACGGCTACCTTAGATGGCGTGAGCAAGATTCCCGCCGCCCCAGAGCCGCTTTCCGCACCTGTGTTCGACAGTCACTGCCACCTCGACATCATGGTCGGCAACCGGCAGGCGTCGTCGGGGGATCCGGTGGCGCAGGCCGCGCAAGCGGCGGCGGTCACCGTACGCAGCATCCTGGAGGACGCCAGGGCGGTCGGCGTGTCACGGCTCGTCACGATCGGCTACGACCTGAGATCGTCCCGGTGGAACGCCGAGGTGGCGGCGGAGCAGGAAGGCGTTTACGCCGGGGTGGCGATCCACCCGAACGAGGCGCACGAGGCGACCCCCGAGGTGCTGGCCGAGATCGAGGCGCTGGCCGGACGGCCCGAGGTGCGGGCGGTGGGGGAGACCGGGCTCGACTACTACCGCGACTGGGCGAGCAAGGACGACCAGCACGCCAGTTTCCGGGCGCACATCGAGATCGCCAAGCGCACCGGCAAAGCGCTGGTCATCCACGACCGCGACGCGCACGACGACGTGCTGAAGGTGCTGGCCGGGGAGGGGGCGCCGGAGAAGGTCGTGTTCCACAGCTTCTCGGGCGACGCCGAAATGGCGAAAAAGTGTGTTGAAGCTGGATATTTCATGTCGTTCTCCGGCCCTGTGACGTACAAGAACGCCGCCTACCTCCGCGAGGCCGCCGCCGTGGCCCCCGCGGAGCTCATGCTGGTCGAGACCGACGCCCCCTACCTGCCGCCGGTCCCGCACCGCGGCAAGCCCAACGCCCCCTACCTGATTCCGCTCACCCTGCGCTGCCTGGCCGAGGTCAAAGGCATCCATCCGGACCAGTTGTGCGCGGCGATCAGCACCAACGGGGTCACGGTCTTCGGCGAGTGGTGACCATCTTTTGGTGAACCGGTGGATAGAGGCCGTGGACACGGATAGCGTTCGTACAGTTACGTTCCGTCATCTCAGGTGGCATGTTACCGGAGGTGGTTCGTGCGAGGCAGGAGACGTGCGCCGCGTCCCCCGATCCCGTGGCGCTCCCCGTGGACGCCGGTGGTGTGCCTGGCCGGGGCCGTTGCGGTGGGCGCGCTCGTCGCCGTGTCGGTCCTGGCCAAGGACGTGGTCGTGGTCGTCGACGGCGAACCCATGGCGGTACGCAGCTTCGCCGGGACCGTACACGAGGCGCTCGGCGACGCCGGGGTGTCGCTGGACTTCGGCGACGTCGTACGTCCGGCGGCGCAGGAGGACGTGTCCGACGGAACCAGGATCGAGGTACGCCGCGCCCGCCCCATCACCCTGACCGTGGACGGCCGGACCACCGAACATCTGGTCACCAGCACGAACGTCGGCGACGCCCTCGCCGAGCTCGACATCGCCCCGGCGGCCGGCAAGATCTCCGCACCCCGCGACGGGAAGGTGCCGCTGTCCGGAATGTCACTCACCGTCGACACCAAGCGCAAGGTGTACGTGGTCGCCGGCGCCACCCGGCTCACCTCCCGCACCACCGCCCGCACGGTACGCGAGGTGCTCCGCCAGAAGCGAATCGACCTGGGCGACGGCTATCAGGTGAGCCCGCCGCTCGGCAGCTTCCCCAAGGACGGCACGGTCATCACGGTCACCCCGCCGCGTACCGTGCCGGTCCAGCCGGCCGTCGCACGCTGAACCGGCGGGCGCCGGCCGCGTGCGAGGCCCGGGCTGACCCGCAGGCGTACAGCCCGGAGCGCCCCCTGCTTCGGTCAGCCGGACACCGACACCCCGAAGTCGGCGCCCTTGGGCGGCTGGAGCGGATCGAGGGCCTCGGCGTTCCGCCCGGCCACCGCGACCTTCCCGTACGGCTGCGCGTCCGGCTGCCCCACGAACAGCTTGTTGCCGCTGAACGCCACCGACCAGCCGAACAGCCCGTCGCCTCCCGGCACCCGCCGGTCCTCGGCGGCGCTCTTCCACGACACGATGCGGACGCCGCCGCCGTACGGGGCGCCGATGGCCAGCCTGCCGTCCGCCGACCCGGCCAGCGAGAACCCGAACGCCTGCTTACCGCCCTGCGTCACCGTTCTGATCGGCTTCCTGGCGGGGTTGAGCAGCTGCACGTAGCCGGGGCCCGGAGAGCTCACCGCGTAGCCGGAGCCCTCGGAGTACGCCACCGCGTAGCCGTACCTGTCGCCCGAGGCGTTGGTCGGCGAGTCCAGCTTCAGGCTCGTGATCTCGGCGGCCAGCACGTCGTCGATGAACACGACCGAGCCCGAGTCGATCTTTCCTGCCTCGACCTGGCGGCCCGCGCCGTCGTCGTTCTCGTAAGGGACGCCGACGACGAGGCCGTTCTTCGGCCCGAACGCCATCGACCAGCCGAACTGGTCGCCCACCTCGCTGTTGCCGCGTACGTCCACGGTCTCCTGACTGATCCTGCGCAGCTCGCCCGTGCCCCTGCGCACGTAGAGAGCGCCCACGTCGAGGAGTTGCGACTCGTCCTCGTACGGCGCGCTGATCGCCACCAGATCCCCCCGCGTCGCCAGCGACCAGCCGAAGTGCGCGAACCGTTGCGGCTGCGGGGCGGTCAGGCGCTGCGGGGGCGTGGCGCCGCCGCCGTAGACGACGTACGCGGCCCCGGCGTCCTCGGTGCCGTCCACATCCGCGTACGGGGCGCCGATCACCAGGTCGGCGCAGGCGTCGCCGTTGACCTTCGCCAGGCGTGCCGACCAGCCGAAGGCATCGCCCCTGACCAGGCCGGGCACGGAGACGGGGACCACCTTGCCGCCGGACAGCACGTGCACGGCGCCCTTCTGGTCGTCCGCGAACGGGTCGCCCACCGCCACGTCGTCCACGCCGTCACCGTCGAAGTCGGCGGCCCCGGCGCAGGCCGCCGCGGTGGCGGTGGAGGCCGGCAGCAGCGGCGCGCCGGTGGCGAGCAGGAACGCGATGAGCGTGGCTCGAATCCTCACAACGCCACCTCGATCTGCTTGCCGTTCTCGAGCATGGTCGCCGTCAGCTTCACCGGCGTGCGGTAGCTGGCCAGGTCGAACACGAAGGCGCTGTCGACCCGGGCGCCCGGCAGGATGGCCGGGGGCAGTGTGACGGCGGCCGGGTCGTGCTCGCCGCCGCGGTCGTCGACCATGGTGACGACCGGCTGGATCAGCACCCGGCGCTCGCCGCCCGGGTTGAGCATCGTCCAGCGGATCACGCAGAGCTGGCCCTGGGTCGCGGTCTTGCCCTCGTACTCCTTCAGCCCGCACTCGGGAGCCGCCGCGACGATCGCGATCGGGTCGTCGAACGCGTTGCCCAGCGGGAACCTGCGGCCCACGTCGTTGGGACGGGCCGTGGCGGCGGCCTGGGAGGGGTTGCCGGGGCCGGAGGTGACGGTGTTCCGGCCGGACGTGACGATCAGCACGGCACCCGTGACGACGATGGCCAGCACCGCCGCCGCGGCGGCGATGAGCCACCGGGTGCCCGGGGTCCTCGTCCCGCCGATGGTGTCGGGCTCGCTCGGGAGCAGCTCCGGGGCGCCCGGTACGCCCTGCTCGCCGGGCTGGGTGTCGACGGCGCGCTGCTCGGAATGCCCCATCTGCCGTAATTGCTCGTGTCCGGGCAACGTCGGCGGCCGCACCTGAGCTGCGAGGCTTCCTCGCCGTAGCTGGGGCTCTGGCACTCCGGGAGCCGTCTGCGGCAGCTGAGTCTGGGGTTCCCGCCCTCCGGGGGGAGCCTGCCGCTCCTTCTTCCGATCGTCCCTCCGTAACAGCCCGCGCAGCCGTGGCCGCTCCTGACCTGGTGCTTTGCCCTGTGCCTGGGCGGGCCACCGGGCCAGCTCCTCCTTGGCCGCCTGCTCCTCCTCGCGCGCCCGCTCCTCGATGGACGGCTGGCCCTGCCGCGGCACGCCCGGCGCATTCGAGGGGCCGGGCCCGCCCGGCCCGCCCGCCGGTGCACCGGAGCTGCCGGGGCCCTTGCCGGCGCCAGGAACGCCGGACGTGCCAGGCACGCCGGAGGCGCCAGGAACGCCGGACGTGCCAGGAACGCCGGAGGCGCCAGGAACGCCGGACGTGCCAGGAACGCCTGGCCTGCTGGGCGCCTTGCCCATGGTGTCGCTCGGCGGCGGAGTGCTGAACGTCGCCGTGATGTCGGGCTCGTCGACGACGTTCTGCGGCGGCTGCCAGTCGCTGAGCATGTCGGTCGCGACCAGGGTGGGCGGATTGGCCGAGACCGCCGGCGCACTGCCGCCCACCAGCGCGATCAGCAGCTCCTGCGCCGTCGGACGCAGCGCGGGATCCATCGAGGTGGCCCGCCGTACCAGCTCGTTCAGCGGCGCGGGCAGCGCACCCAGGTCCGGCGGGGTGTTCAGCACGCGGGAGGCCAGCGTGATGGGGTCGCCCCGGCCGAACGGGTGCCGCCCGTTACCCGCGTACGCCACCAGGCAGCCCCAGGCGAAGATGTCGACCGCCGGGCTGACCGCCTCACCGCGTACCTGCTCGGGCGCCCACCACCCGGGACTGCCCAGCAGCTCCCCGGAAAGCGTGAACCCCGTCTCCCTGTCGAGCGCCCTGGCGATCCCGAAGTCGATCACCCGCGGCCCCGACAGCGAAAGGATCACGTTGGCGGGCTTCAGATCCCTGTGCACGAGCCCCGCCACGTGGATCGCGGCCAACGCGGCCGCGACCCCGAGTCCCACGCCGTGCAACGGCCCCGGCTCCAGAGCCCCATATTTCGTAATCTGGTCGGACATGGGGGTGCCCGCGATGTACTCGGTCACCATGTACGGCCGCCCGTCCCCGGTGTTGCCGTTGTCCAGCACCTGGGCCGTGCAGAACGACGCCACCCGGCGAGCGTTCTCGACCTCCGCATGGAACCTGGCCGCGAACCCCTCCTGATTGGCGAACTCGGCCTTCACGACCTTGAGCGCGACAAAGCGCCCCGTCGGCGCCCGAGCGAGGAACACTGTCCCCATACCGCCCTCGCCGAGTCGCCCCAGCAGCCGGTACGGCCCGATCTCCCGCAAATCCGTCGGGCGGAGCGGCGCGGCGCCCGTTGGCTCCATGAGGGACGTCCCTTCCTGTTCCACGCCATCCTCTCCTTTGGTCTCCCCATCCGCCATCGCTGGTTCTTCGATGCGGGAGACTGGTTGGATGATGAGGCTGTTGGGCCCTGCAGAAATACGTATTTTGGCGGATAAGCTAAATCTTCGTCCGACAAAAAGGCTTGGCCAGAACTTCGTGATCGACGCGGGGACCGTCCGGCGCATCGTCCGCGTGGCCGATCTGTCGCCGGATGACGTGGTCATAGAGGTGGGGCCGGGGCTCGGCTCGCTCACCCTAGCCCTGCTGCCGTCCGCCGCGCACGTGGTGGCCGTCGAGATCGATCCGGTGCTCGCCGCCCAGCTCCCCATCACCGTCGCCGACCGCGGCCTGTCCGACAAGCTCACGGTCATCAACGCCGACGCCATGAAGATCACACTCGACGATCTGTCGGGCTTCACCCCCACGGCCCTGGTCGCCAACCTCCCGTACAACGTGGCCGTCCCGGTGGTGCTGCACGTCCTGGAGGTCCTCCCGTCCCTGCGCAAGGGCCTGATCATGGTGCAGTCCGAGGTGGCCGACCGCCTCGCCGCGGGGCCCGGCTCGAAGGTGTACGGGGTGCCGTCGGTCAAGGCCGCCTGGTATGCGGACGTACGCAGGGCGGGCCCCGTGGGCCGTACCGTCTTCTGGCCCGTCCCTAACGTCGACTCCGGCCTCGTCTCCCTCACCCGCCGCGAACCGCCCGCCACGTCGGCGTCGCGCAAGCAGGTGTTCGCCGTGGTGGACGCCGCCTTCGCCCAGCGCCGCAAGACCCTCCGCGCTGCCCTGGCGTCGTGGGCGGGCAGCGCGGCCGAGGCGGAGCGCATACTCCGGGCGGCCGGCGTGGACCCGTCGGCCAGAGGCGAGCAACTCGACGTCACATCCTTCGCCCGCATAGCCGAACTCAAGCCCTGACGGCCCTGAAGGGGAAGGCGCGGCTCACCCCCGCCGCCTTCTGGCCATGGCAGTCATCCACCACCTCCCCCACCCTGCTTCCTCCCATCCACAGCAGAATAGAGGCCATCTGTGGACGCCGGTGGGCCGACGTCGCCGTCCGCACCGGCAAGAGACGCCGGCCTCCAGTGGTCAGGACGGGCTAGGGGGCGCGGACGATGCCGATTCCGCGGTCCTCGATGTCCATGTTGGGAGCGAACGGTGTGACGGAGGCGTGCGCGAGCATGCGTGCCATGACCGTCGCGGCCTTCACCGGCACCGGCGACTTCATGACCTCCTCCCACCACAGGGCCAGCACGCCGGCGACGTGCGGCGTCGCCATGCTCGTTCCGGACGCGGCGACCAGTTCGCCGCCGAGCTCCGCGGACAGGATGTCCACTCCCGGTGCGCTGATCTGCGGGAAGGTGTTGGAGAAGACGGCGGGCACCAGGCCGTTGGGCGTCTGCTCCAGGGCGCCGACCGAGACCACGCCCTCCGCGGCGGCCGGCAGCGCGACGGCGATCTCGAACTCGGGACGGAAGCTCTCGTTCCCCGCGGCGGCGGTGACGATCGTGCCGACGATGCCCTCCCCGAGCGCCTCACGGCGGGCGATGAGCTGCATCAGCGCGTCGAAGAGGCGCAGGTTGGCGCGGTAGGCCTCAAGGGCTTTGGAGGTCGCGACGTCCGGTCGCAGTCCCAAAAAATCGATGAGGGACTGCACGTAGCCGGGGAAGTCGTAGCCGATGGACATCGAGATGACCTGGGCGCCCTGGTGCAGCGCCCATTCCATCCCGCGCAGCAGCATCTCGGTGTCGCCGCCCCCGTTGTCGTCGAGGACCTTGCCGATCAGCGCCTTCGTCACGCCGGGCGCGACGCCGATGCGGGTGCCCGCCACCGCCCGGCCGAAGATCGTGCCCGCGCAGTGCGTGCCGTGGCCGAACTTGTCGCCGATGCCCGAGCCGGAGAAGTCCTCCTGGACCAGGTTCACCCCGTTGAAGGCGGGGTGCGTGGCGTCGATCCCGGTGTCCAGGACGGACACGACGACGTTCGCGCCCGAGCACCGTGACACGTCGGCGCCCACCGCCTTCACGCCCCAGGTGACTCCGGTGGAGGCCTCGCCGGTCTCCCTGTGGTTTCCCATCTCCACCGGCCGGATCAGCTTCGTCGGCATCACCGGTGCCACCGCCCGCACCTCGGGGTCGCGGGCCAGCTCGCGGATCTCGCGTTTGTCCAGCTCTGCGACCTCCACGTGCGGCTCGCTGACGACCTCGATCAACGGCCCGATCGTCGGTCGCGCCGAGTCGAACGGACTGGCCATGCTCACCCCGCCGAGATCGCGCAGGATGCAGTACTTCTTGCCTACTGGCATGTCTCCCCCGATTGCCCGCCGCCCCTGCGGGGCGGTCGCAAGGATCCGGCATCCCGACACGGCAGCGAACCCCGACCCGGCTGCGGACGCAGCGGTGGGTTGGGGGTTCGGGGCCGCCATCGGCGAGCCCTTGCTACGGATCGTGAAGCCGCAACCGTGCCCATACTCCGGTTTGCATCAGGGTGATGCCCGGGCAGGGGTAGCCCGCCTTCCAAGCCAGCATGAAATCCTCCCCAAGGGTCCCGTACATCCGCGAAATCCCCTGATGGCACGACATTTCATGCCTCCATGCGCCAGATCGTCGTCGCCGACCTCGGTGCGCCAGGCCATGCAGTGCACGCAATCTCCGAGCCCGGCCGATTGTGGATAACCCAACGTCCTCCACAGAACCGCATTCGGCCCCGCGCCGCCGCGCCCCGCCGCACGATCCTGGCCTCCTCAACCCACCCACGGCTGGACCCCGGGAGGCCAACCATGATCCACCGCACCGTCCTGCTCTGGCTCACCGCCACCGGCGGGTTCCTCACAGGCCTCGCCGCATCCCCCGGCACAGCCCAGGCCGCGGTCCTGAAGGAGAAGCCGACCCGGGGCGAGATCGCCGCCTCGGCCGCCCTCGACCAACTGGGCGTCTCCTTCTCCTGGGGCGGAGGCTCCGCGAAGGGCCCCACCATCGGCATAGGCAGAGGAGCGGGCACACGAGGCTTCGACTGCAGCGGCCTCACCCTCTACGCCTGGTCCAGAGCCGGCGTGACCCTCAGCCACTACACGGGCACCCAGTTCCGCCAGGGCCGCAGGATCGCGCGCGGCGCGCGCCGCGTGGGGGACCTGCTCTTCTTCGGCGGCGGCACGGGCGACCCGACCCACGTGGCCCTCTACCTGGGAAGAGGCCTGATGATCCACGCCCCCAAGACCGGCGACGTGGTCAAGAAGACCAACTTCCTCACATCGCCCTACTACCGCACCACCTTCCGCGGCACCGTACGCCCGGGCTAGGAGTCCCCGCCTCGAGATCCTTCACCTGCGAGCGCAAGCATCCACCACTCCCGCGACGAGCCCGGACAACAGCTCCCGATCTTCATCCCGAGCAGGCTCATACTCCATGAGCCCGACCCCCACGACGTCGAACCGCTCGGCGATGGCCTCGACCAAGGACAGGAGCCGCTCAGGATGCAACCCTCCAGGGGTGGGGCACCCCACGCTCCGGAAGACCTCCGGATCCAGCACGTCGAAGTCGATATGCACATAGACGACGGCGTCACCGTCCGCGGACCCGCCGGCCGCGGCAGTCGCTATCGCCTCCACGAGAGGCGCGGCATCCACCACCTCCAACCGGCGAATCCCCTTGGCCGCGACGAATGCCGCCTCAGGCGGATCAAGATCACGCACCCCTGCCAGCACGATCCGTCCCGGATCCAGCGGGACCTCCGGCACCAGCCCTTCAGGCCCGTCCCCGGTGAGCGCCCGCAGCACCATCCCGTGATAGGCCCCGGAGGACGACGAGTCCGGCGTGTTCAAATCCCCATGGGCGTCGAACCACACCACGACCAGCCGATCGCCATACCGCCTCCTGGCCGCCGCCACAGGTTCCAGCTCGACCCCGCAGTCCCCGCCGGCAGTGATCAGCAGCCCGTCCCGAGCCTCCGCGAGCGCCGTACGAACCCTGGACGCGGTCGTGACCAGGCTGTCGTCATCGACGTCAACACACACCCGACGAGCCCCTTCCACCATGTCGGCGAGCAGCCGAGCCCCCTCGCGAAGGCGCTCCGCCGTACGCGACCCGGACCCCCGCCACTGCGGCACCTCGACAACCGTCACCTCGGACAACGCGCCCCTCCTAGACCGAAACCCCAACGTCGTTCCCAGGTTGGCAATCGCACGCCAGCCCCGTCCATCGAATTCCACCTATCGGACGCCGGTGGGGTCACTCGTCGTTACCGATAAGGGGAGCGGCAAACCACCGCCAACTTGACTCTGCGTGCTGGGGAATCGGTCGTTCCGTAAGTCATATTTCGAGAACCGCATGTCAGGGCTGCCTGCGCGGATAACATCGAGTGTCCTTGACCCCGGCAAGCGATGAAAGTGGCAGAAGATCAATGAGTTCGGTGACCGTACGTGTGCCCGCGAAGGTCAACGTGCAGCTTTCTGTCGGCCCGCTCAGGGAAGATGGCTACCACGACCTGGTCAACGTCTTCCACGCCGTATCGATCTTCGACGAGGTGGTGGCGAAGGAGTCCGAGTCGATCACCGTGTCGGTGACCGGGAAGTGGTCCGACCAAGTGCCGGTCGACGACAGCAACCTGGCGATCCGGGCCGCCCTCGCACTCGCCAAGCACGCCGGTCGCACCTACGGTGCCGACCTGATCATCCACAAGGACATTCCCGTGGCAGGTGGGATGGCGGGAGGCAGCGCCGACGCCGCAGGGGCTCTCGTGGCGTGCAACGAGCTCTGGGGGCTCGGGTTGCCCTTCGACGACCTCATGGAGATCGCGGGCGACCTCGGCAGCGACGTCCCGTTCTCCCTGCTCGGCGGCACCGCCGTCGGCACCGGCCGGGGTGAGCAACTGAGCGAGCTGCCGACCGGCGGCACCTTCCACTGGGTGTTCGCACTGGCGAACGGCGGCCTCTCCACGGCCAGCGTGTACGCCGAATGCGACCGTCTTCGCGAGGCCGAGGCCGCCGACGTGCCCTGGCCCCAGCCGAACGACTCGCTGCTGGAGGCCCTCGGCACCGGCGACGCCTACGCCCTGGGCTCTCACCTGAGCAACGACCTCCAGGTCGCCGCCCTCAACCTGCGCCCGGAGCTCGCCCCGACCCTCGACGCGGGCCGCCAGCATGGCGCCCTGGGAGCGATCGTCTCCGGCTCGGGCCCGACCTGCGCCTTCCTGGCCATCGACGCCCTGCACGCCCGCGACCTGGCCCTCAGCCTGACCACCACGGGCGCCGCCCATACCGCTGTACCCGCCTACGGCCCCGTCCACGGCGCCACCCTCGTCTGATCCGCCCACCACCCCGTCC